>NZ_CP041637.1:3155000-3755000 GCF_007197735.1 Formosa sediminum
GTTTTGTTGCTTCTACATTTAAACGTGGCATTAGTTTTATAAACATACCTACTACGCTACTATCTATGGTTGATGCTTCTGTAGGTGGAAAAACAGGAGTTGATTTAGGGAATCTAAAAAATCAAATTGGTGTTATTAATACACCAGAAATGGTTATTATTGATACTACATACTTAAAAACATTACCACAAAATGAAATGCGATCTGGTTTAGCAGAAATGCTTAAACATGGTTTAATTCAAGATAAAGCTTATTGGGATAAATTCAAAGATTTATCTCTTTTACATACAGAGCACCTGGACCAATTAATCTATGAGTCTGTATTAATAAAAAAACATGTTGTAGATATTGACCCTAGAGAAGACGGTTTAAGAAAAACACTTAATTTTGGACATACTATAGGTCATGCTATTGAATCTTATTTTTTAACCAACAGCTATAAAACTACGCTTTTACATGGTGAAGCCATTGCCATTGGTATGATTTTAGCTGCTTACATTTCTACAAAGCTTACAGGTTTAAGTGAAGCTGAAAATAATGAAATTAAAAACGTAATTAACAGTATTTACGACTTCGTTAGTATTAATGAAGAAGATTACGAACCTATAATAGACCTCTTAAAATACGATAAGAAAAATTCTCATGGCAACATTAATTTTGTACTTCTTAGCGCCATAGGAGAAACTAAAATTGATTGTTTAGTCCCTAATGATCTAATTATAGAAGCGTTAAAATTTTATAACGACTCGTATTAAATCAAAATAATTTGTAAATTTAGATACCCAAGATAAGCGACATTTAACAATACTATTAAACATCTAAAACATTTTTAAGATGAAAAAAGTTATTGTTGATTATAAAAAACTAACTCCTGAAATTCTTTCAAGATTGACAGAGAAGTTTCCTGATGGTTATAATGATAGAGATATTATTAGATTTGACAACCACCAAAATGAAACTATTGAAGCGGTAGAAATAACTACCAAAGACACTACATATTTAGTTAAAGTAAGTTGTAAATTACATTACACTATGACTAATTTTGATAGCAGTAATGATTTAGTGTTAAACAATCTAGGACACGTTGTTGTTGACTTCCCAGACTACCCCAACCTAACATTAGATGAAGATTTAGTATTAACAAATGAAGAAGAATAAAAAAAGAGCTAAAAATTAATTTTTAGCTCTTTTTTATAACTTTTATAGACTATTTATTATAACTCTTTAAAGATATAGTGCATTAAACGTTTTTTATCGTTTATGCTTTCTTCTAAAGAAATCATAGTCTCTGTTCTGTATACACCTTCAATATCATCAATCATAAAGATAACATCTTTCGCATGAGCTGTATTTCTAGCTCTTATTTTACAGAAAATATTAAACTTGCCAGTTGTGATATGAGCAACTGTAACAAAAGGTAATTCGTTAATACGCTCTAACACAAATTTGGTTTGAGATGTATTGTTTAAATAAACACCAATGTATGCAATAAAAGAATAACCTAATTTTTTATAATCTAAAGTTAAAGAAGATCCCTTAATAATCCCAGCATCTTCCATTTTTTTAACTCTAACATGAACAGTACCAGCCGAAATCAGTAATTTCTTAGCGATATCTGTAAATGGAACTCTTGTATTATCAATTAACATATCAAGAATTTGGTGATCTATTTCATCTAATTTAAATTTTGCCATATCTGTACTTTTTGTTCTTTAAAGCAAAAATAATACATTTTTACATATTAATCTTATCAAATTATTAAGGTTTTCACAATTTTAATAAAAATTCTGTACCTCCAATAGTTACGAAATCGTTTTCGAGACCTATACTTAGCTTTTGTCCATATGCACCTAAAGCCCTCATACTATTAGCTTTAACCTCTTTGTGACCATGAAATTTATTTAGTATTGAGATGCTTTCAATCTTTGGAAAAAACTCAATTTTATTTTTAATTAATTTTTCTACATATAAGATTCCAATATCAAATATTTCAGGATTTTCATCAGTTCCTATATTTACATCTCTAATAATTATATCATAAAAACATTTATCATTTTCAGGAATTTTAAAGTAATCATTGTATTTATTTCCTGTAATTTCATTTTTTGCGATATAATTAAATGCAGATAAATACGCTGCATAAATATAAAAACGCGTTAACTCTCTATCATAGTCATTTGCATAATGTCCCGCTTCAAAAAGTATGGTAGGTACATTAAAAGACTGAAAACTGTCCCCTACACAGTTAATATTAAAAGAATCATCGTATCGCCCTACATGATTTGGTATTAATGCTTGAAGTGTAGTATTCATTTCTGCAATAATATCCATACCTATCTTTCTTGATGCTGTAATGCTTCTATTATCGTCTTGAGCTGGAGATAAAAAAGAGACCGTTGCAGTTTTATTAGTATTTCCTGCGCTAAATATAGTTCGCTGTCCGTGTAAATTAAAACAATAGTCTGGCTTAAAATTGTTATAGGCAGCTCTTAGCACTTTACTCTCTGGCTGAGACAAAGTTTGTGCATCTCTATTTAAATCTACGTCTACAGCATTCAATCTGGTGTATGCAGCAGCACCATCTGGATTTAAAATAGGAATGATATAAAAGGTACACGCTTCTTTTAAATAATCTAAAACGTGATCTGGATGTTTAAGTGTATTAATAAAATCGAAAAGTGCCTTAGTGGTTGTAGATTCATTGCCGTGCATTTGCGACCATAATAATAATCGTTTTTTTCCGGTTCCGAATTTAATCCCCCAAATGGGTTTTTCTAAAACTGAAGTTCCAATTTCTGATACCTCAAAACTAGAATCTAATGAATCTAAAAGTGGTTTAATATGAGAGTTGGTAATGTAACGCCCTTTTAATTCTTGCGCTTTATTAGTCTGATATAGACTTGTAATTTCTTTAATATCCATAGGTAAATTATAAGTACACAAATGTAAACAAATAAATATTTACAAATGTAAACAGAACAAACAATGCATTTTGTATACATTTATATACACTTAAATAGCTGTTTAATTATACAATTTTATTTGAAGAGCTGTAAATTAGAGTCAATTATTATTTATAATACTAAATGTTATAAATCAGAGTTTTAAAAATTATTTATTAAAGTATATATTTAATATATCAGCAAGTATATTTATGTGAATTGTTGACTGTATTGTTCTTTTTGTTACATTTGTAATCACTCAATAGTATTAAATAAGTTTACAATGATAAACAGCGACGAGTTTACAAAACGCCTACAAAAAGTAATTGATTTTTATGGAGAATCTGCCTCTTCTTTCTCTGAAAAAATTGGTGTACAACGTTCTTCCATTTCTCATATACTTTCTGGAAGAAATAAACCAAGTTTAGATTTTGTAATGAAAATTCTGAGCACCTATCCTGAAGTAGAACTCTATTGGTTATTAAACGGCAAAGGCAGCTTCCCTCCTGAAACTAAAAAAGCAGAATCTCCAGATTTATTTTCTGAAGAACCTACAACAATTAAAGAACCTGTTAAACAACCTCAAGAAACACCGAATAACCCAATTTCAAATCCTGTTTTTAAATCAGACCCTACAAAACAAATTGAACGCATTGTTATTTTTTACACAGACGGGAGCTTTAAAAACTTTGAGAACTCAATATAAGTTCACTATTTTTACGCAAAAGAAAAACCTATGAAACTATTTTTTCTGTGTTTACTTGTAGTATGCATGACAAGCTGTTATAATGTAGAGAGAAATTGTACAGATTTTAAAACTGGACATTATTATAGCGAGATAATTATTGATGGTTCTACATTTAAATCTGAATTTAACAGAACAGACAAACTGCAAATTGAAACTTATGATGGAAAAATAGACTCTTCTGAAGTACGTTGGATTAATGATTGCGAAGTTATATTCAAAACTATAAATCCTAAAAACAGGATTGAAAGAAAAGATATTCATTTAAAAATATTACACACTACAGACTCATCTTACACTTTTGAATACTCTTATGTTGGTGAAGACAAAAAACAAAAAGGTATAGCTATTCGCGCTAAATAAATCGATTTAAAGACTTAATTCACACAAATCTGGTGACAATACATAAAAATGAATTAAACTCTTTAAATCATTTTTATTTCAATAAAAAAAATCACCAAAAGAACATATTCTTTTGGTGATTTTTTTTTTACAATCTATATTTAATAAGATTTAGAATAAAGTGGGTTCCGAATCTTGATTCAAGTCATCTATATCCAAATCTTCATCATCAATATCATTACCATCTTCTTCTCTTTCGTAAGGAAGCGGATCTAACAAATTAATATGTTTTACTTTATCTGTAGTTAACTGATTTCCTAATGCTTTAATGCCTTTTACTGAAATAAATTCTTCAAGATTTACGTGTTGATTTTCTTTTTGTTCTTTACCGCGTTCTTTACCAAAAACAATCTCTGCTACTGGCAACCAATCTGTAGATACTATTTCTAAATGAGATTTATCGTGTTCCGATATAAACATTTCTTCTTTATTTTCATTATCTATTACAAATCGCTTCACGTAATAACGCTCTTTTTCTCCTTCGTAATATATTGCTGAAATTGGTTTTTCTGGAATCCATTTTTCAAGCACAACCATATCGTTATCAAAATGTGCCGTTAATTCTGGTAAAATAGTTTTCACATAACCTGACTGATTGATAATTAACAAACGATCTTCGCCTTTAAACTCGCCTAACAACTCACCTCTACCATCTACATTTAAACGACGTACCGTGTCATCAAACCAAATTTTACGTGGTTTTAAAGTAGACACTCCTTTTTCTTTAAGTTCTATTCTTTTAACCGGGAATTTGCTAACCAAGTTCCCTTTAGAAGCCCTACCTTTAATTAGAATATCAGAAAAATCTAAATCCCACTTTAACTTCTTTATACTTCCTACCTGACGCAGTAAAATGGTCACAACTTCTGCTTCACCATTAGGGTTTGCAGAAAAATACAATCCGGTAGACCCTTTTGCCCCTGTAGTTAAATCGTATTCTTTATCGCGAGTAATAGCGGTAACAGCAAAACGTTTTACATAGGTAGGACCTTTAGCGCCATCTCGATAAATCATATTATAAATAGTACGCTTATCTTTTTTCTTAAAAACAGCAACATGAATAATATCTTTACCTACAAAAGTTTTAGAATCTACCTTTGTAACCATCATTTTACCACTTTTGGTAAACACAATTATATCATCAATATCACTGCAATCTCCAACATACTCATCGCGTTTTAAAGAGGTACCTACAAACCCCTCTATTCGATTAACATAAAGTTTTGTGTTCCGGATTATAACTTTCGTAGCGTCTACATCATCAAAAATTCTAATTTCAGTCTTGCGTTCACGCCCTTCTCCATATTCTTTTTTCAATCTTGCAAAATACGCTATAGCATAATCAATTAGATGACTTAAGTGATGTTTTACTTCAGCTATTTGCTCATCTAAAGCATCAATTTTTTGTTGTGCTTTATCAATATCAAACTTAGAAATACGCTTAATTCTAATCTCGGTTAACCTTACTATATCGTCTTCAGTAACTAAACGTTTTAAGTGCTTAACATGTGGTTTTAAACCGGAATCTATAGCTTTAATTACCCCTTCCCAAGTTTCTTCTTCTTCAATATCACGATAAATTCTGTTTTCTATAAAAATACGTTCTAGAGAAGCAAAATGCCAAAGTTCCTCGAACTCACCCAATTTGATTTCTAATTCGCTTTTTAATAACTGAACCGTATTATCGGTAGAGCGACGAAGCATTTCTGAGACGCCTATAAATAATGGTTTATTATCTTCTATAACACATCCTAAGGGCGATACAGAAGTCTCGCAACTTGTGAATGCATACAATGCATCTATTGTTTTATCTGGAGAAATTCCAGCGGGAAGATGTACTAATATCTCTACATCTGCAGCTGTGTTATCTTCAATTTTCTTAATTTTAATCTTACCCTTATCGTTTGCTTTAAGTATTGAATCTATAAGCGACGATGTATTTGTTCCAAAAGGAATTTCTGTGATAACTAGAGTATTTTTATCTAATTGAGAGATTTTTGCCCGAATACGCACACGACCGCCACGTAAACCATCGTTGTAATTGGTAAAATCTGCAATTCCTGCAGTTGGGAAATCGGGTAAAATTGTAAAACGTTTACCCTTTAAATGTTTAATGGAAGCATCTATTAACTCAATAAAATTATGAGGTAAAATTTTTGTAGACAATCCTACAGCGATACCTTCACCACCTTGCGCTAATAACAAAGGAAACATAACTGGTAAATTTACAGGCTCTTTTCGGCGACCATCGTAAGAAGCCTGCCACTCTGTAATTTTAGGATTATACACCACATCTAAAGCAAATTTAGACAAACGTGCCTCTATATACCTGGATGCCGCTGCACTATCTCCAGTTAAAATATTACCCCAGTTCCCTTGTGTATCTATTAATAAATCTTTCTGCCCGATTTGCACCATAGCATCTGCAATACTTGCATCTCCGTGCGGATGATACTGCATAGTATGTCCTACAATATTGGCTACCTTATTATAACGACCATCATCTAAATCTTTCATAGAATGCATAATCCTACGCTGCACAGGTTTAAATCCATCTTCAATAGCAGGTACAGCACGTTCTAAAATAACATAAGATGCATAATCTAAAAACCAATCTTTGTACATTCCAGACACCCTAGTAATTGTCTCTTGATCTTCTGGAAGATTAGTATTTAATTCGTCGTTATCACTTTCTATCATTAATAATTACGCTTTATTTGAAATATTCTTTTTTACTATTTTACTTAGAGATTGCCCAATATACTTTCGTTTTCGTTGCGTCACTAAAGTTGTATTAAATCGCTCCTTTACTGTAGCTCCACTATCACTTTTAATATACAACACTAAACACCTATATATTAGATAGTTTTTAAATTTAAAACCAATTAAATTTTCTTTATAAAACTCAATCTCATGTGTTCTATAATTAATTTTTTCAGACAATAGTAACCCTTTGTTTGTTACTACAACTTGTTCGCCATCGCTATCATACTCAAAGTATTTTCCTATTCTATATACTGCTAAAAACACTACCATAAAAACCGACAGCACAATAACAAAAGTTAATCCAAAATTAGATGTTAAGTCGCTAAATGCTTTAAAAACCGTAGCCATGATAATAGCTAAGACAATTAAAACAAAATACACTGAAATTATAGTGTTTTTTACATGCCCGTTATCCGTTCTCATTTTTTTCTGCGACTAAATCTATTTCTACTTTCAGGTTATTTATAATGAATTTTTGACGCGTAGGTGTGTTTTTTCCCATATAGAATTCTAATAACTCCTCTATAGACATATCTTTATCTAACATGACAGGCTCTAAACGAATATTATCACCAATAAAATGCTTAAACTCGTCTGGAGAAATTTCACCCAACCCTTTAAATCGTGTAATCTCTGGCTTAGGTTTTAATTGATCGATAGCATTAACACGCTCTTGTTCTGAGTAGCAATAAATTGTTTTTTTCTTATTTCTAACTCTAAACAATGGTGTTTGTAAAATATACAAATGCCCTTCTTTTATAATCTCTGGGAAAAATTGTAAAAAGAATGTAATTAATAATAATCTAATATGCATTCCATCTACATCGGCATCTGTTGCAATTACAATATTATTATACCGTAAGTCTTCCATAGACTCTTCGATATTTAATGCCGCTTGAAGTAAATTAAATTCTTCATTCTCGTACACAATTTTTTTACTTAAACCATAGCAATTTAAAGGCTTCCCTTTTAAACTAAATACAGCTTGAGTATTTACATCTCGAGATTTTGTAATACTTCCCGAAGCCGAATCACCCTCGGTAATAAATAACGTAGACTCTAAATTACGTTCATTTTTAATATCACCAAAATGCACACGACAATCTCTTAATTTTTTATTGTGAAGACTAGCTTTTTTAGCACGATCTTTAGCTAATTTTCTAATTCCAGATAATTCTTTACGTTCGCGTTCTGCTTGTAGAATTTTTCGCTGAATTTTATCTGCTGAATCCGGATTTTTATGAAGAAAATTATCTAAATACGTCTTTATAAAATCATTTACATAGGTTCGCACCGTAGGCAATTCTCCTCCCATATCTGTAGAACCTAACTTTGTTTTAGTCTGGCTCTCAAAAACAGGTTCCATCACTTTTATAGCTATTGCCGTAACAATAGATTTTCTCACATCTGAAGCATCATAATTTTTACCATAAAATTCACGAACTGTTTTTACAACAGCTTCACGAAATGCAGATAAATGCGTTCCTCCTTGGGTTGTATTTTGCCCATTAACAAATGAATGATATTCTTCGGAATACTGCGTTTTACTATGCGTTAAAGCAACTTCAATATCGTCGCCTTTTAAGTGAATAATAGGATAAACCATATCACTTTCTTTAATATTTTCGCTAAGTAAATCTTTTAAACCATTTTCACTGTAGTATTTTTCACCATTATAAACTATAGTTAAACCTGGGTTTAAATACACATAATTTTTAAGCATTTTCTCGACATACTCATTTCTAAATTTATAATTTTTAAAAATGATCTCGTCTGGAATAAAAGTCACCTTTGTTCCTTTACGTCTCGTAGTTGACTCTAAAAACTCTTGGTTTTTTAAATTACCTTGTTCAAACTCGGCTGAAGCAGACTTTCCTTCTCTAGACGATTCTACTCTAAAATAAGAAGATAGTGCATTTACAGCTTTAGTACCTACACCATTTAGTCCCACAGATTTTTTAAAGGCTCGAGAATCATACTTCCCTCCAGTATTCATCTTAGACACGACATCTACAACTTTACCTAATGGTATACCACGCCCATAATCGCGAACAATAACTTTACTACCCTGAATAGAAATCTCTATCGTTTTTCCGGCGCCCATTACAAATTCGTCGATAGAGTTATCCAAAACTTCTTTAAGAAGAATATAGATACCATCATCTGCAGAAGAGCCATCTCCCAGTTTACCTATATACATCCCCGGTCGCATACGAATATGTTCTTTCCAGTCTAATGAACGTATATTATCTTCGGTATAATTGGTTTGGTCTAGCATAGATTTTTAGAGATGAGACGCTAATATAACATTTCGGCTTCAAAAATAAAACACTAACCCTAGTATTTATCAACAAAAAGAGCCAATACTTACGTATTGGCTCTGATATTTTATTTAAAAATTTTATGTTAAACGTTGAATAAGAAATGCATAACATCTCCATCTTTAACTATATAATTTTTTCCTTCTACACGCATTTTTCCTGCTTCCTTAACTTTTGCTTCACTGCCGTAGGCTATAAAATCGTCATAAGCAATAACTTCCGCTCTAATAAAGCCTTTTTCAAAATCGGTATGTATTACTCCTGCAGCCTGCGGTCCCGTTGCTCCAATATCAATAGTCCACGCTCTTACTTCTTTAACTCCTGCCGTAAAATACGTTTGCTGATTTAACAATTTATATGCAGAACGTATTAACTTAGATGCTCCTGGCTCTTCTAAACCTATATCTTGTAAAAACATCTGGCGTTCTTCAAAATCGTCTAACTCATTAATATCAGCTTCTGTTCCAACAGCTAAAACCAAAACTTCAGCATTTTCATCTTTTACTGCGTCTTTTACTAAGTCTACGTATTTATTTCCAGTACTTGCAGCAGCTTCGTCTACATTACACACATACATCACAGGTTTTGCAGTTATATACTGTGCTGGAGCAACAAACTCATTATAATCTTCTTCAGTAAAATCTATCGCTCTTACAGAAACCCCAGCTTCTAAACTTGTTTTAATATGCAATAATACAGCCTCTTCTTTTTGCGCATCTTTATTCCCTGTTTTTGCCGCACGCTTTACTTTTTCAAGTTTTTTATCTACTGTTTCTAAATCCTTCAATTGCAACTCCATGTCTATCGTTTCTTTATCACGAATTGGATTTACATTTCCATCTACATGCACAATATTATCATTATCAAAACAGCGTAACACATGCAATATAGCATCTGTCTCCCTAATATTTGCTAAGAATTGATTTCCTAGTCCTTCACCTTTACTTGCACCTTTTACCAAACCAGCAATATCAACTATCTCTACTGTTGCAGGCACAACGCGTTCAGGATCAACTAATTGCTCTAACTTCTCTAATCTTGGGTCTGGCACATTTACAACACCAATATTAGGCTCGATCGTACAAAATGGGAAGTTTGCACTTTGCGCTTTAGCATTAGATAAACAATTAAATAAAGTTGACTTTCCAACGTTTGGTAATCCTACAATTCCTGCTTTCATTTTTTCTTTAGGTAATTAGATTAAAGATACAATAACCAAGCCTTTGGTTTTTGCGAGTGCAAATGTAAGTAATTATATGAATTTATTTTTATAAAAAACATCTAGCTTTTAACGCAAGCATGTAACTCCACATAAATAAATAATCCACCTTCAATATTTAGTTTCCTATTTAACATTTTAAACTGACAAAAAAGACAAGCTAAAAAATTAAAAACCACAGCAAAATTAGGTTTCACATGATTAAAACTTATACAACTCACACTTATATTACTAAAAAAGAACGTTTTAACTAAGAATAATACAATCAAACACGATTAACAATTAACAATTCTCTAATTCTTAACAAAATACCCCACAACTTTGCAAGTAAATTTTAGTTAAATCACTTATTTACATATCTTTAATTAACAACCAATAAAAACAACCTTATGAAACAATTATCCTTTTTATTACTCTCTCTTTTTTATTTTCAACTTACCTCGGGACAAACCGTAACAGGAACAATAATAGATGGTGAAGGCTTACCTGTACCTAGTGTTAATATTATTGAAAAAGGCACTTCTAATGGCGTAGTCGCCGATTTTGATGGAAATTACAGTATAAATGTTAGCGACAACGCCACATTAGTTTTTAGCTTTGTCGGCTACAACACCAAAGAAGTTCCGGTAAATGGCCAGACAACATTAAACATTACCCTTATAGAAGGTGTTGGCCTTGATGAAATTGTACTTGTAGGCTCCAGAAACTCAAAACGCACGATTACAGATTCTGCTGTACCCGTAGATGTTTTAGATGTTGCAGAAATAGCAACAACTACAGGTAAAGTTGAAGTTAACGAAATTCTACAATATGCAGCACCTTCATTTAATGCCAGCAAACAATCTGGATCGGATGGCGCAGATCACGTTGTCCCTGCATCACTTAGAGGCCTAGGGCCGGATCAAACCCTAGTATTAATTAACGGAAAACGCAGACACCAATCGTCTTTAGTAAATATTTTCGGGACCCGAGGCCGTGGAAATTCAGGGACCGATTTAAATGCAATTCCTGCATCTGCAATTAAAAGGATTGAAGTATTAAGAGATGGCGCCTCTGCTCAATATGGTTCTGACGCAATCGCTGGTGTAATAAACATCGTACTTAAAGACAATACAGAAGGCATAACTGGAGGGCTTACTTACGGAGCTTACAGCACTGCAATTGGAGATGGATGGGAAAAAAAAACCGGAGAAACATTATATAATGTTGAAGGCAAAAACAGACTAGACGGAAAAGATAAAAATTACGATGGAGAAACCGTTAAACTAGACCTAAACTACGGTGTAGACATTGGTAATGATGGCGGATATGTAAATTTTACAACCGAATTATTATCTCGAGACAACACATTACGCCCTGGTTTTTCTTGGCGTAAAGGTTATGGAAGCGCAGGTGTAGAAAGTTTTAATTTTATGGTAAATACAGCAATTCCTATAGGAAATACCACAGAAGTTTATGCATTTGGTGGCCGTAACTTTAGAGACACAGAAGCGTATGCTTTTTCTAGAGATAGTTTTGAAGACGGAGACAACAGAAGTGTGCCGAGCTTATACCCTGATGGGTTCACCCCTAAAATAACATCAAATATCACAGATGTTTCTGTATCTGCTGGAGTTAAACATGAAATGAGCAATGGATGGACTTTAGATTTTAATAATACCTATGGTAAAAATAATTTTCATTATTACATAAAGGACAGTAATAATGCGTCTATGAAAGATGCTTCGCCAGTAGATTTTGATGCTGGAGGTCACTATCTATCTCAAAATACTACTGGTATAGACTTTAACAAGTATTACGACGCTGTAGCATCTGGGCTAAGTCTTGCTTTTGGATTAGAATACCGGACTGAAAACTTTGGCATTTTTGCTGGAGAAATTGAATCTTATTCTTTGTACGACGAAAATGGTGTTGTGCTTACAAATCCAAGTTTACAAAATGTTGCTACAGATACTAACGGCGATGTTTTACCTGGCGGATCTCAAGGTTTTCCTGGTTATAGCCCAGATAACGAAGTTGACAGAAGCAGAACAAACTATGGTATCTATTTAGATTCTGAATTAAATGTAACAGATGATTTTTTAATAGGTGGCGCATTACGATTTGAAAACTATAGCGACCTTGGAAACACTTTTAATTTCAAACTCGCTACCCGATACAAATTACTAAATGAAGCCTTAGCCATAAGAGGGTCTATCTCTACTGGGTTTAGAGCTCCTTCATTAGCACAACTGTATTATAACTTAATATTTACCAATATAGTTGCTGGAGAATCTATCCCTTCATTACTTTCTGCTAATAACAGTACAGTAACCAAAGCTTTTGGTATAGAAGATTTAAAAGAAGAAAAAGCATTTAACAGCAGCCTAGGGTTTACCTTTAAGAAAAACGGATTTACCGCAACAATAGATGGATATTTAATTAATGTAGATGACCGCATTATTTTAACAGACAACTTTACAGATCAAGCGATTTTAGGACCTTTAAATGTTGATGCTGCTCAATTTTTTGCAAATGGTGTAGACACACAAACCACCGGGTTAGATATTGTATTAAACTATAAATTTTCTGTAGGAAACAATAGCAATCTTAACCTTGGATTAATAGGAAACTTAAATAAATTAAAAATTAAAAGCATTAACACTCCTGAATTTGAAGGCAGTAGCATGACAGATGAAGAAGCCGAATTAAGATTCTTTAGCCCGTTTTCACAAGCTTACTTAGAAGCAGCTGCTCCCGATTATAAATTCGGATTAAACCTTGGGTATTCTGTCTCTAAATTTAATGCAAATGTAGCTCTAACACAGTTTAGCGAAGTTAAACTCCAAGATTTTCAATGGGTAGACTCACCTCCTGTTACTTTTGAAGAAGCAGATGCTTTAAAACTTGTAGCCACAGATACATATAAAGCAAAACTAATTGTAGACTTAAGCTTAGGTTACGCGTTTACCGAAAACATAAATTTAACACTAGGAGCTAATAATTTATTTAACACCTACCCAACTCCGCAATTTGATGGTTGGTCGGACCAAGGTGGTCTAGCCGACTCTGTACAAATGGGATCTGACGGAAGATACATTTTTACAAGACTTGGTTTTAGTTTCTAAATACAGAAGAAGTTGTAAAACAAAAAAAGCCGAGCATACGCTCGGCTTTCCAATTAATATTGTAATTAAATTAATCTTCAGGATGCATAAAACGTTGTTTCCCCAATAATTCTTCTTCGGTTTCTACATGGTCATCATCAGGCACACAACAATCTACTGGGCATACTGCCGCACATTGTGGTTCTTCATGAAACCCTTTACATTCAGTACATTTATCGGGTACAATATAATAAAGTTCATCACTAATAGGCTCTTGAGCTTCATCTGCATCCACCTCTTTCCCATCAGGAAGTACAACTTTACCATCTAAACTCGTTCCGTCTTTATATCTCCAATCGTCTGCGCCTTCATAAATAGCTGTATTAGGGCATTCTGGTTCGCAAGCCCCACAATTTATACATTCGTCTGTTATTATAATTGCCATAGCGTATTTCTTTTTCTAACTTTGTTGCGGCTAAAATAAAGCCAAAACCTTTCATAACCAAATTAGACTATGAATTTAGAGCAAAGAATTAAAGCTTTTATTAAATTAGGCGATTTTATACGCCAGTTTACAAACAACATTCCTCAAAAAAAAGAGAACATTCCTTTTAATGATTTATTTTTTGACGGCTTTAAACATCAATTAAAAATAGCTCAGGAACAAAACAAATGGTTTAACACAGACAACTTAACATTTGCACTAAACGGTTGGGCAGAATCTTTAACGGAAAACAATATTAATACCTGGCTTAAACCGTATACATTCAACTCAAATCCTGCAAAGAGAGTAGCTATAATTATGGCCGGAAATATACCCTTGGTTGGATTTCACGACTTTCTATCGGTTTTAATAACTGGGCATGAAGTAATTGTAAAACAATCGTCTAACGACAAACACCTATTACCCTTTTTAGCAAAATATTTAGAATATATAGAGCCAGAATTTAAATCTAAAATCTTATTTGTAGACGGGAAATTAGATCAGTTTGATGCGGTTATAGCAACAGGAAGCGATAATACAGCACGTTATTTTGAATATTATTTTAAAGACAAACCGGCTATTATTAGAAAAAACAGAAACTCTGTCGCTGTTTTAACAGGAAATGAAACAACTGAAGACTTAGAAGGTTTAGCCGATGATATTTTTAGATATTACGGTTTAGGCTGCAGAAATGTTTCAAAATTATACGTGCCAAAGCAGTATGATTTTCAAAACTTTTTTCAAGCAATGTATAAGTGGAAAGACGTAATTAACGATCATAAATATGCCAATAATTACGATTACAACAAAGCTGTATATTTAATGAGCGAGTTTGATATGTTAGAAAATGGCTTTTTAATGATTAAAGAAGATCCAAGTTTTTCTTCGCCAATTGCAACCCTTTTTTACGAGTACTACAACGATGTAAATTCGCTAAAAAACGAATTAATTTCAAAAAAGTCTAAAATACAATGCATTGTTTCTAAAGACTTTACAGAACACGAAATTGTTTTCGGAAACACCCAATCCCCAAAGCTGTGGGATTATGCCGATAACGTTGATACTGTGGCGTTTTTATTAAAAATTTAGCATAAAAAATATTAATTTTATTATATAAATTCATCAATTATTTACCACCTTTGTGCTTATCACAAAATTATCGAAATAATGAAAAAACACAATTTTAGTGCTGGCCCATGTATTCTTCCTCAAGAAGTATTACTTAAAGCTTCAGAAGCCGTAATCGATTTTAACAATAGCGGTTTATCTCTAATTGAAATATCGCACAGAAGCAAACCTTTTATTGAGGTTATGGAAAATGCTAGTGCATTAGCTATAGAATTACTTGGCTTAGAAGGCAAAGGCTACAAAGCATTATTTTTACAAGGTGGCGCAAGCACTCAATTTTTAATGGCTGCGTACAATTTATTAGAAACTAAAGCAGGCTATTTAAACACTGGTACTTGGGCTGCAAAATCCATAAAAGAAGCCAAACTTTTTGGAGATGTTGTAGAAGTTGCTTCGTCTAAAGACGCAAACTACAATTATATTCCTAAAGGGTTTACAGTACCTTCAGACTTAGATTATTTTCACTGTACATCTAACAACACCATATTCGGTACACAAATAAAAGAATTTCCTACGAGTCCTGTACCTATGGTTTGCGACATGAGTAGTGATATTTTCTCTAGAACGCTAGACTTTTCTAAATTCGACTTAATTTATGCTGGTGCTCAAAAAAACATGGGGCCTGCAGGAACAACTCTTATTGTAATAAAAGAAGACGTTTTAGGTAAAGTAACTCGCGCAATCCCATCTATGCTAGATTACAAAAATTTTATAGACAAAGACAGTATGTTTAACACACCTCCTGTTTTTGCTGTATACACCTCTATGTTAACCCTACAATGGTTAAAAGATTTGGGTGGAATTGCTGCTATTGAAAAAGAAAACGAAAAGAAAGCCCAATTAATGTATTCTGAAATAGATTTAAACCCATTATTTAAAGGGTTTGCAGCTAAAGAAGACCGCTCTATAATGAATGCAACTTTTAACTTAGTAGACGAAAGTTTAAAAGACACTTTTGACGCTTTAGCAAAAGAAGCTGGTATGAATGGTATTAACGGACACAGAAGTGTTGGTGGATACAGAGCTTCTATGTATAACGCTTTACCTTTAAGTAGCGTTGCTGCTCTTGTTGAAGTAATGAGCGAATTGGAAAGAAAAGCATAATCAAACAAATTAATCAATTATAAAATCAATGTCATTTTTATGACAACAAATCTTATGAAAGTATTAGCAAACGACGGTATTTCTCAAAGCGGAATTGACGCTTTAGAAAAAGATGGATTTGAAGTGATCACAACTACAGTAGCACAAGAACAATTAATTAATTACATTAACGAAAACCAAATTGTGGTGTTATTAGTTAGAAGTGCAACAACTGTACGTAAAGACTTAATAGATGCCTGCCCTAGCCTTAAAATTATTGGTCGTGGTGGTGTTGGTATGGACAACATTGATGTTGAATATGCTCGCGAAAAAGGACTAAAAGTTATAAATACTCCTGCAGCATCTTCACACTCGGTTGCAGAATTAGTTTTTGGACACCTATACGGATTGGCACGTTTCTTACACAACGCAAACAGAGATATGCCTTTAGAAGGTGATAAAAACTTTAAAGGATTAAAGAAAGCATACGCTAAAGGAACAGAACTTAAAGGAAAAACTTTAGGTGTACTTGGTTTTGGTCGTATTGGTCAAGCAACTGCTAAAGTTGCCCTAGGAGCAGGTATGAAAGTTGTTGCTTTCGACCCATTTTTAGAGAAAGCAGATTTACAATTAGAGTTCTTTGATGGACAAACTGTAAGTTTTGAAATCAAAACCATATCTAAAGAAGAGGTTTTAAAACAAGCCGACTTTTTAACTTTACATGTACCAGCCCAAGATGGATATGTTATTGGTGAAACAGAATTAAATAGCATGAAAGATGGCGCTATATTAGTAAATGCTGCTCGTGGTGGGGTTGTAGATGAACTTGCTCTTGTAAAAGCAATTGAAAGCGGTAAAATTGCTAGAGCCGCTTTAGATGTATTTGAAAAAGAACCACAACCAGAAATGGGACTATTAATGAATCCTTCTTTATCATTAACACCACATACAGGTGCTGCAACAAATGAAGCCCAAGATAGAATTGGAACAGAATTAGCACAACAAATTGCTAGTATCTTACTATAATTTTATGAACATATAATTACAAAAAAACCGTTTAAATAATTTTTAAACGGTTTTTTTTATATATCATCTAATTGCTCTACTTATAAAACGATTTAAACACCTCTTAATACATCATTACAGCGGTCTAAAAGCTATTTTAAATCCGTTTAATCCATTTCACACATTATATTCAATCTTCTTCAAAAAACTCATCTTTAAACCCAATTAAATAAAGTTTTTCTTTAGCACGTGTTACAGCAGTATATAACCAACGCAAATAATCTTTATCTATTCCGTTAGGCAAATAGGGCTGCTCTACAAACACCGTATTCCACTGTCCTCCTTGCGATTTATGACATGTTATTGCGTAAGAAAATTTAACCTGCAATGCATTAAAGTATTTGTTTGCTTTAACCTTACTAAACCGCTTATAACTACTACTTTCGTCTTCATAATCTTTTAAAACCTCTTGATATAGCCTATTAGAATCTTCATAAGGCAAGGATGGAGATTCTGCAGATATTGTATCTAAGAGCAACACCGTTTCAAAAGGGTGCATTCTTGGGTAATCTACCATTCTCACTTTAACTTCCGCAAAACGAAAACCGTATAATTCTTTAATAGAAAAAATTTCTAGAACCTCTATAATATCACCATTTGCAATAAATCCAGCTTCAGAAGAAGGCTTTAACCAAAAATAATTATTCTTAACAATCATTAAATAATCACCTGCAGACAATTCATTCTCATTGAATAATATTCTGCTTCTAATTTGCTGATTGTAAAGATTTGCACGCTTGTTACTTCTAACAATAATTGAAGTTTCTTCATTACCTAAATCGCTATAACAATCGTTAATAGCATCCATAATTTCTTGTCCACCTATTAACCTTACTATATCTTTAAATGGCAAAACATTAAACTTAAAACTATCGTAAAAAACGCCGGAAAGTGTTTCTCGAAGAATGGTTGCATTAAATAAAATACCTGAATCTTGTTCTTGCCTTACTACTTCGTCAAGTTCCATACTAACAACCTCCTTATCATAATTTAAAATTAGAGATTTTTGCTCTAAAGCTGGACTAACATCTAGTTTTACTGGTGGTAACTGTGCGGTATCACCAATTAGCAATAGTTTACATTGATGACCACTATACACATATTGCATTAAATCGTCTAGTAAAGAGCCATTTTCAAACAGTTTAGAGTCGCCTGGAGTATCTGGAATCATAGAGGCTTCATCTACTATAAATATAGTGTTTTTATGCTTATTAGGTTGCAACACAAATTTCACACCTCCACCTCTATCTTTTCTTGGAAAATAGATTTTTTTATGAATGGTAAACGCTTCTTTTTTAGAATAATTTGAAATAACTTTTGCAGCACGACCAGTTGGAGCCATTAAAACGGCACTTTTTTTAATTTTCCATAAATTATTCACTATAGTGCTGACAATAGTGGTTTTACCTGTTCCAGCGTACCCCTTTAGTAAATAAAGTGATTTAGGGTCTGGATTAAAAATAAATTCAGATAATTGAATTAATACAAAATTTTGTTTTTCGGTTGGATTAAACGGAAACTGCTGTTTTATAAGGGAATAAAATTGGGATGCATTCATTTATTGAGCTTCAGAAAAAAATTTATTCAAAGATAGCAATGATTTTTACTCTCATAGGTTTTAACGAATAAAAAAAAATTGTAGATTTGCGTTAGACCTTTAATAAAATTAATTAACAAAAAACACTATGCTTACAATAATTCTTATTGCAGTTGGTTCTATTCTGCTTACAATTGGTTTAGTTTGGCTGATTGACAAATTTTTACCATCAGGTTTAAAACCTGTTATAATTATTGCACTTTGGCTTCTTATTGCTTTTCTAGGATACCAAACATTTATGTCAGTTTACATGCCTATCCAATTCAATCAAGTTAAACAGAAACGTTATGCTGTAGTTATCGAAAAACTTATTGACATAAGAGACGCCCAATTAGCTCACAAACAAGTTACAGGAACTTTTGCAGCAGATTTTGACCACTTAATTAAATTTATTGATACAGCTAAATACACAATTACACAACGTCGTGACTCTACTGTTATTGACGAAGAGTTAACAAAAAGATATGGTGGTGTAGAAACTACAAAAGATATTATTATTATTGATACATTAGGGTTTGTACCTGTTAAAGATTCATTATTTAAGAATTC
Source organism: Formosa sediminum (assembly GCF_007197735.1). Classification (GTDB taxonomy): domain Bacteria; phylum Bacteroidota; class Bacteroidia; order Flavobacteriales; family Flavobacteriaceae; genus Formosa; species Formosa sediminum. Next base: position 3,174,388 of record NZ_CP041637.1, read on the forward strand.
TTCTCGTTACAAAACAATGATGAACCTTCCTGCTGGAATTGGTCCAGAAGGGGCTAAATTTAAAATGGAAGCTGGAACTATAGATCAAAACGATGTTAAGATTCCTGTTTTTGAAGCATCTGTTAAGAAAAATGTAATCTTATTTGATCAAGAACCAGATTTAGTTGTTCAAGAAAACCAAGTTATTGCAGTAGACGATGTAAACGGAGATGCATTAATGGTAGGTTCTATGACAGAAGTTAAAACAAATGGTAACTGGCCAAAAACATATGGGGACGACGAATAGCAACCCACATATTACAACATATAGAGAATTGTCCATTCAAATTAGTTTGAGTGGACTTTCTTTTTGTACATTAAATCGTATTTCTAACACCATAGATGTTTTAAAACACATACAATTTGATAATTACGAAACGCCTTACAAATTATTAGAACACGTACAGGCTCTATTTAAATCCGAAGTTTGCTTACAAGACCAATTTAATAGTATTCAATTAATTCATAGCAATGAACTATCTACTCTAGTACCTGCTCCCCTATTTAACGAAGAGCACTTAGCCGATTATTTAAAATACAACTCTAAAATATTAAAATCTGATTTTATTACTTTTGATGCAATAGATATTAATGACAGTGTAAATGTTTATGTGCCTTATGTAAACGTAAATAATTTTATTTATGAACACTTTGGAGCATTTACCTATAAACATGCATCTACAATTTTAATTGAAAGTATTTTACAACTAGAGAAAAATGCAAACGAGCCTAAACTCTATGTACACGTTGGATTAAGAAATTTTGAAATAATTAGTGTTTTTAATGGTGCATTACAGTTTTATAATACATTTGAGTATAATACTAAAGAAGATTTTATTTATTATGTATTATTTACATTAGAGCAACTAAAATTAAACCCAGAAACAATTCAAATTGTATGTATTGGAGATATTTTAGAAGATAGTGAGTTATATACTATTGCATATAAATATGTACGTAATATATCATTTGGCACCCACAAACAACAATATACACACAATCAACAACTAGAAACTCCACATACAGAGTTTGTGATCTTAAACAGTTTTTAATGCGAATAATATCTGGATTATACAAAGGAAGAAGAATTAATGCACCTAAAAAGTTGCCTGTTCGCCCTACAACAGATATGGCTAAAGAAGCCTTATTTAATATATTAAATAATAATTACTATTTTGAAGATATTTCTGTTCTAGATTTATTTGCAGGAATTGGGAGTATTAGTTACGAATTCGCTTCTCGTGGCACTAAACAAATTACATGTGTAGACCAGGAATTTGGATGTACTAAATTTATAAGCGATACAGCGAAAACTTTTGAGATGCCTTTGCAGGTAATAAAAAGTGATGTATTTAAGTTTCTTGAACAAACCAGTTTAAAATCTACTATAATTTTTGCAGATCCACCGTACGCCTTTCCTTTGGAAGAATTTAGCAAAATTCCAGAACTAGTTTTTCAAAACAACCTTCTAGAAGATGATGGTTTATTAATTGTAGAGCATTCTAAACATACAGATTTATCTAATTTAGAACACTATAACCACTCAAAAAGCTATGGAGGAAACACGTTTAGTTTCTTTAGCAAACCAAACTTAGAAACAGAAAATTAATATAAAAATTCACAAAAACACATAAACTCCTCACACAAAACACTTTACAAGCTTTAAGGTTTTTTTAAAATTAATTTAACTCAAACGTTTTCAAATTAATTTTAAAATTATTCATAAATTTCATGTTAAAATAAATATAAAATATGTAATTTAGTTTGCGTTAATCACATAGATTATAACCGTTTAATACTTTTTGTATATTATGAAAAAACTTTTATTTGTCGCATTTTCTTTAACTATTATGCTTTCGTGTAAAGAACCCGTTAAACAGTATACTACATCTTCTCCAGAAATAGAAACAATTAAAACGTTACATAAATATTTTGAAGATAATAATTATGATGCCTTAACTGAACTTTATGCTGAAGATGCAAAGATTTATGAAAATTCTTTCGAATCTAAGTCTGCTTCGGATGTTATAAAAGAAGGGAAAGAAGGACGCGAATTAATTGCGGATTACACCTTTGAAGGTGGTGTAAAATGTGAAATGATAATAAATGATGCTGGAGAAAAATGGGTTAATAGTTGGGCCCATTGGAAAGGAACCTTAAAAGGAGGTGAAAAAGTTATAGAAGTACCTATTATTTCTCGATTTTTATTTGAAGATGGTAAAATTGTAAAAGAATACAGCTATTGGGATAATTTACCTAGCTACATCGCTTTCGATGAGATGGCTTCTAAAAAATTAGAAAATTTGGAAGAAACCTTAGAAGAAGATAAATAATAATATACCAACCAAATATTATATATAAACAACCAACCAAAATGAAACAAAGCCCTTTTTTATACTATAAAAAAGGGCTTGTTTATATAAGTAAATCTATAAGCCGAATCCTGTACTTTTTCTAAAAGAAAAAGCCCTTATCATTTATCTGAATGTATTATTACTAATACACTTTAGCTGCCTACCCTCCAGCATCGGACGTGCCGCCCTCAAACATTGGTATACATGGCATTGCACCACATAGAGTTTACCCGGTTTCACTACAGCATTACCTGTACATACTTTCTGTTGCACTTTTCCTAATCTCACGACTGGTGGCCATTAACCACTATGTTGCACTATGGTGTTCGGACTTTCCTCCATTCTTAATAGAATAGCGATAAGGCGATTTACTTGAGCGCAAAAATACAATAATTACTAAGTAATACTATTAAAGTTACTTTTATTAAATTTCTAAAATTGTTAATAACTCATAGTATTTTTAATCGCCATCTCTTTAAAATATACCCTTAATTTTTAACTTTGTTGTTCTAAGAATTTCTATGGAACATTTTATTGTATCGGCTCGTAAATATAGACCTCAAACATTTAAAGATGTAGTTGGGCAACAAGCTATTACCAATACATTATTAAACGCCATAGAACATAATCATTTGGCGCAAGCACTTTTATTTACAGGGCCTCGAGGTGTTGGAAAAACCAGTTGTGCACGTATTCTAGCCAAAATGATTAACAGTAAAAAGGGAGAACATACAGATGAAGATTTTGCTTTTAATGTGTTTGAACTCGATGCCGCTTCGAATAATTCAGTAGATGATATTAGAAATCTTACAGATCAAGTAAGAATTCCTCCACAAATTGGTCAATATAAAGTATATATTATTGACGAGGTACATATGCTCTCTCAAGCCGCTTTTAATGCATTTTTAAAAACTTTAGAAGAGCCTCCAAAACATTGTATTTTTATTTTAGCAACTACAGAAAAACATAAAATTATTCCTACCATCCTATCCAGATGTCAGATATTTGATTTTAAACGTATTACTGTTAAAGATGCTAAAGACTATTTAAAATATATTGCCGAAGAGCAAGGTATAACTGCAGAAGATGATGCTTTACACATTATTGCTCAAAAAGCAGATGGTGCCATGCGTGATGCGCTTTCAATTTTTGATCGTGTTGTTAGTTTTTCTGGTAAAAATTTAACACGACAAGCGGTTACAGAAAATTTAAACGTACTTGACTATGAAACATTTTTTACAAGTACAGACTTTATTTTAGAACACAACATTCCTCAATTATTATTACAATTTAACACTACTTTATCTAAAGGTTTTGACGGACAGCATTATATCGCTGGTTTAGCCTCGCACTTTCGAGATTTGTTAGTATGTAAAACACCACAAACTGTTGAACTTTTAGAAGTAGGAGAAGAAACAAAGCAAAAGTATTTAGAGCAAGCAAACAAATCGCCTCAATCTTTTTTGTTACAAGGAATAGAACTTGCTAACGACTGCGATCTCAAATATAAATCTAGTAAAAACCAACGACTCCTCGTCGAACTTTGTCTCATGCAACTTGCCTCTATCACTTTTGATGGAGAAAAAAAAAATAGCAAACGTTACATAATTCCGCCTTCATATTTTAGAGCAAAAGGCATTACTCCTATTCCGATAAAAAAACCAGAAATATCGAGTACTAACGCCTCAGAAAATAAAGAAAAAGCCACTACAGCCCCTACAAATACAGCTACTCAAACAGCTACAAAACAACCAACACCTTCTAAATTTGCAGATACCGATGTTCCTAAAATTGTTTTAAATAAAGAAAACAAACGTACATCTGGCTTATCTTTAAAGAGTATACGTGCCAAAAAAGAACATGAAATTAAGCAAAATGAAGTTGTTTATGATGAAATAAATCTTCCTACAGACGATTTTATGGAGGAAGATATGCAAGCAGCATGGAAAGATTATGTAAGTATTATTGAAACCGAGGGACAATTTAATTTGGCTTCTATTCTATCTATAGATGTACCAAAATTAAAAGATAAAACAACCATTAGCATTGTATTTCCTAACCAAACCAATAAGGTGGAAGTTGAAAGAAATCAATTTCATTTAATGAGTTTTATTAGAAAACGTTTAAATAATTTTGATGTTAGTTTAGAGATTGAAATTAATGAAGAAAAAGAAAAGCAATATGCATATACACCTCGCGAGAAATTTGAAAGAATGTGCGAGAAAAATCCAAATTTAGACCTATTAAGAAAAGCTTTTGATTTAGATGTTTAAAAATTTAACTAAAAGTATTTTACAAATCTTTATTTCACTACTAATTTTAATTCTATTTAGTTGTGATGGTCAAGATAAATTACACAAAAAGCCACAACAAATTTTAGAAGAAAATGGTTTGCTAGAGTCTTTTTCTGAACGTATTATTTACAATCCAGAAACCTATACAGAAACCGTCACAGACACCTTATTACATAGCGGATATCAGGTTCATATTAAAACTTATCTGGCTATGAACTCCAATATTATAAAGTCTGAAATTAAAGACAGTTTAAATATTAAAACATTTTACAGAAATGCATTGGCCGAAGTCTCTGTAAGCCTAAAAAAAACTACTATTTTTAATCAAATTGTTTCAAAAACATTTATCGGTAAAAATATTAAAGGTGCAGAAGAAACTTTACAAGGCTATCGCTTAAATAGTATTTGGATTGACGATGGTAATTTTGCAGTACAAGATGCAATTTTATTACGTATATTATATTGCAAACCAGATCAGGTTACAGATACTAAATCGTATTTGCTCAAAATATTTGAAACAGGCAACTATAAAATCACTGAATTAAAAAACTAAAAATTAAAGACTATGTTAGGCTTAAAATTACCAACAGATCCTAGATGGGTAAATATTGTTGAAAAAAATGTGGAAGACATTTTAACCGATCATGCCTATTGTGAACAAAAAGCAACTAGTACTGCCATTTCATTAATTGTTAGTTTTCCTGAATATACTGCTCTAGTACAAGAAATGGTAGCTTTAGTTAAAGAAGAAATTAGCCATTTTAAAATGGTTCATGATAAGATTTTAGAAAAAGGTTGGGTTTTAGGACGAGACAGAAAAGATGAATATGTTTTAAAACTTCTTACTTTTTTTCCAAAAGGCGGAAGCAGAACTACGCAACTAGTACACCGCTTGTTGTACGCTGCTTTAATTGAAGCTAGAAGTTGTGAACGCTTTAGACTCTTATCTGAAGAATTAGCAGACAAAGAATTAGCAGAATTTTATAGAAAATTAATGGTTAGTGAAGCCAACCATTATACTATGTTTCTAGGTTATGCAAGAGAATATGGCGACAGAAATGAAGTTGATAAAAAATGGCAAGCTTTATTAGACTTTGAAGCTGAGATTATGAAAGACTTAAGTAAGAGTGAAACCATTCATGGATAGTCTAACTAATTAGCCCCAAATGCTTGCAATGTTTCAATCACATAGTCTACATCTTCCTTAGTGTTATATTTAGAAAACGAGAATCTTAACGAAGGTTTCAAATATTCGTCTTCTTTTAAAATTTCAGCTAAAACATGAGACCCTTTTTGGCTTCCACTTTGGCAAGCACTACCTCGGGAGCATGCTATACCTTTTAAATCTAATTGAAATAAAAGCATTTGCGTTTTATGAGCTTTAAAAGGGAAACGCACATTTAATATGGTATAGGCAGTATGGTCTAAATTTGACGAATCTGCATTAAACGAAATCTCTGGAATTGCTTTTAAAAGTTCTGTACAAAAATAGTGTTTTAGGGCAGTAATAGCATTCCGGTCTGAATCTAAATTTTTATACGCAAGTGTAAAAGCAATTTCTAAGCCTACAATATTATGTACAGCCTCTGTTCCTGCACGCAAACCCCGTTCTTGTTCACCTCCATGTATTAATGGATTAACTCCCGAATGTTTTCTAATAAATACAAAACCAACACCTTTAGGTCCGTGAAATTTATGAGCACTAGACACAACAAAATCTACAGGAATATCTTGTAAGTCTAATTTATAATGCCCGATAGATTGTACCGTATCACTATGAAAAAGTGCCTTATATTTTTTACAAATTTCTGCAGTACGTTTAAGATCTAAAATAGTTCCTATTTCATTATTTACATGCATTAATGAAACTAGCGTTTTAACATCAGATTGATGTAATATCTCTTCTAAATCATCAAATTTAACAGTCCCATCGCTATTTAAACCTACATAACTCACATCAATATTATCATTTTTAACTAAATAATCTAGGGTATGTAATACAGCGTGATGTTCTATTTTAGAAGTAATAATTCGCTTAACACCTAAATCTCTTACAGCATTTAACAGCACTAAATTATCGGCTTCTGTACCTCCAGATGTAAAAAAAATTTCTCCTGCAGTAACATTTAATTCCTTGGCTATATTCTTTCTAGCAGTCTCGACAATGGTTTTAGAGGCACGCCCAAAACTGTGGGAAGAAGATGGGTTTCCATAAATCGTTGTCATAACTTCTGTCATTTTATCAATAACTTCGCTATGCATTTTCGTTGTCGCAGCACTATCAAGATAAACCTTTTTCATACCGCAAATTTACTTCAATTAAAATTATTTTCAATAAGTCTATTTATAATTTATCAAATCATTATTTTTGTCTTTAAATTAATTTCTATGCGTAAGTTTTCGTTTATTCTTTGTTTGAGTTTAGTCTCATTTATATCTTGTGATGATGGTGATATTATCACTGCTGAATTTGATTTTGATAGTACTTACGAAAATTGTGGAGAACTGGTCTTTTACAACATAAAAGACGATCCCTACGAATCACTATCCCTACAAATTACAGATCCAGAACTTACTTTAGCAGATCTTTTAGAGGTAGAAGATGATAATACTTTAGTGACTACCATAGATATTAGTGCTTCAAACCCATTTAATTACCGGTCTTACGACAATGATCCTTCAGATTTTTTCTGTAACGATGTACCGCCATCAGATGTTACTATAACTAACGATTTAGAAAGTACTTCTGGAGAAGCAACTATTACTACAATCTTAACAGAAGATGACAATGACGGCATTCCTGCAGATGTTGAAGATGCAAATTTAGATGGCGATGACGACCCGAGTACAAACCCAACAGATACTGATGGTGATGGTATTCCTGATTATTTAGATGATGATGATGATGGCGATAATATTAAAACCAGTAGTGAATCGCCTAACTATGATGAAGATGAAGGTGAATTTGTAGATTCATTAGATACTGATGGCGATGGTATTCCGGATTATTTAGATCCAGATGATGACGGAGATGGCGTATTAACCAGAGATGAAGAAAATAAAACTCAAGACCAAAATCCGGCTAATGATATTACTTTTAGCAGTGTGGGTGCAGATTATTTAAACCCAGATGTTGCTACTAAAGTTCCAGCAACAGCATACAGACAGCACACCATACAGCAATCTTATGAAGTTACAACAGTGTTAACCAATATACAATTGCCAGGTGTGAGTCAAGATGTTTTTTATTTGGGTACTTTAGATGATGACGATACAGAAACTGAACGCTACGTTACCCCAGATTTTTAATCTAAAATCTGATCGGCGTGTGCTTTTGTTTTTACTTTTAAGATTATATCATCTATAATGCCGTCCTCATTAATTACAAAAGTGGTTCTGTGTATACCATCATATTCACGACCCATAAATTTTTTAGGACCCCAAACTCCAAAAGCATTAATTACAGTTTTATCTTCATCTGCTAATAAAGGATATTGAAATTCATGTTTATTTTTAAAATTTAATTGGCGTTTTTCACTATCGGCACTTACACCCAGTATTTCATAATTTAAAGCTTTAAAACGCTCAAAATTATCTCTTAAATTACATGCTTCTACAGTACAACCTGGTGTACTTGCTTTAGGATAGAAAAAAATCACTAATTTTTTTCCTTTATAATCATTTAAAGAAATTATATTGCCATTTTGATCCTTGGCAGAAAAATCTGGAGCCTTGTCTCCTATTTTTAAAGTTGTCATAATTATTAATTTTATTCAAAAGTACAATAATGACTAAACAAGAAAAAGTAGACTTTGTTATAAATACATTAAAAGCATTATATCCAGAAATTCCAATTCCATTAGATCACAAAGATCCCTATACCTTATTAATAGCTGTACTTATGTCTGCCCAAAGTACAGATGTTCGTGTAAATCAGATTACACCACTACTTTTTGAAAAAGCAGATAATCCATACGATATGGTTAAACTTACTGTTGAAGAGATTAGAGATATTATAAAACCAGTAGGATTATCTCCTATGAAGAGTAAAGGCATTCATGGTCTATCTCAGATTTTAATTGATAAACATAATGGTGAAGTGCCTAAAACTTATGAAGAACTTGAAGAATTGCCAGCAGTAGGACATAAAACGGCTGCTGTAGTGCTTTCTCAAGCTTTTGGAATTCCTGCCTTTCCTGTAGATACACACATACAACGTTTAATGTATAGATGGAATTTAAGTAGCGGAAAAAATGTGGTTCAAACCGAAAAAGATGCAAAACGCTTATTTCCAAAAGAATTATGGAACGACTTACATTTACAAATTATTTGGTATGGTCGCGAGTATTCGCCTGCCCGGGGTTGGGATTTAGAAAAAGACATTATTACCAAAACCATTGGTAGAAAAACTGAACTTGAGAAGTATTATAAAACAAAGAAACCCTGAGTATATCAACACTCCTTTGTTTTAATTAATACTTATTTTAAATTTTTCAGTGTTACAATTTACAATGCGTAACGATTTCGAATAATCTAAAAGAAATTTTAAAGTTTCTCTCTTAGGGTTTAATTGAAATTGATTAGATGTCTTAGAGTAAAGTTTAGCCATTTATATACTTTTATTGTTATAATACATATAACGGCAATTTTTTAAGTTTATTATGCTAATTTGTTAAAACGATATTATTTTTATCTATCATTTTTCTCATATTTATTAAAGCATAACGCATTCTACCCAAAGCAGTATTTATACTTACACCTGTTTTATCCGAAATTTCTTTAAAACTCATATCATTATACATACGCATAAGAATTACTTCTTTTTGATCTTCTGGTAACTCTTCTATTAAACGTCTTACATCAGTTTCAACTTGTTCTTTTATAATTTGTTTTTCAGCATTTAAAGAAGAATCACTTAAAACAGAAAAAATACTAAATGCTCCAGAATTGTCAAATTTAGGCATACGATTATTTTTTCTAAAATGATCGATAACCAGATTATGAGCAATTCGCATTACCCAAGGAATAAATTTTCCTTCTTCATTATAATTACCCATTTTTAAAGTGTTAATCACCTTTATAAAAGTGTCCTGAAAAATATCTTCGGCGACATCTTGATCAAAAACTTTAGAATAAATAAAACTGTATATTTTTTGCTTATGTCTTATAATTAAGGTTTCTAAAGCGGCTTCGTTTCCTCGAATGTAATGATTTACTAATACAGCATCGGTGGTTGGTTCTTTTTGCATATCAATTTCTTTTAAGACAAAAGAAGAACGGATCTTCTTTAATTTAGGTTAAAAAGTTTTAAAAGTAATTGTGCTTTATAGGCTGTATTTATTATTTATTGATGTGTCCAAATATATAAATATTCTTAAACAAATCATAAAAAATAATTTATAATTTATTTAACATTTTAAAGGGCAACAATCTATTTTCTAAGCTTAAATACTTATGTTATCTTTGTAAACTATACTTAAAAATAGCTATGAACAAGACCCTTTCTGAAGTAAACCCTAAAGAAAACATTATTATTAAAGGTGCAAAACTGCATAATCTTAAAAATATTGATGTTGTTATTCCTAGAAATAAACTGGTAGTAATTACAGGACTTTCAGGGTCTGGAAAATCTAGTTTGGCATTCGATACTTTATACGCAGAAGGGCAACGCCGCTATGTAGAAAGTTTATCTAGTTATGCCAGACAATTTTTAGGACGATTAAATAAACCAAAAGTAGACTACATAAAAGGTATAGCTCCCGCTATTGCAATTGAACAAAAGGTAAATTCTACAAATCCAAGATCTACTGTTGGGACAACTACAGAGGTTTATGATTATTTAAAATTATTATTCGCTAGAATAGGTAGAACATATTCACCTGTTTCTGGACATGAAGTAAAAAAAGATACAGTTACCGACGTAATTTCATATGTACAAACATTTAAAGATGGTGACAAATTATTACTCCTGGCTCCCATTGTACTTGAAGAAGGCAGAGATTTAAAAGACAAATTAAATGCTTTAAAACAACAAGGATACGCCAGAATTAAAGTTAATGGAAATGTTGTACGTATTGAAGATGCTCCTGAAAATACCACAGTTGAAGCTATTGAACTTGTTGTAGACCGTATTATTTATAGAGCTAATGAAGATTTCTTTAATAGATTGGCCGATGCAGTACAAACAGCATTTTACGAAGGGAAAGGCAGCTGTTCTATTGAAAGTTTAAGCGATAACACCACTCGTAATTTTAGTAATAATTTTGAATTAGATGGTCTTTCGTTCTTAGAACCTAATGTTCATTTATTTAGCTTTAACAACCCTTATGGTGCTTGTCCAACATGCGAAGGTTATGGCGATGTAGTAGGTATAGACGACGATTTAGTGGTTCCTAACACCGCACTTTCTGTTTTTGAAAATGCTATTTTTCCTTGGCGAGGCGAAAGTATGAGTTGGTACAGAGACCAATTAGTTAATAATTCTCATAAATTTAATTTCCCTATACATAAACCTTATTTTGAATTATCCGATGCCCAGAAACAACTCATTTGGGATGGTAATCAGTATTTTGAAGGCTTATCGAGTTTCTTTGCCGAATTAGAAGCTAAAGCTTATAAAATTCAGAATCGTGTTATGCTTTCTCGTTATCGCGGAAAAACAAAATGTAAAACGTGCCAAGGTAAACGTTTACGAGCAGAAGCCAATTACGTTAAAATTGAAGGAAAAACCATTACCGATTTAGTAGAATTACCGTTAGATAAATTGGCTGATTTTTTTAAAGCCTTAGAGTTGAATGAGAATGATACTCAAATATCTAAAAGATTACTTAAGGAAATTAATAGTCGTTTAGAGTTTTTATCTAATGTAGGCCTAAATTACTTAACGCTTAACAGACGATCTAACACCTTATCTGGTGGTGAAAGTCAGCGAATAAATTTAGCAACTTCTTTAGGTAGTAGTTTAGTGGGGTCTATGTATATACTAGACGAACCAAGTATTGGATTACACCCAAAAGATACAGAGCGCTTAATTGGGGTTTTAAAAGCATTACGCGATTTAGGAAATACTGTAATCGTCGTAGAACACGATGAAGATATTATGCAAGCTGCAGACGAGATTATAGATATCGGACCAGAAGCTGGTACATTTGGAGGAGAAGTTGTGGCTACAGGAACCTATCAAAACATACTAAACTCGGAGTCTTTAACCGCAAAATATTTAAATGGGGATTTAGAAATTAAAGTGCCTGAAAAACGCTTGACTTCTAAATATCAAATAGAAATTATTGGTGCGCGCGAACACAACTTAAAACATGTAAACGCTACATTTCCATTAAATATGCTTACCGTAGTAACTGGGGTTTCTGGTAGTGGAAAAAGTACATTGGTAAAAAAGATATTATACCCAGCCATTCAAAAAGAATTAACAGGGTTTGGAGACAAGCCTGGTCAGTTTTCAGAATTAAAAGGGAATTATAGTACCATAAAACACATCGAATTTATAGACCAAAACCCTATTGGTCGATCGTCCCGTTCTAATCCAGTTACTTACGTTAAGGCTTACGACGATATTAGAAATTTATATGCCAATCAGAAATTAAGCAAAATACGTGATTATAAAGCCAAACATTTTTCGTTTAATGTTGATGGCGGACGTTGTGAAACCTGTAAAGGTGAAGGTGAAGTTACTATTGAAATGCAGTTTATGGCCGATGTGCATTTGCAGTGCGAAACGTGTAACGGAAAACGATTTAAAAAAGAAGTTTTAGAGGTTACGTTTCAAGATAAATCTATAGATGATGTGTTAAACATGACCATTGATGATGCTATTGCATTTTTCGATTTATATAAAGAAACCAAAATAAAAAATAAATTACAACCCTTACAAGATGTTGGTTTAGGGTATGTCACTTTAGGGCAAAGCTCTTCTACCCTATCGGGTGGTGAAGCACAACGTATAAAATTAGCTACATTTTTAGGTAAAGGAAGTACTAAAGAAAAGGCTCTTTTTATTTTTGATGAGCCTACGACAGGATTGCATTTTCACGATATTCAAAAATTATTAAAATCGTTTAGAGCTTTGATAGACAAAGGACATTCTATTATTGTAGTAGAACACAATTTAGAGCTCATAAAATGTGCCGATTATATTATAGATCTTGGTCCTGGAGGTGGTGAATATGGTGGTGAAATTGTAGCTTTTGGTACGCCGGAAGAACTTGTAAAAAATAAAAATAGTGTAACGGCTAAATACCTAAAAGATAAAATTTAAGTTCATATTTTATTTTTAATAAAACAAAAATGCAGCAGTCCCAATAATAATAAAGGCTACAGGAATAATTAGTGAGACAAATACGACTGAAATTAATGCTGCTTTTAAAACGCTAGTTCTTTTTCTGCATTTATAAAACCTATGTATTGCAAAAGACAAGTATACAAAACTTAGCACTAATATTAGAAGATTAAAAGAAGATGATAATTCAAAGAAAAAATGAGCAAGTGTAAAAACACTAAACATTATAAATAGGAAGGCAAAATAGTATAAACTAAATACTAAATGTTCTGCATAATATCTTTTTTTATAATGCATTATGTATAAAAAGAATGCAAAAATAGGTAGTAATACAAATAATGAAATGGGTACATAATTATAAAAAGTATCTATTAATGGTGAACTACTTTTATGTTTATAAAATTTAAAAATTTGTAAGTAAAACTTTTTTTCAAAAGTACTTGCATCAGGGTTTACTTCCAGCCCTTTCAATACTTGTTCTCCAGAGGCTCCTGCTTGTACTAAAGAATCTAAAGTAAACCGATTAAATTTTGATTTTTTACCATTATTAAATTGTATTTCAAGTTGCTCTACCTCTTCTTTATGTACATTTAAAGTATCATTTTCTACAAAAGCATCCATGACTTTAAAGTTTTGTTCTACTTCTGCATCTATACGCTGTTCATGTTTTTTCACTTGAAAAGAATACAAAAAGAAAAACAACACACTAGCAAACAAATAAAATTGTGCCGGGTTTAAATATTTTAATCGTCTACCTTCAACAAATTGAATAGCTAAAAACCCAGGTTTAAATAATAAAGGAAAAAAGCTTTTAAAAAAACGTGCATCTACAGAAAAGTAATTATTAATGGTATTTTTAAAAATGTCATTAACAGTTAATTCATCATGATAATTTTGCCCACAATTTGGGCAATACTTAAATGCTTCATCAAAACTAAAATCGCAGTTTTTACAGGTTTTACTCATACAAAGAATTAAAAACAAAAAAGTGAAGATAAGTAACTTTTTAATATATCTTATAATTAATTACCTTAGTCAGATATAAAACCTATGTATGAAATATAGTATAATTAAAGAAGACTTAGTTTACGATGATTTTTTTAAAATAAAAAAAGCAACCATCCTTCACGATACGTTTAATAGTGATAGTCAAATAGAAGTAATAAGACAAAATTTTGATCGAGGAAGTGCAATTGCTATTGTTTTAGTTGAAAAAGATACCGATTCCATTTTATTAATTAATCAATTTAGATATCCAACAGCTACACATGTTGGCTATGATGGATGGCTGATAGAAATTGTTGCTGGATGCATGGAAGAAGGTGAAGATCCTATGGAATGTGCTAGACGTGAAGTTGAGGAAGAAATAGGCTATCAAGTTAAAAAAATGGAACTTATAGGTGAATACTTTTCTTCACCAGGCGGAAGTTCTGAAAAAGTAAATGCTTTTTATGCTGAAGTTAATTCAACAGACAAGAAATTTGAAGGCGGAGGATTAAAATCTGAACAAGAAGACATACAACTTATTAAACTCCCTATTTCAGAAATTAAACAAAAACTTAATGCCAATTTTTTTAAAGATGCTAAAACTATAATTGCCTTACAGTGGTTGTTATTACACAAATTTTAGCAGTTATAATAAAACCATATTTTAGTTAAATTAATCACTAATAAAAAAGATTAATTAGTGATTAATTAGCAACAAAAACAAGTGTTTATTATCATTAATTCAATAGCGTTTTCAATTTTGGCACGTTGTTTGTAATTATTTCAATACAAACCAAAAATTGATACGCTATGAAATCATTTTACACATTATTATTCTTTTCCATTTTTGCTTTTACTAGTGCTAATGCAGAGATTGTGTCTAATAAGTCAATAGAAGGCATAAACTACTCAAATACTAAATCGTTTATATTTACAGAACAGGGTGTAGAATTTTCTATATTCCAAGATGGACAATTTGATTTTTATGTATTAGGCGTTAACAAAAATGTGAATATTGCCTTTAATTCTCCAAATGTTCAGTTTAGTTTTAACACGGGCTATAACTATAATCCATATGTACAATACGATGAATATGGCGCAATTATTCAAATCCAGAATGTTCCGATATACTACGATTATTATGGGCGTATTATTGGTGCAGGTAATGTAGCCATTAATTATAATAGTCGTGGCTTAGTGTCCAATGTGGGTAATATGAATATTTTTTATAATGCTTATGGTTATAGTCACTATACTGGATTTATTAATACATACAATGTAAGTTATGTATTTAGACCATGGCATAATTATTATCGTGTACCACATACAAATTACCGTATTGTCTATCACAAACCATATAGACAAAATTATCGCCCAATAAGACACTCTTATAAAACACCATATAAAAATAATAGAAGACCAGTAGTAAACCGTTATAAAAAAGTAAATAAAACACGGTATGTAAATCATAATACAAGTGAGCGAAATAGCACGTCATCTACCAGTTCAAAAAACAACTCGAGATATACTGCAAACAGCAACAGGTCTACCAACACATCATCACGTTACACTAATACAAAATCAAGTAAAAATAATAGTTTAATAAATAAGAGCTCTAGACAACAAGCTTCTAGAACAAATTCTAAAACGTCTAAATATGCGACTATTAAAACTAATTCAAAAAATAGATATAGTGAAAATACAAGTAAAAAACCTACACGATCATCTGTAGTTAAACCTTCTACAAAATCCAGTGATTCTAATTCCAGATCCAGTAGAACTACTGTTAAAAACAGAGGTTAAAATAGTTACAAATTCTGCGTATTCGTTTTCCCAAAGGTATACGTAGGATTTTTTTAAGTACGTTTTAAAATTTTATTTAATAGTAGAGTAATATCATCAGACAAATTTAAATAGTAACATATGCCTCCATATAAAATTGATATAAGTAAAGATTTTAAACCGATATTAATTATTGGATGGATTGAGAAATCCCAGAAATAAAACATAATACCACTTACTATTATAAGCATAAAAACTTTGAGTGTGTTTTTTGAAAATGGAAGTATTTTAAATTTACGATATACAAAGCTAACTTTAATAATATTGTAAATAAACACAGATATAAAAGTAGCATATGCTGCGCCATCTAAACTATATTTAGGAATAAAATACATATTGAGAAAAACAGACATTACTGCCAAAAATATTCCTTGTATTAATACCACTCTATAATAATCGCTATTAAACAAAATGGCATTGTTATTTCCTAAAAAATTATCAAATAGTTTAGCTATTCCTATTAAGAAAACTACAAAAATACCACTTCCAAATTGTTCTGGTATTAATTTATATAATTCATTAATATTCAGAATAATTAAAAGATAAATAAAACCACTAATTATAAATAAGTTTAAAGACGACTTTTTATACAAGTCTTCTAAACTTCCTTTATCTTTTTCGTTTAAATATTTAGCTGTTAGCGGATTTGTTATTTGATGCATTGCTCTAGAAGGAACACTTACTACAGATGCAATATAAATTGCTACACTATAATATGCTACATTTTCGAGAATTTTATAAAAGCCTATCATAAATTTATCAATCTCTAAAATAATATTAGCTACAGAACCTGCAATAATGATTAAACTAGTGTATTTTAAAATAGCTGAGAGGTTAGAGAGTTTAGAAAAATAAATTACAGGTCGCTTTACACTAAAAGCATAAACCATCATAATACAGGCTCTTATTACATACATCATTACAATGGCTAGAATAAGTTCATCTACTGAAATTAGTTTTATACACACTAAAAACAATAAAAACATAGTGCATAATCTATGAAAAACTTCTTTCATAAAATTTCCAAAAACAGATTGCATTTGCACTTTTGCCCAGGAATAAAACACTTCAAAATATGCAAAAACAATAGCAGAAATATAAATTAACCAAACATAATCTTTAATTAAGCTATTATCGTTAGCCATCCATATACTTATTGTATCGAAGGCTAAATAACCTATTGCACCAAATGGGATAATAATTACTAAAGGTAAAAATAAGATTAATGTTAAAAATGAATTCTGAGATTGTCGGGTTTTAAAAGATGAATAAAATTTTATAATAGTATTATTTACTCCAAAAGCCATTAATGGCATAAGAATATTTGCTGTTGAAAGTATAAAGGTAATTAGCCCGAAATACTCATCACTTAAAAATCGAGTAAATAAAAACAAGGTATTAATGGCTCCTAATCCAAAACCTAAATAGGTAATGATTGTGTTTTTAATAGATTGATTAATAACTGCTCCCATTATACAATTTTTGAAAGCTTTTCAGTTAAAAACCGTCTACTATAATTCTGTAAACCTATTGGTTGAGTTTCTAAACTGCCTTGTTTATAAGCCTCATAGTACTTTAATATTTCACGTTTTAAATTATTATAATCTGTATATAAAAAATATTGCCCAGTGTTAGTTGATTTAATTATAGTTTCAACATCAGACCCTTCTGGTCCTAGAGCTATAATAGGGCGTTTAGACACCAAATATTCAAAGAGTTTTCCTGGAATGATACATTGAGTATCTGTAGAATCTATTTCAATTAACAATAATAATTGTGATTGTTGTTGATAGGTAACAGCTGCTTTATGGGATACATATCCAACATCATTAATAAAAGGACTAAGTTTAAATTTCTCTAATGATTCAAGCACATCTTCTCCTATACTACCAATTATATTAAGTTGAAAATCTTTAGCAAAATCTGCATGCTCTTTTATCAAATCACTTAATACTCGCCATAAAATTTTAGGATTACGTTTAGATAATAACGATCCAATATGCGAGAGTGTAAACTTTTTATCTAATAATATAACATCTGTTTTTACTGTATCATAACCATTAGTAATTACATGTATAGGTTGCTTAGTGATGGCTTCAAACTCCTTTTTTGTAGGATTACTTGTTACAATAATAGCATCAGCAGTGTTTAAAACTTTAGACTCCAAAGCTTTATGCTTAGCCTTAGAGGCCGAGGTAAGTTTTAATTCTTTATGATATCCAATTGTAGTCCACGGATCGCGAAAATCTGCAATCCATTTAATATTTAAATGCGTTTTAAGTTGTAGTCCAATTACATGTAAACTATGCGGTGGACCAGTTGTAATAACTGTATCTATTTGGTGTTTTGCAATATAATTAGATAAAAAAGACACCGAAGGTTTTACCCATGATTTTCGAGCGTCAGGAATAAAAAAATTCCCCCGTATATAAAGCATTAAACGCTCTATTAGATTTTGTTTTTTAGACTCGGTTATAATTCCTTTACTAATTGTTGTGGCTTTATTTCCAGAAAGTAAACGTGCTAATTTATAAGGCTCTTTAATAGGTGTTTTTAAAATGGTTACATCTTTAGAAACCTCGTCTTGTAGACTACGATCTATTAAAGGATAATTAGCATATTCTGGGATATAAACTATTGGATTTACATTAAACTCCGGTAAATATTTTACAAATTTAAGCCAACGTTGTACACCAGGACCTCCAGCAGGTGGCCAGTAATATGTTACAATAAGTACATTTTTTTTCATTGTACAACAACATTGAATTAAATTAAAATTAGATTTTAGTAATTAAACCTTTCTTAAATCCAAAAAAGAGTCCAATTAAAAGTAGTAAACCAAAAACTACAGAACTAGCTAATGCTATAGTACTACCTTTCTCTATTACTTTTGGTTCAAATTTAAATTCAATACTATGTGTTCCTGCAGGAATATCTAAACCTCGTAAAATATAATTAACACGCTCGTGAGGCACTAAATTTCCATCTATATATGCGTTCCAACCATCGGCATAGTATATTTCTGAAAAAACTGCAAAACCATTTTGGTTATTGTTAGACTTATATTTAATATAATTAGGCTTATAAACAATAGCATTTATAGTTGCCGTAGAATCTACTACATTTTTTGTGTATTTAATAGAATTTGAAGTTGTAACCGCAACTATTTTAGTATTTAAGCTATCCAATTCCTGAATTTCTTGATTAGCATTCTCTACAGTTTGTACACGATTAACAAACCAGGCATTGCCATTAGCATCGGTATTTTCGTAAGGGAAATATGCACCTTGTTCATCTTGAGCAATAATGTATTTGGTATTCAACATATTTAACACGTTAATGTTGTTTTTTGAAATATAAAAATCAAATACCTCATTATAACGCCCTAGTTTCGCTGCATGATATCCATTTAATGAATTATGAAAATAAGAAGCTCTTGCAGCTCCAGAAGTAACATCAAATACTCTAAAATGGGTAGTATCTTTTAAAATTTGCAAATCTGCTGCGTTGGGCTGAAAAGGTTTATTAACTTGACTGGACGATCTAAAATCATCGTTGTTTACATAACGTTTATCTACGCCTATTAAATCAAATAATATTAATATAGCTAGGCTTACAACAACTACAGTTTCTGATAATTTTTGCTTTAAGTACATCCATACAACTGCTGCGGCTAGTATAACAAATAACAATGTTCTTAACGTATCTTGTGTAAACATAGAAGCTCTGTCTGCACGTATAGCATCAATAAAATCTTGACCAAAATTTTGAGCGTAATAACCATCATTTCCACCAACAAAATCAAATAAGGTAGACTTTGTTAATAATAAAAGTACAGCTAATCCAGCAGTTATTCCAACCGAATATTTTAAAGCTTTTAGTTTATCATTATTTGTAACCGTTTCTTTAAATAATTCAACCAAACCTAAAATACCTAACACGGGGATACACAATTCTAAAATAACTTGTATAGAACTTACAGCTCTAAACTTATTATACATAGGTACAAAATCGATAAAGAAATCTGTTAATAGCCCAAAATGTTTTCCAAAAGAAAGCAATAAAGACAACACTGTACCACCAACTAACCACCATTTTACACGTCCGCTTACAAGGAATAAGCCTAAAACAAATAGAAACAATATAACTGCTCCGACATACGCTGGTGCTTCAACTATGGGTTGAATTCCCCAATATGTTGGTGCTTGTTTAACAATTTCTCTAGCTTGTAAAGGTGTAGCGCCTCGTTTTAAATTAAATTGATAATATTCTGAATCGGTACCAACATCTTCATGACTTCCGCCTCCAAAAATTCTAGGAATAAATAAATTTAGAGCTTCTAATTTCCCGTAGCTATATTCTGTAATGTAAGATTTATCTAAGCCAGAAGACGTTTCTTTTGGAGAACCATCGGCGTTAATAGTTAATTCACTTTGTCCACGTGTACTCTCTTTTACATATTCCTGAGTGGCTAAAATATTAGTTGCATTTAAACCAATAGACAGTATAACCGCACCTAATAAAATTCCAACAGCCTTAAAAAAATGAGGTAGTTCTTTTTTCTGATACGCATCAACTAAATAAGCAAGTCCTAAAATTAATACCAACAACATTAAATAATAGGTCATCTGGTAATGATTCGCAACCAACTCTAATCCCATTGCCACGGTAGTTAACAAAAACCCAGCAATATACTTGCGCCTAAAAGTGAGTAAAATACCGCTTAAAACTAAAGGCATATACGCTATTGCGTGTGCTTTACTGTTGTGTCCTACGCCTAGTATAATAATTAAATAGGTAGAAAATCCAAATGCTAAAGCTCCTAGAGCAGCAAGTTTAAAATCTACTTTTAAAGTCAGTAATAGAACATAAAACCCGATGAGATATAAAAATAGATAATCGGCTGGTCTTGGTAAAAACCGAATTGCTAAATCTAAAGACTTAATGTAATTATGAGGATATTTTGCCCCTAATTGGTAAGTAGGCATACCACCAAACGCACTATTAGTCCAATACGTTTCTTCACCCGTTTGCGCTTTAAAATCTTTCTGTTGCTTAGACATGCCAATATAATGCATGATGTCGCTTTGAAAAATTTCTTTTCCTTTTAAAACTGGACTAAAATAAGCTAATGAAAGAATTACAAAGCCTATAAAAACTAATAAATGTGGTAGAAATCGTTTAATTGAAAATGACATGAATATGTATTAATCTATGATTGCGAAAATTAATCAATTTCTTCGTAATCTACATATTCACCTACATTTTTATTTGAAGTTTCTTGTTTTGGCATCTTATCAATAACGACTTCTCCTTCTGGCTGAGAGTGTTGTCGTTTTTGTTGATTAGAATTAAATTGAGATCCAAATTTTTCTTCAACTTTTCTTGCAAAAAACTGCATGATTAAAGGGGAGAAAAGTCTTAATAGTATCTTTCCGCCAAACCAAATCAATAAAATTATTAATATCGTTCTCATTAAACCTGGCGCCGAAGCGTATTGAAGCATAATTATTATTTTAAGCAAAAATACAATTCTTATGCTTTAAAAAGAATTGTAAATTGATAAAAAAAATATAAAATCTCTATATTTGGAGGCTAAGATCTCAAAAGTACTTAACCAATGAAAATCTATATTACTATTATTTTATGTGCCATCCCACTTTTAAGCATGGCACAATATACAGATGTTATTAATTCAAATCGTCCTGGTGTGTCTAAAAGCGCATATGCTGTAGGAGTAAATGTTATTCAGGTAGAAGCTGGTCCTTATTATATTAAGGAAAAACACGATCCGTTAAATTATGACGTTAGTGGGGCTGGTGTAGATTTTGCTGCACGTTATGGATTACTGTGGGAACCTTTAGAAATTATTGTAGATGGTACATTTCAAGCCGATACACAAACTTATCACAGTTCTATAATAGATGATGAAATTTCACGCTCTAACATGAAATACTTTTCTATGGGAGCAAAATATTTAGTTTACGATCCAAATAAAAAAGCAGGAGAAGACAAACCAAACCTGTACAGTTGGAAAGCGAATAGAAAGTTTAAATGGAGCCGTTTAATTCCGGCTGTTTCAATTTATGCTGGAGCAAATTACGATACAGAATTTAATCCTTATACACCATACGGAATTGAAGGTTTTAGTCCTAAAATAGGAATTAATACTCAACATAACTTTACTAATGGCTGGGTTTTTATAATGAACTTATATAAAAACCGTATTGGTATGGAAGATAGTTATGGTACTGACGCTTCAGATTTACAATACATTTTTACATTAACACATAGTTTTGGGCAAAAATGGGTGGCTTTTGGTGAATATCAAGGCATTAAAAATGATTTTTATGCTGATGATTTATTTCGTTTAGGTGGTGCCTATTTATTTAGTAAAGATTTACAATTTGATACAGCTTTAACATTTAATGTAAAAGATACCCCTTCTGTATTTAGCCTAAATTTTGGTGCATCTTACCGTCTAGATTTACATAAAGATAAAGTTATAGATAATAATGAAAACGGGACATCGGCACAAAAAGAAGCTGAACGCTTAAATAATAAAGATTATTATAAGTTTGGTGAAGATGAAGACGCAGCACCAACAGAATATAAAATGGATTAATATCCTAACATTATTATTAAATATTTGAATACGTAGAAATCATTAAATGATTATATTAAAAGAAGTACAAACTAAGAAAGAATTAAAAGATTTCGTGAAATTTCCATTCGAATTATATAAAGGATCCCCGTATTGGGTTCCGCCTATAATTTCTCAAGAAATGGAAGTCTTTAACAAAGACAAAAATCCAATATTTAATGATGCTTCTGCTACGCTATATGTTGCTTTAAAAGACCATAAAATAGTAGGGAGAATTGCTATAATTATTAATAAATTAGATTTAAAACAATCACATAATAAAATTAGATTTGGCTGGTTTGATGTTATAGACGATATAGAAGTTACCAAAGCATTACTAGATAAAGTAAACGAAATTGGAAAAGCGAATAATTTAGAATATATGGAAGGTCCTATAGGATTTTCTAACTTAGATAAAGTAGGAGTATTAACAGAAGGATACGACCATATTGGATCTATGATTACGTGGTACAATTACCCGTATTATGTAGAACATCTTGTTAAATTAGGCTTAGTACAAGAAAAAGAATATCAGGAAAATAAATTTCCATTTTCAAATGTGAAACCAGAATTCTTTAAAAGAATGAATGAATTGGTAAAAAAGCGCTACGGTTTACGGCCTTTAAATTTTACAAAAACAGAAGATTTAATGCCTTACGTAGATCAAATGTTTGATTTATTCAATACTAGTTATTCTGAATTGGCTTCTTTTGTCGAAATTACAGAAATCCAAAAAGCTTATTTTAAGAAAAAATTTATTTCATTTATCAATCCAGAATTTATCAAATTTGTTATGGATGAAAATGATAATATGATTGCCTTTGCAGTGGTTATGCCCTCTTTTGCTGAAGCATTACAAAAGGCTAATGGTAAATTATTCCCTTTTGGATTTCTACATTTATTAAAAGCTAAAAAAGAATGTAAAACTGTTTCTTTTTATTTAATTGGTGTAGAACCTAAGTATAAAAATAAAGGAGTAACCGCAATTATATTTAACGAATATTACGAAACACTAAAACCTTTAGGTGTAAAATACTGTATTCGTACTCCAGAATTGGAAGAAAATTTTGCATCTCACCAAATTTGGAAACATTTTAAAGCCACAACATATAAGCGTAGAAAAACATATCGCAAAAATTTAGAATAAATAATCCAAAAAAAATCCGAAACTTAAAGAGTTTCGGATTTTTTTATAATAATAACGTATTTATTATTCCATTGCTGCCGCAACAGATGCAGATAAACGTTTATAAGTTCCGTTTTCTAATCGTGAACGAATAGCTTCAAAAGCATCTAAAGTTTCTCTTACATCTTCTAGATCGTGTGTTGCAGTTGGTATTAATCTTAAAAGAATTAATCCTTTAGGAATCACAGGATATACAACTATAGAACAAAATATACCATAATTTTCACGTAAGTCTTTCACTAATGCCATAGCTTCAGGAATACTTCCTTTTAAGTACACAGGCGTTACACAACTTTGTGTAGTTCCTATATCAAAACCACGTTCTTTTAAACCAGATTGTAAAGCGTTAGTGTTTTCCCAAAGTTTAGCTTTAAGTTCTGGCATTGTTCTAAGCATATCTAAACGCTTTAAAGCACCAACAACTAATTGCATTTGCAATGATTTTGCAAACATTTGAGAGCGTAAATTATATTTTAAATAATCTATAATTTCTTGATCGGCTGCTATAAATGCTCCTGTACTAGCTAAAGATTTTGCGAAAGTTGCAAAATAAACATCAATTCCATCTTGCACTCCTTGCTCCTCACCTGCTCCTGCACCAGTTTTACCTAAAGTACCAAAACCATGTGCATCATCTACCAAAAATCTAAAGTTGTACTTTTCTTTTAAGGCAACAATTTCTTTTAAACGTCCTTGTTCTCCACGCATACCAAAAACTCCTTCAGAGATTACTAAAATTCCTCCTCCAGTATGTTCTGCCATTTTTGTAGCACGCTCTAGATTTTTTTCTAAGCTTTCAATATCGTTATGTTTATAAGTAAAACGCTTACCCATATGTAAACGTACTCCATCAATTATACATGCATGAGCATCTACATCGTAAACAATAATATCGTCCTTTGAAACTAAGGCATCAATAGTAGATAACATACCTTGATAACCAAAGTTTAATAAATAAGCGGCCTCTTTACTAACAAATTCAGCTAACTCATTTTGTAACTTTTCATGAAGATCTGTATGACCAGACATCATCCTTGCTCCCATTGGATAAGCAGATCCGTAAGCTACTCCAGCTTCTGCATCAACTTTTCTTACTTCAGGATGGTTTGCTAATCCTAAATAATCATTAATACTCCAAGTCACTACATCTTTCCCTTGGAATTTCATTCTGTTAGATATCTCACCTTCAATTTTAGGAAATACAAAATACCCTTCTGCTTGAGACGCCCATTTTCCTAAAGGTCCTTTATCCTTATATATTTTTTCAAATAAATCTTTCATTTAAGCTACTAATATTATTTGGGCAAAATTAGCCATTTTTGACATTATGACATAATAAATTTAACCCCTCTTGTTAACAAACTTAATAACAAAGCACAATACGTCTAAAATCAGTGCATTGTGCTCAATTATCTTTACTTTATATATTGATTTTTCTCTATTGTTTCTCTATTCATACTCATTAAATACCTTTGATCTTCTCTCCAAGTATCTCCAGACACCCTATTAATATAACGTGTGCTCTGATCTGGAAATATGGCAACCACGACATCTGTTTTAGAAAAACGACCTGCTTTTCCCAATTGTAATACTGCTTGCATTGCTGCTCCAGAAGTATGGCCTACATAAAGCCCTTCTGTTTCTAAAATGCATTTTGCCGTTTGTGTACTGTCTTGAGCTGCTACATTTACAAACTCGTCTATAATCTCTAAAGCAGTAACATTTTTACCAATTGTTTTTGCAAAAGTATAATCTTCGTGAGCTTTAGATATTTTAGTCTTATTTATTACTGAACTAAAAACATCTACTCCTAATATATTAATATTGGGGTTTTGTGCTTTTAAGTACATTGCTGTATTAATCATAGCCTCACCAAACCAACTACACATTACCAAATGTGTTATTTTACCAGCTGTCTGCTTCCAAATTTCAGGACCAGAAGACTTATATTGCAAGTCTATATTTAACGCCTCTAAAGATTCATTAATTAGCATAGAATCTTTAATTTCTATTTGTAATTGTTTTGCAACGTTGTAATACGACTTTGGGTGATTTAGACTTAAATGTGCTGCACACACATACACTCTAGCTCCCATTGTTTTAAGTAAATTTATTTTACTTTTTGAAAATCTAGAACTTACTACAACTACACAATCATAGCTTTTAATAAGACTAACTTTTGCTATATTAAATCCAGAATCTCCAAAACTAGTAACAATTACAGTATTGTTTGGTTTTAAATGTCCTTGCTTTTCGGCTTGCTCTAGGATATATAAAGCAATACGATCTTTAGATGAATTACTAGGGTTAAATGCTTCTACTTTTACATAAAATTCACCATTAAATTGAGACGTAATTTTGTTTAGTTTTATTAAAGGAGTTTCTTCAACTAAATGTAATACGTTATCAAAAACTTGATTTTTATGTTCCATAAATCTCATTTATAAGCCACGTCATCTTTCATAAAAAACAACTAAAACCTAGCAAAAATAGGCATTTTTTTTTATTTAACAGTTTATTCCTTCTAATTCAAATAAAAAAGCATACTCTAAAGCTACTTCTTTTAAACTTTCAAAACGCCCGGAAGCTCCACCATGCCCTGCATCCATATCAATTTTAAACAACAAGAGGTTATCATCAGTTTTAACATCTCTTAACTTTGCAACCCACTTTGCAGGCTCCCAATATTGCACTTGAGAATCGTGTAACCCTGTTGTGACTAACATATTTGGATAGGCTTTTGCTTCAACATTATCATATGGCGAATACGATTTCATATAATTGTAATATGCTTCTTCATTTGGGTTTCCCCACTCGTCATATTCTCCAGTGGTTAATGGTATGGTATCATCTAACATGGTGGTCACAACATCTACAAATGGCACAGCAGCTATAACCCCACGGTATAACTCTGGATTCATATTAATTATTGCTCCCATTAATAAACCACCTGCAGAACCACCATAAGCATACATATGTTTTTCTGATGTATAGTTCTCAGTTATTAAATGCTTAGTACAGTCTATAAAATCGTAAAACGTATTGAGTTTAGTAAGCAATTTTCCATTTTCGTACCAATCGCGTCCTAAATATTCACCGCCTCTAATATGTGCTATTGCATATATAAAACCGCGATCTAGTAAACTTAATCTAATACTTGAAAAATAAGGATCGATTGTAGATCCATATGATCCATATGCATAAAGTAATAATGGATTTTCACCATTTAGTTTTAAACCTTTTTTATACACTAAAGACACAGGGACTTTAACACCATCTCGAGCAGTTGCCCAAATACGTTTGGAGGTATAATTATCTTTATTAAATGTATCGCTTAATACCACTTGTTCTTTTTTTACAACTTTAGTTTTTGTTTTAAAATTATAGTCTATAACAGAACTTGGTGTGGTTAACGAATTATAACTATAGCGTAAAAATTCGCTATCAAAATCGGGGTTATTTCCTGTATTTGCAGTATACGTTTCGCTATCAAATGGTAAATAATAATCTTCGGTGCCATCCCAGCTTATTATTCTAATATTATTTAAGCCATTTTCCCGTTCACTAACAACTAAATAATCTTTAAAAATCTCGATATCTTCAAGTAATACATCTTTGCGATGTGGTAAAACTTCTACCCAAAACTCTTTTTCTGTTTGAATTTCGTTAGTTTTTAAAAGTTTAAAATTAGTAGCACCATCTGCGTTTGTAATTATGTAAAAACTGTCTTTATAATGTGCAATCGCATAGTCTAACTCACGAACACGTTCCTGAAAAATTTTGAATTCTTGATCTGGCGTGTCTGCATTTACAAAGCGATATTCTGAAGTTAATGTGCTAGCAGAGCCAATAACTATAAACTTATTAGATTTTGTTTTATATACAAATGTATTGTAGGTTTCATCTGTTTCATGAAACACTTCCTCATCTTCTAAATTTGCGTGTAATTTATGTTTGAAAATTTTGTTTGAACGCAGTGTAACATCATCCTTTCGTGTGTAAAACAAAGTTACATTATCATTAGCCCAAGTCGCACTACCGGTTGTATTTAAAATTTTATCTTCGTAAACTTCACCTGTAATTAAATTTTTAATCTGGATAGTATATTGTCTTCTACTTACGGTATCTACAGAAAATGCAGCTAAGGTGTTATCTTGACTAATAGAAATTCCTCCGAGTTTAAAATAAGAAAAGCCTTTAGCCATTTCGTTACAATCAAAAAGAATTTCTTCTGGCGCTTCTAATGTATCTTTCTTTCTCGTATAAACGGGATAATCTTTACCTTTTTCATATCGTGTAATATACCAGTAGCCATTAAGTTTATAAGGTACAGACTCTTCATCTTCTTTAATTCTTGACTTCATTTCTTGGAACAAATCGTTTTGAAATTGTTCTGTATGGGCCATTTTATGCTTGGTATACTCGTTTTCAGCATTTAGGTACGCAATAACGTCTTCATTTTCTCTATCATTTAACCAAAAATAATTATCGATTCTCACATCGTTATGAGCTACTAATTTCTCAGGTATTTTCTTTGCTATTGGGGGGTGAATATTTTTTTTCAAATGCTTTATATTTATTCTTAAAAATTAACCGTCAAATGTATAAAAATTAAATAATTTTGTGCTGAATTTAAAATATTAAAAATATGTTTGGAGACCTAATGGGTATGATGGGTAAGTTAAAAGAAACCCAACAGAAAGTGGAAGAAACTAAAAAACGATTAGATACCGTTTTAGTAGATGAGCAAAGTAACGACGGAAAAATAAAAGTTACGTTAACAGCAAACAGAAAAATTAAAGCTATTGAAGTAGACCAATCGTTACTTGAAGATAAAGAGGAACTAGAAGATTATTTAATATTGACCTTAAACAAAGCCATAGATAAAGCGACTAAAATAAATGAAGCAGAATTAGGGGCTGTTGCTAAAGACGGTATGCCAGATATTCCTGGAATGGATATGTTTAAATAATTTTATAATAACGCATAAAAAAAGGAAGCTAAAATAATTAGCTTCCTTTTTTTTTATTGTAATGAAAATTAAAGCGCTTCTCTTTTGGCTTTCTTTTCAGCTTTTATTTCTTGAAAACGTTCTAATAAAGCTCCACCTAACCAATAAGGAACAACAAAGGTTAATAAAAAAATCATTAACCAAAATCCTATGGTTAAAATAGTTAAAAACGCTAAAAAGCCTAAATATTGGTCGAATTCGAACATAATTGGTGTGTGTCTATATTATAATTAACGCAAATATATATTAAAAGCTTTTTTTATACAATAGGAACTAAAATAATTTTTATAAAGTTTTTTAATTATTTTAAATCCGGTTGCGGTGTCATTCTTAAATATGGTTTTATTTCTGTATACCCTTTAGGAAAAATACCAGGAATATCTTTAGATTCTATACTTGGAGAAACCACACAATCGTCTCCGCTTTTCCAGTTTGCAGGTGTCGCTACTTTATGATAAGCTGTTAATTGTAAAGAGTCTATTACTCTTAAAAGTTCCTCAAAATTACGACCTGTAGACGCTGGATAAGTAATAATAAGTTTAACTTTTTTATCTGGGTCTATTACAAATACAGAGCGGACAGTTAGTTTATCATTTGCATTTGGATGAATCATATCATACAACTCAGACACTTTACGGTCTTCGTCTGCTATAATTGGAAAATTAACCGTTGTATCTTGAGTTTCATTAATATCGTTTACCCAACCTTTATGAGATTCTAGTCCATCTACACTTAAAGCAACCACTTTTACATTGCGCTTATCGAACTGATCTTTATATTTAGCGACGGTTCCTAACTCTGTAGTACAAACTGGTGTATAATCTGCTGGATGAGAAAATAATATCCCCCAACTATGACCTAACCATTCATGAAAATTAATTTCTCCTTCTGTAGATTTTGCTGTGAAATTTGGAGCTTCGTCTCCTAATCTTATTGTTGACATAATATTTTAATATTTACTAGTTCTTAATGCCTACTAAATTAATAGGTTTATATTAAATAATCAACTTATATCTCTTAAGATTATCTTAAATTCTCATTATAAAAAATATCGTTATTAACCGATAAAAACAAAATCAAAATCGTTAAATTTGTTACTCATAAAACTATAATTTAAAATGGACTATCGAATAGAAAAAGACACCATGGGCGAAGTTAAAGTCCCAGCAGACAAACTTTGGGGTGCACAAACAGAGCGTTCTCGTAATAATTTTAAAATTGGTGCTCCTGCATCAATGCCAATAGAAATCGTTTATGGTTTTGCATATTTAAAAAAAGCTGCGGCTTACTCTAACCATGATTTAGGTGTACTTTCGAAAGAAAAACGCGATTTAATTGCACAAGTTTGTGATGAAATTTTAGAAGGTAAACACGACGACCAATTTCCATTAGTGGTTTGGCAAACCGGGTCTGGTACTCAGAGTAACATGAATGCTAACGAAGTTATTGCTAACAGAGCTCACCAACTTGCTGGTAAAGTAATTGGAGAAGGCGAAAAAACCATTCAGCCTAACGACGATGTTAATAAATCGCAATCGTCTAACGACACCTTCCCTACTGGAATGCATATTGCTGCTTACAAAAAAGTTGTAGAAAACACCATTCCTGCTGTAACTCAACTTCGCGATACACTTAAGAAAAAATCTGAAGCATTTAAAGATGTTGTAAAAATTGGACGTACACATTTAATGGATGCAACTCCTTTAACTTTAGGGCAAGAATTTTCTGGTTACGTGTCACAATTAGACCACGGATTAAAAGCTTTAAAAAACACGCTTCCACATTTAAGCGAATTAGCTTTAGGAGGAACAGCTGTAGGAACAGGTTTAAATACTCCTAAGGGATATTCTGAAAGCGTTGCAGGTTTTATCGCAGAATTTACAGGTCTTCCATTTATAACAGCTGAAAACAAATTTGAAGCATTAGCAGCACATGATGCTATTGTAGAATCTCACGGTGCTTTAAAACAATTGGCAGTATCTTTAAATAAAATTGCTAACGATATAAGAATGATGGCTTCTGGACCACGAAGCGGAATTGGTGAAATTATTATCCCAGCAAACGAACCTGGAAGTTCTATTATGCCGGGTAAAGTAAATCCAACACAATGTGAAGCCTTAACTATGGTATGTGCACAAGTTATTGGTAACGATGTTGCTATATCTGTTGCTGGAACTCAAGGCCACTACGAGCTTAATGTATTTAAACCTATTATGGCTTTAAACTTCTTACAATCTGCTCAAATTTTAGGTGATGCATGTGTGAGTTTTGACATTCACTGCGCCTCTGGTATCGAGCCTAACCACTCAAAAATTAATGAATTATTAAATAATTCGTTAATGTTAGTTACGGCATTAAATACTAAAATAGGTTATTATAAAGCTGCTGAAATTGCAAATACAGCGCATAAAAATGGAACAACTTTAAAAGAAGAAGCTGTAAACTTAGGGTATGTAACCTCTGAAGAATACGACGAATGGGTTAAACCAGAAGACATGATTGGGTCGCTGTCATAATCTCACAATTATAATTATAAAACAAAATCCCTTGAAAGCGCTTTTCAAGGGATTTTTTTGTTTACAAATTATTTTTCTTGAACAGGTGGTTCTGGTTGCCTAAATAAATCCAGGTAAGCTTTACTTAAATTAGAAACCACATCAGAAGCTATTAAACTTTGGTAGCCTTTAGTTTCTACAGCAATATCTGCCGATTTACCATGTAAATACATTCCAAAACAAACGGCTTCTAAAGCTGTATACCCTTGCGCGAGAAGTCCTGTTATAACACCCGTAAGGACATCTCCTGTACCTCCTGTAGCTAAACCTGGATTGCCAGTAGAATTTATATAAAATTTATCCCGATATACTGCTATAGAATGTGCTCCTTTAATAAGTACTAAAACATTGTATTTTTTTACAAATGCTTTGGCTTTTTCTAACTTATCAAAATCGTCTTTCCATGGTCCAATTAAGCGTTCTAATTCTTTTGGATGTGGCGTTAAAATAGTGTCTGGTTTTAAGTACGCTAACAGATTTTTATGTTTTGATAAGATATTTAACGCATCGGCATCAATAACTAAGGGCACCGTATTTGATTTTAAAAAAGTAGTAAATGCTTGAATTGTTTTTCTTTCTGTACCAATCCCAACACCTATTCCAATTACAGTTGGTTGTATGTTGTAATTTATATTAGTTATTACTTTTTTATGAGTATCGGTTATTACCATAGCTTCTGGGAAAGCCGTTTGTAACGGAATATAACCACATTTTGGCACATAAGCAGTTACCAAACCTGCTCCGGCTGCTAAAACAGCTCGACTTGCTAATTGTACCGCTCCTATTTTACCATAACTTCCTCCTATAATTAATCCATGTCCAAATGTGCCTTTGTGAGAATATCTATGACGCTGTTTATACATTGGTAACACATCAAATTTACCCAAAATTTCTGCTTCCGTTTCTGTGTGTTGCAAATATTCCGGATCGATACCTATATCTAAAGCTTCCCACTGTTCAATATACTTTGCTGCTTCTGGCAAGAAAAACACCAATTTAGGCGTCTGAAAACTAAGAATAAAATTAGAGGATACAACTTCATTTTCATTTTCTGGTATTTTATCTGTAAACAATCCTGAAGGCATGTCAATAGAAATTGTTAATGCCCCTGAAGTCTTAAAATGCTCAAATAAATTAACCACCCAACCGGCAATTGGTCTATTTAAACCAACACCAAAAATAGCATCAACAATAATATCTTTAGTTGTAATTTCTGGTAAACTATCGTGTTCATGGAGAGAGGTTGGCCAATCTTTAGTTGTTTCTTTTAAACGTTCGTAGTTCACTAAAAAATCTTTGGAACGACTATCACTATAATCTACAATAAATGTTTTTACATTATAACCATGCGTTATTAAATGTCTGGCCAAGACCAAACCATCGCCGCCATTATTTCCAATACCACAGAAAATTAAAATAGGAACTGGTGCCCCTTGCAATCTAGCATCTAACCAGTTAAATAAACTTATTCCTGCACGCTCCATTAAATCGGCCGAGCTAATATTTTGTTTTTTTATAGTTAATCTATCGCCTTCGTAGATTTGTTCTTTTGAAAATATTTTCATTCTTAATAATTTTAGAAAAAAACCATTAGAGATTATTCAGTTAAATAGATTTTAATTGATTTTAAATAAAAGAATTCTAGATAACAGTAAATAATCTGCAAAAAATTATAATACATTTTTTTATATCAGTAAAAGTAATACATTTGAGAAGTTTAGTTACAAAAAATGCAAAATACAATATACATTACGCGTTATATTTTAAGACCAACACATGTTGGTGCTATTGCTATTATTTCTATCTTAAACATTATTACCCCTTGGGGTAATTAATTATATATCTTCCGTCCACATAATTTGTAATGCTACATTACAATTTCAACATATTAAGCTATTAAATTTATACAATCTACTTTAAAATGAAAGTATTAAAATTCGGAGGAACATCTGTAGGGTCCTCAAAAAACATAACTAACGTTGTATCCATCTTAACCAAATATGCTCAAACAGACAAAGTGATTTGTGTGGTTTCTGCAGTAGGTGGAATCACAGATAAACTACTAGAAGCTGGACAGTTAGCTCAATCTAAAAACAGTGCATATACTGATGCATTTACGAACATAAAAAACATTCATATTAATATTGTTAAGGAATTAATTCCTACAGATAATGAGGCCGTTATTAATTATGTAAACACCAAATTAGAAGCCTTAAAAAACCTGTTAGATGGGATTTACCTAATTAATGAATTATCGCCTAAAACTTCTGATAAATTGGTAAGTTTTGGAGAATTACTTTCGTCTTATATTATTGGCGAAACACTTAAAAGTCAAGGCGCTAACGCAGAACGTAAAAATAGTCAGGAATTAATTACTACCAACTCTAATTTTACTAAAGCAGAAGTAAATTACACGATTACAAATAGTAATATTCAGGAATACTTTGAAAATAGTACGTTTGATATTACCATCTTACCTGGTTTCATTTCAAAATCTGTAACTGGCGAAATCACAACCTTAGGTCGTGGCGGGTCTGATTTTACAGCTGCAATTGTGGCTGCTGCCTTAAAAGTTGAACAATTAGAAATTTGGACAGATGTTAGTGGTATGTATACAGCCAATCCTAAAATGGTTAAACAAGCACTTCCTATTAATAAATTATCGTATCAAGAAGCTATGGAATTGTCTCACTTTGGGGCAAAAGTATTATATCCGCCTACAGTACAACCTGTGTTAAGTTTACAAATTCCTATACATATAAAGAATACTTTAGAACCTGATGCTGTTGGCACCATTATTTCTAAAGATGGTAGCAATGTAAATAATGCTGCTAAAGGAATTACTAATATCAGCAATATTGCATTATTAACTTTACAAGGTAATGGAATGGTTGGTATTCCTGGTTTTTCTAGACGTTTATTCCAAACCTTAGCACAAGAAAAAATAAATGTTATATTAATTACCCAAGCCTCTTCAGAACACTCTATTTGTTTTGGTATAGATGAAAAGGACGCCGTTGCAGCAAAATCGGCTATAGATGCCGAGTTTGAAAATGAGATTTCATTAAATAAAATAGACCCTATCTTAGTTGAAAGTAACTTATCTATTATTGCGCTTATTGGTGATAGTATGAAAAGTCACCAAGGTATTAGCGGAAAGATGTTTAGTGCTTTAGGAAAAAATAATATTAATATACGTGCTATCGCTCAAGGTGCATCAGAGCGTAATATCTCTGCAATAATTGCGCAAAACGATGTTAAAAAAGCATTAAATATTTTACACGAAGTATTTTTTGAAGGCAACATAAAACAACTAAATGTATTTATTACAGGTGTAGGAAATGTAGGTGAGCGTTTGGTAGAGCAAATTAAACAACAACGTAAATATTTAAAAGACAATTTAAAAATTAACTTACGCGTTGCTGGACTTTCTAACTCTAGAAAAATGCTGTTTGACACAGATGGTTTATCATTAAAAAACTGGAAAGAACAACTAGAACAAGACGGTGAAACTGCTACATTAGAAGGTTTTTACGAGTCTGTAAAAAAATTAAACTTACGTAATAGTGTATTTGTAGATGTTACAGCAAATAAAGATGTAGCGGACTTATATGCCAAATATTTAAAACAAAGTATTGCTGTTGTAGCATGTAACAAAATTGCATGTTCTAGTAAATTAGAAAAATATAAAGAATTAAAACAATTATCGTATAAATACAATGCGCCTTATTTATTTGAAACAAATGTTGGTGCAGGTTTACCGGTAATTGATACTTTAAATAATTTAATTGCTTCGGGAGATAAAGTAACGTCTATTCAGGCGGTGTTATCTGGAAGTTTAAACTTTGTATTTAATAACTTTAATGATACTACTAAATTTTACGATGTGGTTAAACAAGCTGCGGCCGAAGGCTATACAGAGCCAGACCCACGTATTGATTTAAGTGGCGTAGATGTAGCTCGAAAAATATTAATTCTTGCGCGAGAAAGTGGTACAGAAATGAATTTGGAAGATATAGAAAACACACCATTCTTATCAGAATCTGGTTTAAAAAGCGATACGGTAGCCGATTTCTATGAAACTCTAGTTGCAGATGAAGCACATTATCAAGCTTTATACGCTTCAGCTAAAGCCAATAACAGTCAGTTAAAATACGTCGCCGAATTTAACGAAGGAAAAGCAAAAGTTGGATTAAAAGAAATTCCTGAAGGACACCCATTCTACAATTTAGAAGGAAAAGATAATATTGTTATGTTTTACACACAACGTTACCCAGAACAACCTATGATTATTAAAGGTGCTGGTGCTGGTGCAGATGTTACTGCCTCTGGATTATTTGCAGACATTATCCGTATAGGGAACAACTAATTTTAACTTTAAAAAGACAATTTTTAGATGTAAAATAAAGTTGTCGCTTTAGAACTCATGAACGAAGTAAAAATATTTTCTCCTGCTACTGTGGCTAATGTCTCTTGCGGATTTGATGTGTTAGGCTTTTGCCTGGATAGTGTTGGAGATGACATGGTAATACGTAAAACCGATAAAAAAGGGATTTTTATAACTAAAATTGAAGGGTACGATTTACCCTTTGAAGCAGAAAAGAACGTGGCTGGAGTATCTGCTCTAGCCATGTACGAAGATGCTAAACCAGATTTTGGTTTTGAAATTGAAATCTATAAAAAAATTAAACCAGGAAGTGGTGTTGGTAGCAGTTCTGCAAGTGCTGCAGGTAGTGTTTTTGGAATGAATGTATTACTTGGTTATCCGTATAATAACACCCAACTCTCTTACTTTGCTATGAAAGGCGAAGCCTTAGCGAGCCAAAGTGAACATGCCGATAATATTGCTCCTGCCCTATTTGGAGGATTTACGCTTGTAAAAAGTGTCTCGCCTTTAGAGATTCTTGAAATCCCTACGCCAAATAATTTATACGCCACTATTATACATCCGCAGATAGAGATTAAAACCTCAGAAGCACGCGCTATATTACCTAAAGAAGTCGCTTTAAAAGATGCCATTTCGCAATGGGCAAATGTAGGAAGTTTAATTCACGGATTATACACGAGTAATTACGGATTAATTGAACGTTCCTTACACGATGCTATTGTAGAGCCACACAGAAGTAAACTAATTCCGCTGTACCAAGATGTAAAAACAGCCGCAAAAGCAGCAGGTGCATTAGGCAGTGGTATATCGGGTTCTGGACCATCTATATTTTCATTATGCGAAGGTATAGATACTGCAAAAAAAGTAGAACAAGCTATACGTAAAGTATACGCTAACAGCGACATTGCTTTCGACACCTATGTATCTAAAATTAATGCTGAAGGCATGAAAATACAAAATAACTAACATAACTAAGACAAAAACAAACGCTATGAATTTTTTTAGTTTAAATAAAGAAGCTGCAAACACATCATTTAAAGATGCCGTTATTAGAGGACTTGCACCTGACCGTGGTTTATATTTCCCAGAATCTATAACTCCACTACCAGACGATTTTTTCAAGAATATTGATAAGCTATCGCATTCAGAAATTGCATTCGAGGCCATTAAACAATTTGTGTCTCCAGAAATTCCTGAAGCCGAATTAAAAACAATTGTTGAAGAAACGTTATCTTTTGATTTCCCTGTTGTAGAGCTAAATAAAAACATTTCGTTTTTAGAATTATTCCATGGGCCAACTATGGCGTTTAAAGATGTTGGCGCACGTTTTATGGCGCGTTGTCTAGGCCATTTTTCTAAACAGAACGCTAAACAAGATGTAACTGTTTTAGTTGCAACTTCTGGAGACACAGGAGGAGCTGTTGCTAACGGATTTTTAGGTGTAGAAGGTGTAAAAGTTGTGATTCTTTATCCAAGCGGCAAAGTGAGCGATATACAAGAAAAGCAATTAACAACTTTAAAAAAGAACATTACCGCTTTAGAAGTAGATGGCACGTTTGACGATTGCCAAGATATGGTAAAAAAAGCTTTCTTAGATGCCGAGTTAACAGACCATATAAAATTAACATCAGCAAATTCAATAAATGTTGCGCGTTGGTTACCGCAATTATTCTATTTTATGTTTGCTTATAAACAGCTTCATAACAAGTACGATAATCTTGTATTTTCTGTTCCTAGCGGAAATTTCGGAAATGTTTGTGCAGGAATGATGGCACAACAATTAGGTTTACCTATTAAACATTTTATAGCATCAAATAACGAAAACAACGTGGTTACACGTTATTTAGAATCTGAACATTACGATGTAAAACCATCTATACAAACCATATCTAACGCTATGGATGTTGGGAACCCAAGTAACTTTGTTAGAATACAAGAAATTTATAAAAACGATTTTAAAACTTTAAAAGAAAATTTATCGTCTTACAGTTTTACAGATAAAGAGACTAAAGTCGCTATGAAAGAAATTTATAACGATTATAGTTACATTGCAGATCCGCATGGTGCTGTTGGGTATTTAGGAGCAAAAAATTATGTAGAAACACATCCAGATGCACACTGTGTATGTTTAGAAACAGCTCACCCCACTAAGTTTTTAGATGTTGTAGGCGAAGTTATTCCTGAAAACATAGCATTACCACCTCAAATTGTGGCAGTAATGGATAAAAAGAAAAAATCTATAGAAATAAGCACATACAGCGACTTAAAAACATATCTTTTAAATCGTTAATCACATCTAATTTTTAATTTCAGAGGTCGTAAATGTATTTTTACGACCTTTTTTTTATGTGTATTATGCTAAGTGTTAAAGTATTTAAAACATCTTATTTTCTAACATATTTCACATTATACTTCTCACACCTATTTAACCATATTTTATAAAGCGCTGTCTCTTCTAAACAGATTAAATTCTCTATTTTTGCGCCATATCAATACAAAATAAATGAAAAATACAGCTTTAACGACAACTCACGAAGCACTTGGTGCTAAAATGGTTCCTTTTGCAGGTTATAATATGCCTGTCCAATATGATGGTGTAAATATAGAACACGAAACAGTTAGAACAGCTGTTGGTGTTTTTGATGTTAGCCATATGGGAGAATTCTTAATAGAAGGTCCTAACGCATTAACTTTAATACAAAAAGTAAGTAGTAACGATGCTACAAAATTAACTATTGGAAAAGCACAATACAGTTATTTACCTAATGATAATGGCGGTGTGGTAGACGATTTACTTATTTACAAAATTAAAGAGGAAACCTATTTATTAGTTGTTAACGCGAGTAATATTGAAAAGGATTGGAATTGGATCTCGTCTAAAAACGATGTGGGTGCAGAAATGCGCAATTTAAGTGATTCATATTCTCTTTTAGCCATTCAAGGACCAAAAGCTGTTGAAGCTATGCAACCACTTACTAGTCATGATTTAGCCGGAATTAAATTTTATAATTTTGAAATTGGCGATTTTGCGGGCATAGAGCATGTAATAATTTCTGCAACAGGTTATACAGGAAGTGGCGGATTTGAAATTTATTGTAAAAACGAGGAAGTAAAGCAGATTTGGGATAAAGTTATTGAAGCTGGTGCAAAGCCAATCGGGTTAGCAGCTCGTGATACTTTACGTTTAGAAATGGGCTACTGTTTATACGGCAATGATATTGATGATGCGACGTCCCCTATTGAAGCAGGATTAGGTTGGGTTACAAAATTCACAAAAACTTTTACTAACTCAGAAGCTTTACTTTCAGAAAAAACTGAAGGTGTTAAAAATAAATTAGTTGCTTTTACCTTAGACGAACGTGGTATTCCACGACATGGTTATGATATCGTAGATTCCGATGGAAATAAAATTGGAGTAGTAACCTCTGGAACTATGTCACCTTCTTTAGGCATAGGGATTGGTTTAGGTTATGTTCCTAAAGAGTTTTCTAATATAGATGGAAAAATACATATTCAAATTCGTAAAAAAGCAATTCCAGCTACAGTGGTAAAACTACCATTTTATAAAGGATAAATAAATTACAATACTTCTAAGAAGTAGAATATAATGAAGGAGCACAGAAGTAAACATAGAGTTTTAATTTTAGGAGCAAGTGGCTTTATAGGTCATGCTATTTATAAAGAGCTTTGCTCCTATTTTAACACCTATGGAACCTTCAATACAGCAAGACGTGAATTTGAAAATAATCATCATTTTTTTCAATATAATGTTGAAGAAGATGATGTATTCGAAATTCTCACAGCTATTCGTCCTACAATTATAATTTCTGCTTTACGTGGCGATTTCTCTGCACAAGTCATTGCTCACAGTCACTTATCAGAATATATTTTAACAACTAATGCTAAATTATTTTTTATTTCTTCAGCTAATGTGTTCGATGCATACAGTCAATTTCCAAGTTATGAATTAGATAAAACACTTAGCCATAGTGTATACGGACATTTTAAAATAAAAATTGAAAATATGCTCATGCGACTGCCTAAACAGCAAGTTGTTATTTTAAGATTACCTATGGTTTTTGGTACTCAATCGCCAAGAATAAAAGAAATAAAGCAACATTTACATGAAAAAACACCTATAGAAGTATTTCCAAATCTAATTATAAATGTCACCACAGATTCCAAAATTACCCAACAAATACATTATTTAATTAACAGAAATAAATACGGCATCTATCACTTAGGAAGTACAGACTTAGTACACCATAATGAATTTATAGCAGAAATTGTATCTTCAATAGGACTTTACAACCCTATTTTTAAGCAAGTTTACACTACAAATAATGATAGATATTTAGCTGTTTTACCTAAGGAAAACCTATTACCCAAACACTTACATGTTTTGAGTAAACAAATCTTAACAGAATTGGAAGTGTAATTGATTTAGAGTTTAAAATTCATTATTTTTAGTAGTCTAAAAAAACATATTATGAATAAATTATCCGAGCAAGACATAGAAAAACAATTGTTACAATTTCCTGAATGGGAGTATTATGAAGATGCTTTACATGCAGAATTTGAATTTGAAAATTTTAAAGATTGCTTTAGTGCAATGAGCAGAATAGCATTTGAGTGTGAAGCATTAAACCACCATCCAGAATGGACTAATGTTTATAATATTCTAACAATAACTTTAACCACACATAGCGAAAATGGAGTTACAGCTAAAGACTTTAAATTAGCCAAAGCTATTGAAGAAATCGTAGAACCAGAAGAAGATTAAACTTAACACGGTTGGCATATTTTTTTTTAAATTTGTAGCCAACTTTATACAAAAATTAAATATACATAAGAAATGGGAAGAGCTTTTGAATTTCGTAAAGCACGCAAAATGAAACGTTGGTCTGCCATGAGTAAAGCATTTACTCGAATTGGTAAGGATATAGTAATGGCAGTAAAAGAAGGTGGCCCCGACCCAGATAGTAATGCACGATTAAGAGCTGTAATTCAGAATGCAAAGTCTGTTAACATGCCTAAAGATAATGTAGAACGTGCTATAAAACGTGCTAGCGACAAAAGTTTAGGAGATTTCAAAGAAGTTATTTTTGAAGGTTACGCCCCACATGGTATTGCCATTTTAGTTGAAACAGCTACAGATAATAATACACGTACCGTAGCCAATATACGTAGCTATTTTAATAAATGTGATGGTAGTTTAGGAACGTCAGGTTCTGTAGTCTTTATGTTTGACCATACTTGTAATTTTAGAATTAATGCAGAAGGATTAGATCCTGAAGAATTAGAATTAGAATTAATTGATTTTGGTGCTGAAGAAGTTTTTGCAGACGAAGACGGTATTTTAATTTACGCCCCTTTTGAAAGTTTTGGAGCTATACAATCTGAATTAGAGTCTAGAGAGATTGAAATTTTATCTTCAGGTTTTGAACGTATACCTCAAGTAACTAAAGAACTTACTGCTGAAGAAGCTGCTGATGTAGAAAAACTTTTAGAAAAGATTGAAGAAGACGACGATGTACAAAACGTATATCATACCATGAAAGAATCTGAAGAGTAAACAGTTGTATATCAAGTATTAAAAGAGGACTTTAGCTCCTCTTTTTTTTTGATTTTAATCTTTATTATTTATAATAATAGCGAATAAAGAATTTAAACCTATAAATAAGTGAGATTGGTTTTGTAAATTTGACCACTTAAA
The DNA here is from genome assembly GCF_007197735.1 of Formosa sediminum. Taxonomy (GTDB): domain Bacteria; phylum Bacteroidota; class Bacteroidia; order Flavobacteriales; family Flavobacteriaceae; genus Formosa; species Formosa sediminum. The sequence goes on from NZ_CP041637.1 coordinate 3,215,695, forward strand.
TTATTCATTTATCTACAATAATCATATGCCTTACATTAAGCGTATAGAAGCAGAATTATCTGTATTACAGCACGAACTTCGTCATCATAAACTATATAATGTTCTTAAAACTACAGAAGATGTAAAACTCTTTACAGAAAACCATGTATATACGACTTGGGATTCCATGTCTTTATTAAAAACCTTAGAATTACAATTTACAACATATAAATTGCCATGGGTACCAAATAAAAACCCTGAAATTTTTAAATTTATAAATCAAATAGTAGCTAGCGAAGAAAGTGATGTAAATGAATTAGGAGAAGTAAAAAGTCATTTTGAGATGTATGTAGACTGCATGGATGAGATTGGTGCTAATACAACATTAATAACAACCTTTATAGAGCTTATAGAAAATAATATAGATGTAAACAAAGCAGCCAATTTAGTTTACATTCCTGAATTTATTAAAGATTTTATAGCTTTTACATTTGATATTATTAAAACAGAAAAACCACATTTAATGGCTTCTGTATTTATTTTTGGTAGAGAAGATATTATTTCTGAAAAAGTTTTAAATGTTGTAAAAAATCTAGAAACAGATAAAACACCTTGTACTAAACTTGCGTATTTATTAAATAGATATTTGTTCTTAATTAAAGAAGATCAGCGTGCTTTATCTTACAAAATGCTAACTGAATTATGTGGTGAAGATCAAGAAAAGTGGGATGAAGTTCTAAGTGTAGCTAAAGAAGCTTTAAAACATAGAAAAATTTTATGGGATAATATTTATGATATTATTCTTGAAAACAAAGAAAATCAGTAACTCGGTTTTACTATTGATTTTGCTAACCTATTAATTATTTCCTAAAACCCTTTAAATAATGAATTGGATTACACTTGTGATTGCAGGTTTATTTGAAGTTGGTTTTGCCGCCTGTTTGGCAAAAGCAAAATATGCTGAAGGTAGTATTGCCACCTATTGGTATATTGGTTTTTTACTATGTTTAATGTGTAGTATGTTATTATTAATAAAAGCAACAGAAACTCTACCCATAGGCACTGCATATGCTGTTTGGACTGGGATAGGTGCTGTTGGAACTGTTTTAGTTGGTATTTTTATCTTTAAAGAACCAGCAGATTTTTGGCGTATATTTTTTATAGCTACATTAATCATTTCAATTATAGGATTAAAATTTGTATCCCATCATTAATCATTATTAAAACTATATTCTGGAACTTTACCAACAACATCTTTAAAAAAAGCATGCATAAATTTGAAATCTGCTTCCATATTGTCTGTTGGATAAAATGGCTCTGATATTTTATTTTGTTTTTTACCAAAATCAAAAGTTACCATAACTATAGGTACATTAGCTTCTTTTGCAATGTAATAAAATCCGGTTTTCCAAACATCAACCTTTTTACGCGTGCCTTCTGGAGCTAAACTTAATCTTAATTCCTCATGAGTATCAAACAACTTCGCAATAGTTTGTACTTTGTTCTGTCCTGGAGTACGGTCTAAAGACACTCCTCCAACTTGCCTAAGATACCATCCTAAAACACCTTTAAAAAGCTCTTTTTTACCAATAAAATTTATAGGTGTATTTTTAATTTTTCTGAGTAATAACCCAATATAAAAGTCGTGCCAACTAGTATGTGGCACAGCGATTATCATATATTTTTTTAAATCGGCAGGAAAATCTCCTATAATTTTCCATTTCAATAATTTAAAATAAATAAACGAATACAGAGATTTCATCATAACTTTACGTGCGCTTTATACAATTACATAATTTCATAAATAGAACGCAACTTTTCTCTTGTTATGGTTTTATTCCAATTTTTACCTAAAGCATTTTCCCATAATGGCACCATGCTTAAGGCTACATCAATCATAATATTAAATTCTTTATCACTTAAATCCTTGCATAATCCTTGAGGTAAGTCAATATTAAATTTTGATTTCATTGCTTTAAATTCCTTGACGCCTTCTGGATAAAATTCTTCTAGACGATCAAAAACAATACAGTTACCAATCCCATGTTTTGTTCCTAATAAATAAGATAACCCATAACTCATGGCATGAGCAATTCCTACTTGAGAATAGGCTATACTCATTCCACCATGCCAAGATGCCATCATTAATTTATCTTGAGCCGCTTGTGTGTTTAAATGATCTCCTAAAAAAACCTCTCGGCACAATTCAAGAGCCTTTTCACCATAACTCTGACTAAAGGCATTTAAATATGTACCATTTAAAGATTCTATACAATGAATATAACAATCCATACCCGTAAAAAACCATTGCGGTGTGGGTACATTATCTATTAACTCTGGATCTAATACAACCTGATCAAAAGGGGTATAATCTGAATTTATTCCTAATTTTTTTTCTGGTCCTGTGAGTACCGCTGTTCTAGATACTTCTGCTCCAGTTCCAGATATTGTTGGAATACCAACATGATATATAGCCGGATTTTTAACTAAATCCCACCCCTGATAATCCTGAGCTTCTCCTTCATTAGTTAGCATAATAGACACTGCTTTAGACAAATCTAAAAGCGTACCACCGCCAATACCAATAATACCAGAAGGCCTATCTTTAAATTTTAATATAATATATTCTACTAAAGCATCTACTTGACATGTTTTAGGCTCTTCTTTTGCTGAAATAAATATAACTTCATCTTCGTAAGCCAAAGGTATTCTAGATGTTATTTTATCATTGCCTTGAAACACTTCGTCTACTAAAAATATAAATGGTGCATTTACATTTAAACGTTTTAAAAGTAATATTTCTTCTAATTGATTAAAACTACCTCGTCCAAATACAACTTTAGACACCATCGGAAAATTCTTGAAATTCATTTTAATTTGGATAATAACGTTGTGTTCTATACTTATTTAAAAAACGGTAACAAATCTGTTATGTTTTGTACTGTTCTGTAAGATTTGCCTTTAATATCTTGATCTGATACTTGCTCGTGTACCCAAGTGGTATGAAAAGGAATATGTATGGCTTGCGCATTTATGTGAATTAATGGTAAAATATCAGACTTTAAAGAGTTTCCTACCATTAAAAATTCTTCTGGGCTCACTTTTAAATGATTTAATAAATTAGAATAGTTTTCTTCTTTTTTATCACTTACCACTTCTATATGATGAAAATAATCTAACAATCCAGATTGTTTTAATTTACGTTCCTGATCTAATAAATCGCCTTTAGTTATCACAATTAAACGGTGCGTTTTAGAGAGTGTTTCAAGAACAGTTTCTACACCTTCTATTAACTCTACAGGCTTATTAATCATATCCTTTCCTATATCTAATATGGCTTTAATTGTACTATTAGATACTGTGTTATTAGATAGTTCTAGAGCCATCTCTACCATAGATAATACAAAGCCTTTTATACCATAACCATAAATAGGCAGATTTTGTAGTTCCATTTTAAATAACTCTTGATCAATTTTATTTATCGTTTCAAATTGAGAGAGTAATTTACCAAACTCTACTTCTGCTTCTCTAAAATAGGTTTCGTTAACCCAAAGGGTATCATCGGCATCAAAGCCAATAACTTTAATTTTACTATAGTCTATTTCCATATTTTTTTAGCACGTTCTAGATCTTCTGGAGTATCTATTTCTACACCTTGCACATCTGTTTCAACCATTTTAATACGTTTACCATACTCTAAATAACGAATGCATTCTATTTTTTCAGAAGCTTCTAATGGCTTCATTGGTAAGGTGTAAAAGTCTAAAATGGCATCTTTCCTAAAAGCATAAACTCCTTTGTGTTTAAAATATTTTACAGCTACAGATTTATCTCGGGGATAAGGAATTGGACTGCGTGAAAAATACAATGCAAAATTGAAGTTGTCTACAATAACTTTAACTGTATTGGGATTATTAATTTCATCCTGATCTGTAATATGCACCATTAAAGATGCTAAATCAATTTGCTTTTCGGGATCATTTTTAAAAGCTTCTATTAATTTACTCAACGATTCTACATCTGTAAAAGGCTCATCTCCTTGAACATTTACTACAATATCCACATCTAAATCAGCTACTGCTTCTGCAATTCTATCACTTCCACATTCATGCTCTTTAATGCTCATCATTGCTTTACCTCCATTATTTACAATTTCATTATAAATAATTTCACTATCGGTAACTACAATAACATCGTCAAACAATTGTGTAGCAACAGTGGCTTCATATGTACGTAAAATCACTGTTTTACCACCTAAATCTTGCATTAATTTACCCGGAAATCGAGACGCACTATAACGTGCTGGAATCATTGAAATTATTTTCATAAAAAAAAGCTAAATCTTGTTCAAAAATAGGACTTTTAAAACAGATTTATGCTATACGTTCTTACTAATCTTTTTTATACTTTAAAATATTTTAAAACTTATCTTTTTTTATATTTTTAAAAGTTTCTCGTAACTATTTCATTTTTTTGTATCTTGAATTATTAACTTTAAACAAGAAACATGTCTGGTATTTTAGATTTATTAAACAGTGATTTAGGAAAAAGTGTTGTAAGTGGTCTTGCAGGACAAACGGGTCAGGATTCTAGCAAAACTAGCGACCTACTTACAATGGCATTACCTGTACTTACACAAGCAATGACAAGGAATGCTCAAGCATCACCAGAGGGTGCAGATAGCTTATTAAATGCGCTTAGTGGTAAACACGATGGTAGTATTTTAGACAATTTAGAAGGATTTTTTAATGGTGGTGTAGATGAAAGTGAAGTTGCTGATGGTGGTAATATTTTAAATCACGTTTTAGGAGACAAACAACAAAACGTAGAGTTAGCTTTAAGTCAGAAATCAGGAATAGATGCAAGTACTGTTTCTCAAATATTGAAAATGGCTACTCCTTTATTAATGGGATATTTAGCTAAACAAAAAAATGAAAATAATGTATCTAATTCTAGCGATCTAGGTAGTATGCTTGGCGGGCTCGTACAAGGAAATTCTGCGCAAGGTGAACAAAGTTTTATAGAATCTATGTTAGATGCAGATGGCGATGGAAGTATTGTTGATGATGTTGCTGGAATGTTTTTAGACTCAAACAGCAGTAAAAATAATGGTGGCGGAATTGCAGGTATGTTAGGTGATTTAATGAAATAACTATAATGCATATAAAATTAAAAAAGCCAAGCCTATAAGCTTGGCTTTTTTTTCTAAATATCTTTTTAAAGCCAACAAAATAATGTATATTAAATATATACATCTATTTATTATGAAAAATATATTTTACATCTTACTTATTACAATATGTTGTATTGGCTGTAATACTAGTAAAAAAAACATACAAAAGGCGACCAATAGCGAAACGCTTAATTTAACAAAAAACGATACTGTAAGGATAGAGAATGATAGTTTAGAATATGAAATTATAATCATTGAACCTGGCTTTAACAGTTGGTTAAAAAGTACTGCTAAACCTGAAGGTTATTATACGCAACAGTATTTAGAGACTAAAAACTATATGCTGGTAACGGAGTGGAATAATAGAGTTTCTAATCCACAACGATTTGATCCAAACTTATACGAATTACGCATAGATTACAGACCAAATATAGATTATGGCTACGAAGTAAATTATAAAATGTACAATTACTTTATTTATTTCCAGTTAAAATACAAACAAAGATTGTCTAGTTCTATTCCTAGAATTTAATTTATATTTGCAGTTGTAAATATTTATGAAAAAATTTAAACAACATTGGGAAATCACTAAAAATAGGCAACTCTTGTTTCCTGTATTTGGGATTTTAATACTTATATATAGTGCTTTTAAAATTGGGCGTTCATTTATAGGGAACGACCAAATTCTTCTGCTTATCTTATCAACAGCAATTCTAACATTTTTGCTTTTAAAAGTTTTTCTATTTTTATTTAAGAAACTCGAAGATAAATGGGTTTTAAATTACAGATGGGAAATAATTAGAGTGTTTATGGTCTTTGCAGTAACAGGATCGTCTTCTGTTTTTGTTGGTAGACCAATTATTACTTGGTTAGGAATTACTAAAGATAATTTAAACCCTGTTTTATATTGGACTTTATATATATTGGTAGGTATTATATTTTATCAAATCTTACTTGTATTCTTTGGTTGGCTATTTGGTCAATTTGAATTTTTCTGGAAGTTTGAAAAGAAAATGTTACGTCGTTTTGGTTTTAAACGCTTCGTAGATTAATTGAAACATTTTCCCAACTTTATATAGAGAGTAACGACCTCTGCTTAACTACAAGCTTTAATTTAAAAACTAAAAAAGCCTCTTAAGTAAGAGACTTTTTAGATTTTATTTTTATAGTTTCTGTGGTAGGTGTACTAAAAACATAAGTGTAAATCCACATTAAAGTAAATGTTGGTATAATATCTAACCCAGGCATGGCTTCTTCTAAAAATGAAATTCCTGCAGCAATTTTACCTTGTTGTCCACGATAAAGTTTAGTCATAATCCAAGCCGATGCTGGAGCCCAAATAATATCTGAAAATTCTCCTATTCCTGGAATTGCAAAACTAACATAACCTACAGCATCTAACAGTAAACATAACGCTAGTTTTTTATAATTTTTAGTCTTTGGCATATTTGTGTTTTTAGTTATAAAATACTAATAGCAAGAAACATACCAAAATTTTGTTACGACAAATCTTGACTAATTAGTTTTAGAAATTCGTTTCTAGTTTCAATTTTTTCAAATTGCCCTCTAAAACCAGAAGTTGTAGTTACAGAATTTTGTTTTTGTACACCGCGCATCATCATACACATATGGCTTGCTTCTATTACAACAGCTACACCTTGAGGCTTTAAAGTATCGTTTATACAATCTAAAATTTGTTTAGTTAAACGTTCTTGAACCTGTAATCGTCTAGCAAAAACATCTACAATTCGCGGTAATTTACTTAACCCTACAATATGTCCATTTGGGATATAAGCAATATGTGCTTTCCCAAAAAAAGGTAATAAATGGTGCTCACAAAGTGAGTACAACTCTATATTTTTAACGATAACCATCTCGTTATATGCTTCTTCAAACATAGCGCCTTTTAATATTTCTGCAGCATCTAAATCATAACCCTGGGTTAAAAATTGCATAGCTTTAGACGCACGTTCAGGAGTTTTTTGCAAACCTTCGCGACTTACATCTTCTCCTATATTATTAATAATATTTTTATACTGAGATTTAATCTCATCGGTAATTTCTAAATTGTATTCTTCGTAATGCTTATAAGACATAATGTGTCTGTTTTTTTATAACGCCAAAGATAAAGATTTTAAATTCAATCAAATCGAATATATTAGTTACAGCTAGTATAATAGCATCTCATGTGAATATCATCTATTATTTTGATTAGCATCAATATCGATTTAATTTTGTGAGATTACTATTAAAGTATTACTTTACCCTCTTAATTACAATGCATGATTCAAGCTAAAAACATTCATAAATATTACGACGATTTTCATGTTTTAAAAGGTGTAAATCTTCATATAAAAAAAGGAGAAATCGTATCTATTGTTGGAGCTTCTGGAGCAGGAAAAACTACACTTCTCCAAATACTAGGAACATTAGATTCACCTTCAAAAAAAGACCAATCTGAACTCATTATTAATGGTATAGATATACAACGTTTAAAGGAAAAGGGGTTGGCTCAATTTAGAAATGAACATATTGGTTTTATATTTCAGTTTCATCAATTACTACCCGAATTTACAGCTTTAGAGAATGTGTGTATCCCCGCATATATAAAAGGGACTAATACTAAAGAAGCAGAACCTCGTGCCAAGGAACTTTTAGATTTTTTAGGCTTATCCCACCGGTATCACCATAAACCAAATGAACTCTCTGGAGGAGAGCAACAGCGTGTTGCTGTAGCTCGGGCTTTAATTAATAATCCAAGCTTAATCTTTGCCGATGAACCTTCAGGAAACTTAGATAGTGAGTCTGCAGAACAATTACACAATTTATTTTTTAAATTACGGGAACAATTTGGACAAACATTTGTAATTGTTACTCATAATGAAGAGTTAGCCGATTTAGCCGATAGAAAACTAGTAATGGTAGATGGAAATATTACAATCTAAAGTAGAGACTTATACTGAAATTTTAAAACGGTATATTGCCTTTTTAAGGCAGCCGGAACTTAAAGAAGACAAACTACTGTTTTATGGATTCTCTAAAATAAATGTATTTATTACAGCTTTGGGTTGTGCGTTTATCCTTAATTTTGGTTTTACCATTATCTTTTCAATACTTGAAACTTTAAAATTGGTAAACTTAGACAACCACGCCTCGACAAAACTTTTTGAAGACTTCCCGCCTTACGCCATTTTTATTCTAGGAGTAATTGCAGCTCCTATTTTAGAAGAGTTATTTTTTAGAGGGCCTTTAACCTTATTCCATACTAAACATTATAAATATGTGTTTTATTTTTTTGCTTTAGCTTTTGGTTTTGTACACATTACCAATTTTGATATCACACAAAATGTTTTATTATTATCCCCAATACTTGTGGCTCCGCAAATTATAATTGGCTTGTTTTTAGGTGTAATTCGTTTACAATATGGCCTTATATATTCAATGCTATTTCATGCCATTTATAATGGTATAATAATTGTTCCTGCTTTATTATTCCTTACATAATAATGACTAAAAAAGAACTTAAAGATTTTCTAGACACAAAAGTTTTAGAATACAATAATCCTAAATTTATTGACAGCGATCCAATACAAATTCCGCATTTATTTACCGTTAAAGAAGATATCGAAATTTCTGCTTTTCTAACTGCAACCATTTCTTGGGGAAATAGAAAAAGTATTATTAAGAATGCTACCCAAATGATGGAATTACTAGATCAGGCGCCGTATGATTTTGTAATGCACCATTCTGACAAAGATTTAGAAGCTCTAAAATTATTTGTTCACCGTACTTTTAATGGCGACGATTTTGTACAATTTATAAAAAGTATAAAACATATCTATACCCAACATAACGGATTAGAATCGCTCTTTGCAAAACATGCAGAATCCAATACTTTACAACCCACTATACATCAATTTAAAAAGATCTTTTTTGAAAACGAGCATTTGCAACGCACACAAAAACACATTAGCGATCCATATAAAAACTCTGCAGCTAAACGTATTAACATGTTTTTACGTTGGATGGTAAGAAACGATAATACAGGAGTAGATTTTGGTATATGGAAACAACTAAACCCCTCACAATTATCTTGTCCGTTAGATGTACATTCTGGTAATGTTGCTAGAAAATTAGGTCTACTTAATAGAAAACAAAACGACGGAAAAGCCTTATTTGAATTAGATACAGCGTTACGTAAATTAGACAAAACAGATCCTGTAAAATACGATTTTGCACTTTTTGGATTAGGTGTTTTTGAAGGTTTTTAAGTTCTATTTGCTATATTTATAACATCATTTCCCCTAATATTTTATAATTTTTTTAATATGAAACACTACTCCTTTTTATTTTTTATGCTCTTTACCACATATGCTTTTTCACAAGCCTTGAGCATTCCAACAGATACTATGGTTGTAACCACACACACTACAACTATTAAAAACAAAAGTATATCGTATACAGCTACAACAGGAACTCAACCTGTTTGGGATAAAAAAGGGAACCCGATTGCAGCTTTATACTACACTTATTATGAACGCAATAATATAAAAGACAAAGCAAACAGACCTTTAGTAATCTCTTTTAATGGAGGTCCGGGTTCTGCTTCTGTTTGGATGCATATCGCTTATACAGGTCCTAAAGTTTTAAATATAGATGATGAAGGTTACCCTATTCAACCTTATGGTGTTAAAGACAACCCCAATTCCATTTTAGACATTGCAGATATTGTATACGTTAATCCCGTTAATACTGGGTATTCTAGGATGATTCCCGATAAAGAAGGAAAACTTCCCGAACGCGATACTTTTTTTGGGATTAATGCAGATATTAAATATTTAGCCGAATGGATTAACACTTTTGTAACTAGAAAAAATCGTTGGGAATCTCCTAAATATATTATTGGAGAAAGTTACGGAGGTACGCGAGTTATGGGATTAGCCAAAGAATTACAATCCAAACAATGGATGTATTTAAACGGAGTAATTATGGTTTCTCCTGCAGATTATAAATTATATAGTACAGGACAACCTATATACTCTGCTTTAAACTTACCTTATTTTACAGCAACTGCTTGGTACCATAAAGTATTATCACCTGAATTACAGAAACAAGATTTATTAGACATACTTCCCGAAGTAGAAGATTATACAATAAATAAATATATGCCAGCCATTGCTAAAGGCGGATTTATTTCGGAAGCAGAGAAACAAGATGTTGCTAAAAAAGTTGCTTTTTATTCTGGTTTATCAGAAAAAGAAATTCTACAAAGCAATTTAGAAGTTCCTACTAAATATTTTTGGAAATCATTACTCCGCGATAAAACGGGACAAACAATTGGCCGATTAGATTCTAGATACTTGGGTATTGATAAAACTGATACAGGGACTTCACCAGATTATAATGCTGAAATCAGTTCTTGGTCACACTCCTTTGCGCCTGCTATAAATTATTACATTAGAGAGGAATTAAATTTTAAAACAGATTTAAAATATAATATGTTTGGTAATGTTCATCCTTGGGACCGATCGGATAATAATGTAAGAGAAGAATTAAGAGAAGCCTTAGCTGAAAATCCATATTTAAAAGTATTAGTTCAATCTGGATATTATGATGGTGCTACAACATATTTTGCAGCTAAATATACCGTCGGGCAAATTGATCCTAGCGGAAAATTAAAAGATCGCTTTTCAATTAAAGGTTACAGAAGTGGACATATGATGTATTTAAGAAAAGACGATTTAATTTCTGCAAACGATGATATCCGAGAATTCATAAAAAGTGCATCTAGTAACGGAAAAGCTGCAAAATATACTAAAGAATAGGTTTTTATAAATTCACATAACAATTAAAGTATTTGGTTTTATAACCAGATACTTTTTTTTATCAAAGTAGAATATTATAATAAGCTACACTTTATAATAGACATGATATAATACCTTTAAATTACACTTTATTAGAAAACAAAACTCTTGATATTTTATTACAAAATCACCAACAAGTTTTAAACTAAAAAATCCAGCTAAAAAGCTGGATTTTTTAATTCGGTATTATATATAAATATTACTTCGCAATATTTACGGCTCTAGTTTCTCTAATTACAGTCACTTTTACTTGACCTGGATACGTCATATCTGTTTGTATTTTTTGTGAAATATTAAATGATAAATCCGATGCATTTTGATCGGTCACTTTTTCACTTTCAACAATCACACGTAACTCTCTACCTGCTTGAATAGCATAGGCTTTCTTTACTCCTGTAAATCCAAAAGCAATATCTTCAAGATCTTTTAAACGTTGTATATAACTATCTAACACTTGACGTCTTGCGCCAGGTCTTGCACCAGAAATAGCATCACAAACCTGAATAATCGGAGCCAATAACGATTTCATTTCTATCTCGTCGTGGTGAGCTCCAATAGCATTAATTACGTCGTCTTTCTCTCCATATTTCTCTGCCCACTGCATTCCTAAAATAGCGTGAGGTGTTTCCATATCTGCTTCTGCATCTGGCACTTTACCAATATCGTGTAATAATCCAGCACGCTTAGCTAATTTTGGGTTTAACCCTAATTCTGCTGCCATTATACCACAAAGTTTAGCCACTTCTCGCGAGTGTTGCAGTAAGTTTTGACCGTAAGACGAACGGTATTTCATACGTCCTACCATTTTTATAAGCTCTGGGTGTAAATTATGAATTCCAAGATCGATTACAGTACGTTTACCAACCTCGATAATTTCTTGTTCAATTTGTTTTCTAGTTTTCTTAACAATTTCCTCAATACGTGCTGGGTGAATACGACCGTCTGTTACTAATTTATGTAAGGATAAACGAGCGACCTCACGTCTCACAGAGTCAAAACACGATAAGATAATCGCTTCTGGCGTATCATCAACAATAATTTCTACTCCAGTTGCAGCTTCGATAGCGCGAATGTTTCTACCCTCACGACCAATAATTCGTCCTTTAACATCATCACTTTCAATATTAAATACAGATACACAGTTATCTACTGCTTCTTCAGTACCAATACGCTGAATGGTATTAATAATTATTTTTCTAGCCTCTTGTTGAGCTGTAAGTTTAGACTCTTCAATAGTACTTTGTATAAATGCTAATGCATCATTTTTAGCCTCTCCTTTTAAAGATTCAATTAATTGAGATTTCGCTTCTTCTGCAGACAGACTAGAGATAACTTCTAGTTGTTCAACTTGACTCTTATGCAAGCGCTCTATTTCTTGTTCTTTCTTGTCTAAAAAATCTAACCTATAATTGTAATCTTTTAATTTAGCTTCAAATTCTGCGTTTAATTTTTTATTTTTAGAGAGTTCGTTAGAGACTTGAGATTCTTTATCTCTAGTACGTTTTTCGGCTTCTGCCATCTTTTTATCTCGTCCTAAAATCACTTTTTCGTGTTCTGATTTTAGCTCAATAAATTTTTCTTTTGCTTGTAATATTTTATCTTTTTTAATGGCTTCACCATCTATATTGGCATCTTTAATAATTTTTTGAGCTTCTGCTTTCGCGTCAGACACTATTTTTGATGCGTTATTCTTTTCTAAAATCCTGGCTATTACAAAGCCAATTATTACGCCTAAAAGCGTTCCTCCTGCAATTAATAAAATTGAGTTATCCATGGGTTCTGGTTAGTAATTATTTATATATAAAAAAAGCCTGTATTGGTGCTATGTTTTGTATAAACTCCCTAAAAATAAGTTTAGGGTTAACAAGCTGATCAAGGATCTGCCCAAATATTGAACAGGTTCAATATTAGCAGCATGCTTTTACAACTTAAACTCACCCTTTTTAAAGAATTAACGTTGAGTTTATCAAAAAAAAATGACCAATACAGGCAGTAACTTTGTTTATTTTAATGAACGTTAAGAATTCAATTGATTTTGTAATAAGCGATTTAAAGCATTTAACTTTTCCTCGACATGTTCACTAATTGATTCCGTATCTATTTGTTTTTGTTCTACTTGAGACGCAAATTGTAAAGCACACATGGCTAATACATCCTGTTTATCTCTTACAGAATAACTTTGCTCAAATTGCGCAATCATAGCTTCAATTTCTTTTGCCGCTTTACGTAACCCCTCTTCTTGCTCTGGAGCAATGGTTAATGGGTATACTCTATTAGCTATAGAAAGTTTAATTTTTAGCATCTCTGACATAAAATCAAGTTATGATTACATTATTCTGAGAGTTGCGAAATACAATAATCTATCTCTCTAACTAATGCATTTATTTTAAGCTTTGTTTCTTTTTTATTCTCGTCACTGCCAAGCATACTTTTTGCTATTTTGAGTGCTTCATATTTCTCTGCCCAAGCCTCAATTTCTTGTTTCTGATTTTGAAGGTTGCGCTGCGAATAATGTAAATCCTCTTTCAACTTAGCATTTTCTAGCCTTAATGCATCAACGTTGTGTAGCATCTTGCTAATTTTATCTTCTAGAGCATCTACAATTTCTTCAATATTACTCATTTACAATCAGTATACTTATCTCACAAAGTTAACATACCTAGTTAAAAATAACAATTGTTTTGGATATAAAATTTAAAATAGTTGGTAGTATCTCATTTTCAATATGATGTAAAGCTTATCTCATTTTATACTTTGCATATTAACTTCAAATAATTACATTAGTGGCTCAATACTAATATATGCGAATTCCCTTTTTTTTATTCTTTTTTATACCTGTTATTCTTTTTTCTCAAAACCCTTATCCACAAGATTATTTTAGTAATCCGTTAGAGATTCCTATTGTTTTAGCTGGGACTTTTGCCGAATTAAGATCTAATCATTTTCACTCGGGAATGGATATTAAAACTCAACAGCGTGAAGGCTTAAATGTCTTAGCTGCTGCAGATGGTTTTGTAAGCAGAATTAAAATTTCATCCTTTGGTTACGGTAAAACCTTATATGTAACTCACCCTAACGGATATACAACCGTATATGCACACTTATCTAAATTAGCCCCAAAAATTGAAGCTTATTTAAAAGAACGTCAGTATCAAGAAGAATCTTATGAGATAGAATTATTTCCCCCTATTAAAGCCTTACTAGTAGAAAAAGGAGAACGTATTGCTTATAGCGGAAACACGGGGAGTTCTGGTGGACCACATTTACATTTTGAGATTCGAGATAAAAATGAACACCCTTTAAATCCTATGTTATTTGGCATCACTACAAAAGACACCAAAGCTCCTTTAATAAGTAGTTTATATGCCTATCCAATTAGTGAAAATGCTCATGTAAATAAATCTGATAGCAAACAAAAAATACGATTAATAAAACAAGCTGATGGCAATTTTATTGCTGAACCTATTAAAGCTTATGGTAAAATTGGTTTTGGTATAGAAACTGTAGATCAGCAAGATCTTGCATATAATAAAAACGGTGTATACAATATACAAACGCAATTTAATGGTCTTATTAATTTTGAAATCGATTTTAAATCTTTTTCATTTCTAGAAACCAATGACATTAATAGATTAATAGATTACGACATTTACAAAAATGAAAAAGACCGCATTCAGAAATTATTTGTAGCTAGTAATAACACCTTAAGTTTATATAAAAACACGGTAGATAATGGCTATTTAACTATTGCCGATAGCACTTCTGGAGTATATAAAATTAAAGTGAGTGATTTTGAAGGCAATGCCTCTTGGATTACCGTTTCTATAGATGGAAAACAAAACGATAAGGTTATAAAAACAGCTCCTAAAGTAACACCCTACTATATATTCGAAAATAAAGCTACAGCTTTAACTGAAGAAAATGTTACTGTAAACTTCTTTAAAAATACTTTTTACGAAGATTTTTTCCTAGATTTTAAAGTCTCTAACGATACATTACAATTATTGCCTATTGGGCAAGCTGCAAGAAAAAACTTTAGTATTGCTTTTGATATTTCTAAATACAACGATGCAGACAAAAACCAATTATTTATTGCAGAATTAGTAGGTTATAAAAAATACCCGAGTTACTCTAAAACCACACGCACGGCTAACACCCTTGTAACATACACCAAAGATTTAGGTTATTACACCTTAGTTTCAGATACCGTTGCACCTACCATTACAGCTGTTAATTTTAAAAATAACCAATGGATTAGTAGTGCCAAGACACTTCGGGTAAAAATTTCAGATGATTTATCCGGAATATCCAATTATAGAGCGACCCTTAATGGCAAATGGATTTTAATGGAATACGAATACAAAAAAGATATGCTAACTTATGAGTTTAGTGATAACATAAGTGCAACTGGACAAAATGATTTTAAATTAATAGTAACAGATAACGTAGGAAATAGTGCTACTTTTGAAACCAGGTTTTACAGAAAATAAATGAACACAAACAGAAAAAACAGACGTTATTTACTAAACGTACTCTATTTTTTAATTCCTTTAATTTCGGCTGCACAAAGCGGAACGTTACAAGGCGTTATATTAGACGAACAAAACCAACCTATAGCTAACGTAAATATAAAAGCGGGAACAGAAGGGACACAAACTAACGAAAACGGATTTTATTTAATAAAAATTCCTAATAATACAGATATTAAAACCCGATTTACTCATATTAGTTTTAAATCTGTTACTGCTAGTTTTAATTTAAAAGATGGGGAAGTCTTTGAGTTTAACCCTGTAATGAATACCAAGGTAGAGCAAATTGCTACAGTAGTACTTTCTGGTAATAAACGCAAAGACGTTCAAGGTATAGTAACTTTAAATCCTACAGTAATTCGTAAAATTCCAGGCGCTAATCCCGGAATAGAAAACCTACTTAAAACACTTCCTGGTGTAAGTAGTAATAACGAATTAAGTACACAATATTCGGTTAGAGGTGGTAACTACGACGAAAATTTAGTTTATGTAAATGGTATTGAAGTTTACAGACCTTTTTTAGTACGATCTGGACAACAAGAAGGACTTAGTTTTGTAAACACAGATATGGTACAAAATGTAGATTTCTCTGCAGGTGGTTTTCAAGCAAAATATGGCGATAAATTATCTTCTGTTTTAGATATTACATATAAAAAACCTGTAGATTTTGGTATAAATGCCGATTTAAGTTTACTTGGCGGAAGTGTATCTGCAGAAGGTATTAGTAAAGATTCAAAATTTACAGGGCTTGTAGGATTACGTTATAGAGATAATAGTTTACTAGTAAATGCCAAAGAAACCGAAACAAATTACGATCCAAAATTTGCAGATATACAAGCCTATTTAACCTATCAGTTTACGGATAAATTCAGTTTAAATTTCTTAGGAAATGCATCCATAAATAAATATAACTACGAACCCGAAACACGACAAACTAACTTTGGAACATTAGACGATGCTCAAGCTTTACTTGTTTATTATGAAGGCGAAGAAAAAGATGCCTACCAAACACTTTTTGGTGCATTACAAGCCACTTATACTGTTAACGACAACTTACATTTACATTTAGTAGGATCTACTTATCATACTACAGAAGAAGAATATTTTGATATTTTAGCTGAATATCGTTTAGGTGAAGTAAATAGCAATATTGGTGATGAAAATTTAGGTGAAGTAGAATATAGCGAAGGTATTGGTGGACAACTTAATCACGGAAGAAACGATTTAGATGCGCTTATTACCACGCTAGAACACAAAGGTAATTATACAACTAATGGTAACGATTTTAATTGGTCTGTAAAATTTACCAATGAAGATATTAGAGACAGATTAGTAGAATGGGAAGTTATAGACTCTGCTGGATTTTCTATAAATGCACCCGATTTTTACACACCTAACAATCAGCCATACGAGCCTTACGAAGGACCTCTTGTAGCCTACCAAAATGTTAGAGCAACCAATAATACTACAATTAATAGAATTCAAGCGTATTTACAATGGAGTCGTCGTTTTGAATTGGGCGAGCACGAAGTCTGGGCAAATGCAGGAATTCGATCTCATTCCTGGACGGTAGATGGTGAGGACATTGAAAAAAATTCGCAAACTGTTATCAGTCCCAGAGCTCAATTTGCCATTAAACCTAACTGGAAACACGATATGCTGTTTAGAGTCTCTGGAGGTTTATATTATCAGCCGCCTTTTTATAGAGAATTAAGAGATGCAACAGGAACTGTAAATCCAGATGTTAAAGCTCAGAAATCTGTACATTTAGTATTAGGTAACGATTACAGTTTTCAAATATGGGAACGTCCTTTTAAGTTAACTACTGAAGCCTATTACAAAAACTTAACAGATGTAAACCCATACACTGTTGAAAATGTACGTATAAGATATGCCGCCAACAATAATGCTGTTGCTTACGCTTACGGCTTAGACTTAAGGTTAAATGGAGAGTTTGTACCTGGTACAGAATCTTGGTTTAGTTTTGGATATCTAAAAACAGAAGAGAACATAGACAATCGAGGGTATATTGCAAGACCCACAGATCAACGTTTAAAATTTGGAGCCTTATTTCAAGACTATGTTCCCAATATGCCTGCTATGAAAATGTACTTAAATTTAGTGTATAACACTGGACTGCCAGGAGGTTCTCCTAGCTATGCAGATCCTTATATTTACCAAACACGATTACAAGACTACAAACGTGCAGATTTAGGTTTGCAATACGTTATTGTAGATGAAAATAAAGGCTTTGATAGTGGCTGGAGAAAACCTTTTAGATACTTATCTTTTGGGTTTGAAATCTTTAATGTTTTTGATGTACAAAACTCCATTACCAATACTTGGGTTAGAGATGTATACAGTAAAAAACAATATGCAATTCCCAATTATTTAACTCCTAGAGTGTTTAATATTAGAACTACAATGAAATTTTAAAAACGTAATTTTAATAATTACATATCGTGTAATAAATTAGATTATTAATTAAAATTAAGATAAAAACTTAGAATTTGAATTATACATTTAGGTTAGCCGAGTTGTCTGAAGTCCCTATAATATGGGAAATTTTAAAGCATGCTATAAAACGTAGAAAAGAAGATGGTAGTAACCAATGGCAAGACGGTTATCCAAACCCAGAAGTTATAACCAACGATATTAAAAAAAGAGTCGGTTTTGTACTTACAATAAACAACCACATTGTAGGATATACAGCAATACTTATAAACGACGAACCCGAATATAACAACATTAAGGGAAGTTGGCTTACTAATACAGATTTTGTGGTTTTTCATAGAATAGCTATAGCTAACACACATTTAAATAAAGGTTATGCCAAACTCATCTTAAAAAACATAGAAACCTATGCTATTAAAAATAAAATTTATAGCATAAAAGCAGACACAAATTTTGATAATAATGGCATGCTAAAACTATTTGAAACACATAATTATATTTATTGTGGTGAAGTTTATTTTAGAGGCAGCCCAAGAAAAGCTTTCGAGAAAGTCTTACATATATCGTCTTAGATTAAATGGCTATAATTGCTATTTAATTAACTCATACAACAACCTGTCTTTCAATAAGATTAATTACAAATAAAATTTAATTTTTAAACGACAATAGAAGAGTTTATACAGTACAACAACCTAACTTTACAACGATTAAGTAAAATTTACATAAAATTAACAGGTAATTGAGCATATAAACATATCAATTTTAATGTACTTTTTAATGATGTTGCAACATATATTTGCACTTTAAAATGTTATAAAATCATGTTTATATCACAAGGATACTACTGTTATCAAGTACATCAAGAAAAGAGTTTAAACTCTAAAACAAAAGACGCTAAAATAGCTAAGCCGGCTCCTGCTGAGTTCAATATTTTTAAAACTTTAAAACAAATTTTCAGTTATAAAAAACACACATACCAATCTTGTAAATAATTTACGTTTACATTTTTGATTTAAATTATACCATACGTTTAATTAGTATTAAGCGTATGGTGTTTTTTTTTATAGCTACTTTCTTGCTTTTATATAAGCACCTTTTATAGCTTTTTATTAAACTTAATTTTAATACTCTACCCTATTCTTTATTTGTTTTAAAATTATTTAAAAACTCCCAATCTTAATACCTACAAATTTATAATTATTTAAATATTTTATTATTTGGCAGGTTTTAAAGTTATTTCATTAAATATTAAATCACAAAATAGTATATTGACTTGCATTATAACATCTCACTCTTATACTTTTAAATAAAATTATGTATCGACACCTTTTTATTGTTTTTCTTATAACTTTAATAGGCTGTAAGAAAGTTGAAAAAACACTCACAGCAGAAGAAATGCGTTGGCAACATCATACCAAGAATATAGAAATTATAAGAGATGATTACGGTGTGCCTCATATTTACGGGCAAACAGATGCAGATGCTGTGTTTGGTCTATTATATGCCCAATGTGAAGACGATTTTAATCGTGTAGAGCGGAATTATATTTGGGCTATAGGCAGACTTGCAGAAGTTGAAGGGGAACAAGCGCTTTATAGTGATTTGCGAGCTAATTTATACATGACCAAAGACGAGGCTATTGCAAACTATAATAATAGTCCGATATGGTTACAAAAATTATGTATTGCTTTTGCAGATGGTATAAATTACTATCTAAAAACGCATCCAGATGTACAACCTAAACTATTAACTCATTTTGAACCTTGGATGCCCATGTATTTTAGTGAAGGCTCTATTGGTGGAGATATAGAACGAATTTCTACTAAAAAAATAAAGTCTTTTTACGCGCCTGATTCAGACGATAAATTAGCCGTAAACGAAGGATTAATCAGACTTAAAGACGATGAACCTCGAGGTTCTAATGGCTTTGCTATTTCTGGTAGTAAAACAAAATCAGGAAATGCCATGCTACTCATTAATCCGCATACATCGTTTTTTTTCCGTGGCGAAGTACATGTAGTAAGTGAAGAAGGTTTAAATGCTTATGGCGCGGTAACCTGGGGACAGTTTTTTGTATACCAAGGATTTAACGAAAAAACAGGTTGGATGCATACTTCTACAGGAACAGACATTATTGATGAATTTGAAGAAACTATAGTTAAGGATGGTACTAAAACGTCCTATCAATACGGTGAAAATTTGCGTTCAGTAGATTCTTTAAAAGTTACACTAAATTACAAATTGGCTGATGGAAATACCACTGATAAAACCTTTACAATATATAGAACACATCACGGACCTATAACTCATGCAAATGCTGATAAGTGGGTAGCTACAGCATTAATGTGGAGTCCTATAAAAGCATTAGAACAATCTTTTACACGAACAAAAAAATCTAATCACGAAGGGTTTTATAATATGATGAAAATGCGAACTAATTCATCTAACAATACGGTATATGCAGACGCCGATGGAACCATTGCGTATTATCACGGTAACTTTATACCGAAACGAAATGAAAAATTTGATTACACAAAAGCTGTAGACGGTAGTAACCCGGAGACAGATTGGAAGGGAATTCATGATTTGGAAGACAATATTTTTGTTTTAAATCCACCTAATGGTTGGATACAAAACTGTAACTCTACGCCTTTTACAAGTGCCGCAGAATATAGTCCAAAACCAGAAGCATACCCAAAATACATGACCTCTTTTCCAGAGAATTTTAGAGGCATACATGCTATTCCGTTACTTACAGAAGCGAAAGAGTTAACTTTAGATGGATTAATTAATTTAACCTACGACTCCTATTTACCAGGCGCAGAACTTCTAATTAATGGTTTACTTGAAGCTGCAAAACAAGCAGCACCTGAAAATCAAGATACAAAAGATGCTCTAGAACTTTTAACACAATGGGACTTTAGAGTTTCAACC
The DNA here is from genome assembly GCF_007197735.1 of Formosa sediminum. Taxonomy (GTDB): domain Bacteria; phylum Bacteroidota; class Bacteroidia; order Flavobacteriales; family Flavobacteriaceae; genus Formosa; species Formosa sediminum. The sequence continues at coordinate 3,236,628 of NZ_CP041637.1, forward strand.
GAATCGGTACAAATGACTCTAGCACAATTTTATTTGAATGCTTATTTAGCATCTGATATTATAAAACAAAATCGTTTAAAACGAATGGATGCCTTTAATTATATGAGTAATGAAGCACCAGTAAGCGAACGTATTAAAATATTTGAGCTGGCTTTAGAAGAATTAAAATTAGATTTTGGTACTTGGAAAACACCTTGGGGAGAATTTAATAGATACCAAAGAAATGACGGAGCTATCGTACAAAAATTTGATGATAAAAAGCCTAGTATTCCTGTAGGTATGGCCTCGGGAACCTGGGGCGCTCTAGCTTCTTTTGGTACTAAATTTGGAGCAGATACCAAACGCCAATATGGTACATCTGGAAATAGTTTTGTAGCTGTTGTAGAGTTTGGAACTAAAGTAAAAGCAAAAAGTTTATTAGCAGGTGGACAAAGTAGTAATCCAAAATCATCACATTTTAGTGACCAATCGCAACGCTATGCTGATGCAAAATTTAAGGATGTAGCTTTTTATAGGAGTGATGTTGAAAAACGAGCTGAAACTATTTATCATCCAGGTGATCAACATTAAATCTAGTGATACTGTTTTTACCTTAAAAAGAATAGAAGTCGCTTAAATTAGAAATCCAGTTTTTTTAAACGATTAATTTATGTTTTATAATTTACTATATCCCTAACTTCTGTGTACCGATCTTGGTCAAAACTATTAATAATGTATGTTAGAATTAATTACTTATACAGTGTTGGATATCCCAAAAACTAACAACAAAACATATAAATCTTTAAATTTTAATAAAGCTTGTACTAACCTTTACTTAAAAAGATAAGCAATTAAAGTAAACACAAATACATTAAAATAATCAATAAAAAACCAGTAACTCTAATATAAATTACTGGTTTTAGATTTATTTAAGATGTATATTAATCTATAATAGTTCCTGACATATTTAATTGAGCGGGTTTATAGCCAATATCCTTTATATATTCACTGGTAGACACATCTTCGTACACTATGTATCTTAAATTTTCTTGAAAATACATATTAAATAATGCTGTTGCAGTATAGGTTCCTGTAACACTTGCTCCGGCATAGACATTAACATATCCTTGCTGCTTAGGATTTAAATTAGCTGCTTCGGGTATGCTCAAAGTAGTACTAAAAATATTAGCACCTGCTGCTTCTGGTGTTGTTATATTTATATAATTATTAGTTCGTAAAGTAAGTCTAATAGGATAATTTCCAACATTAGTCCACGTATCTACTTCTAAACCTGCATAAGTTTTGTTAACTGGTGAATCTGGGATTGTTATGACTGAATTATTAAACAATATGGGCTGCTGTGTATCTACTATAATTCGATATACTTTAGCATTTGTTTGATCGGAGTTAGAGACTTTAAAATCGACTGTATTAGGATAACTAAAATCTATAGGTTCGCCAACGCTAGCTGTATAAGGTTTAAATTCTTCTTCGTTTACCCTATAAGATAATGAGGTCCCTTCAAATTCTATTGTTGGTGTAAGACTTGAATAATTTACTGGTGATGGAAATAAGCAAACCACTAAAGAATCTACTGTATATACTTTAGATGCTAAAACTGAAAATGTGTGATCTTTAGATAACATATTAAAACTCGATATGGCTAATTTTTCATCAGTAGTTTCTGCTTCTTCTTTTTGATCGTCATCATTAGAAGTACAATTTGAGAATAAAACAGTAACTGTTAGTAAAAGATAAATTTGAAAATGCTTTTTTAGGTGTTTCATAAATAGACAGTAAATTAGTTTATATTCTCTTAGCAATAGTCCTGCCAAAACAAAAGGTTTATTTTTAAAATTGAATTTAAATTAGTTGTTACTCTGTATTAGCCCTGATTGCAACGGCATCCTTTTTTATTTTTCTTAAAAAAGATATAGTGAAAAGCAGGTTTCCGCTTCTAAATCACTTAAATAAGTTTTAAAATTTTATCTATATTTTCTTTGTGTGCAAGATCGGATCCTTCACTTAAAGTGGCGGCTACACCACATGCAACACCCCAACGCAGCATATTTTTAGGCGTTTTTTCTTGAGTAATAGCATATATTAGGCCTGCTACCATACTATCTCCTGCTCCTATGGTACTATTTACAGAAATTACTGGAGCTGCAACATATTCTATACCATGATTATGAGCTATAAATGCGCCATCTTTACCTAATGAGACTACAACATACTGTGCAATCTGGTCTGCTACCATTTTTAAAGCAAATGCTTCGCGTTCAGACTTAGTTAAACTTTCTTTACCGGCTAAACGTGCCAATTCTTTTTGGTTAGGTTTAATTAAAAACAATTGATTTTTTAAAACTTCATGAAAAACCGGTCCAGAAGTATCTACAATAACTTTAACTTCTTGTGCTTTTAAATTTTGAATTAATTTTGAGTAATAATGCGTTGGTAAACCTACAGGTAAACTCCCACTTATTACAAATATATCTCCTGCTGATAAGTGTTTATTTATTAATTGTTCTATGGGTTCTAATTCTGTTTCTGAAAACGGACTTGTAGGCATTCCAAACCGATATTGCAGTTTAGTTTTGGTATTAAATACTGCGAAATTTTCTCTAGTTAAATTTGAAATTGGAGTGCTTATCACATTAACATGTTGTTCTTTAAGCAGCTCGACTAAATGTTCTCCGGTTTTACCTCCAAAAGGAAATAAACAGTCACTTTCTATACCTAAACGATGCAATACTCTAGAAATATTAACACCTCCACCACCAGGATGATAGGTAATGTCGTAACATTCTAATTTATCGAATGGTGTAATATCATCTACTTTTGCACTTTTATCTAAGGCCGGATTTATGGTAAGTGTTATAACTTTCATAGATTAAATTTACTTTTATATTAAAGTTTTAAATTAATGTTTCGTAATGCTCTACTGTTGGAAATGGGCTATAATAATGGTGTAGTAATGCTTTCCATTTTAAATATTCTGGAGCTGTTCTAAACCCAATATTATGATGCGCTACAGTTTCCCAATTTACTAGTAAAATATATTTATAATCTGTTTCTATACATTTTTTTAAAGTATGGTTTACATAGCCTTCTATAGCACTTATGTATTGACCTGCTAAGCGAAAATCGTTTTCAAACCGCTCCTGCTGTCCTGCTTTTATATTTAAAATAGCTACTTCTAAAATCATTTTTTTGTTCTATTTTTCAGTTTTTATTTCACTAAACTTAAACTGTTTACACCTATAAATTCTTACGAATTAAAGTACTCTACATACTCTTTTTTATTCTTAAATTAATTATATATTTTAATTTTCCTTTTAAAAAAAACAAGGATAAAAAAACAACTGATTTTTATTTTGTTAGGGAGTAGCTAAGGTTAATAATTTACTCTTGGTTAGTAATTGTTTCTCTACTGTAATATTAAATATATTACCATTAACAGATTTAATTTTTAGGTTAACTTTTTGTTGGCTATCAGTTTCTGAATCTTTGTTAATTAAATCGCAGAGCACTATATCATTACCATTTATTTGTAAAATTTCATCGCCGTAATGTAAAATATTTTGAAGCTCTTTATCCCAAACAAACCCAACAATTAACTTATGATCTTTAAGTGTTTTACTAAAATTAAATTCTGGAACTTCTACATTAATCTTATTTGATTTTGCGTTAAAATAAAACTTTTTATGTATAAAATCTAAAGTTACAATACCATGTTTTAATAGTTCTGAACCTATCCTAGAATTACGATCGTTAGTTGTTGTGGTTATAATATTATTAAGCGCTATATTATTTATTTCTAGCGTAGGCAAATGTAATCTATAATGTTTTTTAACAGGAACATCTCCAAACAGACTTATTGATGATGCTCCTTCACTTTCCCCAAGAGCATTGAAAATTGGGTCTTTTGAAAAAATTTTAAAATGTGTTTTAGATAAATCATACAAACCATTGGCTCCTGTATCTACTAAAACTTGTTCTCTACCACTCGCCTCACCTTTTAATTTAACCCAAATATAGGGACTACTTTGCACGCCAACTAGTTTCATTTTACTGGCGTTTTTCCTGTCTAATTGTAATAACTTTTTATTATTTGTGAGGTATATTTTTTTTTGATCTACATCAATTTGTATAATTGATTTTCTTAACATATTACTACCAATAAAACCATCGACTCCAAAACACTCAAAAATTGGATTTTGTTTTTTATCGAATACTAAAGTGGCTGTATTTTCAAAAACCAGATCCCCAAATTTTAATTGATTCACAGAGACAACATCTAAATTTTCTTTTATACCACTAGCATCGGTTATAGGAATTGTATTTAAAAATTTAGGAGCAATTACATTACTAATGTCTTTAGTAATTATATTTGGTGCACCTGTATCAAGAATAAATTTATAGGTAACACCTTCTATTTCTACAGGAACAATAATTTTTTCCGTTTCAAATTCAAAATCTATAGTTTCAAAATAGTCATCGGCCGGAATTTCTCCAATATTTAGGTCAATTTTTTGAGCGTAAATTTGAGTCACTAAAAAAATCAAATAATAAGGTAGGTTTTTCATTTTCAGGATTTGAGCTCATTAAAAATACATGATTTAAATTTAAAACCTAGTGTATAATTTATAATAAAACTTCAATTATATCTGGTTTCATTTTTAAAATCTTTAATCATTTAATTAATATTGTAGGTATGAAGCAAAAAACAAAAAAACCTTGGCCTACTAAAGCTGCAATGGAACAGGTTTATGACATGAAACTTTGGGGAGATAATCACACTAAATTTTATTCCGGAGAGGGCTCGCACCATCCAGACCTTGTTTGGCCTTATTTAGAAAATATAAAAACGTTTTTAAACCATTTTTCTTCTCCTATAGTAGTTTGCGATTTAGGTTGTGGCGATTTTAATATTGGAAGACATTTAGTAAAACACAGCAAAAAATATATTGCTGTAGATATAGTGCCCAGTTTAATTGCCTACAATATAAACACATTTAATTATGAAAATTTAGAATTTAAATGTTTAGATATTGCTAAAGATGCTTTACCCTCTGGAGATTGTGCGATATTAAGACAAGTATTACAGCATTTATCTAATACGGAAATACAATGTATTTTAAATAAACTTACAGCATTTAAATATGTAATTATAACAGAACATATTCCTGAAGGTGATTTTATTCCTAATTTAGATATTATTTCTGGGCAAGGTATTAGGTTAAAAAAAGGTAGTGGTGTAAATATTTTAGAAGCTCCGTTTAATTTTAAGGTTAAAAAAGTAACAGAACTACTCAGTGTAACCTCAAAACAATTTCAAGGCAAAATTGTAACAACTTGCTATATGATTTAAACATACCCGAACAGAGCTATAACTCATTTTTTGTTTTAAACTTATTGCCAAGCGCTGTTTCTACATTCTAGAAAATTAAAAATTACTATAGAAAAGACAAATACAATTTCAAATAGAATTCCTGCTGACGCCGCAATAGTAAATAAAGGATTATCTGCAACTGCTATATTTGAAATTATATTTTATAGACCTCTTAATTAATGAGATTAACAACTAAACTTAAGGCTAATATTTTGAATATAAACGGATTAAATTAAAGCGTTTAACACTTAAATAGAATACGTTACAACTCAAATAAAAAGACTAAACTATTAGTAACATAAAATTTAACGGTATAAAAAATTAAAATAAAACTGATACCATTAAAAATTAATTTTCTGTGTACTTATAGAATGTTAGCTTCTTATCGATTAGATTTAACTTTACAAATCCGCTTCTTATTCCCATATAAACATGGTCATAATCTATTACTGCTAAAGAATTAGGGTACAAATCAGACCAAAATGCATTTCTAAAGATTAGTTTTTGTTTAAAATCTTCAACTACATAGAAGTGTTTATGTGTCGCAATTAAAAATGTGTTTTTAAAACATGTAAAAGCCTCTGGCGTGTCTTTAAACTCTAAGCGCTTGTTAAAAGTAAAATGGTCTCCATCTTGTATTAATTCATATATGGCTCCGCCTGTATAAGATAAATGAGCAAGAGCTTCTATAAAATAGATACGCTCCTTGAATTTAAAAATGAATTTAATGTTTCCTGATTTTATTTCAATTTGCTTTGTAGAGTCCTGAGATGGGACAAATATTAATTTGCCACTCGCGCCATGGGTAATACCTTTTAAGGTGCCATTTTCTAATTTCAACTCAGCAGCCTCACGCCCTGTATTTTGAGTAATTTTTAGAGATTGATCTTCAATACTTACACTAAAATTATGTGTTGAATGATTCAGTTGAAACCAATCATCTGTATATAATTTTGGAATATCTGTTTTAATAAATTCTTTATGGATATTAACGTTTACATCTTGACACGTGAATACACTTAATAATAGAAAACAAAAAAAAACTCTTTTCATTTTTTAAAAGCTTACTTGGTATTTGAGTACATTTTTAAACATAAATTAAAGGTGCAATTTAAAATCTAATGTAATAAATCAATAACAGATTTCAAAAGCACTTAAACCACTAAATTTAGTGATATTAAAATCTATAAATTTAAATTTGGTTTAACGATAGTTCTTCGGGTATATTTACGTTTAGTTTTTATGATTTTAAACCTAAAATCGTCAAAAAACAAACTGACAATTAATATAATTGCAGCTATAAGTAATGTATTTAATTTAAATTGAAGTTCTGAATACATAAAGCCACCTATTAAACCGCCTGAGAAAAAGAATAAAATAATAAATATTCGCAATTTAATATTCGATTTTAATTTTTCTCTATTATGATGTAGCTTCGGGAAAAATAATTGAGATAGATCTATACCTAAATCTGTAAAAAGGCCTGTTAAATGCGTTGTTCTTACTACTGCATTAGAAATTTTAGTTACAAAAGAATTTTGAATTCCCATAGCTAAAAGCAATAAACACACAATAATATTGGGTGATGTAAACGTTACAAAATTACTTAATGCTCCAATTGAAATTAAAATTAAACATTCTAAAAGTGTAGGCCATACAAAAACATTAAGTTGTTTGTTGGCTTTAAAATTTTCTATTAACACACTAGATATAAACGAACCACACAGAAAAGAAAATATATAAATAAAATATATAGTCCCTCTCCAAAACTCTAAATGCTCTACATCTTTAATAAATAATGCAAAATGGCCTGTTACATTAGTTGTTAATTGTTTAAAGGCTAAATATCCTGAAACGTTTACGACTCCTGCAACAAAAGACAATATCGTTGCAATACGTAGATTATGCTTTAATGTCCGGCTCTTACCTTGATGTCTAAACATTAGATTTTTTATTTATTGTAACATTTAAATTTTAAACTCGCATTTAAATAGCCTTTCAATTGTCACAAAAAAAAATCTCTAAACAGAGATTTTTATTATTTTATTATAAGCCTTTCATAAGTAAACTTGCTGTAGCAGGATTAGTTGCTAAAGGTACATCGTGTACATCGCAAATACGCATAAGCATAAAAATATCTGGTTCATGAGGGTGCTTTTCTAGTGGATCTCTAAAAAAAAGTACCATATTACATAAACCTTCGGCTACACGTGCAGCTATTTGAGCATCTCCACCTAGAGGACCAGATAAATAAGGTGTAACCTTAAACCCAGCTTTTTCTACTTTAGTTCCTGTAGTTCCTGTAGAAATTAATGCTATTTGTTTTTGATCTAATACTTCACGATGTTCATTTAAAAACTGAACCATTTCAGCTTTTTTACCATCGTGAGCTATAATTGCTATCTCCATTATTCTATATTATCTGTATGAAATTTTGCTAAACCTTCAATAGGGCGTCTTACAAAATTACCCACTTTAAAGTTTAATTCTTCTGCAACTGCTAATATTTCGTCTTTAGCAAAGTAAGCTATAGATCCAGCAAAATGAACCGGTACTGTTTTGATTTCTTCTTTAAATTGTAATATTTGATTCTTAGCAAATAATCTTATACCTTCTTTAATTAAATTTTGAATGTACTCAGAATCTTTATTTAAAAACATAAATTCTGCAAAAGATGCTAAAAAGGCATTTGGATTAGGTTGTTTATAAATATTGTATTTAATATAATCGGCCTCTAAATTATATTTATCTGCCATGGCCACGCGAATCGTTTCTGGCATTTTATTAAAATAATAATCACGTATTAATTGTTTTCCGAAGTAATTTCCACTAGCATCATCCATAAGGCTCCATCCAAGCGATTTTACACGTTGATGTAATTGTGTACCATCAAAATAACTACAATTAGATCCTGTTCCTAAAATACAAACTACAGCAGCTTCTGTAGGTGTATTTATTGTTGAACATACAGCTGCCATAGTGTCTTCATCTACAGTGACCTCTGCATTAGAAAAAAACTCTTCTAAAATAAGTTTTAATTGTGCTTTTGGTTTTTCTGTTCCACAACCTGCTCCATAAAAAAAGACATGAGTAACATCTTTTTTATATTCTTTTAAGACTTCACTTCCTTTTATAATTTTTTTTAATTTCTTTTCAGAAAGAATTGCTGGATTAAGTCCGCTTGTTCTAATTTTTTCGAGAAGTTGTTTCCCATTTTTATCTACAGCCATCCAGTCGGATTTTGTAGAACCACTATCAACTATTAAAATCATGAGTTAGTTTTGATATAAAAAAACTCCACAGAATACTGTGCTTATAACACAATAACTCTGTGGAGTTATTATTAATTAATACAAATTATTTTACAGATGCGATATGTTGAGCTAAATCTACTAATTTAGTTGAGTAACCAAATTCGTTGTCATACCAAGACACTAATTTAATAAATCCGTCATTTAAAGCCATACTAGCGTTAGCATCAAATGTACTTGTTTTTGGTTCAGAAACGAAATCTTGAGATACTACACCTTCTTCAGTATAACCTAAAATACCATTTAATTCACCTTCAGAAGCTTCTTTTAAAGCTGCTTTAATATCTGCCCAAGCTGCTGGCTTTTCTAAACGACACGTTAAATCTACTACAGATACATCTACAGTTGGTACTCTAAATGCCATACCTGTTAATTTTCCGTTTAATTCTGGAATTACTTTTCCTACAGCTTTAGCTGCTCCAGTAGATGCTGGTACGATATTGTTTAAAGACGCACGACCTAATCTGTAATCTTTTTTAGATACACCATCTACAGTAGATTGTGTAGCTGTTGCAGCATGTACAGTTGTCATTAATCCTTCTGCAATACCAAATTTATCGTTAATTACTTTTGCTAAAGGTGCTAAACAGTTAGTTGTACAAGACGCGTTAGATACAATAGTATCTTCTGCAGTAACTTTTGTATGGTTTACACCCATAACAAACATTGGTGCATCTGCAGATGGTGCAGATATTGCAACTTTCTTAGCTCCTGCAGTAATGTGTGCTTGTGCTTTTTCTAAAGTTGTAAAGATACCTGTACAGTCTAAAACAACTTCTGCTCCTACTTCATCCCATTTTAAATCTTCTGGATTACGTTCAGCAGTAATTCTAATAGCATTTCCATTTACTATTAATTTTCCTTCTTCTGTTGAAATTGTTCCATCAAACTGTCCGTGTACAGAGTCATATTTAAGTAAGTAAGCTAAATGCTCTACATCTAATAAATCATTAATACCTACTATTTGAATATCTGGTCTAGCGACTGCTACTCTAAACGCAATTCTACCAATTCTACCAAATCCGTTAATTCCAATTTTTAATTTTGACATATTCTTATTCTAAATTTAATGTTTAAGTGGTCATGATATCTGACACACGTAATAATTCTAAGTTAATTTTTGATTGTCCTTTTATGGCTTGATCTAAAGGTGTTAAATCCATAATATCGTTTAACAATCCAACCATAAAAGTTGATTTTCCTTCTAACAAGCTTTCTACTGCTTTTACTCCCATACGGCTAGCCAAAACTCGGTCGAAGCACGATGGTGAACCACCACGTTGCATATGCCCTAATACTGATACACGTACTTCATATTCCGACATATGCTCATCTACATAGTCCTTTAATTCAAATACGTTTTTACCAATTTTATCGCCTTCTGCAACGACTACTATACTCGACGATTTCCCAGAAGCTTTACTTCTATGTAAAGATTCTAGTAATCGATCTAATCCTAAATTTTCTTCTGGTATTAACACCTCTTCTGCACCACCGGCAACACCTACATTTAATGCGATGTGCCCTACGTCACGCCCCATAACCTCTATAAAGAATAATCGGTCGTGAGAACTGGCGGTATCTCTAATTTTGTCGATAACTTCTACAACTGTATTTAAGGCCGTATCGTAACCTAAAGTATGTGTGGTTCCGTAAATATCATTATCTATAGTTCCAGGTATCCCCATTACAGGGATATCAAATTCTTGGTTAAACACCATTGCACCTGTAAAACTACCGTCTCCACCAATTACTACGATAGCATCTATATTTTCTTTTTGAAGATTAGCGTAAGCTTTCTTACGTCCCGCTTCAGTCATAAATTCTTTAGACCGAGCCGATTTTAAAATGGTACCACCTTTATTTATAATTCCTTTAACACTACGTGCGTCCATGGTCTCAAAATCGCCTTCAATCATCCCTTGATATCCACGATAGATACCAACACATTCTATTTCGTGATAGGCACATGTTCTTACCACAGAACGAATAGCGGCATTCATTCCAGGAGCATCTCCTCCTGATGTTAAAACACCTATTTTTTTAATGGTTTTTGACATCTTGCATTGATTTATTAGCTAATTTACTAAAGAAAATCAATATACAAAACCCCTTTTAATACTTTTTAACACCCCTCATTAAACTATAACGTTTGAATTAAAAAAAAGTTAAAAACTTATTTATTAATTAATTAAAAGATGAATTTTAGAAGAATTATTCGTCTGAATTTTCGGGTTTCACAAAGATAAGTTCAGGAGTAACTGTATTTGAATTTGGAGATTCATTTTCAGGATTTTGCTCTAAATTTTTAATCTTTTCTCCTTTAAATATTTTTTGAAGTAGCTCTTTAAAAGTATCAAAATCTACATTGTAAGAAATTCCTACACCTTGGGTGTATCCTGTTTCTTCACCAAAGTCTTGAATGCTATTTTCACGATTAAAAACACTTGCTGTTAATGACCCGTCTACATTTAAAAGAAAACGCACTTCAATATCTCCTGCAATAACCGTCTGACTTACACCGCCAACAGGGACATCTACGTTACCATTAATCATAACACGATCGCTAATTTGGGTTTGTAGTGTTACTCCGAATCTGTCATCTGTTTCGTAATTGGGATTGTTCTCTCCCAATTCGTAATTTAAACCAATATTAAGTTTATTGTTACTGTCTGAAAATAGTCCGTTAACTATACCATTTAAACGCTCTGTTAATGTACCATATGGATTTATACCTGTTAAGCCACTAGAAAAAGATCCTGTTGTTAATAAATATAATGCTTGGTTGTCTTTATCTTCTTTAGATTCTAATCTATAATTAAGTTCTGATTTTACTGTTGAATTTACTGTTGGAAACGAAAAGCCAAAATTAATTTCTGGCTGCTCTAACTTTTCGGTTAAGTCTATTTCTACATTTACAGGAATACTTTGGTTAATAGGGTTATCTAGTAATGGTGAAGGATTTGCTTGGGTAGTATAAATGGCTTTAAGATTTATTCGGGCTCCTAATGGATCTCCATCCCATGCTAAAGTTCCTCCTGGTTGCACATTAAATTCTTTTTGTACTAAGCCACCATACATAAAATTGTACACACCTTTAAACACAGAAAAGTCACCATATATATTAAATTTACCATTGGTATTAATTTCTATTAATAAAGCGCCTACTCCATGTCCTTTTATGGTACTGCCAGAATCCCGATCCATTACAATTTCAATCTCTGCATTATTATTTACTTCCAAATCAAAATCTAATTCTAAACCTCTAATATCTTTTAATACTAATTCTTTACCTTCCAGCTTAGCTTGTTTTTCTTCTGGAGTTAAAAAATGTATAAATGTATTGTCTCCAAAGGATTCTGAATCGCTCATTGGAATTTTAAAAACTGTACCTGCTTTTGTTTCGCCCACTACAGAGATTACTAATTCTTCTGTAGGGCCGTAAATTGTAGCACTACCTCCAATAAATCCGGTACCATAATATAGGGCATCTTCAGAGTCGTCTGTATTTAAAACAAGTAATTTATCTGTTTTAATATCTAAACCAAGTTCCCATTCAGAAAAATTATTATGGCGTATAAAACCGCCTAAAACACCTTTAGTATTATATACATTATCTGAGATCTGAATTGTATTGAAAATAAATTCTTGATTTTTTAAAATAACTTGAGAGTTATTTGCAAAATTATAATTAGTATTTAATAACGGGATTAATAACCCGGCATCACGGAGTCGTAAATCGCCTTCTAAAGCGGGCTTTTTTAAATTCCCTATCACTTTAGCATCCCCAGATACAAAACCTCTAATATCGCTTATTACATCTTTTCCTAACGGACTAAAAGGCTTTAAATTAAAATCTTCAAATTTTAAATCTATGTCTATATACGATTCATTATTTAAAGCATCGATGTAACCTATTGCTAAAAAAGAATTGGTTTCATCGTCTTTAATTTTAGAATTTACAAAATAACGTGTTAAATTTTCATTTCCAGTAATGTTTCCACTAAACGAACCTAATTTAAAATTATTTACACTTAGGGAATCTATAGTAACATCTGCACTTGGTAAATATTGACCGTTTTGCTGAAACACATCTACTTTACCATTTAATAAACCTCCTAATTCTAAACTATCTAATTCTGGGGAAATTTTTGCTAAATCGACATTTTTAAAATTAAGTTCTAAATCTTTTTGAGTAGAATCTTTTAAGAATCCTGATAAAGAAATCTCCTCATTATCTAGAGACATCACGAGCTTATCAATATTTATTTCTTTTAAATCTTTAGAAAACTCAATTTTATTTAAGGTGTCTCTAGATTCGTTTACTAACCACTTACTATTTTTAAATGTAACATCGGACTTTTTGAAGCCAAGTACAGAATTATTATCTGTATTTATAGTATGATAAAAATTTAAGTTAAACACATCGTTATTTCGCTTACCACCTTGAAATTCTGAACGCATAAACAAAGTGTCGTTTATGGTTTTGTTTACGAGATTAAAACGTGATAAATTATAAAACTTAGTCTTAATACTATCTACTTCTATAAACGTGTTAAATAAAGGATTGTTATTATCTATATCTATAGAAATATTACTAGCAAAATAATCGTATAATCTAATTTCTGGAGACCTAAACATAACATCTAATAACTGATCGTTACTTTGTACATGTCCTTTTATAAAAGTATTTTTTCCTAGTCTTATATTGGGATAAAATACTTCAACTATTTTATTGTAAATAGTAAAGTTGAAATCTACAAATTGATTTTCTGGAACTTTTACAGGATCAAAATTTCTATAAATACTACCAATAGCATTTTCAAACATTATCCCGAGATCTCTAAATCTGAAGTTTCCATTCATTTCTCCTTCAATTATATCTGGAGAATTTACACTTACATATCTTATGGAATCTCTAAATACAGATGTTATTGTAAAAGCATCGAACACATAGTTGTCGTGCTCATTCTTATAATTAGCATTTGTGATTGCAAATAGACCTTCTACATCGTTAATGGTAGTCCCTAATGCTTTAACTTCTACTAAACCTTTAAATTGAGATAATGTATCGTTTTTTACAAAGTTTAGTAATCTTAAATCTGCATACTTAACATCTGCAACAAAATCTACCTTTTTTGTAACTTTAGAAAAATCTGCAATCCCATTAAATTCTAATTTAAAATTTGGATCGTTGCTAATTAAATTCCCGTTATAAACACTACTTTTAAAATTTCCTAAAACATCAATATTTTTATATGAGTAGTTATTAAAATCCATATAAAATATTTCGCCATTCACTTTTGTATTTACATTGTCTTCTTTAAACCCACTTCCATCAACATCTATATCTAAAGACGTTTTATTAAAATTATCATTCTCTAAAAACGATCCTAGATCAAAATCTGTAACTACAAGATTACCTTTATAAGTAGCTTTATCTATATTATCTATATTGGTTAAAACCAAATCAGATTCTATTAGACCTAATGAAGTATTAATACGTAAGTCTGCATCAATTCGTGAGGTAGTTAATTGTGTTGTTCCGGTAATATTAAATTCTCCGAATCTCTCAAAATTAGAAGGTATAGTTTGACCTAATAAATTAGGTAATAGTGTAATTAAATCTTTATATGTAGAAGAGAGTCTGTTAAACTGTCCATTCATGTAAAACGTATTCTCTGTTCTATTAAACAAGTTTTTAAAATTAATATCTCCTATTATCCTAGACCCTCTGTTTGTTGTTAAGTTTAATGCATTAAAGTCTAAATCGTTTAATGTTCCTGTTAATAATACTGAAAATTTAGCACGCTGATTAACACCAAACTCATTATAAAAATAATTAAGATCGCTTAAGACTAAATCTGCAGCTGTTATGTTTGCATTTACTTGAACTTTTTCTGTAAACAAACTTAAGTCTTCGCGTTCAAATTCAAACTTCACATCTCCTTTTAAAGTAGACTCTTTGGTTTTAAGATCTAAATTGGCAAACGTAATATCGTTTAAAGTATAGGCAAAATTAGTACTCATGTTTTCCACATGAAGTCCATGACTATCTGTAAATTCTAGAGTATTAACGCGTGTAGACACATTTGGACCATGAATTAAAAAGTTAGAGGCATTAATTTTAAGATCATTAAACTTCATGACTTGAGGCGTCTCTAGGTTTTCATTTACAAAAGTAAATCGTCCATTATAGATTGACACATCACTAGATGACAACAAAAAATTGCTAGGTGTATCTTCATTATTATCATCATCAAATTTAGCAACAAACACATCTAAATTGGTATCTGTTTCTCCTTTGTAAGTCTTAATATTAAAGTCTAAATCTGTTGCTTCAATTTCAGAAAACACCAATCTGCCATTATATAAGTTTCTAAAATTAACAATATGTGTTTCAAGCAGTTTAGCATTAATTAAAGTATCTTGCATATAGTCTTCTATATACACGTTTTTAATCTGGACATCTCCATTAAAATGCAGCCCTACCGCACCAATATTAATATTAGTATTATAAGTCTCGTTTAGTTTAGTAGTCGCATATTTTCCTAATCGTGTTTGTACGCCTGGAATAGCTAAAATCACGATTAATATAAAAAACAGCAGCAAAATTATGGCTACTAGCTTAGATAGTATTTTTAAAAATTTTTTGATACGTTTTAAAGTTATAACTTTGAACCAAAAATAACAATACTTCTAATACATTCTAATGCATTCAGAAAATATTTACATTTTAGGAATTGAGTCTTCATGCGATGATACTGCGGCTTCAATTATACATAACGGAAAAATTCTTAGTAATGTTATTGCTAATCAAAGCATACACGAAGAATTTGGTGGTGTTGTACCCGAATTAGCTTCAAGAGCACACCAACAAAATATTGTTCCAGTTGTACATCAAGCATTAGCTAAAGCCAATATTAGTAAAGATCAATTACATGCAATAGCATTTACCCGTGGTCCTGGTTTAATGGGGTCGCTTCTTGTAGGTACGTCTTTTGCTAAATCTCTTGCCTTTGGTTTAAATATTCCATTAATAGATGTAAATCATATGCAAGGCCATATTCTTGCTCACTTTATAGATGTAGAAGGATTTAAAAAACCTCCTTTTCCTTTTATAGCCATGACCATTTCTGGTGGACACACGCAAATTGTTAAAGTAAAAAACTACTTTGACATGGACGTTATTGGTGAAACTATAGACGATGCTGTGGGCGAAGCCTACGATAAAAGCGGAAAAATATTAGGTTTAGGATATCCTGCAGGGCCAGAAATAGACAAACGTGCACAATTAGGAAATCCAAAAGCTTTTAAATTTACAAAACCTAAAGTAGACGGATTGAATT
Source organism: Formosa sediminum (assembly GCF_007197735.1). Taxonomy (GTDB): domain Bacteria; phylum Bacteroidota; class Bacteroidia; order Flavobacteriales; family Flavobacteriaceae; genus Formosa; species Formosa sediminum. The sequence continues at coordinate 3,252,659 of NZ_CP041637.1, forward strand.
TTAGTTTTTCAGGGTTAAAAACAGCTATTTTATATTTTATACAAAAAGAAACTAAAGCTAACCCTAATTTTATTGCAGAAAACATTAACGACATCTGTGCATCTATTCAATACACTATTATAGGTATTTTAATTGATAAATTAAAACTAGCCACCAAACAAACTGGCATTAAACACATAGCAATTGGTGGTGGTGTATCTGCAAATTCAGGCATTAGAAAAGCACTTAAAGACGGTGAACAGAAATTTGGATGGACCACTTATGTCCCCAAATTTGAATTTACCACAGATAATGCCGCAATGATTGCTATTGTAGGATATTTAAAATATCTAGAACAAGATTTTTCTGAAGCAAATGTAACCGCTTCTGCCCGTTTAAGAATCTAATAAAAGCCCTTTATTTTTAAGTAAAATTGTAGTATAATTGTAATCCAAATACAAATCAATTTTAACCCCAACTATTAACCTACCTTATGTTAAGAAACCTACTTCTTACAGGAGCCATTATAAGCTCTGTATTTTGTTATGGACAAAAATCTATAGACAAATCTTTAGAAAATATAACTTCTGAAGAACAAGCCAAGCTTTTTATAAAAGAGCACAAAGAACTCAAAGGAAAATATTTTGTTTTTAATAAAGAAAAACACAACACAACTTTAACTAGAGAGTTGTTTGAAATGCCTATAGGTAACTCTAAAGTTTATGAAAGCGAATACAATAAAACTATATATAAAGTTATAGATAAAACAGAAACTATTTACTACCGTGCAAGCTACATTTTTATAAATAGTGATAACTTAAATGAATCTGATTTAAAACGATTAAAACAAACTATTTACTCTAAATATAATCAAGGCGTAGATTTTAGTAATTTAATAAAACGCTATTCTATGGATGTTAACGCCTCTCGTGGCGGAGATACAGGTTGGTTTATTGAAGGTAAAATGCCAGTTGAAGTTGAAGACGAATTAATAAGAAATAATAAAAATCATTACTTAAATAAATTATTTACTGTAGATATTCCAGGAAAAAATTGGCATTATATCATTTTAAAAACAGAAGAACCTAAACCAATTGAAGAAATTAAGGTTTTAAAAATTACACAAGCTATTTAAACCATGCAATTATTTTACAACCCAGACATTACCGAAAACACTACGCAACTTGTTTTTTCTAAAGAAGAAAGCAGACATATTGTAAAAGTGTTACGAAAAAGTAACGGAGACACTGTACACGTTACAAACGGTAAAGGTTGGTTGTTTACTGCACAATTAAATTTAGCAGACATAAAAAATTGCCTAGCCACAATTACAGACAAAACCTTTCAAAACAGTAAAAATTACACCATACATTTAGCAGTTGCTCCTACTAAAATGAACGACCGCTACGAGTGGTTTTTAGAAAAAGCTACAGAAATAGGTATAGATAGCATAACGCCAATTATTTGTGATCATAGTGAGCGTAAAGTAGTAAAATTAGAGCGTTACGATAAAATTTTACAGGCTGCCATGAAACAATCATTACATTACTATATGCCTGTTTTAAATCCACCTACACCATTTAAAACCTTTATAAGCCAACAACACACTGGAGATTGTTTTATTGCACATTGTGAAGACACCAATAAAAAATCTTTAAAACAATTAATAAAACCAAATACCAATATCACTATTTTAATTGGTCCAGAAGGTGATTTTAGTATAAAAGAAATAGAATTAGCATTAAAAAACAATTTCATTCCTGTAACTTTGGGACACACAAGATTGCGTACAGAGACAGCTGCTATTGTAGCTTGCCATACTGCAGCTTTAATAAATGAATAGGTATCTATGAAATGGTTTTGGATTTTATGCTTTGTGTTTACAAGCTCTTACATGTCTGCACAAGATGTTGCTGTTTTACATTATAAAGGAGGTGGCGATTGGTATGGAAACCCTACCTCACTCCCAAACTTAGTTGCTTATTGCAATACCCACATACATACCAGAATACACACCAATGTACCCGCTGTAGAAACATCAAGTCCAGACTTATTTCAGTACCCGTTTATACACATGACTGGACATGGAAATGTGTTTTTTGATGAAACGGATAAAGAAAATTTAAAAAACTATTTAATCTCCGGTGGTTTTTTGCATATAGACGATAATTACGGCCTTAAGCCTTATATTACAAAAGCCCTAAAAGATGTTTTTCCTGATCAAGAATTGGTAGAACTTCCTGCCTCTCACGAAATTTTTCAAGAGCCCTATCCGTTCCCTGAAGGCTTACCAAAAATACACGAACATGATGGAAAACGTCCGCAAGCTTTTGCCTTGTTTTACGAAGGTAGGATAATTGTTTTGTTTACTGTTGAAAGCGATTTAGGAGACGGCTGGGAAGATCCAGAAGTACATAACGATCCGGAAGAAGTTCGTGAAAAAGCTTTAAAAATGGGCGCAAATATTATATATTACGTATTCAATCACTAACAGCTAAATGGCTCAACTCAATCATTATAACACCCCTTTTAGTAAGCGAACATTTCCCATAACATTAGTTTGTGATAATGTAACAAATGCTCCAAATATTGGAAGTTTGTTTAGAACAGCAGATGCATTTGGTGTAGAAAAATTAATCCTCTGTGGTACCCATATTACGTTAGGTAGAAAAATGACCAAAACGTCTCGTGCAACAGAAAAAGTTGTGCCATTTGAAAGGCATGATAGTACAGAAGAAGTTATCGCTCAATTAAAATCTAATGGGTACCAAATTATTGCTTTAGAAATAACCGACACGAGTAAATCGCTTCGTGAAATTACTTTTTCTCCTCAACAACCTATTGCCTTACTTATTGGAGATGAGAATTTTGGCATCTCAGAACCTTTACTAAGCGTTTCTGACATTGTTGTACATATTGATATGTTTGGACAAAATAGCAGCATGAATGTTGTACAAGCTACTAACATTATTTTATACGAAATAACTAAACAAACTCTATAAAGGTTTATATATATTTGTTTTATGAATTCTAAAACTATAGCTAACGGTATTTTAAGAGCAATATTTACATTATTATTTATTGCCCTTACTTTGTATTTTTTATATCAAATTCAATCAGTAATAATATACATTGTAATATCAGCTATAATTTCATTAACAGGTTCTCCTTTAGTTCAACTATTCAGAAACCGTTTTAAATTTAACGATTCGTTTTCTGTAGTACTTGCCATGCTTTTAATTGTTGGGTCTTTAGTTGGTATGGTATTACTTTTTATTCCTTTAGTACTTGAACAAGGCCACAATTTATCGCTTTTAAACATCGAAAAACTTCAAGGAAATTTAAACAATGTATATTTAGACGTCGCTAAATATCTAGAAGGAAGACATATTTATTTAGAAAATTCTCTTGAAGATTATCATTTACTATCAAAAATAGACTACTCGGCTATACCTGATTTTTTGAATTCAATCTTAAGCGGATTTGGATCGTTTAGTATCGCATTCTTTTCTGTACTTTTTATCTCCTTTTTTTTTCTGAAAGACAGAAAATTACTAGAAAACAGTCTTATGATTGTTGTTCCTGAGAGCAAAAAACACCGTGTTAGAAAATCTATTTTCACGATTAAACATTTACTTTCAAGATATTTTTTAGGATTACTTATACAAATTTTAATCCTCTTTATTATTTATGCCATTGTACTCACTGTATTCGGAATTAAAAACTCTATAGTGATCGCTTTCTTATGTGCCCTTTTAAATTTAATTCCCTATATCGGCCCCTTAATTAGTGCGTTATTAATGATTGTGCTTACACTATCTAGTAATATGCATAACGACTTTAGTGAGACCTTACCAACCACTATTTATGTGTTAATCGGGTTTTGTTTTGCACAATTAATAGACAATTTCTTTAGTCAGCCTATCATATTTTCAAGAAGTGTAAAATCGCATCCCTTAGAAATATTTTTAGTTATTATCATTACAGGTATTCTTTTTGGTATTGTAGGAATGGTTATAGCTGTACCTGCATATACGGCTTTAAAAGTTATTTTAAAGGAGTTTCTTTCTGAAAATGCAATCGTAAAACATTTAACCAAAGACCTTTAGTTTTATATTGAATGCACTTATATTAAATACTGAAATTCAGAAATTTATAATAAACAATTTAAATTCTAACACCACCACACTACTTCTAAAAGGTACTGCTTTTGATGGCGTTGAAACCCGAGAAATTGTAGAACAAATTGAAGCAAAAGTTAAATGTATAGCCAAATTAAAAACGTGGTATAATACACCAAATATTTATTATCCTAATAAATTAAATATAGAACAAACATCGTCTGAACAAACTGCTAATTACAAGGGTCATTTAATTTATGGAGAGTCTATTATTGATATTACAGGTGGTTTTGGAGTAGATTGTTATGCGTTTTCTAAACATTTTAAAAGCGTTACGCATTGTGAAATTAATAAGAACTTAAGTGATATTGTTAGTTATAACTTTAAACAATTACAAGTCTCTAATATAAAAACTATACCTGAAGATGGGATTGAATTTTTAAAAAAGACTCCAAACATTTACGATTGGATTTATGTAGATCCTTCTCGAAGACATGATAGTAAGGGAAAGGTATTCTTTTTAAACGATTGCCTTCCTAATGTACCTGAACATCTAGATTTACTTTTTAATCATTCTCCAAATATTCTAATTAAAACTTCACCGTTATTAGATCTTTCTATTGGATTACAGGAATTAAAATTTGTAAGTGCAATACATATTGTTGCATTACATAATGATGTTAAAGAATTATTATGGGTTTTAAATAAAAACACCACATCAACATGTACCGTTAATACTGTAAATATTACAAAAACTAATATTGAAACATTCAATTTCGCATTAGCATCTGAAAACGCTTTAGATATAAAATACAGTAAACCTTTAACATACCTATACGAACCTAATTCTGCTATTCTCAAAGCTGGAGCGTTTAACGCATTAGCACATCAATTAAGTATATATAAACTCCATAAGCACTCTCATTTATATACTGCCGATACAAAAATAGATTTTCCTGGACGGGCATTTAAAATTGAAAAAATAATACCGTACCATAAAAAAACAATACAAAAAGAACGAATAGAGAAAGCCAATATTACCACAAGAAATTTTCCAGAATCGGTATCAAAACTCAGAAAAACATTAAAAATTAAAGATGGCGGCGATATCTATCTATTTTTCACCACAGATGTAAACGAAGCTAAAATTGTAATAATTTGCTCTAAAACAAAATATTAAACACTAAATGAGTTAGGTTTTAAATTAATACACGACTTTACATTAAACCAACCTACTCTAATATGAAATTTAGATTTATAATTTTATTACTTCTAAGCAGTTGTTCTTCTAACGATGATTCTGCTGATATTGTTGAAGAGGATACTGTTTTAGAAAACGAAGACAATTTTACAGGTATCTTTATAGATGTTACACATCCTACTTCTGGTACAGCAACAGTTAATGCAGAAAAAACGACCTTAGAACTTACAAATTTTAAATCTGACGATGGTCCGCTCTTAGAATTATACTTAACTACCGGACTAGATGTTAGCAATTATGTATCATTGGGCGTTTTAAAAGGATTAGATGGTAATTATTCTTATACTTTACCTACAGATATTGACTTAGAAACCTATAATCACGTTATAGTATGGTGCGTAGAATTTTCTGTAAATTTTGGATATGCAATTTTAAAGTAATTACAGGCATTAAAGAGCTTCTACATAATACCAGCACCCATTTTCTTTAATAAATCGAGAGTTTTCATGAATCATTTGTAACTCCCCTTCTTCTTGAAAAATAGCTTTAAACTCTACAGTACCTTCAGTATCGTCCTCCATTCCTTTAGTGGTATTTAAAATATCGAGCTTAATCCAATCTACAGATTTAGCCCATTTCACTATTGCTTTTTTTTCTTTTACAGGACGGGTACTTTTATGATGACTTTGCATTAAATAATCGCCATTGGCAAAAACAAAAGCTGAATATCTAGAGCGCATTAAGACTACAGCAGTTTTAACCTGCTTTAAATCGTTATGAGCAATTTCACAACAATCTTTATATAATTTGTCACTACAACACGGACATTTCATTTTTAATTATAGATTAGATTTATTTTCTTGAGATTTTTTAATAATAGCCTTTAAGCGTTCCTTTCGCAATTCTTTTTCAGATCGTGTTTTGTTTTTCTTACGATCCATTAATTTAGTATGCTTAGCTTTATTTTTAGTATTTTTCTCTTTTCCTATCTTGGCCATAATTCTCAATTATAATTCAAAATTACAATTTTTAATAGCTGAACATTTAAATTACGTGTAATTAATTCAAAGTATTTTTTATGATTTCTTATCTACTAAGCTAAAATGCTTTTATATCTTAGCAAACAAAAAAGTTTATGTTAAAAGCAGTTTTATTCGACATGGATGGTGTTATCGTAAATACAGAACCATTACACTACAAAGCCTATTACAACATGTTTAAAACTGTAAATATTGAAGTGCCTCTAGAACATTATCAACTGTATACAGGACGTTCTACCATTAGTACATGCACAGGTATTTGTAATCATTTTGGTTTAAAAAACGATCCAGAAGAATTGGTTCAGCTTAAACGTAAAGCATTTCAAAAACTCTTTAAGGAAGATCCAGAATTAGATCTTCTTCCTGGGGTTTTAGATTTAATTAAAAACTATTACGAAAACGGAATAACATTAGTTTTAGCATCCTCAGCCTCGCAAATAACTATTCGCGATGTGTTTACGCGCTTTAATTTAGATCAGTATTTTAAAGATCGTATTTCAGGAGCCGATTTAGAAGCATCTAAACCGCATCCTGAAATTTTTGAACGTGCTGCCGAGATTGCAGGCTTTTCACCTTCAGAATGTATGGTTATTGAAGATTCTACAAATGGTTTAAAAGCATCTCATGATGCAGGAATCTATTGTGTTGCTTATAAGAGTCCACATTCAAAAAACCAAAATTATGATTTAGCAAATAAAGTTATTTCTGATTTTAGCGAAATTACATTTGAAAAGATTAAATCTGAATTTGAAGATTAAGTCTATTTTATTAAAAATCGTTTCAAGTCTGGATAAGTCCCATTAAAGACATTTAAATCCATAAAACCCTCTACTCCATTTACCTGACCTTGTTCTGTAAATTGCCAAATACTCCAAGGTTGTGTAAATGGCTCTACATAATTTCCATAATTTGCTATCCAAATGGGATACTTATCAAACTCTGGAGTATCTAGATATTTTCTATAAAAGTGATCTCCTGTATAAATTATTGGAGTTACACCGTAATGAAACTCGATATCGTTTAACCATTTTTTTATACCTAGTTTTAAATTTTCTAGAGATTGAATGGTTGATAAGTTTTCAATATCTAAAATAGGCGGTAAATCTCCTGGCCTGAGTTGTACGTGTGTTTTAAATTGCTGGGCCTGACTTAAAGAATGCTGATTGGGTCTGTAATAATGGTAAGCACCGCGTATTATATCTTTATTCTTAATAGTTTCCCAACGCGATATATATTCACTATCTAAACCATCTACTCCCATAGTTGCTCTAACAATTATAAATGCAATTGGAATACTATCGTTTATATAGTTAACAGCTTTCCAATCTATCTTTCCTTGATAATGAGACAAATCTATACCATATAAAAATCTCGGATATCTTTTAAATATAGATTCATTTTTTGTAAAAGCTGATGTAGATTTTTGATTAAGTCTATGGTATAAAATATTTAAATCTAATCTAAAATAATAGATTGCTAAAACAAGTATACTGCTAAAGAATATGATTAAAGATAAAATTATTTTTCTACGGATCATGTACACAAAGCTAATATTAAAAAACACTTAAAAAAAAAGACACACAGTAAAAACTGTGTGCCTAATTTGTATTACCGCTTAGTAATACCCCCTAATTAACTAATAGCTTTCACAAATATAAACTATACCCATTTAATAGACTTACGGTTTTCACGTAATTTTTTAAATTAATTACTAATTAACTGATTTTCAAATCGTTTTTATTCTTAATAATTAACAAAAAAATTACGGATATAACAAATCAAACTTTTTTAATAAAAATTTAACTGTTATATTATAATTATTTTCTTAAAAGTATAAACTCTTAACTTTTAGTTTTCAATTAAGTATACTATTCATAATTATAATCTCCACTATCACTATATTTTGTATTGTAATTTTATAGTTACTGTTAATAGCTACAACAATAAATACATCATTTTATACCCACTTATATGTTTCTGTTCGTATGAAAATTTTTGTTTTTGACATAGTTAAATTTATCTCACTATGTTTTAAAGTATCTAGATACATTGGTTTTTTAAGAAAACTATAGTTGAATACTTATAAATCTTATTCAAATTGATCGGCAAAATCACGAACTTATAAATAATCATCTCTTATTATTAAAGCTTTTTTCTATTTGTAAAAAACATCTGAAAATCTATCTCTGTATAAATTTACTTCTAAACTCTTTCAAATTAAAAAATAGGTCTTGCAATTCTTCCAAAAATGAACAACATCACAATACAAGTAATTTTTTTCATAACTTTTTATTTTAAAATTAAGAGGTTTGGTTCATGCATGAAATACCTAAAAGCAGGTATTTTTAGTAATTATTAAAACCTTATGCATACCCTATGTATTAAAATCCAATTACATTTCACTAATTTTACTACATGGAAAAATCGAATAGAAAAATAACCTTAAAAGTTATTATTGGATATATTATACTAGCTGTTGTAGCTGTTACCACAACATTTTTAGTTTTTTCTGAAATTAAAACCTTCTTGAATTTAAAACAAGATGATGTAAATGATAGAAATAAAGTTATAACCATTGGTAACCTAATTGCAGACATTTACGAAAATGAAAGTTTTGCAAGGGCAGCAATTCAGACTGGATCTCAAAGCCAATTTGATTTATATGTTAAAAAAAATGAACTTTTAAATGCCGATATTGATAGTTTAAAATTAAAATTAGACAACACCCATCAGGTACAACTATTAGATAGTGTAAAACAATTAATAGGTGTAAAATTTGAAAATATAAAAGCGTTAAAACGGATAAAAGAAGATGATTTATCTGAACGTTCTATAGAGTCTGCTTTAAAGAAAATTAATACAATAGAGAGTTCAGTGGGTCGATTAACCATAGCCGATTTTGCAGAAGACCCTAACAGTTTAACTCCAGAATACAGACGCTCTATAGAAGAATATATTTCTATTTTAAATAAATACAGACCCAAAGAAAAAGATCAAATTAAAAGTGAAGAACGCTTAGACTCTATTGTAATAGCAGCACGAGAAATGCTAAAACAAGTTAAACAAGATGCTTTAACACAAAAAACCAATTTGTCTAACAAAGAAAATTCTATTTTAAAAAGTGATTTAAATGTATCTCAAAGTTTAAGAAAGTTACTATTTAATTTAGAACACGAAATTATTGAATATTCTAAGAAAATTAAAGAAGAACGCGATCTTGCGCTAGATAGAAGTACACGTATTTTAAGCTTTTCAACCATAATTGGGACCTTATTAATTATTTTATTCTCCTTTGTAATTTTAAATGATTTTTGGAAAAGTCAGAAATATAGAAAAGAATTAGAAAAAGCAAATGCGTTTACAACGTCATTACTTCAAAGTCGTGAACAATTAATATCCATGGTAAGTCACGATTTAAGGACACCCTTAAGCACAGTAACTGGTTATAGTGATTTATTAGCAAAAATAACTACAGACACTAAATCTAAACATTATATAGACCGGATTTCAAAGGCTTCAAAATATATGAAGAACTTGGTAGATGATTTATTAGAGTTTTCAAAATTAGAGCGTGGTAAAATCACTATAGAAAATATTCCGTTTTCTTTACATCCTATCATAGATGAAGTAGTAACTAGTGTAAAATCTGTATACCCAGATAAAGACATAAAACTTGAAGTTAAACATGCCTCTAATATTGAAAAACCAATACTAGGAGATCCTTTTAGAATCAGACAGATTTTATACAATTTAGTAGGTAATGCTTATAAGTTTACGGATTCTGGTAAGATAACTATTGAAACTAAAACTTATAAAAATTTAGAGAGACAGCCAATGCTTCAAATACGGGTAATAGATACTGGTATTGGGATCCCTAAGGAAAAACAATCTATAATTTTTGAAGAATTTACGCAAATAGAAGGTGAAAACGAGAAAAAATATGATGGTTTTGGCTTGGGGTTAACCATTTCAAATAAACTAGCCAATCTATTAGGAGGCGATTTATCGTTTACTAGTGAAATTCAAAAAGGAAGTACATTTATGTTTACGCTTCCTGTAGTTTACAGTGTAAAACCAGTTATAAACACCAAACCTAAAAAAGAAATTAAAGCTACAAATTTAGATGTGTTTGTAATAGATGACGATGCTTCTTTAAGGCAATTACTAACAGATATTCTTCAGGAACAACATTTAAAAGTCACGGCTTTTGAAACAGCTAAAAAAGCACTAAAAGCCATGAAAAATACACCTTTTGATTTAGTGATAACAGATATACAGTTACCAAAAATGAATGGGTTTCATTTTATGGAAACATTAAAAGCTTCCACTTTTTATAAAAACCAGCCTATTATCGCTTCTACAGGTCGAAAAGATTTAAAAGCAAATGTCTATAAGGATAGTGGGTTTGCCGATATTATTTTTAAACCCTTTAGTGCAGACGATCTGGTACAAACCATTAACAAATGGATACCGAATGCCAAATTAAAATCTAACACAAATTCTACTGACACTCAAGTTCAGACTTTTAAACATTTCAATTTAGCACCAATTAGCACATTTTTAAATGGTGATATAGAATCTTTAAAAGATACATTACAATTATTTTTAAATGAAACAGAAGTTAATTTAAAAACGTTAGAGAATGGAATTAACACTAAAGATTTAGATGTTATACATGCTACTAGTCATAAAATGCTAACCATGTTTAAACAATTAGAAATTAACACTGTTGTACCATTATTAAGCTATTTTGATAAGCTAGATAATATTAACGACGAAGCTATAACTACTATGTTTTCTACTCTAAAAACTCAAACACAATTAACTGTTTTAGAAATGGAACGTTTTATAGATTAATGTTATATTCTTTAATCTTATTATAAAGTGTTTTTCGGGTAACGTTTAACAATTTGGCAGCCTTAGTTTTATTATTATTGGTTTGTTCTAGGGCACGAATAATAAGATCTTTTTCATGATCTTTTGTAGAAAAATTTTGAGTTAATGCTGGACGTTCGTCTAAAACTACACTCTGTGTTAACTCTACTGGCAATACATTTTTTTGTATAAAATCTCCAGAAGTTAAAAGCGTTGCGCGTTTAATTACATTCCCAAATTCTCTGAGGTTTCCTGGCCAATTATAATTATGAAATACTTTTAAAACATCATCAGAAAAACCAATAACATTTTTATTTAATTTCTCGTTTGCTTTACTTAAAAAATAATCAGCGAAAATAATAAGGTCGTCTTTACGTTCGTTTAAATTTGGAATTTTAATGGTAAATTCATTTAATCTATGATATAAATCTTCCCTAAAATCACCGTTTTCAACCGCTTTTATTAAATCTTCATTGGTAGCAGTTATCAATCTAATGTCTACTTCAATTTCGTTACTACTACCTATAGGTTTTATACGACGTTCCTGAAGCGCACGTAACAATTGAATTTGATTCTCGTAGGACAGATTTCCGACTTCATCTAAAAACAATGTGCCGTGATTAGCCGACTCAAAATGTCCTTTCTTATCTGTAATTGCTCCGGTAAAAGACCCTTTTTTATGACCAAAAAATTCACTCGCTGCTATTTCTTTTGGAATTGCACCACAATCTACAGCAACAAAAGGTTTATTACTCCTTAAACTTTGCTTGTGAATGGATTTTGCTACAACTTCTTTCCCTGTACCACTTTCTCCCGTAATTAGAACAGACATATCTGTAGGTCCAACCAATTGTATATATTCACTTAATTTTTTAGAAGACGAGCTTATGCCTGTAACAAACTCAGAAGTTGTATTTAGCTCTTTATCTTCAACTGCTTTAGTTGTTGTTTTAGCTACAGGTGCCGAGTTTAGAGCATTATTAATTACATGCAATACTTCATCCTGATTAAAAGGCTTAGAGATATAATCAATTGCGCCCTGTTTCATTGCTTTAACAGCCGTAGAAACTTCTGCGTAACCGGTCATTAAAATTACAGGTGTTTTTTCTTTATGCGTTTTAACAATTTCTAAAAGCGCTAAACCATCGCCATCAGGCAATCTTAAATCTGTAAAAATTAAATCGAAATCGGCTTTTAAAATATTAGCTTTTGCATCTTCAAAGCCGTAGCTAATAGACACATTATAATTATGTTTTTCTAAAAAGCGTTTAAGCATGTTAGAAAAAGCAACATCATCTTCTATTAAAAGGATAGATTTCATATACGGTCTTGAGAAATTAAGCTATAAAATTAATCAAAAAAAGAGGGTGTTGAAACAAAACACCCTCTTTTTATAAATATGATTTTCAATTTACTTGTTTATCCACACTCCATCTTCTGTAATATATAGTGTTTTAAAAGTTTTATTGTCTTTTAGCTTAAGCTTATATTCATTTACATTATTAATATATGCTTTACAAATGGTAGCATTCTTAAAATCTTTTGCAACAGCATCTTTTACTTTATTAGGTAAAATGGCAATATCGATTTCTTTGAATTCTTCTTGAATAGTTTTAATAATTAAATTCTTTTCACTACTCTCAAATCGCGTTGCCGTTGCATATATAGACCAACTACCTACACTTAGCATCGTAGTTATAATGATATACTTTAACATGTCGTTGCTGTTTATATGGTTTACTAAATAATTCAAAATAATGGTTAGTTGCTTATTTTATTTAGTAATCCAATTTCCAGAAGTATCTGCATAAACAATTGTATTTAAACCATTCTGGTTTATTTCTAATTTATATTCCTTGGCTTCATTTACATATACTTTAGATATATCACTATTAAGAAAGTAATTATCTACAGATTCTGTAATTGCATCTGGTACAGCGTCTTTTTCAATTTCTTTAAAATCGTCTTGCAAAACAAACACACCATCTTCCATAACTACTTTTATAGGAGACGCAGCATAAAATGATATACTACACAATATTATCCCCATAAATACCGAGGTTAAAAATAAGTTTTTCATAATTTTAAAATTTAATTAATATAATCTGGTTACTCTATTATTGTTATACGCCTCTATACTTAGTTAAGTATGGAATCGTTATTTTTTATTATGTAATTGAAATTTTACAAACAGTTTTCATAACCTGTTATTTAGAAATCCAATTTCCATTCTCATCAGTATACACAGTATGTAAACCATGTTCTAATTGTAAATCAATTTTATATTCTTTAAGTTCGTTAAAATAGGTGTTAATTATTTTTTCTTCACCATAAGTCTTATCAATCGCTTCTATAACTGCTATTGGTAAACGATCTATCTCTAAAGGCGTAAAATCTTCCTGAAATACAATATCCATTATTCCATCGTGAAAAAACATGGTCTGAAAAGTGGTTGCTATTTTTGAAACACTACCTAAACTTAATGCTGATGCTAATACTATATTTTTCATGAGGCTATGTAATTAATGTTACTTAGTATTTATATTGAAAAAAATATGCCAAGTCTAGAGTTAAATAGTATTACAAATTATAAAGACTCTAAATACAAGGGATTTGCCCTTGTATTTTAATTTTTATTCATTACATCTTTTTTACAAAGTGTGTAATAACACTATACGCTGTGAAAAAATTACACACTTTTACACATGTAGGTTTTACACACCTTATTTTAAAATAAGCACCATAGGTTTAGATTTGAATTTTAATATTAAAGCGCACAAAAAAAGCAGATAACTAATATTAGTTATCTGCTTTTTTATAAAAATAATATTTACTTTTTTATAATTCTATTTTTACATTATGAGCCTTTACTTCTTCAATATAATTTTCAATTACAAAATCTTCTGGACTAAAATTCTCACTTCGTTTTCTTGCTTGTTTTTGTCTTTTTATACTTCTAGCAAAGCGCCTAATACTTTCTTTAGTATCTAAAATTAACCCTGGCACTTCTACACTATTATATTCTTTATCTTTAGCAACCATTGTAAAATAAGAAGAATTACAATGCTTTATTACTCCAGTATGTATGTCTTCAGACTCCACACGCAAACCAACTACCATAGATGTACGACCAGTGTAATTAATGGAAGCTTTTAAAGTTACCAACTCACCTACTGCAATTGCATTTAAAAAATCTACTTTGTTTACAGATGCTGTTACCGAATAATGTCCGGAATGCTTAGAAGCACATGCAAATGCAATTTGATCCATTAAATTTAAAATAAAACCACCATGTATATTCCCCCTAAAATTAGAATGTGAGGGTAACATTAATTGTGTCATGGTTATTTGCGATTCTTCTATACGCTTATATGTCATAATATATTAATTGATAGTATATTATTTAAATGTAATTATTTTTAGCTTAATCTAAAACTTTTACTACAAATACTAATAAATTAATAACAATCTTTAATTTATAACTACTAATTTAAAACACAAAACTTAAAATTATAATGAATTTACAACCCTTACATATGTACAAACACAGCAAATAGCTTAAAATAATACGTATTAATTATTTTTATTTTGAATAGAGACCATGTTTAAATCATAAACGTATTATTTTAGCAGTGTTTACTATCAGATATTTTAAAATTATAGAGGTGAACACTTTTAAACTAACAACATAAAATTATATATAAATGGCATCAGGTTTTTTTGCTTTATTAGACGACATCGCTGCATTAATGGATGATGTTGCAACTATGGGAAAATTAGCAACAAAAAAAACTGCTGGTATTCTTGGAGACGATTTGGCTGTTAATGCAGAAAAAGCTTCTGGTTTTGTTTCATCTAGAGAAATACCTGTACTTTGGGCTATTACTAAGGGATCTTTAAAAAATAAAATTATTATTTTACCCTTTGCATTTTTATTATCTGCTTTTCTCCCAATTTCAATTCCAATTATTTTAACATTAGGAGGACTTTATCTTGCATATGAAGGTGCAGAAAAGATTTACGAATATTTTTTTCCTCACAAGCATCATGTTGAAACTAAAGTAGAAGCAAAAACCGAAACAGAAATTCTTGAATTAGAAAAAGAAAAAATAAAAGCCGCCATAGTAACCGACTTTATTCTATCTGTAGAAATAGTTATTATCGCTTTAGGTACTGTGGTAGAACATCCTTTAACTACCCAAATTATTGTGGTATCTGTGGTTGCTCTTTTAGCAACTGTTGGTGTGTATGGTATTGTTGCACTTATTGTGCGTATGGACGATTTTGGTTTAAAATTGATTAATTTAAATGAAGAGGACAATAGTTTTTCTGATAAAATTGGGCGTTTACTTGTTAATGCTTTACCATGGGTAATTAAAAGTTTAGGTGTTATTGGAACCATAGCTTTATTATTAGTCTCTGGAGGAATTTTTATACACAATATTCCTTTTCTCCATGATGTATTTCACTCCATTCCAAGTATCGTTTCCGAATTAATTTCTGGTACTGTTATAGGGTTTACTGTATTACTAATTATTAACCTAATAAAAAAACTAAAATCTAAATCGGCTTAATTTATAAAATAACTAAGTGTATTATTTTAAATTGTACGATTAACGTTTAAGGGTAAAGTGTCCAGAAAATTGTCTACCATCTGGGACTTTAAAACGATACCAATAATCGTCTGTTGGTAAATTTACACCTTTTCGGGTTCCGTCCCATCCATTAGATTCTAGCGGATTAAATACTGCTAATAATTTACCATACCTATCATAAATATATACATTAATTGCATTGGTATATTTTAATGGATCAATACCTAAAACATTCCAAGTATCATTTATACCATCGCCATTTGGTGTGAAAAATTGAGGCAATTCAAATACATAAAACGTTTGCTGTACAAGGTTACATCTATAAACATCTCTTACATAAAGGATATGCGATCCCGGAGTTAAATTTCTAAATACATTACTGCTTTGAAAACCGTTTAGATAATCCACTGAAAACTCAAAATTAGAACTCGGATTATTAAGGTTTATTGTTAATGTATAGTCTTCTACAATTACATCCCCTATCTCTGCTGCTGGAAAAAGAATGTTTATTTTAATTAATAGAAATTTTTGTGATAAACTTATATTTAAAATATTTATTGACAATTATAAACTATAAATATAACCTATATTTACTTTAGCACTTTTATTAAGGATACATTTTTTAAGTATACTATACACCCTACCCTAAGCTGAATTATGAATTTACTTATAAAAATAAGCAGTTTTAAACATATAAAACTTCATTTAAAAAAACAATTTCATACTACCTATTTAGCAGTTCAAAAATATAAAACTCTAAAATACGATATAAAAAAACTGTTAATACATAAGAAGCCTTTAAATTTGTGTATTTACTATTGCTAATTAAGACCATTGAAAATGAAACATATTCTATGCATTATTATTTGCATTATGTGGATAATACAACCCGCTTTTGCACAAGACCAGACTACATTTAAATTAATTCCTTTAGGCGTAAAAGGCGGTTTAGATGAAACTAATTTATCTGCTTATTTAGTAGCTCCAAAGCATTCAGATGCTTATGTGTGTTTAGATGCTGGCACTATAAATGCGGGTATAGAAAAATCTATTGAAAATAAATTATTTAATATTTCTTCAACGGAGGTATTACAAAATCATATAAAAGGGTATTTAATCTCTCATGCACATTTAGACCATGTTTCCGGGCTAATTATTAACTCTCCTGCAGATGCATCAAAAACAGTTTATGCAACTAAATCTTGTATGACCATGATGCAGAACCATTACTTTAATGGAGAAACTTGGGCTAATTTTGGTGACGAAGGTCCTGGATATCAGATTAAACGATACCATTTTCAGACATTAAAACTAAATCAAGAAACCCCATTAACGAATACCGAAATGATGGTTACAGCATATCCATTAAGTCATGTTAATCCGTTTGAAAGTACTGCCTTTTTAATTCGTTATAATTCAGATTACATTCTTTATTTAGGAGACACTGGTCCAGATCCTATAGAAAAAAGTAACAACTTAAAACTATTATGGACAACTATAGCTCCTTTAATTAAATCTAAACAATTACGTGCTATTCTAATAGAGGTTTCTTTCCCTAACGAGCAAGCTGATACAGCACTATTTGGACACTTAACTCCAAATTGGTTTTATAAAGAAATGCAAGTTTTACAAAGCTTAACAGGTGCAGATGCTTTACAAGGTTTTAAAACTATAATAACCCATCTAAAACCACCGGTTAAAAACATGGTAAAAATTAAAACAGAATTAGAAGCACAAAATAATTTAGGTTTAGATCTTATATTTCCAGAACAGGGAGTGAAATTAGAATTCTAAAATCACACAATTAAAAGCACAAAAAAAGCCTTTCGAAAATCGAAAGGCTTTTGCTTTTTGGGTGGAAGACCGGATTCGAACCGGCGGCCCTTGGTACCACAAACCAATGCTCTAACCAGCTGAGCTACAACCACCATGTAACTGCATTTTTGTAATGCGTGTGCAAATTTAATCGAAATTACAGATATACCAAACTTTTTTTGAAAAAATTTTCATTTTAAATCAAATAAATTTTCGACAGCTACATAACGTTCTGAGGTAAAGCCTTCTGCAAAATCTACTCCAATAATACGTCCTAAATCTTTTGCACGGTAATTTACGCTATCTGTAAAATTTTTACTAGAAATTGGGGTTTCTGGCTCTTTACTATTCGGATCAAAAAATTGTGTTTTGTATGCTAAAACTGCTTTTTCTTTAACATCCATATATCCTGTTACATCGACTACAAAATCTGGCTCTATATTTTTCCACTGTATATAGTGGTACACATGTTTTGGTCTCCATTGTAATTGCAATGTTTCATCTAGTTTTGTTTCTATTTTTTTTAATCCACTTAAAAAACACGCATCACTTACAAGTTTACTACCTTTTCCATGATCTATATGCCTATCATCTATAGCATTACACAGTACAATATCGGGTTGATATTTTCTAATAATCTTAATAACTTCTAATTGATGCGATTTATCATTTACAAAAAAGGCATCTGCAAATGCTAAATTTTCGCGTACCGCTACACCTAAGATTTTAGCTGCATTTTTTGCTTCTTCATCACGTGTTTCTGCTGTACCACGTGTTCCTAATTCACCACGTGTTAAATCAATTATTCCAACTTTTTTTCCGTTGGCTATTTCTTTTGCAATAGTAGCTCCACATCCTAATTCTACGTCGTCTGGATGTGCTCCTATTGCAAGTATGTCTAATTTCATCTGTTTCACTTTAATTTCTAACACAGAAACCTTTTATACTTAAGCTTCTATTTTTACTAATTTTTTAGTTGCTTTTATTGCTTGTTTTATATCTTGAATTAAATCTTTTTTAGATTCTATACCTAGTGAAAATCTAATTAACTCATTAGTGATCCCAATACTATCACGTTGTTCTTGAGACATCGAGGCATGAGAGGTCATACACGGAGACAACATTGTACTCTCCACTCCTGCTAGACTCATAGAGGCTTTAATAAGTTTTAATTCTTTTTGAAAGGTTAAGGCATCTAAGCCATTATTTAATTCAAACGACAACATGCCTCCAAATCCGCGCATTTGAGATTTAGCTAATTTGTATTCTGGATGGCTTTTTAAGCCCGGATAATATACATTTTTAACATCTGGATGCCCATTTAAAAACTTAGCTAAAGCTTTTGCATTTTTATTCTGTGCTTTTACACGTAAAACTAAAGTCTTTATGCTACGCTCTAACATCCAAACTGTAAAATCGCTTAAATTTCCGCCTAGATTTGCACCAACTTTCCAGATTGCATGCATGTGTGCTTTTGAGCACGCTACAGCTCCAGCCAAAATATCACTATGTCCTCCTAAATATTTTGTAGCAGAGTGTACTACGATATCTATACCAAAATCTATTGGATTTTGATTTACAGGACTAGCAAATGTATTATCTATTATAGAGATTAATCCTCTTGATTTTACCAATTCAGATACCCTTTTTATATTTGTAATCGTTAATAACGGATTTGATGGTGATTCAAGATATACGACCTTTGTATTTTCTTGTATTGCAGCCTCAAAATCTTCTGGTTTATAGCCATTGGTAAACGTATATTCTATACCGTACTTAGGAAATTCTTCTTGAATAAACTGGCTAGTTCCGCCGTACAATGTATTCTGAACTACAATATGATCTCCTATTTTTAAAAATGCTAATAAGGTGGTACTTATAGCTGCCATCCCAGAACTAAAGATCATTCCCGCTTCGGCATGTTCTAATGCGGCAATTTTTTTTGATAAGTTTTCCTGATTTGGAGTATTATAATTACGAGGGTATCGTCTAACATCTACATCTGTAAATTGATATGAGGTAGACATATATATTGGAGATACTGCGCCCTTAAATTGCTGATCTTTAACCTCTCCTATATGCACGCATACTGTATCTAAACCTATTTTTTTAGCCATAATTTTATTGTTTTATTCTAAAAATTGTTATCTCGACATACTTTTTAAGTCACTCACATATCAAATAACTTACTTTCTTTATTAAATACGTTTTTAAAACTGTTTACTATTTAAGGTCTTTATAACCGTATCTCCTTATCCTCTATTAAGTTAATAATATTTATTAGCTCTATATCCTTAAATAAATTTTACTATTCTCAAGATGTTTGGGTTTTCGTTTATTTTTCAAAATATTATTTCCTTTACATTCTTAGTCTATCCACTCGTTGTTTTGAGTTTACATACATCGTAAACCAGCGCATTAACACGATTATTAGTATAAGCTAAAGGTATGGATTATATACATCTTTTAAATTAATGTCTTCTTAAAATTATATACTATTTAATATAGCATGATCAAAATTCATAATTAAAAAAATACCGGAATTCTGGTATTTTATATGTTTATTATTGCACTTTAATTTGTACCAGATTAAAACGAGTTGGTTATTAAAAAACCTACTCTTATGTAAGATGCTATTAATCTACTTTCTCAACAACTACCATAATAATACATATTATGGTAGTTTCTTTAAATCTCTGCTTTTATTCTCAACACATTAAAAATACCCAATTTTAGGTGTTTTATAACTCGTAGGCTTCTCTTAGATTTGATATATATTTAGACTATGCTATCTTTAAGTCGTTAGCCTTTAAAGATTTTACATATAAAGATGCTATTAATTATTCCTTTTTTAAAAAACTACTTTAACGCTAGTTTGTTATAGTAGTTTTTTTATTGTTTAGTTTTTGCTTTTAATAATACGTTTTGCTCTTGCAATAAATCTGTTATTCCTGATAATAACTGAATATCTTTTGGTGTTACCACTGTTTTATCTTTTGGATCTTGAGATTTTTTTCTTAGTCTATTCATAAACTTCACCACTAAAAACACAGTAAATCCAATAATTAAAAAATCTAGAAGCGCTTCTATTAAAGCTCCATACCCTATAGTTATTTCGGGTTGTAAAATAGCTCCTGAAGCATCTATTACCGCTTCTCTTAATACCCAAACTTTATCTTGAAAATGTATCCCTTCAGATAATAATGATAGTGGTGGCATAAATACCTGTTTTACCATAACATCGATTACTTTATTAAATGAAGCACCGATAATAATACCCACTGCCATATCTATCATATTTCCTTTTACTGCAAATTCTTTAAATTCTTGTAGTAATTTCATAGTCTCTTTTTTTAACAAATATATTTTTTATCTATAGGTTCTCAAAATATTTTAAAACCACAAAATTATTATCTAAATAGATTATAAATTAAAATATTAGCCTTTTAGATAATATTTATAATTATTAGTTTTTAAACTAATAACTTTGGATTTATTAAAAATATCAGATATATTTGAATTAAAGCACAATATAAATGACAAGTATTCTAACAGGAGATATTATTAATTCTAGAGCACATGATGCTAAAAATTGGCTACCACAATTAAAAACCGAATTAAATTTATACGGAGAAAGCCCAAAGTATTGGGAAATTTATAGGGGCGATAGCTTTCAGCTAGAAGTTGCACCTGCAGAAGCTCTAAAAGCTGCTATTTTAATAAAAGCAAGCTTAAAACAATTAAAAACTATAGATGTAAGAATAGCCATTGGTATTGGAGAAAAAACCTATAATGCAAACCATATTACCGAATCAAATGGCAGTGCTTTTATTAATTCTGGTGAATGTTTTGAGCAATTAAAAAAAACCAACTTAGCGATAAAATCTTCTCAAACAGAATTTGATACTGCTATGAATATTATGCTAGAATTGGCTTTATTAACTATGAATACGTGGACTCCAACTTCAGCAGCTCTCGTTAAACTAGCATTAACCCATCCTGACGCCAATCAGAAAATGTTAGCGAAACAAACACAAAGTACACAAGGCAATATAAGCCAAGGATTAAAACGTGCGGGTTACGACGAAATTCTAAAAATGATAGCATACTACTCCAAATACGTAACACTATGATTGCATTATTTATAAAATTACTCCTCGCCCACTTAATAGGCGATTTTCTTTTACAACCTACAAAATGGGTAATGGATAAAGCGCATAAAAAAATAAAGTCCAAATATTTATATGCACATATTACAGTGCATTTATTAGCTTTATCAGTAATACTTCAATTTAATTTTAAATATATCTGGGGCATCATCATCATCATTGGATCTCATTTTATTATAGACCTTGCAAAATTATATTTAAATGAAAAAGTAAACTCTAGGTGGCTTTTTATTATAGACCAACTGGGACACATAATAATACTCTTGCTTGTGGTTGGCATATACAATCCATACAATATTTCTATAGATTATTTTTACAATACACGCCTATTGCTAACCGTTAGCTGTCTATTATTTGTAACCGTAGTTTCCTCTATAATTATGAAAGTTTTAGTGTCTAAATGGCAAATAGAAAACACTAACGAAACCTCGCTAAAAGATGCAGGTGCCTATATTGGTATGTTAGAACGTTTATTTGTTTTTGTTTTTATAGCCATGAATTATTGGGAAGGAATTGGATTTTTAATTACTGCAAAATCTGTGTTTCGCTTTAGTGATTTATCAAAAGCAAAAGACCGAAAACTAACAGAATACATTTTAATTGGTACCCTTTTAAGTTTCGGTCTTGCTATATCTTGCGGATTCATTTTTAAAATGGTACTACCGCTTATTTAAAGAAATTATTTACTCTTCTTGTAAAATTTAGCATATTTAATGTAAGCTAATACTGCGATTACTGCAATAATAGCTAAGGTAATTACTATAAATTTCACACTTACAATTTGATCTCCACTAGCATAAGAGTGTAATCCTGCTAAGTAAAAATTCACTCCAAAATACGTCATCATAATACTAGAAAATGCTAAAATTGAAGCTAAATTAAAACCAAATCTGCCACGTAATCCAGGTACTAAGCGCATATGTATAACAAATGCATATATCATTATACTAATTAATGCCCACGTTTCCTTAGGGTCCCAACCCCAATAACGTCCCCAACTTTCATTAGCCCACATTCCGCCAAGAAAGTTACCTATGGTTAACATTACTAAACCAACGGTTAATGCCATTTCATTAATTATAGTTAACTCATTAATATTAATTAGCATTTTCTTCTTATTATCTTTATTAGTAAAAATCATAAGAAACAGCACTGTTAACCCTAAAATCATTCCTATAGTAAATGGTCCATAGCTACCCACAATAACTGCAACGTGAATCATTAACCAATAACTATCTAAAACGGGTTGTAAATTTGCAATTGCAGGATCCATCCAATTCCAGTGTGCAACCATTAAAATCATTGAGGTTACAAATGCTGTTGACGCAATAGTTAAATCACTTTTTCTTCCAAGAAGTAAACCAAATAGCATAGTAGCCCAAGCCACATAAATCATAGATTCGTATGCATCACTCCAAGGTGCATGGCCAGAAATATACCAACGCGCAATTAACCCTATAGTGTGTAAGATAAATAAAGCAACAATAATCCATTTAAACACAGCAACACTAATATCTATGGCTTTACTTTTACTCTTAAATATTTGAATAATTAATACAATAAACATTAAAGTTCCTGCATACATATACCAACTAAATAAACTCTTAAATATGTCGTAGTGGTTATACAGTATTTCGGTTTTAACTTTTTCATCTGAAAGCATAACGCTAGCACCATATTGTTTTTGAGTTTTATGTACGGCATCTAACAACTTATTAGCATCTGTAAAATCGCCAGATTGTTTGGCTTGATTAAGAGTCATTAAATACGCAGAAAAACCACTTTTTATAAAGTTTTCATATAAAGAATCTTTAACTTTTATATTTCCCGTTTTATATTCTATAGAAGAAATCCACTTGTTATTTTCATCGTCTGGCACAGGAAAAATACGTAACGATCGGCCTTCAATTGTATTATACAATAAATTAACATGCTGATCTACTTCTTTAAATTCTTTCTGAAATCCATTAGGAATTGCCGCTTTGTAAGCATCTTCTAAAAATGGACCCAACTTATATGCACCACGATCTGTAAAGAAATCTGCTAAAGTTGCAAATTTTTGATCCTTAGGAATACCTATGATTGAACGAATAGAATCTGCTTTTTTATATTTTAAAAATACTACAGGTACATTGTACCATAACAACGGACTTTCTTGCATAGACAGAAACACTTGGTTTGCATCTAAACCAGCATACGTATCCGTTTTTGATAATTTACGTAGTAATTCTGAAGCATACGTATTAACAGGCATCATTCGTCCGCCAATATCCTGTATGACCATATGCCCAAATTTATCAGCATGTGCTTTTGGCGCTTTATTGGCTATTAAGATAGAATCTATTTGTGCTTTTGTAGGTTTATTATTGTGGGCATGCCCATCGTTTGCAGAATGCCCTTGTGCGAAACCATTAAAAGCAAAACAAAAGAGTAATACAGTTAAAATTTTAGCTTTTTTAGCTTTTACTTGATTTAATTTTTTACGTAAATCTCCAAAGCGCGATCCTTTAGCAACAAGAGTCCATAAGAGTCCGAAATACAATAAGAAATATCCAATATAAGTAAATAGTGTACCGTAATAATCGTGATTAACAGAGAGAATAGTTCCTTTTTCATCAGGATCGAAACCAGATTGAAAAAAGCGGTAACCACGATGATCTAAAATATGATTCATAAATATTTTATAATCAAAATTCCCTTCCTTTTCATCTAGAACAGTAACTTGACTAGAGAATGCAGAATAACTATTTTCGGTTCCTGGATAACGTTCTGCTTCAAAATCATTTAATTTTATACTAAATGGAAGTTCTAATACTTTAGAGCCATATCTAAAAGCAAAATCTAATCCACCAATTTTAACTTGTTTAAAATCTCCATTGGTCCCTTTTCCGCCCAGTAACCCCACACGCTTTGTTTCGCCGTTAGTAGTTACTTTTAATACTACACCATCCTCATCGTTTTTAAGAAACTCTGCTTTTTTAACAATATCAAATGTTCCTTTAACTACAGGTTTAGGAAACACAATTTGCATATTTTCAATCACATAACGCGATCTTAACACTAAAGGTTGTAAGCTATCTTTTACTAATTTTCCTGAGGCCATTGTTGCCATAGTTAAGTACTCGCCTTCAAAAGGTGAGTGAATAAAGATACCCTCGTCATTAGAAGTAATATTAATAGCTCCGTCTGTTTGTTTATTTAAAGAAAACAAAACATTATGTATGCTCTGTACTTCTCCTGCTTTTAAAAAGTGATTATGTGGTGCACCGTTTCCAGCTTCTACAATTTTTAAATACTCTTCTCCTGTTTCGTCTGGAATAATATCTTCTTCTGCACCGCCTATAAAAGATTCTAGTTCTATACTAACAGGTTGCTGATTGTATTTTGTATGAATACTAAACTCATTATCCAAACGTGGTGAAAAATCTACCTCTGCTTCTAATGGTAAACGTTGTGGCACACCGTCAATCATATAATCTCCATCTATATAGGCCGTAATGTAAGTTTTCTGAGATAGAAAGGTGTTTTCTGTAGCTCCTTCTCGTATTGCCATCATCCCTTCAAAACCAATATATCTTGTAATAAAAGCGCCTAAAAGAATTAAGATAAACGATAAGTGCAAAATTAGAGAAGACCATTTTTCTTTTTTATACAGTCTGTAACGCTTAATATTACCTATAAAATTAATTACAAAAATTAACATAATGGCCTCAAACCACCAGGTGTTATAAATTAAAGTTCTAGAATAAGGTGTAGGAGATGTATCTTGTCCAGCATCCATAAATGTACCTATAGCCATCGCTGCGGCAAATACAATAAATAATACAGATGTTAAACGGGTAGAAAAAAGAATTTTGGCAAGTTTATTTTGCATGACGGTTTCTCTAAATTTTAAGTCCGCAAATTTAGCTTTTTTTGTTCGGTTGCCCGTACGTATTAAACGCAAACTCTGTTAAAATTAACCTAATATTAAGAAAAGCGTCAGACTAAACTTTATTTTGTCTTGCCTGGAATATATTTATATATAAAAAAGTACCCATTTTACGAGCACGTTGTTTAGCATTATTAGCCCGTTCGCCTTCAAAAAGTTCATCTATAGTTTGCACCCAAATATTTAACCAAATCCCAAAATGTTTATCAGTTATGCTATTATTATGTGCTTGATCTAATTTTACGTGTACGTCTAACGGATTACCATAATATTTGGTTTTTAAAAACAAACTAGATTCCCAGAAACTCGTTAAGCGTTCTATATGCGCTGGCCAATCTGTAATTAATGTATTAAAAAACGGTCCTAATGTTTCGTCTTTTCTAATTTTATCGTAAAACTTAGACACCAATGTAAATACATCTGCTCTATCTTTAATATCAAATCTCACCACTCCATATACATAATTATTAAATATCTATATAAAAATAGAACAAATATCTCATACCATATAGTATTACCATAAAGATTACTTCTAGACTTAAAAATAATACTTGTTATAAAATGTGTTATGAAAAACTGTATTTTAGCAAGATGATTTCAGTAGTTTTACTTGGCGCAGGAAATGTTGCCACACATTTATATAACGTGTTTCAAGATGCAAAGCATATTACAGTAACACAATGGTACAATAGACACCTATCTAAACTTACAACTTATAAAAATGAAGTTGAGATTACAGACAATTTAGAAGATTTAAATCCAGCAGACATTTACATTTTAGCAGTTAGTGACGATGCTATTTCTAATGTTTCTAAAGCCTTACCTTTTCAAGATCGATTTGTAGTACACACCTCAGGAACTGTAAGTTTATATGATATTAATGATAAACACAGCCGTGGAGTTTTTTATCCATTACAAACCTTTACAAAAGATGCTGAAATAGATTTTAGCACCATTCCGTTATGCATTGAAGCTTTAAAAAATCCGGATTTAAAACTTTTAAAAACACTTTCTGAAAGTATTGGTAGTAAACATTACAAAATATCTACAGAACAACGTAAAAGATTACATGTAGCAGCTGTTTTTGCAAATAATTTCACCAATCAAATGTATCGGATTACACATGAAATAACGGAAGAAAACCAAATAGAATTTGAAGTATTAAAACCGCTAATTTTAGAAACCGCTAAAAAAATACAAAAAATGACGCCTTACATGGCACAAACTGGTCCTGCCGTAAGAGGTGATAAAAAAACCATAAAAAAACACTTAAAACTTATTAAGAACCCACAACATAAAGCGATATACGAACTACTAACCAATGCAATATTAGAAACCCATGGAAGAAAAAAGTTATAAAGAATATTTAGAGCACATTACCACATTTATTTTTGATGTTGATGGTGTTTTAACAGATGGTAACGTAACTGTAACTACAAGCGGCGAAATGCTTAGAGTTATGAATATTAAAGATGGATATGCCATAAAAACAGCTATAGATGCGGGCTTTAGAATTTGTATAATATCTGGAGGTTCTAATGAAGGCGTCCGTAAGCGGTTAGAAGGTTTAGGGGTTACAGATATATTTTTAGGCGCACATAATAAAATTGATCAATTAGATGAATATGTGCAGAAGCATAATATAAAAACAGAAAACATCTTGTATATGGGAGACGATATTCCAGATTTTCCTGTAATGTTAATTGTAGGCTTACCAACATGTCCTCAAGATGCCGTCCCAGAGATTAAAAATATATCTAAATATGTCTCACATAAAAATGGTGGTCGTGGTGCTGTAAGAGATGTTATAGAACAAGTGTTAAAAGTTCAAGGAAAATGGAGTGGTAATTTTAATGCACAATACGATTAGTATGCAGGTATTAAACCTAATACGTTGGAAAAATCTTTCACTTATTATTCTCGTTCAAATATTAATTAAATATGCTTTATTTCCTGTTTTTTATGTAGATACTGCATTAAATAATTGGCAATTTATATTACTAGTTTTAGCCACTTTATGTTTGGCTTCTGCAGGGAATATTATTAATGATATTTACGATATAGAAACAGACACAATTAATAAACCTAACCAAATAATAATTGGTAAATATATATCCGAAAAAACAGCTTACACTTTATTTATTACCTTAAATATAACAGGTGTACTTATTGGATTTTATTTATCTCATGCTGTTGGAAAAAGTGGTTTTTTTGCACTTTTCGTTATTATTTCGGTATTACTATACTTATATGCAACCTATATAAAATCTACTTGTTTGGCGGGTAACATTGTTATTTCTGCTTTAGTTGCTTTAAGTCTTGTTATTGTTGGATTGTTCGACTTAATTCCTGTAATGACATTCGAAAATCAAGACAGTCAACGTGCGGTACTTAAACTTGTATTAGCTTATGCAGGGATGGCCTTTATCCTTAATTTTATTCGTGAAATAATTAAAGACATAGAAGATATTGATGGCGATTACGCCTCGGGGATGCGAACACTACCAATTGTAATTGGTAGAAACCGCACATCTAAAATAGCTTTTATATTGTCTTTTATTCCACTTGGAATTTTGGTTTACTATGTCATTATGTTTGTGTATAATATTCCATTAGAAGTTGGGTATTTTACTATTCTTATAATTGGGCCTTTACTTTATATTTCTATTGAGTTGTTTAGTGCAAAGACTAAAAAAGACCATCGTAAAATTAGCAATGCTTTGAAATTGGTTATGCTAACAGGAGTTTTATCTTTACTTTTATATTTATAATGAAATAAAACATGCTACACAAAAACAGTTCTAATTACAATATTATTTTAGCTTCTGGTTCGCCTAGAAGACAACAATTTTTTAAGGATTTAGGATTAGATTTCTCCATTCAATTAAAACCTGTTGAAGAAGTGTATCCACCACGTTTAAGACATTTTGAAATTAGCGACTATTTAGCACAACTTAAAGCACTTCCGTTTAAAGAAACCTTAAAACCAAAAGACATTTTAATTACAAGCGATACTATTGTTTGGCATAATGAAACAGCTTTAGGAAAACCTAAAACAGAAGAAGAAGCATTTAAGATGCTTAAATCATTAAGTAACACAACACACGAGGTTATAACTTCGGTTTGTTTTACCACACATCAATTCGAAAAAACAATAAATACTGTTACTAAAGTTACCTTTAAAACCTTAACAGATCAAGAAATTAATCACTATATCACAACTTATAAACCATTTGATAAAGCAGGTGCTTATGGTATACAAGAATGGATTGGATATATAGGAGTTACTAAATTAGAAGGGTCTTATTTTAACGTTATGGGACTTCCTACAGATGCAGTATATCGAGTTTTAAACGACATTATGTCTTAAAAATCCTGAGTTTAAACTTCGCAAAAAGTTATATATTTTGTAGATTCCTTAATCTATCTTTGTGCCATTAAATTCATGTATATATTATGTTTTTTGAAACTCATTTTAAAGTCATTATTTCTTGTATTATATTACTTGTAGTACTGCTAATCATTCGTTATATAGTATTAATTTTAGTAAAAAAAATAGGGCGAAAAAGCGGAATTAATGAAGCACGTATTCACCTCATCCAAAGGTATTCTACGGTTACATTATTTCTAATCGGTCTCCTATTCCTTTCTGTTATCTTAGGTGCTAAACCCGAAGATTTAGCATTAGTATTCTCTTCTGTGTTTGCTGTAATTGGTATAGCGCTATTCGCCATTTGGTCCATATTAAGCAATATCACGTCTGGCGTAATCATGTTTTTTTCGTTTCCATATAAAGTCGGAGATAAAATTAGCATACACGATAAGGATTTTCCTATAGAAGCCGTTATTGAAGATATTCGTGCTTTTCAGTTACATTTAAGGTTGGATAACGGCAATTTAGTAACCTATCCTAATAATTTAATATTACAAAAAGCTGTAACTTTAGTTCAGAAAGATGCCATAGACGATGGTCTGGATGCTATTTAAAATCAAGTAATTTAAATTATGCCTAAAAAACCAAGAACTAAGAAAAATAAACAAAAAACAGGTTTATCTCCTGGTACAATTGTATATACAGGACAAAAACAAACACAACAATTATATATTGAAGTGTTTAATTATAGTCCGTCTCATGTTCTTGAAAAAGAGCTTCCAAAAATTGAAGATGCATTTACGTTTAAATCCGATTCTACTGAAGAAGTAACATGGATAAACATTAACGGTCTTAACCATACCTACGCCATAGAAAGCATTGGGCAACACTATAATATACATCCTTTAATTCTAGAAGATATTGCTAACATTTCTCAACGTCCTAAAATTGACGAATTTGAAGACTACTTATCCTTAAGTATGAAAATGTTGTATTACGATACAGAAAAAGGCTTAATTTCTGAACAAATAACCTTAATTCTTGGCCAAAATTACGTCTTAACATTTCAAGAATCTGAAGGCGATGTGTTTACCGGTTTACGAGACCGCATTAGATTGGGTAAAGGACGTCTAAGAACATTGGGATCTGATTATTTATTTTATGCATTAATAGATAACATAGTCGATCATTATTTTGTAGTTGTAGAATCTCTAGGCGATAAAATTGAAGACCTAGAAGACGATCTTTTTAATGGTAATACTCAAGATAATATCTCTACACAAATTCAGGATTTAAAACGTGAAATTTTAAGAATTCGACGTGCTATTTTCCCTATGCGAGACATTATAAATCGAATAGAAAAAAGTGAACACAAATTAATAGATTCTAAAACGATACCTTTCTTTCAAGATGTATACGATCATACCATTCAAGTAAATGAAAACACAGAAGTGTATCGCGAAATGGTTTGGGGATTAATGGATATGTACATGACAGGAATAAGCAATAAAATGAATGAAGTTATGAAAGTATTAACCATAATTTCAACCATTTTTATTCCATTAACATTTATCGCAGGAATTTATGGGATGAACTTTGACAATATGCCAGAACTACATCACCCGTACAGCTATCCCATTTTATTAGTAATCATGTTAATTATGTTTATTTTCATGATTATCTATTTTAAACGCAAAAAATGGCTTTAACATATAATTTTTATTTTTTCTGAAATTATTCTGAAGGATTTACGTCTAATTTAGAGTTAAAGTTAAAGAAACCTTAAAACACTCTAAAACCCAAGGCTACTTTCTATATTTGAAATTAAAGCCTAATTCAAATTCGTCTTAATGAAAAAAATTGTACGCTGTCTGCTCATTTTGTTATTAATAACTCCTGCTACTTTTGCACAACAACCTAAAAAACCTAATGCTTCAGAAATACATCAGGCCATAAAAAAACTTAATTTTTTAGGCTCTGTTTTATATTTGGCTGCCCATCCAGACGATGAAAACACAAAAATGATTTCGTATATGGCCAACCATGTAAAAGCCCGAACTGCTTACTTATCACTAACACGTGGAGATGGCGGACAAAATTTAATAGGTCCAGAAATTAGAGAACTTTTAGGTGTTATTCGTACACAAGAACTTTTAGCAGCCAGACGCACAGATGGTGGGGAACAATTTTTTACACGCGCTAACGATTTTGGCTATTCTAAACACCCAGACGAAACTTTAGCAATTTGGGATAAAGACGAAGTGTTAAGCGATGTGGTTTTAGCCATAAGAAACTTTCAACCGGATATAATTATTAACAGATTCGATCATCGCTCACCGGGTACTACTCATGGTCATCATACCAGTTCTGCAATGTTAAGTGTAGAAGCTTTCAACTTAACTAACAATGCTTCTAAATATCCAAAACAACTTAACACAACTTCAACTTGGCAACCTAAACGCATGTTTTTAAATACTTCTTGGAGATTTTACGGATCTCAAGAAAATTTTGATGCTGCAGACAAAAGTAAATTAATGGAAATAGATACAGGTGTCTATTTTCCGTCAAGCGGATTATCTAATACAGAAATTTCGGCTTTAAGTAGAAGTCAACATAAATCTCAAGGATTCGGTAATACAGGAACACGAGGTTCTAGTCTAGAGTATTTAGAATTAATTAAAGGTGACATGCCTAAAGATCCCTCAAATATATTCGAAGGTATAGATACTACGTGGAATCGTGTTAAAGGCGGAAAAGCCATTGGAAAACTTTTAACCGAAGTAGAGAATGAATACGATTTTGAAAACCCCGCTGCTAGTATTCCAAAATTAGTTAAAGCCTATACTCTAATTCAGCAATTGGATAATACACACTGGAAAACACTTAAAACTGAAGACATAAAAAATGTTATTGCAGCATGTGCAGGTATATATTTAGAAACCGCTGCAACACATAATTGGGGTACCGCTAACGAAACCATAGATTTAAACATTGAAGTGATAAATAGAAGTGCTCATTCTATAATACTCCAAAGTTTAAAAACTCCAAATGAAACAGTTATCACTAAAAATATAAACCTCACTAATAACACTAAATTTAATTTTAAAGCACAGTATAAAGTAGATAAATCTATAGCACTTACAACACCGTATTGGTTAACCCAACCAAGTAGTTTAGGAATGTATACTGTTGAAAATAAAGCTTTAATCGGAAAACCTGAAACTCCAAGAAGTCAAAATATTACATATAATTTAATTATAGAAAATACTGTAATTCCGTTTACTAAACCTATAATTTATAAAAGTAACGATCCAGTAAAAGGCGAACTTTATAAACCATTCGAGATTGTACCTATTGTGGCTTCACAACTTGTAGACCCTGTTTTAATTTTTGAAAACGACGCACCTAAACAAGTTGGTGTTCTTGTCACAGCGGGTAAAGATAATATAGAAGGTTCTGTGAGTTTAAATGCACCAAAAGGATGGAGTATTTTACCTCAAGATCTACCCATTTCAATAGATCATAGAGGTGAAAGTAAAACTGTTTACTTTACAGTTACTCCTCCAAAACAACAGGATGAAGTTCAAATAACATCTACAGTTACTGTAAATCATAAACCATACAACAAAGCCTTAATAAAAATTGAATACGATCATATTCCATTTCAAACTGTTGTTATGCCAAAACCTAGCAAATTTGTAAGGTTAAATATTATAAAAAAAGGAGAAAATATTGGGTATATTCAAGGTGCAGGAGATGTTGCACCTGAAAGTCTAAGACAAATAGGCTATCAAGTTGCTATTTTAAATCCAGAAGATATCACAACCTCTAATTTAAAACATTTTGATGCTATTGTAATTGGTATTAGAGCATATAATACTGTTGATGATTTAGCATATAAACAACATGTTTTATTTGAGTATGTTAAAGGCGGAGGAAATGTAATTGTACAATATAATACCAACCGTGGTTTAAAAGTAGATGCTCTAGCACCATATACTTTAGAGCTATCTAGAGACCGTGTTACAGACGAGCATGCTAAAGTAACGTTCTTAGATCCTAAGAATGAACTTTTAAATTACCCTAATAAAATTACGACTAAAGATTTTGAAGGCTGGACGCAAGAACGTGGTTTATATTTCCCTAATGTTTGGGGTAAAGAATTTACTCCTATTTTAGGAATGCATGATAAAAATGAAACCGAAACTAAAGGAAGTTTACTTGTGGCTAAATATGGAAAAGGACACTATATATACACAGGATTAAGTTTTTTTAGAGAATTTCCTGCAGGTGTTTCTGGTGCATATAGATTATTCGCCAACATGCTTTCTATTGGAAAAAAAGATATTAAAACAGAACCTAAATTAGCCGATTAAAATGCAAGAAAACGAACCTGTAAAACAAACTTGGAAACGCTCGTATACTTGGGTATTAATTGCCAATGCGGTGTATATTGTTATCTTTTATTTAATTATGAAATCCTTTTAATATGGAAAGTTTAGACTGGATTATATTAATAGGGACGCTACTTGCCATAGTAGGTTACGGTACTTGGAAAACAACCGGAAGCCAAAATGTACAAGACTACATTAGGGGAGGAAATCAAGCACAATGGTGGACAATTGGTTTATCGGTAATGGCAACACAAGCCAGTGCAATAACATTTTTATCTACGCCAGGTCAAGCCTTTAATGATGGTATGGGGTTTGTACAATTCTATTTTGGCTTACCCATAGCCATGATTATTATCTGCATGGTTTTTATTCCGTTATATCATCGTTTAAAAGTGTATACGGCATACGAGTTTTTAGAAAATAGATTCGATTTAAAAACAAGAAGTTTAACTGCTGGATTATTTTTAGTACAACGTGGTTTGGCTGCTGGTATTACCATCTACGCCCCTGCTATTATTTTATCGGCTGTATTAGGCTGGTCTTTAAATCAGTTAAACATTATTATAGGTGTACTGGTAATTATTTACACCGTTTCTGGTGGTACAAAAGCTGTAAGTGTAACTCAAAAACACCAAATGGCTGTAATTTTTACGGGGATGTTTATTGCGTTCTTTCTCATTTTAAGTTATCTCCCAGATAATATTAATTTCTCTAACGCCTTAGATATTGCTGCTGTAAACAATAAAATGAACATTCTAGACTTCTCTTTCGATTTTGAAAATCGCTATACATTTTGGAGTGGAATTATTGGAGGAACCTTTTTAATGCTCTCCTATTTTGGAACAGACCAAAGTCAGGTGCAACGCTATTTATCAGGTAAATCACTTCGCGAAATGCAATTAGGTTTAATCTTTAATGGTCTTTTAAAAGTGCCTATGCAATTTTTTATTTTGCTTGTAGGCGTTATGGTTTTTGTCTTCTACCAATTTAACCAAGCACCAATACACTTTAATCCACATGCACAAGATGTTGTTGCAGCTTCATCGTTTTCAGATGAATTTAAAACTTTAGAAAACGAACAACATGAGCTTTTTGAAAATAAGAAAACATTATTAAACACTTATGTTACCACGCCTAGTGAGGATTTAAAACAAGAAATTTCTAAACTTAATACCTTAGAAAAAACCAATAGAGATCAAGCCAAAATAATTTTAGAACAAGCCGCAAACGAACACCAAACTAAAATTGAAACTAACGATAAAGACTACGTGTTCATTCACTTTATTTTAAATAATTTACCACGCGGATTAATTGGCTTACTTTTAGCGGTTATTTTAAGTGCAGCAATGTCTAGTACTGCTAGCGAATTAAATGCATTAGCATCTACCACAAGTATAGATATTTATAAACGTAGCTTAGCACCAGATAAAGACGATATGCATTATGTTAAAGCGACCAAGTGGTTTACTTTAGCATGGGGAATTTTAGCTATTTTCATAGCGTGTTTTGCATCTTTATTCGATAATCTTATTCAATTAGTAAACATAATAGGGTCTGTGTTTTATGGTAATGTTTTAGGTATTTTCTTATTGGCATTCTTTTTTAAACACGTAAAAGCAAATGCAGTATTTACGGCTGCAATTATAACTCAAGCCATTGTAATTTATGGCTGGTATTTTGATTGGATGCCATATTTGTGGCTTAATCTTTTTGGCTGTACTTTAGTTATTATGATCGCATTATGTATTCAACTTTTTATACCAAAACAAAATGTCATTACAACAGAATAAAACCATACGATGGGGAATTATTGGACTTGGCAATATTGCTCACAAATTCGCTAAAGATTTATTAACTATTAAAGATGCTAAACTACAAGCCGTTGCTTCACGATCTGCAGATAAAGCAAATGCTTTTGCAAACACTTATAATGCGGTGAATGCGTACAGTAGCTATGAAGATTTAGTTAATGATCCAGATGTAGATGCTGTTTATATAGCCACACCACATAGTTTTCACAAATCTCATACTTTATTATGCTTAACGCATGACAAAGCCGTTTTATGTGAAAAACCTTTTGCCATGAATTTAGAAGAGGTAAAAGAAATGATTGCTCTGGCAAAAGAAAAGAAAGTATTGTTAATGGAAGCATTATGGACTTATTTTTTACCACATTACCAATATACTTTAGAGCTCTTAAAAAACGAAAACTACGGAAAATTATTAAAGGTTGAAGCTGACTTTGGTTTTTCAAGACCATTTAATGAATCTTCAAGATTATTTGATAAGGCTGTTGGAGGAGGAAGTTTATTAGATATTGGTATATACCCTATTTTCGCAACCTTATCAACATTAGGAGAACCCGACCATATTGAAGCGAGTTGTACATCATTTAATAATGGAGCTGATTCGTCTTGTAATATGCATTTTAAATACAATACAACTACAGAAGCTATTTTAAAAAGTACTTTAGTTGAAGACACACCTACTACTTGTGTGTTTACATGCGAAGAAGCTGTAATCACTTTAAACAGACAATTTCACACGCCAACCACTGTTACTATTTCTCAAAATGGAAAGGAACACACGTTAGATTATACGGGAGACACTATTGGTTATAATTTTGAAATACTTCATTTTAATCAATTACTAAGAGAAGGCAAAACAGAAAGCGATATAATGACTTTTGATTTTAGTTTAAAACTCATAAAAACCTTAGATAAAGTTAGATCTTTAATTCAGCTTAACTATTAAAAACATAAAATGAGGCTATAAACCTAAGTTCATAGCCTCATTTTTTATATTAAACACACCATATTAAAGCGCTCCCCATTCTTTTAAAGACTCGGTATTCATTTTTATATAGTCTTTATTCCCTGCAACTTTTGCGGCTTCTAAAGATTGCTTAGCAGCTATTATAGCACCTTCCTGATCTCCAGATTTAGCATAAATTAATGCCTTTTTACGTAATTGAAAGAAGGCTGGCTTTTCTGTCATACTAAGTGCTTTATCAATCCAAAGTTTAGCCTGATTTATATCTTTACCAGACTCGTAATAATAGACTGCAGAAGCATAATAATCTGCTGCTGAAGTACCACTCATAGCACGTTCAATATCTTTAGTAACAATTTCATCTGTAGGAACATTTATCTTAAAAGATGCAAATCGTTCTCCCCAAGAGAAACGCATTACAGCAGAATCGTTAGTTAAATCTGAAAATAATATTGTAAATGTTTCAACTTTTACTGGATTAGGATACACCTCTGTTTTTGTGGTTAATGCCACTTTACTTTCATCCCATGTTTTTGGCAATCCCCAATTATCTGAATCGGTATAAAAAATAACATCCCATGCAACTTTATCAGGTTTAGTATATATAGCATATGTTCCTGCTTTTAAAGATTTTCCTCCAATAATCACATCATCAGAAAAAGTAATTTTAGTATTTGCATTGGCTCCTGTTCTCCATAATTCGCCATAAGGTAAAAGGTAACCGTAAAGATGACGCCCACGTAAACTTGGTCTAGAATACTCTACAGTAATATTAGTTAAACCAACTGTTTGTTCTATTTTACTAAACGGACTTGGTTGTGGTGTTTTTACTTGTGCTTGAAGGCTAAATG
This sequence comes from Formosa sediminum, assembly GCF_007197735.1. Lineage (GTDB taxonomy): Bacteria > Bacteroidota > Bacteroidia > Flavobacteriales > Flavobacteriaceae > Formosa > Formosa sediminum. The sequence continues at coordinate 3,289,775 of NZ_CP041637.1, forward strand.
TAAATATTAAACTCATTACGCCTAACATTAAGTGTTTCATGATTTTGTTTATTTTTAGTTGAAAAGTAAAATTACATATTCATAATACGTTTAATTGTTAACAAAACCTTAAATAGCCTGTTTTTAAAAAAAGAACTAAAATATATTTCTATTAATTTTTTTTAAAAACAGATCATTTATACTTATTTTTTAATTACATTTAAACCTAATAATCAACCGATTAACATTCTTCCCTAGCTCCTAATTAATAGGTTTTCATTAAAACCTAAATAGAATGTTGTTTGCTAAATTTACAGATTTACATATTAGTTTAAAATGCTTACTGTGTTTAGGTATACTATGTTCTTGCTATGTATTAGTGCTTTTGCTCGCATTATATTTTCCGGAAATTGAGTCTGCTGTTCCACCCCTTCTATTTACCACATTTAAACCCACAGAATTGTATATTTTATATTTCATGATAACATGTATTAATCTTGTTCTCATACTTTCTGTTTTTAAACGTCAGAATAGATTATGCTCATGGGGATCTGTTTTTAAATTTTATAAAATATCTAATCACTCTTAAAACATTATACTATGAAACTAAAACACCTCACAATTATATTGCTATTCCTGTTCTCAGGAACTCAATTACAAGCTCAGTTTTTAAAAAAATTGAAAAATAAATTACAACAAGCTACCGAAGATGTTATAATAGATAAAGCTTCACAAAAAGCAGAACAAAGCTTAGGCAAACACTTAGATAGCATTTTAGGAATAGATGGAGAGTATAACTTTAACGGCGGTAATTTTGGACAGTTTTCTTTAGCTAATGACTCCATATTACCAGATACCTATACTTTTGAATGGAAATATATTTTACGTATTGAGAGTCCTAAAGAAGATCCTATGGATATTACATACTATTTAAAACCAGAAGAAAAATATTTTGCAATGCAACCAACTTTAGACCAAGTAAACCAAAGTGACAACGTATTTATTGTAATGGATATTGAACGAAATGCTAATGCTATTTTTATGACAAATAAGAATAAAAAAACAGGCATGGTAATGCACTCAAATCTTAATATGGATAATATTGAATCTGATACTTATTTAGAAACAGATTATACATTTACAGAAATAGATGATAAAATTATTAATGGTAAAGTCTGTAAAGGTTTTAAAATAGAAAACGATGATTCTATAATGATTATGTATAACGATATGGATGCACCTGTAAGCTTTTCAAGTATTTTTGGAATTAACACAAAAAATGTTCCGAATGGATTTAATCCAAAATGGTTAGATCAAGCAGAAAACAGCTTAGTTATGGAGGTTATTTACACAGATAAATCTAACACTAAATCTACAACCATGCGTTGCATGAGTTTACATGAACACAATTTTCAAATAAAAAAACAAGACTACGATTTTACATCAATTGCAAATTTTTCTAAAAACTAAATCTTAAAAATATAGACTACTAAAAACCAACACCTTAACCAGCCATTAAAATCCTAAATAAAAGCATTTTTGATCTTTTTTTCAAAAATGCTTTTTGCTTAAAACCGCTTAATTAAAAATTCTTATTAAAGGCAGTCTTTTTTATCTTAACTTGTAAATAATAAAAACAAATTCATGATTTTTACAGGTATTGCCTTTTGTATTCTTGTCGCTTTCGCAATTTTTGCTTTAAGTAAATTAAAGACTAAAAGAGCTAAAACATTTCCAAAACATTGGCACAAATTACTAGTAAACAATGTACAGTTTTACAAAAAATTGCCAGCTAACAAACAAAAACAATTTCAACAACGAATAATGTTATTTTTAAGTGAAGTACACATAGAAGGTGTACAATTAGAACTGGAAGATATAGACATTGTATTAATTGCAGCAAGTGCTGTTATTCCTGTATTTGGATTTCCAAAATGGCAGTATACAAATTTAAGTGGTGTTTTATTATATCCTGATAATTTTAATGAAGACTATGAATTTGGTAAAAAAAGTAACAATCGTATTATTGCAGGAATGGTTGGTACAGGTCGATTAGAAAAGCAAATGATAATTTCTAAAAAAGCTTTACATCATGGATTTGCTAATAGTAACGACAAAAGCAATACAGCCATTCATGAATTTGTACATTTAATAGATAAAATGGATGGCGATACCGATGGCGTACCAGAACTCATTATGCAAAATGCATATACCATACCATGGTTAAAATTAATTCATAAAGAAATGGAAGCCATCACTAACAATAAATCAGACATACGGCATTACGGAGGTACTAATCAAGCAGAGTTTTTTGCAGTAGCATCAGAGTATTTTTTTGAAAATCCTAAGCTTATGGAAAGAAAACATCCCGATTTATACAACATGCTTAAAATGTCCTTTTCACAATAAATCTTATTCTTATTAAAAATATAAACATGAAACTAAAATCGGTTGTAATTACGTTATACATTATAGTATTTAGTGTACTTACCTTACACGCTCAAGGTTTTAGAATGCGTCTTAAAGTTCCAAGTGAAGCTTTAAAAAATAATTTAATAAACGATCCTTCAATTCGGGACATTACAGTGTATTTACCACCGTCTTACCAAACAAAACTCGATAAAAAGTATCCTGTTTTATATTTACTACACGGCTTTACAGATAGTGACAGTAAATGGTTTGGTTGGGAACACCATTGGATAAACATGAACAACATTTTAAACACCTGCATGCAAGATGGCAGCTGTAAAGAAATGATAGTTGTTATGCCTAATGCCTATACAACCTACAAAGGTAGTTTTTACGGAAACTCGGAAACAATGGGAGATTGGGAAACTTTTATTACAAAAGAACTTGTCTCTTTTATAGATTTAAAATTTAGAACTTTAGATCAGGCTAAAAGTCGTGGTTTGGCTGGCCACTCTATGGGTGGTTATGGCACATTACGATTAGCTATGAAATATCCCAATGTATTTACTTCTATTTATGTATTAAGTCCTAGTAGTCTAGAAGAAGATTTTATACCAAGTCCAGAACACATTAAAAATATGGAGGCCGTACATTCAAAATTCGACATTGCAAATTTATCTTTTATAGAAAGCATTAATATGGCATTTTCTGCGGCATGGGCTTCAAACCCTAAAAAATTTCCTTTATATATAGATTTGGCTTATAAAGATGGAAAACCAAGACCAGAAATTCTAAAAAAGTTTAGCGATAATTATATATTGAATATGATGGATGACTACCTACAAAATTTAAAAGCTTTACAAACTATTGCTATTGATGTAGGTACAAAAGATACCGCTATTTTTGAAGCGTCTAAAAAACTACATAAAAAATTAACTGCAGCCAACATTACCCATACTTTTGAAGCATATGATGGCAACCACATTAATAAAATACCTGAACGTATAAAAACAAAAGTACTGCCTTACTTTTCTAAAAATTTAGTATTTGAGTCTGAATAATTTTTTGATTAGTCTTATTAATTCACGAACTTTATGATAATATACAGCGCATCTTTTAATCGTAATTAACACCTTTTAGTTATGGATTTTATTGATTATTATAACATTTTAGGACTAGATAAAAATGCTTCAGAAAGCGATATTAAAAAAGCCTATCGTAAACTTGCTAGAAAATATCACCCCGATTTAAATCCTAATGATAAAGAAGCTGAAAAAAAATTTAAAAACATTAACGAAGCCAACGAAGTCTTATCAAATAAAGAAAATCGTAAAAAATACGACAAATACGGAAAAGATTGGCAACACGCAGACGATATAGAACGGGCACAAAAGGCACAAGGAACTAATCCAAACCAAGGCTATCAAAATTATTCTGGCCAGTCCTATTCAGATAATGATTTTTCAGATTTCTTTGAATCTATGTTTGGAGGACAACGTACTTCGGGCTCAAGACAAAGTCATCATCAAGTACAATTTAAAGGACAAGATTTTAATGCCGAGTTACAATTAAATCTAACAGATGTGTACACAAACACATCTCAAATCTTAACCGTAAATGGTAAAAAAATTAGATTAACAATTCCTGCTGGTATAGAAAATGAACAAGTAATAAAAATATCCGGTAAAGGCGGACCAGGAGTAAATGGAGGTCCGAATGGCGATTTATACATTAAATTTAACCTTGTAAACAATACCAAATTTAAACGTTATGGTAATAATTTACATGCAGATGTAAATCTAGATTTATATACTTCGCTTTTAGGTGGCGAAATTATGGTAGATACATTTTCTAGAAAAGTAAAATTAAATGTTGCTCCAGAAACTCAAAACGGTACTAAAGTGAAATTAAAAGGCAAAGGATTTCCTGTTTATAAAACAAAAGACACCTACGGAGATTTTATAATTACCTACCATATACAAACTCCTAAAAACCTAACCTCTAAGGAAAAAGAATTATTTTCAGAACTACAAAAACTAAGAAAACATGGCTGAAAATCATTATATATTAGTAGAAACCATTTGTGTAAAATACAACATAGAACCTGTCTTTCTAGATGAATTAAACGACAATGGTTTATTAGATATCATTACGATTAAAAATCAAAAATGCTTACATCAAAATACCTTGAGTGATTTGGAAAAAATGATTCGGTTACATCATGAATTAGAGGTAAATATAGAAGGAATTGATATTGTGTTTAACTTACTTAAAAAAGTAAATGAATTACAAAATCAATTAACCCAAACTAAAAACAAATTAGAATTTTACGAACGGTAATAAATTATTTTTTTGAATAAGATATTGCTTTTAATTTCGTTAATATTACCTTGAAATTAATCGCATATATAAACTACCTCATGAAAGTAACTATTATACGTCTAATATGTATGGTCTCCATATTAAATTTTAGTACGCTACAAGCTCAAACCACTTCTAAAACTATTACTAAAGCATTTGTACTCGGTAAATTTAATTTTGAAACAGACCCTTGTTTTGTTAAAGTAGCAACGGCATTTTCTAATAAGACTATTTACTTACAACAAGAAGTTTACACTGCATTTTTAAATATGAATGCAGCTGCAAAACAAGATGGTGTACAATTTACAGTAATTTCTGGTACACGTAATTTTTTATATCAAAAATCTATTTGGGATCGTAAATGGAAAGCAAATGAAGACCTCTCTCCTATTGAAAATGCTAAAAAAATATTACAATACAGTTCCATGCCTAGTACTTCTAGACACCATTGGGGAACCGATTTAGATCTAAATAACTTATCTAATTCTTATTTTGAAAGCGGTCAAGGTTTAAAAGAGTACACATGGTTGGTAAAGCATGCCAATAACTTCGGGTTTTATCAAGTATATTCATCTAAATCTAACGGACGTACAGGCTACAACGAAGAAAAATGGCATTGGTCTTATATGCCGCTTTCTAGCCAATATCTAAAATTTTATAACGAGCATATAACAGATGCAGACATTTCCGGATTTGAAGGTTCAGAATTAGCAACCAACTTACATATGGTTTCTAATTATGTTAATGGCATTTCTGAAGCAGCAAAAGCTCAATAAAAAATCTCAAGTGTAATAAAGAATAATCACTTGAGATTTAGATATATTTAATAGTATTATATACTAATTTTTACCCCCATTAAATCTAAGAAAGCTTTAATAAATGCTGGATGCCCAGGCCATGCTGGAGATGTTACTAAATTACCATCTACGTATGCCTTATCTGCAGGAATGTCTTGAAACTCGCCGCCCGCTAAAGTAACTTCTGGTCCGACTGCAGGGTAAGCAGTTAGTTTTTTTCCTCTTACTACATCTGCAGCTGTTAGTATTTGAATTCCATGACAAATGGCTGCAACCGGTTTATCTTCTGTAAAGAAATGTTTAACCATGTCTAATAAAGAGCTATTCAATCTTAAATATTCTGGAGCACGACCACCAGCTATAACCAATCCATCATAATCTTTAACTTCTACATCACTAAATGTATAATTTAAGACAAAATTATGTCCTGGTTTCTCTGTATATGTTTGGTCACCTTCAAAGTCATGAATAGCTGTTTTTATACTATCGCCTTTATTTTTATCAGGACACACAGCATGTACATCGTAACCAACCATTTGTAACATTTGAAAAGGTACCATAGTTTCGTAATCTTCAGTAAAATCGCCTGTAATAAAAAGTATTTTTTTCATTGTTTTAAAATTTAAGTCTAAACTTTAGTTATGTATTGTCTTTTAAATTTACAATGAATTTTTACCACACTATAAATCATCATGTTAAAAAATTGATAATCTTATACTTTAATGACCTAGCCACTTACTCTAATTTGTGATCTTACAAATACACTATATTTGCTTTTATAAAAACAATATTACATGAAAACGCTACATTTAAAAATAAACCTAATAACTGTTCTATTTATAACTTTAATGGTAACATCTTGCGATACTTTAGACGATTTTACAAAATTTGACATTACCTATAACGAATCTATTACCATACCTGCAACAATACCGATAGATATTCCGTTTGTCATCAATACCCCTGAAATTGAAACCAATTCTGAATCAACTTTTAGTGTAAATGACACCTCTAAAGACCTTATTGAAGATATTAAACTAACAGAATTTAAATTAACCTTAACCAATCCAAGTGATGAAGATTTTAGTTTTGTAGAAACTATTGAAATTTATATTGCTGCTGAGGGCTTAGAAGATACTAAATTGGCATGGAATACTACTCCCATTGAAAACGGCACCAATGTTATGTATCTTAAAACTTCTGATGAAGATTTGAAAGCCTATATTTTTGAAGATTCATTTTATTTAAAAATAGAAACAGGTACAGATGAAATTTTAACGCAAGACTACGACATTGATATTAAGACAGTTTTTGCCGTAGATGCCAAAATTTTAGGGATTTAAATTATATAAAAAGCCTTGTAGTTTGCAAACTACAAGGCTTTTTTAATTAAATAAACATATAATTTACTTTTCAAGATCTCGCATACTTTCCATTTTCTTAAGTTTTAAGAAGCCATTAATATCTTCAAAATGTTCTTTAACACGTTTGTTTCCAAATTCAAATACTTTAGTAGCCAAACCATCTAAGAAATCCCTATCGTGAGAAACCAAAATTAAAGTACCATCAAATTCTTTTAAAGCGTCTTTAATAATATCTTTAGTTTTCATGTCTAAATGGTTGGTAGGCTCATCTAGAATTAACACATTTACAGGTTCTAGCAATAATTTAATCATGGCTAAACGTGTTTTCTCTCCTCCAGAAAGTACTTTTACTTTTTTAGTAGAAATATCGCCACCAAACATAAAAGCACCTAATAAGTCTTTTATTTTATTACGGATATCACCTACGGCAATACGGTCTATAGTTTCAAAAATAGTTAAATCACCATCTAATAACGAGGCTTGATTTTGGGCAAAATAACCAATTTGAGCATTATGCCCTAGTTCCATACTGCCTTCAAAATCAATTTCGTTCATAATGGCTTTAACCATAGTAGATTTTCCTTCACCATTTTTTCCTACAAATGCAACTTTTTGTCCACGTTCGATAACTAAATTGGCATTATTAAACACCACATGGTCGCCATAAGATTTAGACAATTCATTAACAACAACAGGGTATTGTCCCGATCTTGGAGATGGCGGAAATTTAAGTTTTAAAGCCGCTGTATCTACTTCATCCACTTCAATAATTGTTAATTTCTCTAGCATTTTTACACGCGATTGCACTTGTAATGTTTTAGAATACGTCCCTTTAAAACGATCTATAAATTCCTGATTATCGGCAATCATTTTTTGTTGTTCCTCATATGCTTTTTGCTGGTGGGCGCGTCTTTCTTTACGCAACTCTAAATAATGAGAGTATTTGGCTTTATAATCGTAAATTCTGCCCATAGTTACCTCTATAGTTCTGGTGGTAATATTATCTACAAAAGCACGGTCGTGAGATATAACTACTACAGCTTTAGCTTGAGTAATTAGAAAATCTTCTAACCATTGAATACTTTCTATATCCATATGGTTAGTAGGCTCATCTAAAAGAATTAAATCTGGTTTTTGAAGTAGAATTTTTGCCAATTCAATACGCATACGCCACCCGCCACTAAACTCTGATGTTGGTCTATTAAAATCTGAACGCACAAAACCAAGCCCTAATAAAACTTTCTCTACTTCTGCTTCATAATTTATTTCTTCAATAGAATAAAATTTTTCACTCAATTCAGACACTTTTTCAATCAATTTCATGTAGGCATCACTTTCGTAATCTGTGCGTACTGTTAATTCTTCATTTATAGCATCTATTTCTGCTTTCATATTAAAAATAGAAGCAAAAGCTTTAGAGGCCTCTTCCATAACTGTACACTGATCTTCTGTAAGTAAATGCTGTGGTAAATACGAAATAACATAATTTTTAGGAGCAGATACGTTCCCTCGTGTAGGCTTATTTTGGCCTGCTATAATTTTAAGTAAAGTAGATTTTCCTGCACCATTTTTACCCATTAAGGCAATTTTATCGTTTTCATTTATAGAAAAAGACACATCACTAAATAATGTTGTTCCGCCAAATTCTACTGCAATCCCGTCTATAGATATCATTTAAAAAAGTGTTTTATAAGTGGGCAAATATAATTGATATCGGTACATGTAAACAAAAGAATTTAAATAAAACAAAAGCTTCTATTTCAATACATTTTACAATAATTATATATCTTAAGATAACTTTAAATATACTCTGGTATAGATTTTGTAATTTTAAGAAGTATTCATCAATCAAAACAAATACTTATGGACACATCCTTAAGCGATTTACATATTAAAGAATTAACAACTGCTGTAGAATTACTTGAAAATCCAAGTATAGCAGCAAAAATTACAAATGTTATAGGTATGCCTATAGAAAAGGCTATCGATTTTCTTCCTGATAATTGGCAAGTAAATATTGCTAAAATCACTCAAAAATCGTTAACTAAAGCTACCGAAGCTGCCATTTGGTCTTTAGATGACGTACAGGTAGAACAACCATCTAATGTCTGGCATAAATTTGGTGCAGCGCTTTCTGGTGGTGTGGGCGGATTTTTTGGATTGGCAGGTTTAGCTGTTGAGTTACCTGTTTCGACCACTATTATGTTACGCTCTATTGCCGATATTGCAAGATCTCAGGGTGAGTCTATTAGCGATTACGATACCAAGTTAGCCTGTATGGAAGTATTTGCTTTAGGAGGAGAAAGCTCTACAGATGATGATGCAGAAAGTGGATATTTTATAGTAAGAGCTGCACTTGCTAATTCTATTACTGAAGCCTCTAGATTTGTAGCTACCAAAAAAATAACTGAAGAAAGTGCTCCTGCCTTAGTAAAGTTTATTGTAAATGTTGCGACTAGATTTAATGTAATAGTAACTGAAAAAGCTGCTGCCCAAGCTATTCCGGCTATTGGAGCTATTGGTGGTGGTATTATAAACACTTTATTTATCGATCATTTTCAAGATGTCGCTAAAGGACATTTTATTGTAAGAAAATTAGAACGTATTTATGGTAAAGAAGTTATTGAAAGTTGGTACAATTCTGTTCTAGAACTTAGCGAAACAAATAAAGACTAGTTTTTAAACTAGTCTTTTATAGCTTTATACAAATATAGTATTAAGTAATTGATGCTTGATAAATACTCTCTATGGCCTGATTTAGAGTCGATGAAAATTCGGCCTCACTTTGTTCAAATTTTAAATCGTTTAAAAGGGCTCTAGAAAAACTTGCTATTACGCCTTTGTTTTTAGCTAATAGCATATTTGCGGTCTCAATATCATAACCTCCAGAAAGAGCAAATACACGTAGTACTTTTGCATGATTAACTAAATCTTTATAAAAATCTGGAACTGAAGGCAATGTAAGTTTTAAGATAACTTTTTGATCTTCTTCTAATTTTCCTAATTCTAAGAGTATAGCTTTTTTTAGTAGCGCTTCAATTTCAGATTTATCTTTGGCATGAATATCTACTTCTGGTTCTAATATAGGTATTAAACCTGCTGCTAAAATAGTTTTTCCAAAGCTAAACTGTTGCTTTACAATTTTATCTATACCCACGGTATGATCTTCATATATAACTGAACGCATTTTAGTACCAAATATGCCTAAAGATTTAGCTTCTGTTAATCGGGCTTCTAAATTTGGGATGGGCTTCATTAACTTAACACCTTCGTTTAAATCTTCTAACCCTTTATCAACTTTTAAAAAAGGTACAATATGTTTATCTAACAAATACGTAGGTACCGGTGTATTATCAATTAAACCTTTCATAGTTTTTTCAAACAAAATAACCCCTAGAATTTTATCTTCGGAAAAACTTTTATCTGAAATAACACGCGTACGCATGTCATGAATTAACTGAAACATCTCGGTTTCATCTTTATATTGATCTGCTGTAACACCGTAACCTAAAAGGGCTTTTGGTGTACTTCCGCCACTTTGGTCTAAAGCTGCAATAAAGCCTTTACCTTCTTTAATACGGTCTAGTTGCTCTTGAAATGTATACATGAGATTATATTTTAGAATTTAAAACGTATTTAACTTACATAAAGGTGCAAAAAGTTAAGTCGTTTAACAATAAAATACATATAAAAATCCGTTAAAGTTTATAAGACTACTATAGATTACCTTCTTGCTAATTTTGATGCTACTATACTAATAATGAATATCTGAGACGCATGAAAAATCATTAACGGCAACAAAATCACACTGGATGCTGCTGTATTTTTAAATAGAATTTTATAAAAAATAGTTCCGTGTACTAAAGACTTCTTTGTGCCGCAAAATTGTGCTGTAATTGTATCTTCAGTACTAAATTTTAATTTAGATGCTATAAAACCAATAATATAAAATACAATAAAAAACAAGGCGATAACAATTAAAAATAAAATGGCAAAATCAAACAATTTTATACTACTAAATATGTTGTTATAAAACGATTCGGCAAAGCTTTTATATATTACTAAAAGAATTACAGATTTATCGAAAAGCGTAAGTTGTTTACTGTATTTTAAAGCTAACGCATGGCCATATTTTTGTAACGATATTCCTAAAATAACCGGAACTATAATACCAATAATTAAATTAATGTATATAGAAGAATAGTCAAAATCTGTTCCCGATTTTTCCATAAATAATCCTACCCAAAGTGGTGTGATTACAATTCCTATAATTCCAGAAATACTAGCATTAAATATTGCTGCAGGGACATTTCCTCTTGCTACAGACACCATTACTACCGAGGACGAAACAGTAGAGGGTAATGCAGCCATAAATAAGAGTGCTAACCAAAAACTATGTTGTTCTGGAGTGTTTACAAATGGATAACACATAAAAATTATTAATGGAAACAATACAAATGTAGACAGTTGCACAAGCATGTGTAGTTTCCAGTTGTATAAACCTGACTTAATCTGTGATGGACTTAATTTTAATCCGTAGAAGAAAAATATTAAAAAGAAACCAACAGAACTTATAGTTGAAATAGGAAAACGACTTCCTTCTATTCCAAATTGAGGTACATTATATGCAAAAATAATAACTGCAATAATTGCAAGTATAAAACGGTCTATTTTAAATTTCATAAAAGTGTATTTAGCGGCAAAAATAAACGAACTTAAATATTTTAAATCTTTTATTTTGTTAACTTTTTAAGCGCTATATATAATGATAAAAAAACTTCATCTATACAGTATAGATGAAGTTTTTTTAAATGGTAAAAAGTAATTTTATTTTATCTGATTTACAATACAAACCAATTTTTAGTTTTTTCTATGATATCTGCATCTTTAGTCGCATCTTCAAACTCGTTATTTGCTTGATTGTACACGTAATCGGTACTCCAAGACTCATGATTTTCTGCTACTTGTTTAATAGCATCGCAGATAAATTCCAACTCTTTATTTGATGTTACTGGATGTAATGATAAACGTACCCAACCTGGCTTATTTGTTAAATTTTTAGCATTTAAATCGTCTACCATTTCTGTAGATTTATCTTTATCATAATCAAATAAATAATGGCCATATGTACTTGCACAAGACCATCCACCACGCACTTGAATACCAAAACGATCGTTTAATAAGCGAACTATTAAGTTATAATGTACATTTTGTATCCCGAACGATACACATCCAATACGCTTTACCTCTGTATTTCCAAGAATAAAAATATTTGGTATGTGTTTAAGTTTTTCAAAACAATATTCTAATAACTCTTCCTCCCTTTGGGCAATATAAGCTGTATTCATTTTTTCCTTTAAACGAATAGCCAAAGCCGTACGCATAACTTGTAAAAATCCTGGTGTTCCACCATCTTCGCGCACTTCAATATCTTTAAAATAAGCATATTCACCCCAAGGATTTGTCCATTGTACATTTCCGCCTCCTGGCACATCCGGACAATTTGCTTTATATAGCGTTTTGTTAAAAACTAACACGCCACACGTTCCTGGTCCGCCTAAAAATTTATGTGGTGAAAAGAAAATAGCATCTAAATGCGCACCTTCATCTTCAGGATGCATATCAATATCGACATAAGGCGCCGATGCTGCAAAATCTACAAAACAATATCCTCCATGTTTATGCATTACTTTAGCCAAATCTTTATATGGAGAAATAATCCCTGTAACATTAGAACAAGCTGTAAACGATCCTATTTTGATGGTTCTGTCTTTATATTCTAATACTGCTTTCTCTAATTGATCTGGACAAATTAATTTATCGTCGTTACATTTTACAATTACAACATCTGCAATCGTTTCTAACCAAGGTACATGATTAGAGTGATGCTCCATATGCGAAATAAAAACCACCGGTCGGTCTTGTACTTCCATTTCGGCTTTCTTTTGTTTAGCATTAGGAAAACGTAATCCCATAACACGTTGTAAAACAGACAACACACCTGTCATTCCCGTATTGGCTGTTACCAACACATCATTTTCATTTGCATTAACATGAGATTTAATAATACTACGCGCATACTTATAAGCATAGGTAGAAGCTTTTCCTGTTTCGCTTGAAAACGAATGCGTATTTGCTACCATTGGCCCTATTTCTTCTTGCATGATTTTTTCTATGGGTGCATATAGACGTCCGCTTGCTATCCAATCGGCATAAAGTACTTGTTGAGTGCCAAATATGCTTTTAAAAGTATAATTGTCACCTACTACACCATCCTTAAAGGTTTTAAAATAGGTTTCTAAATTTATGTCGGTTAAAAATTGGTCTGAAGTTGAAGTTTTTCTCATGCTTTATTTTCTAATATCAATTCCCATTTAGAGCGGGTAAATTTATAATTGATGGCTAAATTACTATAATAATATACAATCCAAAACTATTTTTTCTGTAGAATTCTTTTTTTGATATAACTTCACTTTTTTATACAAAAAAAATCCATATAAGTTTTTTATAAATGCTGTGACCAATTATAGATAATAAACAACTAGACTATAAAACACTTAAAAAAAAGTATAAAACTTTTATTATAAAAACAAGAAGTATTATTAACATTTTACCTAATTTAATTGTAAATTAAATTATATTTTTAAGAGTAAAAATCCCGTTAAAAAGATCTATAATTAAATATGACATAAGTCATTGTGCACATTGCATAGTTAACCGAATTTTGCACTCTTAAAAGAATTGAAATAAGAAGCCCTTTTTTATTACTCGATTTCAATTGAAAGACTAAGTTAAATGCAAAACGTACAGCTACATCACTTTAAGTCATTATTTACTAGCGGTTTCTGTAAATTTATAAATTGGAGAGCACTACAAATTCTTATAGCCATATTAATTTTAAATCCGCAATACGTATTTTCTCAAATTAAAGATACTGTTATCAATAAAGCAGCTAATCCAAAGTTTACTTATACACTTTTTAATAATACAAATTTAAAAGTAAAAGTTGGAGGTTATATACAACCACGTGCTCAATACACAGAATGGAACCCTGGAAGTACCGATAAAAATGGAGATTACAAAAATGACGATTTTGGATTTGCAGTGAGACGTTTAAGATTAGGTGCCAACCTCACCTACTCAGATAAGTTTTTGTTTAGATTAGGTTTTGGAGAGAATAATTTTAACGAAAAAGGTAAAGATTTTCCGTATTTAAAAATTCTTGATCTGTACGCAACTTATAACCTATCAAAACCATTTGCTATTTCATTTGGAAAATCGACTTATGATGGATTGTCACGTTTTGCTGCACCATCTACATCGACTATGATGCAAACCGATTTAAACGTAATTACACAACCTACTTTAAATTATACAGACGATATTACACGTGAACTTAGTTTGGTATTTTTAGGAGATATTGGACCATTAAATTACCGTTTGGTATTTATAAAACCATTTAGTTTTGATTATACTGGAGCCAATCCTGCCACTCCAGACGAAGGTGTTGCCCAATTTACAGATCATTATAGAAACATACAATATACAACGTATATAAAATATGATTTTCTGGATAAAGAAAACAATCGTGGTCCTAATTTTATAGGAACTTATCTAGGAAAAAAGAAATTACTTTCTGTGGGTATTGGTGCTAAATATCAACATAACGCATTATATTCTGAAACCAATGCTGTAACTACGTATCACGATATGAATTTATGGTCTGCAGATATGTTTTGGGATCAACCTGTAAATACTTCTTGGATGGCTGCTATAAATGGTTATGTGGGCTATTTTGATTATGATTTGGGACCTAATTATTTAAGAAATGTAGGAGTAAATAATCCTGCTTTTGGAATAGACAATGTTTATAATATTGTTAATGGATCTGGAAACGCTTATCCGTATTTAGGTAGCGGACAAAGTTTTTACGGACACTTTGGAATTCTTTTTAATAAAATGGGTAAACAAACAGATTGGGGTCAGTTAGAACCCTATGTTGTTTTACAATCCAGTGATTTTGATGCTTTAGAAGAAAATATGGTTGTAGGTAGTGTTGGATTAAATTGGTATTTAAACGGACACTATTCTAAATTTAGTTTAGACATACAAAATAGACCTTTATTTTCTGAAGTAGATTTAAAAGAAACTGATAGAAAATATATGTGTGTATTACAGTATAACTACATTTTACATTAAAACAAGGTGAAGTAGTTTTTTTCAGTTTTCCATTTCATACTTGTATTTAGAAGCGGCTTTGTTTTTACAAAGTCGCTTTATTTTTATAAGCTGAAAAACAACTAAAAAAATTAAAGTAAAACCATAATTCTTAATAAGATTATAAACTACAAATTCCAATTGTGTGGTTTTTCTCTATGTTTAGCTTCTTGAATAGCACTTTCTAGATTATTAAATCTTTTATGGTTAGCCTTTCAATGTATTTAACAAACTAATACTATAAGCTTTTTTCTATTATAACAAGGAATTGCTGTACGACTTAAAGAAGTACTCGTTTTTTTAATTTGTAATACTGAAATGTATAAATACACTATAAAAGACTATCAATATCCTATTTTAATACACGAAAATCCAACATAGTGTTTTATTTTAATTAGAAGAAGTCCTATCTAATGTATTGTTATAAACTACTAGATTAAAATAGTTTGTTATATATTATTATTGCAATTCCCTTAATGCAAATTTAAAATTATTTTAAACACAACTTAAAACTAATTATTTTATAAAATTAAGATATCTAATAGCAGGTAATCCCTCAAGAAATATATACCCCATTTCATTTCAAAATACTATAAAAAAAAAGAGCTTACAACATTATGCTTGTAAGCTCTCTTAAATTGAAATTAATTAGAATAAATTAATACATTAATTTCATTTTTAAATTTTGCTCTGTTTTAACTTCTCCAGAATTCTCTAAAGTATTATTTACAGATTTTTGTCCTTTTTCACCCCAAAGGATAATTACATATGGTGTAGGATTATCTTTAAATGTATTTCCGTTAAAGTCTAAATTTACAATTCCGCGAGTCTGTAATAAAAATTTACTATCTTCTTTAGCACCGCTTTCTTTAACAGTATTATTTTTGAATACTAATGTCCCTCCAATCGTAGATTCGTCATAACCACCTCTGTAGTAATTTAGCACGTTTTTATCTACATTCTCAAAAACTGAATTTTCTATTGTAACAAACTCTGCACTATAATCTCCTTTATCATCATCTTCTCCTGCTAATTGAATTCCATTTGCACAGTCTGAAATTTCTGTGTTTTTAAACACAATAGTATCTGCAAAAGATCCTTTGTAGCTCATCAAAACAGTGTTGAAATTAGAAATTTCACTATTATTTACACTTAAGTTATATGCAATAGACATGTTTTTATCTAAAGTTGAGAATGCATCTTGTGTGTTATTTCCTTTTAAAGCTACATTATCTAAAACTAAATTTCCTTTAGGTAACATTAAGAATAATGCAGAACCTTTAGCTCCAGTATATTCAATTTTTACTTGACGTTTACTAGATGATTTAATTGTAATGGCTTTATCTATATTTAAAGTTTCTGAAATTTTGTAAGATCCAGATTTAACTTCTAAAACATCTCCTGAATTTGCAGTGTTTAATGCTTTTACTAAAGCTGAAGCAGATGTTACTTTAATGGTTTTTGATTTTTTAGGAGCTGCTGCTTTATACCATGTTGGTCCGTATTCAGATTTGTTAATACTCACTAACCCATCTGTCTTATAAGGAAAAGTTACAGCACCAATTGCTTTGTTATTAATTCGCTCTGCACCTAAAAGGTCTTTGTCTATTGTATTAAAATCATAACCGTTGTATACATCGCTAAATGCTTTTGTAGGGGCATAAAACCAATCAGATAATTTAGTTAACTCTATAGATTCTTGAGTTAATCCGCCATCTGTATCTACATCACCTTCAATTTTATTATTTGTAATGTTGTTTTTAAACTTAACACCATCTACTTCATTATAACCATAAATTTGAGTTGTTTCGCTAGCATCATGATTATAAATTAAGTTATTTGCTACTACAGTACGAATTGGTCTTGCAGAACGAATTTCGCTCTCTGGTAACACATCACTTTTATCAACATTAGTACCTACACTAAATTGTAATGGAATTAAATTATCTATAAATGTATTATAAGCAATTACAACATCTGTTACTTGATTATATCTGTTTAAAGGCGATTTAGGAATACCGTTCATTACAGCAATTGCGCTTCTAAATTCGTTCCCTCTAATTTTGTAAAAATAGTTATTAGTAATCCAGTGTCCGGTATTAACAACACGCACACCACCAATAGCAGTAGAGTTATCATTACCAATAAATACGTTACCATCTACTTTAGCATAGTTACCATGACGTAATACTAAAGATCCTTCACATTCAAAAAAGATGTTGTTTTTAAATTCGTTAAAGTTAGATTTACTAGAAATAATTTCTACTTCACCATTACATTTTTCGAATAAGTTATTTTTCACTTCTGTGTAAGAAGGTGTCATAGATGTAAAACTACTTCCTATTTGTAAAGTTTCACCATGAGGTCCTCCCAATCTTGGACGTTCTCCAAAATAGTTATTTACAATTTGATGGTGATTATAAATGTTTTCATTTCCGCTTAAAAATACACGAATTGTAGGTCCTGGATTAGATTTTCCAGCAATATAACAGTTACTTAATTCGTTATGCTTTCCGTAAAATTGTACCCAATGATCTTTAAAATCGCGATCTACTTGTGTAAATGCATCAATAACACAATTAGTAACTTTACTATGATTTGCTACAGTATCATCATCTGTTCTAAAATCTATAACTGTATTTTTTGGAGTATACCCGTTTCTAAAATATAATCCTGAAACTTCAAGATAATTACCTCCTAATCTTAAAGTAGATTGTCCTTCTATAAAAACTTGTCCTGAAGTTTCGGCTTCCAAAACAATAGGTTGTTCTTTTGTTCCTTCAGCTTTAAATTTTATAATAACATCCGTCCAAACACCATTGGCCATAATAATATGACTGCCTGGTTTAGCAGATTTAATTGCAAGATCTAATTCTTGCGCGTTTTTAACTACCGTCTTTAAAGCCTGAGCACTAAGCTGAGCTGTAAAGAGAATTGAAAGTAGTAAAATTGAAATTGTACTTTTAGTTATTTTCATTTGTATATAGTTTTAATAAACTGGTTAACCAATTTGGTAAACCAAAAATACAAATTCTTACACTTTAAATCAAAAAAATTAATAAAATAATTTATAAAGGTTTTTTTTGAAGTAATAACAATATAGTGCCGCTTTAAAACTTAAATTTTATCAATACCGAAATTTTAATTTACACAAACCACTTAAATGTATTTAAATACAAGGTAATACCTTTAACCATCAACTGTTCGGGTAATAAAATAACATAAAATTGAGTTTAAAAAATCATGATCATTATGTCAATTATTAGTAGTTTAGGAGTTAAAAGATTACGTATTATAATACATTATGAAAAATACTCCCCTAAAGTATGCGCTTTTTTTATTACTTACAATAACTATACAAAGCTGTAACTCTTCAAAAAAAGACCCTCAAAAATATCCAAAAAAACCTAATATTTTATTTATATCTGTAGATGATCTAAGACCTACTTTAGGTGCATATGGAGATACAATAGCTGTAACTCCAAATATTGATAAATTGGCAAAAGATGGAATGACATTTAGACAAACTTTTTCTCAAGTAGCCGTTTGTGCACCTTCTAGAGCAAGTTTAATGACGGGACTAAGACCAGATTCTACACGAGTA
The DNA here is from genome assembly GCF_007197735.1 of Formosa sediminum. Taxonomy (GTDB): domain Bacteria; phylum Bacteroidota; class Bacteroidia; order Flavobacteriales; family Flavobacteriaceae; genus Formosa; species Formosa sediminum. Next base: position 3,308,506 of record NZ_CP041637.1, read on the forward strand.
TGGCATTTAGGTGATGCGTTTAGAAAAATTAATCCCAACACCGTAACCATGCCGCAATATTTTGCTAAAAACGGTTATCATACAGTTAATCTTGGTAAAATTTTTCATAATTATATGCCAGATTCTATTTCTTGGGACGAACCAGATTTACGTCCAGAAAAATATTTACGTAAAGATTGGTTAAATCGCGATGGAGAAACCTATTACATTAGTGAAGAAGTTAACAAATCGCAAGCCATTAAAAGAGATTCTTTATTAAAATTAAAACCTATACGTTATGCAGATGGCTGGAATACAGGACCAGCTTGGGAAGCTGCCGATGTTAACGACAGCATGTATTATGATGGTGCACAAACCGAATTGGCAATAAAAACGTTAACACGCTTAGCTAATAGCGATCAACCCTTTTACATGGGATTAGGTTTTTTTAGACCTCACTTACCTTTTACCGCGCCTAAAAAATATTGGGATATGTACGATCCTGAAGCAATTCCTCTAGCAAACAATCCTAATGTACCTAAAAATGCTCCTAACTATACCATGAACTCCATGTACGAATTAAGACATTACGATGGTTTTAACCATATTGGTCACCCACAATCCGAATATAGAATGAGTGAAGACACCACACGCATCTTAAAACACGGCTACTACGCCAGTGTAAGTTATGTAGATGCTTTAGTTGGAAAATTAATTACACACTTGAAGGATATAGGAATATACGATAATACCATTATAATCCTATGGGGAGATCATGGTTGGAAATTAGGAGATCATAACAGTTGGGGAAAAATGACTAATTACAACATTGATTTGCAAGTACCCATGATTGTGAGATATCCTAATCAAGAAAATAGAGGAAAACAAACTTATGAAATTACAGAACTTGTAGATATGTTTCCTTCGCTTTGAGAAATTGCTGGTATAAATGTCCCTGAATATATGCAAGGAAGTAGTTTTGTGCCTTTAATTAAGGAACCTAATCGAGAATGGAAAACAGCAGCATTTAGTCAGTTTCACCGCCGACCTAATCATGCTGCAGACGGAAATCGCTATATGGGGTATTCTATTAACACAAAATCCTATCATTATATAGAGTGGTACGAATGGAATCATACAACTGGAACACGTGGTGATTTTAAAAATGCTGAATTATACGATCGTGTTAACGACCCCTATGAAACAGTAAATATTGCAGATGAAACGGCACAAAATGAAATTGTAAAACAATTATCTAAACAGCTAGCAGCAGGTTGGAAAAATGCAAAACCAAACTTAAATAAATCTTAAACATATGACTATTAAGTTTTCATTACTAGTAACCATTTTCTTATCGACCGTTTCGGTAGTAGCCCAAACTTATATCACAAATGTGACAATCTTAGATGTTAAGAAACAAAAACTAATAAAAAATCAAACTATTGAAATTACCGGCGATCTAATTTCTAATATAAAAAAAGCTAATAGAATAAAAATTCCAGAAACAGCTACAGTTATAGATGGAACAGCTAAATATATAATCCCTGGTTTAGTAGATTCTCATATTCATTTTTTTCAAAATGGCGGATTATACACACGTCCAGATGCTATAGATTTGCAAAAATATTGGAGTTACGATCAGGAAATAGCATTAGCCAAATCTGATATGGAAACAACTTTAAAACGATATCTACAAAATGGAATTACAACTTTAATAGATGTTGGTGCTACATATAACTTCTTAGAACAACGTAACACATTTAAAGATAAAACCTACGCTCCAGAGATTTTAATGACGGGGCCTTTATTAACAACTTACGAACCCGAAGTCTACTCTAATCTAGGAAAAGATGAACCCTTTATATTAACGCAGACTATAGAAGACGGTATTAACGGTGTAAAGGCTCAATTACCTTATAAGCCTGATTTTATTAAAATTTGGTATATCGCAGGACGAGACGGTTTAAGTATCGAAGAAAGTGCACGTAAAAATTTGCCTATTGTTAAAGCTATTATTGATGAAGCACATAAAAACAATTTAAAAGTTGCTGTACATGCTGTACAACAAATTACAGCCAAATTAGCTGTAGAACATGGTGCAGATTTTTTAGTACATAGTGTAAAAGATGAAGTTATTACTCCAGAATTTATTAACTTATTAAAAACACACAATACCGTATTATCTCCTACTCTACAAGTACATGGTGCTTATAGAAAAACTTTTGGTCAACGCTTAGAACCGAGTGATTACGAATTAAGAACTTCTGATCCGCACCAATTAGGTACTTTATTAGATTTAAAACATTTATCCGATTCGGCTTTGGTTAAAACCTACAAAACACATTCTAATACACCAAAGAGTATTTCAAGCTTAAAAAAAGCAGATTCTATAAGCATGGTAAATCTAAAAATTCTTGCAGATGCCGGAATATTAATAGCTACGGGTACAGACGCAGGTAATATAGGTACACTACATGCTTCATCCTATTTAGCCGAATTAAAAAAAATGCATGAAAGTGGAATGAGTAATTGGCAAATTTTACAAGCATCTACTTTAAATGGGGCTAAAATATTTGATAAAGAAATGGAATTTGGATCTGTAACTATTGGTAAAAAAGCTAATCTTTTACTTTTAGATGCTAATCCCATTGATTCGATTGAAAATATCACCAAAATTAACTTAATACTAAATAAAGGAGTCGTTTTTAATCCCGCTGAATTATTGCAAGATTCTCCTGCAGATTTAGCTCAGCGCCAGTTAAATGCTTACAATTTTAGAAATATTGAAGCTTTTTTAGAACCCTATGCAGAGGATGTAGAAGTTTACACTTTTCCTAATACTTTAAAATATAAAGGCAAAGCCACCATGCGTGAAATTTATGGTAAATTGTTTAAAAATGTTCCAAATTTACATTGCGAATTAGAAAGTCGCATAATAAAAGGAAATGTTGTAATTGATAAAGAACGTGTACAATTTGGAAATACTATTAAAGAAGCCATTGCCATCTATCATATAGAAAACAATAAAATTAAGAAAGTGTATTTTGTAAAATAAGGTTAGTAATTCTTAATAAATAACAAAACTAATGGGTTTTATCTTTTAAATAAAAAAATAGTCATACCGCGTTAACTTTGTCTATAAAACTTTGAAATTAGACTGCTCAATTTATTTTTTTATAACTTTGCAAAAAAAATAATAAGCATCAATTACTTGTAAAAACGTGTTTACATTTAGCCAGTATGTAAATCTTTTTAAGTTATTCTAAAAAAAGATAACACACTATTTTACGTCAAAAAAATCATGTATTATAATTTAGAATTCCAAGAGTACAAATCACTAATTACTCATATTATTATAATAAATGGTGTTTAGTATGTACTACTAAATAGCTATGATTTCTTAATGTATTGATATGCTTAAAAGCATAACATGACAAAACCTTCAAATCGTTTAAAAACTTCAAAGAAAACCCACAAAGCCATTCAAGTATTTTCCAAATTTGCAATCATGTGTGTACTAACCCTATTTACAATCATGATTGTTTTAGAAAAATACAAAACACATGCTTTGGAATCGGGTATTATTATAGCACTAATTATAATAACCATGTGGTTAGGTTACAAATATTTAGATGTTCATCTTAACGAATACACTTATGAAGAATTTCTTGTCGTTATTTGGGTGCCTATAGGTGCTGTTTTATGTTATTTTTTAAATATTTATGGCGCATTGGGCGGTGTTTTATCTACTGCTTTAACAGGAACAGTGGCTTCATTTCTACCAGTACTCAATACCAAATCTGAGTATTTAAAGAAATTACCTCCAGCAATTTATTGTGGATCTTTTATTGGTATGTCTAGTGTAGAAATAGCACCTTCTATAAGTTTTGTTATTGTAGCAGGAATTTTATCGGGTGTGTTCTTACTTGTATCCAAAAGCATTTTCTTAGGTATTGGAGGCAAATTAGGTATGGTTGCCTTTGGAGGAGTACTTATGGTTTCTTTTGTGTATTGGTGTTATATATGGCTGGGATTATGAACACATTTATAATAATTATTACCGGAATTTTGGGAGCGACCTCAACATTTTATGTTAATGAACATTTAAAACAAGGCGCAGTAAGAGCATCTGCATTATTATCATTATGTGTTAGCTTATTTTTTTATTGTTTACCAGACCTTTTAAATTCCTATTTAACCCAAAACATACCTACCGCATTTATAGGAGCATCCTTTGTAGGTATGGTATCATCTAAAGCCATTTCTCATTACAAATGGTTAATTTTAGCTGGAATTATTTTTAGTATAATATATATTAATAAAAGCACCTTCTTTAAAGGTTATGGCGGCGCGTTAGGTACAACAGCTTTTATTGCTTTATTAGCAACAATGGCTATTCCTGTAGTCTTTTCAAGAAAGAAAAAAATTACAAATGGTATTTTAATCTTTAGAAAATGGCTATTTAGAGACAAAGACGAATAACCCTATACTTAATTTATAAAAAATATGGTATGGTTTATGTTTAAATTCAAACATGAAACAACTTATAATCATACTTTTAACCTGTATTACAGTAGCATCGTGTAAACAAGCGCGACAAATTACAGATGCTATAACTAAACCTTCGGCTAAATCTGTTTTTGAACGTGATTTAAAAGATGATAGTATTGTTAAACACTATGAAAAGCATTATTCAGCGGCAAAGAATAATGGTTTAATTCTTCAAATTCCTGCTTTAATACAATCTAAAGCAGACACTCCGCTATTAAAAATTTTAGCTTACACCATAGATTTACAACAAGGTGAACGTTTAAAAATAGAATGTAATTTACCTACAGACAGCTTACAATTAGTTATGGATTTATATTCGTTTACAAACGATTCTACAATCTCTAAAAAACCAATCGCATCTAACACTACAGCTTCTAACATTATATCTTATAACGTTACTAATACAGGTACTTATAAAATTGTAGTATTTCCGAATACCAAAAATCAAACTCACTTTAATTTAAAACTATATACAGAGCCTACATTAATTTTTCCTGTAAGTGGTAAAGGCAATACATCTATACAAAGTTTTTGGGGAGCAACAAGAAGTGGTGGTAAGCGTACTCATGAAGGCATTGATATTTTTGCTGCTCGAGGCACTCCTGTGATAGCTGCAACCGATGGTTTTATTTCTAATACTGGCAATCGAGGTTTAGGCGGTAAGCAAGTATGGTTACGAGATGGTCTTTTTGGGTCTTCGTTATATTATGCCCATTTAGATAGTATAGCTGTAACTCGAGGACGCCAAGTTCAGACAGGAGACACACTCGGTTTTGTGGGAAATACCGGAAATGCAATAACAACAAGTCCGCATCTACACTTTGGTATTTACACAAGTAAAGGCGCTATAAACCCACTGCCATTTGTAAAACAAACCGTTCTTCCTGAATTTAAAACAGATTTATTACTTAGTACTAGTGAAACCCGATTATCAAAAAATGAACTTAGGGTATCTCCAAATGTAAAAGCAGAAAAAATTAGAGATATAAAAGCAAAAACTGCTGTGCAGATTTTAGGAAAAACACAGTCATGGTTTCACCTTATCGTAAATGATTCTTTGGAAGGATTTATGCATGAATCATTAATTATACAATAAATATTACCTCTTTGGTAATTAAAAATTTAGATTTATTTTTATTAAAATATAAATGCGGTGTAATGATATAAAAAAGTACTAAATCATTTATTGTTACAATGTTCTAAAACCTTCATCTAAAAAATAAATGTTTAATTAGGTGATAGTACGTAATCTAAACCTCTTAAAGAGTTACATTTCCAATATCTAAATGCTTTATAAATACTGTATATACTATTAATTTAGGCTTTAACAGCTCTAATTATAGTTTGATTAGGAGACACATACAGTTCCCATTTTGCACCATTATATTCTAGCAAACCTTTATTATTTGCTACGTATATGTTTTTATTTTTGGCTTGTGAAATGGCCCAATTTTGGTTATCTGCGCCATAATCTATAGGCGAATAAATTTGTATTGGCGGATATTCTTGTGCATAATAGTTTGCTTTTACACTAAAAAGTATAAGAAAAACTATATGTTTAAGTAATTTCAATGGTAACGAGTTAGTTGTTTAGAACTAATATAGTGAAATCAGTAACAACTGGCAATAAGATTAGCTACGTCATTCGCACAAAAAACCTTTATATTCCAGAAATTAATAGGTTTCGTTTTACTTTAAACTTAATTTTTGTTAAAGTTTAAATACAATAAGAGGCACCATTTTTAAAATAGATGCCCCTTAATTAATCAAACAACAAAATTTAATATCCTGGATTCTGGATAAAGTTTTCATTTTTATTCATCTCATCCTGAGGTATTGGTAATAGGTATCTAAATTTTTCAAAATTAGACTGAGGTTCTAATCCGTTAATCCCAAATACTTCACTACCCAGATCTCTACGCACAATATCGTACCATCTTTTCCATTCAAAAGCAAATTCAATACGTCTTTCTTCTAGAATTAGAGTTCTTAATTCGGCAGTAGAAATTCCCGTTTGTATATTTTCTGGAAAATCAGAGGACACATAAGTTCCTAAATCGCCTCCATAAAAATCAATTACACCACCTTGTCTGGCACGGTTTCTAATTTGATTAACATATGTTTCTGCTTCGGTTGTAAATCCTAATTCGTTTGCGGCTTCGGCTGCAATTAATATAACCTCGGCATATCTAAACGCTACGTAATCAAAATCAGATCGCCATCCCGCAGTCGTTCTTCCTTCGCCAGGAAATCTTGTATATTTAGCTATATGTGGTCTAGGAATTTCAAAATCTGTATATGCTCTAACAATTCCTGTTTCATCATCTAAAATTAAAGCATCTGTCATACTTACTTTTAGGCGGTAATCGTTAGCATTCCAAGTATTATATACATTAAGATGTGGTACAAGCATACTCCAACCTCCTAATGGAGATTCGCCGCCTTCTACGCCATTAAACGGACCAATTTTATTATCGTTCTCATAGGTAGTTGGATTTGGATTTTGCCCCGTTTGATTACTTGTAAAATCTACCAAAAAAATATTTTCTGTAGATCCCCATTGTTCACTATTTCTAAATAAATCTTGAAAATCGACTTCTAAAGCATAATTCAATTCGCCAGCATTATCTATTACCCACTTAGATTGATTGTAAGCATTTTGCCACTCCCCTAATGTTAGATAAATTGAAGCTAAATAAGAAGCTGCTGTGCCTTTAGATGGACGTGATCTTACATTATCTCTAGGCGCCATATTTAAATTTTCGAATGCAAAAGTCATATCTTCAATAATATAAGAATATACTTCTTCTGCAGATGACAATTGAATACTTAATGGATCTACAATATCTGGACTATCTATATACGGTATATTCCCATAAAGTCTAACCAAATGGTAATATAAAAAAGCTCTAACAAATCTAGCCTCGGCTTCTGCTGCTAATGTTTCTGCAGTGACCTCTTCATTTAACAAACCTATCCCTTGTATTGCGGTATTTGCAGTCGAGATGGTTTGGTAAGATGAAGCCCACAAATCTGATACATAAGAATTAGTAGGAGTTACTAAAAAGCGACTAAACTCGGTGTAATCACTAAATTCATATCCATTATCTACCATATCACTCATTAGCTGTAAAGGCACTGTAAGCCCTGCACCATAATAACTAGAAGATGCCATAAGCCCGTAGGTACCATCTATCATAGGATATACGTCATCTATAGTGTTAAAAAATCCTTCCGGTGTTAAAGTACCCACAGGGTTTTCGTCTAAGTCTGCACAACTTACTGTAGAAAAGAACAGACTTAATGCAACCATTTTTAATATATTTTTCATAATTATATTTTTGAGAATTGTGAACTATTAAAATCCAATATTTAGTCCAACGGTATACGATTTTACATTTGGATAACTACCATAATCTAATCCTAAATTACTGCTTGAATTACTATAAGACACTTCCGGATCTACACCTTTGTAATTAGTAAATGTGAATAAATTCTGACCACTTATATAAAATCGTGCTGAAGACACCTGTAGTTTAGACAATAGTAATTCTGGCAAATTATAACCTAGAGAAATATTTTTTATTCTTACATAGCTTGCATTATCAATCCATCTGTTAGATGTAACATAACTCCTACTCACTCTAGCTTGAGGTACATTTGTGTCTGTATTATCCGGCGTCCAACGGTTTAGTGCAGCGGTAGTCACATTTGTTCTTCCATTTAATGCACCCAACTCCATAAGCGTGTAATTTAAAATTTCTCCACCTTGAGATCCTTGTACAAAAACATTTAGATTTATATTTTTATAACTAAAATCGTTATTCCATCCCCAATTAAAATCTGGATGAGGATCGCCTATTATAGCTCGGTCATCGTCTGTTAGTGCGCCATCGCCATTTAAATCTCTAAACTTCTCGCCTCCTACAGCTTCACCACCAACAAGAACTTCGCTTTCAGACTGTACTACACCATCGTAAATGTATCCCCAAAATTCACCAACAGATTCACCTTCTCTTAATATTTGTGAAGTTCCGCCACCTGAAAGAGGATTAGAAGAATAGTAAATATCATTGCCTTCGGTATCATTTTCAACAAGCTTTATAATTTCGTTTTTATTAAATGAGATATTAGCAAATGTGCTCCATTTAAATGCACCTTGAAAGATGTTAGCATGCGCTGCAAACTCAAAACCTTTATTTTCTACCGTTCCAATGTTTTGAAGTTGAGTTTGAAATCCGGTATAATTTGGTGTAGGCACATTAAATAACAAATCTGTTGTTTGCATCATATAATAGTCTGCTGTAAGACCGAATCTATTTCTTAAAATTTCGAGATCTACTCCAATATTTGTTTGCGCTGTGGTTTCCCAAGTTAAATCGTTATTAGATTGTGTAGACGGACGAATAGCATTTACTGCATTACCTTGTACAGTAGTAAATACATCTGTAAATGATGCTAAAGATTGATACGGACTTATGGCCTGATTCCCAACTTCACCATAACTTAATCTTAATTTAAGCATACTAATAAGATGAGAATCTGCTAAGAAATTTTCTTCTGAAATTTTCCAACCAAATGCTGCTGATGGAAAAAATCCGTATTTATTATTTTTTGCGAATACAGAAGACCCTTCTCTACGCCCAGTAAATGTGAATAAATATTTATTGTTTAATGTATAGTTAACACGACCAAAAGATGCTTCGAAAGTTGTTTCAGACCATTCAGAATCTACAGCAGATGCATTAGCACCAGCACCTAAATTCCAATAGGAAAATGAATCTGAAATAAATCCTGAAGCTAAAGCACTAGTGTCTTCAGAATTATCGTTTTGATAAGAATACCCTAACATAACAGCCACATCGTGAACTTTTGCAAACACCTTAGCGTAGTTTAAATAATTTTCACTTATTAAACTTGTACTTTTATTAGTAGTAAGAGTAGCTTCCCCACCAACACTATTACCTCGATCTAAAGTAGTTGGATAATACTGTCCTATTCTTGAATCATTTACACTAACACCTAAAGTAGATTTTAATTTTAAGTCTTTTAAAATATCAATCTCTGCATATACATTTCCTTGAAATAAATCTGATTTTTTTTCATTCTGATATTCTGTAGCGAGCGCATAAGGATTATCTATAGGGTAGCCTATAACACTTAATGCATAATCTCCATTTGCAGTTGTTATACTTTGTGTAGGAGAAAATTTATATGCTCCAGAAATTACACCTGTTTGTGCTGCATCTCCGCCTTCTTGACTTTTAACGCCATTACTATTTGTACGTCGTACAAAAATGCTAGTCCCTACCTTTACAGCCCGAGACGCTTGCAAGTCTAAATTTGTGGTTAAAGAATACCGATTAAAATCTGAATCTTCTACAACACCTTCTTGATCAAATACTGCTCCAGACACGTAGTAACTTAATTTTTCTGAACCTCCAGAAACAGAAAGCTGATAATTTTGAACCGCACCAGTTCTGTAGATTTCGTCTTGCCAATCTGTACCAGTACCTGTTAACTCTGGTACAAAGTCTGGATCTATTTCCTGAATATAATCTGTAAATTGATCGGCATTAAGAAGATCTAATCTATTTATTTCAGATTGAGATGAATATGATGTTGAAAAACTGAATTGAGCTTTCCCTTCTACACCCCGTTTTGTACTTACAAGTATTACACCATTAGCTCCTCTAGCTCCATATACCGCAGTAGACGAGGCATCTTTAAGCACTTCAATAGATTTAATATCTTCTGGAGGAGGCATAACACCGTCAATAAATCCGTCTACCACTATAAGCGGATTATTGCTTGCATTAATTGAAGTATTTCCACGTATCTGAATACTATAATCAGAACCTGGGGCTCCGTTTGTAGATTGTACGGTTACTCCTGCGGCTCTACCTTGTAGCGCCTGAGTAGCATCGGTTACTGGAAAAGCAACCAAATCATCTGAGCTCACTGAAGATACAGCTCCGGTTAAATCGCTCTTTTTTACGCTCCCATAACCAACCACAACAACTTCATCTAACCCTGCTGCATCAACATCCAAATTAATAGAGACATGAGACTGGCCTTCAAGAGGCAGTTCTTGTGTTGCATATCCTAAATAAGACACTACTAAAATAGCATGACTTGTAGAAACAGTTAGGGTAAAATTTCCGTCGTAATCTGTAGTCACTCCATTTGTAGTGCCCTTTTCAACTACATTTGCACCTGGTAGCGGAAAACCCGTTTCGTCATTTACTAAACCTTCTACTTTAAAGTTCTGTGTGACTTTTACTGTTTTTTGAGAGTTATTTAAATGCCCTATTAATACATCTTTACCTTTTATTTTATAGCTAAAATGTGCTTGTTGCCCCAAATCTGATAGCACAGCATCTATAGGTTGATTAGTGTAAACAGCATTAAAATGATTCTTATTTTTAGCAATAAAATCGCCATAAGTAATATTGAAATCAGTTATTTTTGATATTTTAGTTAAAATTTGTACAAGTGTAGCGCCTCGTTCATTAAGCGTAACATTTGTATTGGTTATGATTGTAGACATACCATAAGTTTGATAGCTGCTTATAAGACATATAAACAGAGCTAATAGGAATAATTTCCTAAATGAATGTTTCATTTAATTTAGTATTGGTTTTTTTATTTTTTTTTTAAATTCAATGCTTATTCTGAGGGGTTTGTGGCCGCAAACCTCTCTTTTTATATTAATCTTTTGTTATTTCAATCATGCTATTATGTTTAATTAGTTTTACTTCATTTATAAAATTTATTCTAGATATTAAATCATCTAAAGATTCATCTTTACGTATTCTTAAGGAATAGAAATACATCTGCTCTATGTTTTTATTAGTAATCACAAATGGGATCTTATAAACTTGCTCAAGAGCTTTAGCCAATTCTAGAATCTTAACTTGTTCTAGAACCACTTCTTCTTTCCACCACAATGTATTAAGTTCTGCATTTACGGCAGTTTTACTTAAAGTATTCGTGTTATTATTATAGGTAACTTTCTGGTTAGGTTTTACTAATACAGAATTGGTTTGAGACGAAACATTTACCAATCCTGTATTTACAATAACTTCTACAATAGAATCTAAAGTTGTAACATTAAAAGATGTCCCAAGCACTCTAGTAGAAACGGTTTGAGTTTTAATAACAAATGGCTGATCTGGATTTTTAGTAACGTTAAAGAAAGCTTGTCCTTTTAATTTTACAAAACGAATTGAATCGTTAAAAACCTTTGGATATTCCAAAGTACTATTAGCATTTAAAATAACCATAGTACCATCGGGTAATTGCACGCTCTCTTGAGTTCCTGAAGGTGTAGTTTTTATAATATTAGCAATTAAGTATTCTGATTTATTTGTACTAAACAGATCTGATTTCAACATAAAAAACAGACTAAAGCTAAGTAGAATAATAATTGAAGCTGCAATACCAATTCTCGAGAAACGCTTAGGCTGTTTCTTTTTCTCTATGTTCTGATGAATTCTATTTTTTAAGGCTAGATTGTATTTGAATTCTTTAGGCGAATCTCCCGTTTTATTCATAGCCTCAAAGAAGGCGTCAATAAGTTTAATATCTTCTTGAGATGCAATACCTGTTTCGTATTTTTTTAAAATACGTTTAAATTCCTTTTCTGTCATAGTATAATAATTAAGGATAAGCTCCCTTTACTATGAAGTACCAGAAAAATACTGTTCCCCTATTTATTTTCTACTTATTAAAGGTTTATTAACCTAGCTAACACTTAATTAACATTACACTAATGTTAAACCGGCTAATAAGATTTGAAACAGTACCATTTCGGAATTATACACCCCAGATTCCCTTAATATTCTTAAAGCTTTATTAATCTGATTATCAACTGTGCTTGTAGAGATATCTAATCGGTTAGCAATTTCCTTATAACTTAAATTTTCTTTAAAACGGAGTTTAAATATTAAAAGGCAACGCTCTGGAAGCACATCGTGAGCAAGTATGTCTATTTTTTGTACAAGTAGTAGTTTATTTTCTTCTATACTTTTAATAGCTTCAGACTCATCATTATTTAATGTCCCTTCTAATTTTTCGAGCATAATTTCTGTAAAAGGTGTACTACGTAATTTTTTTGCACATTGAAATTTAACAGCCTTATATAAATACGCTCTATAATGATCTATAGACAAATCGTCTAACCTTTTCCATAAATCCAAAAATACTTCTTGAATAATATCTTCTGCAGCTTCTCGAGATCTCAAGATATTATTTGCATATGCGAATAATTCATACCAATACATATTATAAGCATTATTATAATCTTGAGTCTTATTCATAATAAAAAGAATATTTGAGTAAACTAAAAACAAAATAAATGGTTTTAAGCCTAATTTAATTACTTAAACATATTACTATTGAGTTAAATATTTTTTCAAATGCGTTAAAAAAAGTTTTCAAAAATATCGAGATTACAGAAAATTTTTCCTACAAAAAAAGTAAGAATACAATTACAAGACAACAAAACCTTAAATTCATGTTAAAATACTTGTAATGATGTTAAAATAATTAATCTTAAACAATAGATTCTTTAACTTCAACAAAAAAAATTACGCTATGAAAAGTAAATATCCTGTTACTAGACGAGATTTTTTAAGACTCACAAGTACGGCAGCAGCTGGAGCTGTCATTCTTCCATTAGGAATGAGTTTTTCAGACTCAGCACCAGCACCAATGCTCAGACCTTTTGGCCGGATGAAAAATAAGGTCACAACATTAGGATTAGGAGGGCAAGCCTCTATACAATGGACGCCTGAAGATGTAGATCCTGTTTCTATAATAACGAAAGCTTTCGATTTAGGTATTAACTATTTCGACACCTCTAATGTTTATGACTTAAGCCAACTACATTATCACTCGGCGTTTGAAAAAATGAACTTAATTCCAGGAAAACCGAATTACGATAAAGAACTTAGAGAATCCATTACCATTACAAGTAAAACATTAATGCGATGGGGAAAACCAGGATGGGAAGAAGTTGAAAATGTAAGAAACAAATCTAATGGTGAAGATGTGCAAACTGCTGCAGATGATATTAGAAGAACCATGACTCAGCTTTTTGGTGATGGCAAAGGGAACTATCCAGAAGGTTCGTACGTAGATATTGTTTTAATTCATGCCTTAGAAGCTGTTGAAGAAAACGATATATTATATAAAGGTATTGAAACGCCAATTAAACCAGATGAAAACTTTGGAGCTTTAGTTGTTTTAAAAGATTTTAGAGATGGTACTAATTTTACAGGTACTAATCCTAAAAATGAAAAGTTATTAAAACATATTGGTTTTTCAGGTCATAAAAACCCTGAAGCCATGATTGATTTTATGCAACGTGATGAGTATGATTTACTTGATGCTTTATTAGTATCCATAAACTCTAACGATCATTTATATTTCAATATGCAACATAACGTTATTCCGCTTGCAAAAGCTAAAGGCATAGGTGTTATTGGTATGAAAGTTTTTGGTGCAGGAACCATGTATAAAGAAGTCCCAGGGTTTTCTAGAAGACCAGATCAAATCTACCGTAAGGTTGGTTCTCCAGAATTACCAAGTAACGAACTTATTGAATATGTATTAACCACACCTGGAGTAGATACGCTTATTATAGGAATTGGTCAAATAGATGATGATCCGTTAAAATGTCAATTAACACAAAATTATTACGGTGCGCAAGTAAAACCAGATGCTATGTCTCAAGAAAAACGACGTAGTATTGAAGCGAAAACAGCAAAAGCAGCTGGAGAACGCACAAATTTCTTTCAGTTAGACAATGTAGGTTTAACGCCTCCTAGAGACATAAAACAAGAAACTATAAACGGTAAAACAAAAATTACCTGGCAAACGGCTTACGCTGCTGCAGATGCTATTTCTCATTATGAAATTTTATTAGATGATACCGTAGTGGGTAAAGTAGAACATAGACCTCAAGTATTAAAGTCTAAACCGTTTACTTTTGTTACTCATGAAACAGGAAATTTTAAAGTTATTACTGTAGACAAAGCAGGACACAGAGCCTAATTTTTAACGTTTTAGGTATATTAATGCCTGATAAAAGACTAAAACTTATGTCTAAATTACCATTACTTATAAATTGGTTTAAAGACCATAAAGGTTCTGTTACGGCATTTTCTGGAGGTGTAGATTCGTCTTTAGTATTGTATGCTTCAAAGTTAGCATTAGGAGCTCAAGCTATTGGTTTAATTTCTAATTCTGAAAGTCTAAAAGCAAAAGATTTCGAAATCGCTACAAACTTTTGCCACACGCACGACATTACTCTAAGAGTGATTAAAACAGACGAATTAAACGACCCGAATTACACCGCTAATCCGGCAAATCGTTGTTTTTTCTGTAAAACGCACCTTTATGAAGCTATGGTAGATATTTTAAAAGCCGAATATCCAGATTATACCATTTTAAATGGAACCAATTTAGATGATTTAGGCGATTATCGTCCAGGTTTAGAAGCTGCAAAAAATCACGACATCCGTTCACCTTTAGCAGAATTAAATATTAATAAAAAAGAAGTGATAGCTATGGCTAGTGAATTAGGCTTAGAAACAGCTGCAAAACCACCAAGCCCATGCTTAAGTTCTAGAATTCCTTACGGAACGGCAGTAAATAGCACAAGACTAAAACAAATAGAGCAAGCTGAATATATTTTAAATCAATTCGGGTTTAACAACGTACGCGTAAGATATCTCGGAGAAGAGGCTTCTATAGAAGTTCCTGTTTCCGATTTATCTTCATTAGAGAGTCAGTTTGATGTTATTTCTAAAGAGATAAAAGCATTAGGGTTCTCTAAAGTACAAATAGACCAAGAGGGTTTTGTTTCAGGAAAATTAAATCGTGTATTAAATGGATAAAGCCTTTATTATAGATAAAGACAGGAAGCAACGTTTAGGCTTTGAAGAAGTGATTTATGGCGCTTCAAAAAGTACGGCATTGTTATCAGAATTATTAGAAGACTATTCTGAAAAAAATAAAAATGTATTAATTACTAAATTACAACAGGAGAAAGCAATAGTACTTTTAAACGTGTATCGTACCGCATTTTACGATGATGAATCAGGTATTTTTATGCTTTATCCAATAAATAAAATTGAAAACCACAACGCTAAAGTTGGTATTGTGTCTGCCGGAAGTTCGGATATTGGTGTGGCCAATGAAGCTTATTATACCTTAGAGTATATGGGTGTAAAATCGCACGTAATTCACGATGTTGGAGTCGCTGGTTTACATCGGTTGCTTTCAAAAATTGAACTATTAAAAACATTTGATATTTTAATTATTGTTGCTGGCTTTGAAGGTGCTCTACCAACAGTTGTTGGCGGACTCTTGCCTCAGCCCATAATTGCAGTACCAACCTCTGTAGGTTATGGCTCTGCTAAACATGGAGAAACGGCTTTACATGCCATGCTAACAAGTTGTGCAAACGGTATTACAGTAGTAAATATAGATAACGGTTATGGAGCAGCCATGAGTGCTTTTAGAATGTTGAAATTAGTAGAAAATCAATGAATACAATATATATAGAAGCGTTTTCAGGATTATCAGGAAATATGTTCCTGAGTGCTTTTAGCGCCTTGCTAGGCGATTATGAGGTACTACGCGATTTGCCTCAAAAGCTACATTTACCAGATGGTAAAATAGAAATTAAACAAGTAGACAAGAATGGTATAAATTGTCAATATGTAGAGGTGATAGATTTAAACCTTGGAAAAGAACCTGATCACGACCACTCACACTCCCACAGTCACGAGCACAATCACGATCATGGTCATACCCATAGTCACAACCACGCACATACTCATGCTCATAATCACAGTCATACACATAGTCATGATGACTCACATACTCACGAGCATAGCCACAGTCATGGTGCTCATAGACATTTAAGCGATATTCAGAAGATTATTGATCATGCGCACATAAGCGACAATGCTAAAAAAATTGCTCATGACATATTTTTAATGATTGGCCAAGCAGAATCTAAAATTCACGATATGCCTTTAGAAACCATTCATTTTCATGAAATTAGCGGTGTAGATTCTATTATAGATATTGTTGGGAATGCAGTTTTAATAGACCAATTAAATATTTCTAAAGTGTATTGTACACCAATTTGCACCGGATTTGGTATTGTAAAAACTCAGCATGGTATGTTGCCAGTTCCTGCTCCTGCTACTGCAGAATTGTTACAAGGCATGCCTATTTACCCTGGTACCGAAGAAGGTGAAAAAATTACACCAACTGGAGCTGCCATTTTAAAATATTTAAATCCCGATTTTAAAAGTACCGCTTATACTACTATTAAAACAGCTTATGGCCCTGGAAAAAAGAATTTCCACAATGCCAATGTGGTGCGTATTTCGTTACTTAAAAGTGAAGTTGAACAAGAAAAAGATACCTATTTACAACTAGAGGCCTCTATAGACGATATGTCTCCAGAATATTTAGGCGTTTCTTTTCAAGACGGCTTATTAGCGGCTGGAGCTGTAGACTTTAGTATTACACAACAACTTATGAAAAAGGGACGATTTGCATTTTTACTCAGCGTCATCCTGCCTAAATCTAATTTAACAGAAGTAGCCAACTATATTTTTAATTCAACCAGCACCATTGGTGTACGCTATTACAATATAGACCGTATTGAATTACCTAGAATACAAAAAACAAAACAAACTCCTTTTGGAGAGGTGTTAGTAAAAGAAAGCACGACACCTACACAACAGTTAAAAAGTAAACCTGAATTTGATGATGTAGAACGCCTTGCAAAAGCGAACAATCAGTCACCGTATCAGGTTTTAAATACTATTAATTCTAATTTTTAAAAACATAACAACTATGAAAACATTAGGCGTATTATTATTGACGATATGTAGTTCTCAATTTATATTAGCTCATCCTGGCGGACATCACACTCATGAAACATTTATGGGGGAATGGGCTTGGCTCATTATACCTTGTATTGCCATAGCAGCTATTGTTTGGAAATTTTCTAAAACAAAATCTAGTAAAACAGAAAATTAATACCCTTGCTATTTTTTTTCGCTTAAGTCTCTAAGCTTAAAAAACCATAAAACATCCTTGTCAATTTAAAATTGACAAGGATGTTTGTGTTTTAACTCCAACGCATTAATAACAAACAAACTACAATACAGAATGTTAAAATTATTTTAAAAAATCGATTGAGTTAAAAATCTGTAAATGAAAGCTTTATTTTCAAAAAAAAGCTATAATTATGACCTTACAAAAACCCTTATTACTCCTTTTTATTGTAACATGCTTCTTTGCCTGCAAAACCAAAGAAGAAAAAGAAATGGAAGTATCCGATACTCAAAAAGAAATTATATCAAACAAACCTGCAGATACTGTACAAACTGCTATTGGGCCACTAATTTTACCTAAGCCTTATGCTACAGAATCTGTTAGAAAAGAACATACGTTAGTAGATTGGCCTGAAGGGAAAATGCCACTAGCTCCTGAAGGATTTACTGTAACCAAACTAGCAGATGGATTTAAAAACCCAAGATGGACCTATATAGGACCTAACGGCGACATGTTTATTTGCGAAGCTAACACCAAAAACAGCGCTGGTTTAATCACTCTATTAAGAGATAAAAATAATGATGGTAAAATAGAATTAAGAGAAACATTTTTAGACGATTTAAAACAACCACTAGGCATGTTAATCATAGACAACTATTTTTATGTTGCCAATACAGATGGGCTTTATAAATATCCATATAACGTTGGACAAACAAAATTAAATCCAGAAAAAGGTAAAAAAATAGTCGACCTACCTGCTGGCGGTTATAATAATCATTGGACAAGAAATATTATTACTAATAAAGCTCAAGATAAAATTTACATTTCTGTAGGTTCTGCAAGTAATGTTGGTGAATATGGCATGGATGAAGAAAAACGTAGAGCCAATATTCTAGAAGTAGATTTAGATGGTACTAATGAAAAAATTTATGCTAGCGGATTAAGAAATCCTGTAGGTATGGACTGGAATCCTGTTAATGGCGAACTTTGGACCGCTGTTAATGAACGTGATGAAATTGGGGACAACCTAGTACCAGATTATGTTACAAGCGTAAAAGAAGGTGGTTTTTACGGTTGGCCTTATGCTTACTACGGACAAATTGAAGATCCAAGACAGAAAGGAAAAGCACCAGATCTTGTTGCAAAAACTATTATTCCTGACGTCTCGGTAGGATCGCATACAGCTTCTTTAGGATTAACATTTTATGATAAAGACAGTTTCCCTGACATCTATAAAAATGGCGCATTTGTAGGTCAACACGGGTCTTGGAACAGATCTGTACTTTCTGGTTACCGTGTGGTATATATTCCTTTTAAAGACGGTAAACCTAATGGTGAACCTCAAGATTTTCTTACTGGTTTTATTGCAGAGGACGACGATACTAAAGTTTACGGCAGACCTGTTTGTGTCACTGTAACACCACAAGGAGACTTATTAGTTAATGACGATGCCGGGAATACGGTTTGGAAAGTGAGCTATACTAAATAAAAATTATAAAACATAATTCATATATTTATGAGAAGTATACACTTTAAAACCATAATTGTATTTAGTTTTTTAGCATCCTTCAATTCTTTGCTAGCACAACAAATTAGTGGTTCAATATTAAATGTATCAGAACACCCCATTGCAAATGCATTTATAATTTATAATAATACAACGATTTCAGAAACAAATGCTAATGGTGTTTTTAAACTCCCAGAGAACTTAAAATTACCTATAAAATTAAAAATTAGTCATCCCGATTATTATATAAAATCTGTTACTTTAAAAACGAATAAAAGTATATTTAAACTTTTAGCATTAGAACAAACTCAAGATTTAGATGCCGTAATCATTTCATCTAGCTATCAAAAAGAGAGTAAAGTTATTGTACCCACAACAAAGATATCGTCTCAAAAAATTGACACTTATAGCCCTATCGATTTGGTTTCTAGTATAAACGAAACGCCTGGCGTATTTATACAAAGTGGTGCATTAAATACCAATAGAATTGTAATTCGTGGTGTAGGTTCTAGGACGCTTTATGGCACAAATAAAATAAGAGCTTACTTTAACGGTATTCCCATCACTAACGGAACCGGAGAAACAGCTATTGATGCTTTTGACCCTGAAGATATAGCAAATTTAGAAATTGTTAAAGGCCCTAAAGCAACGCAATATGGTACTAATTTGGGAGGCACATTATTACTTAATTCCAAACAAGCTTTAGAAGGCGAAACATTTTTAAAAACAAACCTGACAGTTGGAAGTTTTGGATTGTTAAAAAATAATGTTTCATTAGCGACAACATCTAATAAACTCGCTATTAATTTCAATTACGATCATCTAAAATCTGATGGATTTCGAGATAATAGTAATTATAAGAGACATACTGCATTATTAACAACAAATTATAAATTTAACGAAAAAAATGAACTTGGATTCTTAATAAATTACACCGATTATTTTGCAGAAATTCCAAGTTCTATTGGTCAAACGGCATTTCATGAAGACCCTTCTCAAGCAGCATATACTTGGGATGCTGCTCAAGGTTACGAAGACAATAAACAAGTTTTAATAGGTTTAAATTATACGCATCGTTTTTCCGACAACTTTAGTAATACCACAGCTGTATTTTATAGTTATTTAGACCATTACGAACCTAGACCCTTTAATATTTTAGATGAATTTACTAATGGATATGGGGCTAGAACACTTTTTGCTAAAGATTTTAAATTTTTAAACCAAAATGCTAATCTTAGTTTTGGTGGTGAGATATATACAGATGAATACAATTGGAAAACTATTGAAAATTTATACGAAAACAATAATGGAAACGGTAGTTTAGAAGGTAATTTACTTAGTGACAATATTGAAAACAGACAAAATCTTAATGTTTTTGCTACAACCACATTACCTATTACAAATAAGTTAAAAGCTCAAATCGGGCTTAATATAAATGCTACCAATTACGAGTTTACTGATGCATTTAAAACGGGAGAAAACAATAAAGATGCAGACAGAAATTTCGATCCTATTGTGGCTCCAAATTTAAATATTGTCTATCAATTTGTTCCTAATATAAGTGCTTATGCAAATGTAAGTAAAGGATTTAATTACCCGTCTATAGAAGAGACTCTTACACCCGAAGGAGTAATTAATCCCGAATTAGGACCAGAAACCGGAATTAATTATGAAATTGGGAGCGAACTCTTCCTCGTTCAGAGTAAGTTACACATACAACTGTCTGCCTACCTATTAGATATAGACAATTTACTTGTTGCAGATCGTGTTGGCGAAGATCAATATATTGGAAGAAATGCTGGTAATACAGAGCACAAAGGAATTGAACTTTCTGCTTCTTATACAGAAATGTTTAATTCGGGTTTTGTTTTAGCACCGTACATAAATGCAGAAATTACTGATCATAAATTTATAGAATTTGTAGATAATGAAACCGATTATTCGGGTAATGAACTTACTGGTGTTCCAGACCATAAATTTAATGGAGGATTACAGTTAGGATACAAAAACTTTAATTTAAACACTAATTTTTTATATGTAGGAGACATGCCTTTAAATGATGCTAATACGCTTTATTCTGAAGAGTATACAATTTTAAACGCCAAACTAGCCTATAAAAATACTATAACATCACATTTTACTATAGAAGTTAATGCTGGTATAAATAATATTTCAAATAAAGACTACGCATCTTCTGTATTAATAAATGCTGTTGGGTTTGGAGATTCAGAACCAAGATATTATTACCCTGGACAACCACGAAATTGGTACAGTGGCTTTAAAATAAGTTATAATATATAAAATTTATTGTACTAGATTTTAAATTAAAAACCTCAATTACACTTTATATTTAATGTAATTGAGGTTTATATTTATTTTAATAATATTAATGAGTTTAATCTAGTAAATCAGGCTGACTTAAAATTAATTCAATTTTCTTAATGATTACAGTGATTTGACTCATTTGAATTTCAATATTTCTGAAATACAAACTAATATCTCGATTCACCCAACTTTCTGAAATCACACGAGCTCCCAAACTAATTCTTAAAATTGCACTCGGTATATTATTAGCATATTTTACATTTACAGCTTGACCAA
Source organism: Formosa sediminum (assembly GCF_007197735.1). Lineage (GTDB taxonomy): Bacteria > Bacteroidota > Bacteroidia > Flavobacteriales > Flavobacteriaceae > Formosa > Formosa sediminum. The sequence goes on from NZ_CP041637.1 coordinate 3,330,233, forward strand.
TATGGCATTTTTGTGCTGCAAGTCCAATAGTTTCTAAAGGCGAATCTTTAAACTGTTCAGATAAATCTGAGTTTAATAGTGTATATAATTTTTTAACCTTATCTATAGGTAAAGGCTCATTATCTTTTAATATAAAGAAAGGAAAAATGGTACGGATATTTCTAATTCCAAACTCTTCGTTATCATAACTTTTAGATTTAGACTCGTTGCCATATATAGGTTGCAAGAAGCTCGCTTCTTTTATAGAATCTTCTACAAAATTACAAAACATTTCAATTCCCATATTTCTATACAATACAGGAGTTTTAAAATATCTATCCATTTCTACCATGGCAGCGTTCCAACGCATATAAGATCCGTAATTAAATCCGCTAGGTAAATCTGCAGCACAAAACCAAGATGTTGGCCAGTCTGAATGATTGTAATATTGAGTTAAACCAACTGGCAATTTGGTTTTAACAGCATGTATTGCATCGCTTACTTCTTTAGGAAAAATTAAAGCTCCTGAATATGGAGGGCCAGTAAAATATTTACTTCCTGTAATGGTTACAATGTATCCTTTGTTTAAATAGTTTTTAACGTCTTTAGGGTCTAATCGTAACTGCGAAGCATCTACTATAATTTGCATAGATAGACCTTCTAAAGCATTTAATTTCTGTATTAATTCATCACTTGGAGATTGATACCCTAATTTAGACTGATCCATAGTGTGTAGCACTACGTGTCTGCCTAATTTATGATTTTCGGAAACAGCTTTATACACTTCCTGATCTAAAGCTTCAGTTGATTTTAGTGCACCATTCTCATCTCTAAAAGTTATTTTAATAACATCTACATCTCTAAATCCTTCAATATTATCTCCTTTTTTAATAGGAATATTTAAAGCCGTAGTATTCTCAAAATGACATCCCTTTAATGCTCCCGGAACGCCACTACCCGTTTCGTCTGATGCGACCAAAACGTGTGTAATTTCTTTAGCTGTTGTAATTTGTGTTATACCTGCCAATTGAAGCGAAGAATCTGTCCCAGATGGTGAAAAGATTATTTCACAGCCATCATATAACTTAAATATTTTTCTTAAATTATTTTTAAGTAATTCCGCAAAATCTAAGGTCGTTTTTTCAAAACCATATTTTAAACTGTTACCAATTAGTATGTTTCTTACTTTATCTGTTTTGTCAAAAGCAAAATTAGACACACTTGTAGCTGTAGACGATGCGAAAGTGAAGGCTTCTGGTCTAGGAAATGGACGACAACCATATTTATTAAGTAAACCTACTTCATCAATATTTAACCTTAAATCTCCGCCAGACATTAATAAATACTCTGTTGGCATCGCTAAATTTTCTACAATTGGCGTCCAAGAAGGTTTAAATGTTATACTTGTATTCTCTAACCCGTGAATAGTTTGTAATGGACTATATTTAGACGTAGAAGTTGTATCTATATCTGCTTCACTCTTAATAAAATCTAATAATGTAAAACTTAAAGGTTCTAATTTTTCTTTATCATCTTTAGGTAATAGCTTGTAAAATATACTTGTTACTTTAAGTGCAGCAATATCACATAAAAGTGTATCTTCTTTATTTTCTCCTAAAGCTTTGTACCACAATTGCCATTCTATACCATATCTTAAATAGACTAATGCTAAAACAGGTTTATTTAAAAAAGAAGTACCAATTATAATGGCTTTATTTGGTATAATTTTAAATACATCAGACTCTTTATTAGAGGTGATAATATTTATATTATTAATTTTTGGCACTGTATTAAATCGTTTTAAAACACGAACTAAGTAGTTCACATTTTCTTTTTCAAATAAGCTTGTTCTTTTATATTGATTTTCTATCAGTATGTTATTAGTCATAGGTTTTAATTTAGAACGTTTATACAACGTTATGCACTTATAAAATTAGTTTGTAGATGTTATTAATCTGTATATATTCTGGGGTTTTGTTATATTTTATTTTTCAATACTTAACACTTCTTAAAAAAAGCAACAAAAATAGAAAACGTGTTACAATATGAAGTATAATTTTCATATAAGTCACTGATTTATTTTAATTTTTTTTCAATTTATGTTGATTTGTATTCTTTTTTAAGTAAAAGACAACTTTTACATTAAGTTTAACACATATTATTATAATCTAACTTACGAAATAACTTTCACATTAAAATTTTAATTTATGAATAGATAATTTAAAAGTTTTGTTTAACATATCTTGATTTTAACACGTTTTAGATCTAATCATTTCTTCCTTACAATTCGTATATTTTCTAACACTTATATTCTAAAAATGTTAGTACAACACCTGAAGAATTTCCAGAGCATCCAGAAACAACTTTTATACCAACTTCATCACATTTTTTAGAGGCTTGATCTCCTATACGGTCGGAAAGTAAATAACGTACTCCCATTTTGGCTAAAACATTGAAAATATCAGATTTACAAGCTCTTTTGTAATTAGCTTCTAAAAGTTGGATGTCTAAAACCTCATTCTGATTTGAAAACACATAGATTTCGTAAAACTTGCTTCTTCCAAAATGATGCGCTAATTTATTATCTTCTGTTATAGGTATGGCAATCTTTCTCATATCTTAAGATTTTAATCGTACTATCTTGTCTGTGTTTAACTTTTTTCGTCTGCCTTGACAATACGGTCTGTGCCCTGAGACAGACTGGCCATCAGAAATACCCTTTTTACATAATCCCAATTGCATTCCTGTTTTAGTTCCTAAACCTTCAGGGCCCGTTCCATCTAAACTTGGCATAATTATATGTTTAAATTTATCAACTCTTCTTGATCTAAGGGTGGACAATCCCCACATTTAGATGTGTCTTCATCACTATCTATTAATTTAAAACAACGTTTACATTTAAACCAATCTTTATTAAATTCAAACGTTCCACCATCTATAATAATAGATTTGCCTTCAACAAAAGCTTGTCCTACTTTTTGCAATGCACTATTATAGATACGCGTTAATGTAGGTCTTGACACTTCCATTTTATCTGCTGCAGTCTCTTGAGGTAAGGCATCGTAAATCACCAGTTTAATGGTTTCAAACTCCTCATATTTCATTATAATTTGATCTGAATCACAAAATGAAATACCAAAAGGTTTAAAACCTTGCATTTTTGGAGGATGATTTACTTTCCTTTTTTTTCTTGGACGTGGCATAATAATTACTTTAATACAAAAGTAATGAACTTACGTTCATAATACAATGTTTACTACAAAAAATAACTGTCATTTTATTTAAATCTTTAGATTGATAATTTTACATTTGAATTTCATGAAATAACTTGTATTAACACAAACTTTATAGTATGAAAATTGCTTTCTTTTCAGATATACATGCTAATTTACCGGCTTTAGAATCTTTTTTTAAAGACGTTGAAACAGAACAAGTTGATGCCATTTATTGCCTAGGAGATTTAGTAGGTTATAATGTTTGGCCAAACGAAGTGGTTGAAACCATAAGAAAACGACATATTCCTACTATTATGGGAAACCATGATGAAGCTTTGTTAAAACCTGCTGTAAAAGAAGACAAACCATCTAATAAAGGCTTAACTAGAACCCTAATAACAGAATCCAACAGAAAGTATTTAATTAATTTACCAAGACACTTAAACCTCTGTTTCCAAACAAATAATAAACCGTTTAATGTATTAATGACGCATGGAAGTATGAAAGCCATAAACGATTATATGGTTGTAGACTATCCAGAGCAAGACGTTTTAGATATGATGCATGCACAGCAAGCAGACGTTCTTTTATGCGGACATACGCATAAACCTTTTCATCGTGTTATAAAAAATAACAAAACATTTAAACATGTTATAAATATTGGTTCTGTAGGAAAACCTAAAGATGGAGATGCAAGACTTTGTTATGCCATTGTTACCCTTAATCAAGATACCGCTTCAAACTCAGAAATTCTAGATGTAACTTTTAAACGTGTTACATATGATGTAGAGAAAGCGGCTAAAGCTGTTGAAGATAGTGATTTTGATAATGCCTTTGCAGATGCGTTACGTATTGCCAAATAACCTTTTTCAATAAAAACACTGTCAATAAAACCTAATAATAATTTAAAACTTTTAATGACAAAAATATATTTATAAAATATTAGTCTAAATATTTAGAATCAATCTCCTTTTGTCTTTTAGTGCTTACCTTAAATTTTAAAGCGTATCTATTAAGAATTTTACGCTCTTTATCAGATATTTTACCATCTTCAACAATATCTTTTAACTCTTCTATATATAATTTCTCGTTTTCAGAATAGTTAGATAACAATACCTCGTCTTCAATTGCTAATGCATCTGCTTTTGTAATGCCTAATTTTTTTATTTTTCGATTTAAAATCTTACGTTCAGATACATCTATTATCCCATCATCCTCAATCATAAACAATACTTCTTCTTTATATTTTTCAAGATTGATTTTATAATCATTATCTTTTAAATTAGAATTAATTGGTGTTGGGTTTTCTAACTTTTCTTTCGAACTTGGCAACTTATCAAGCGCTTCAAAATGTATTTTAAATATCCATTCTATAGTTTTAAAAGACGTTTTATTAAAAGATGATTTTTTATTAAACTTCTCTCCTGCTTTAGGTAAAACTAATTTTAATTCTTCATTTAGCTTTTTTAAATCGTCTGAAGACATTTGTGAAGTTGCTATACTAGAAATAAGCTCTGAGTGTGATATAATTCCTGTATACATTCGTAAATCGACCAATTTTTGCCAATTTACATCTGAATGATACCAAACCAAACTATTAGGAAGTATTGGCGCTTGTGTTGGATTAAAATCGTATTGTTGGTTTTGTATTTTTATAGTTCCATCGTCGTTAGGACCTGTTGTTAATTCTAACTGAGTAGCTCCTAAACCTTGTACTAAATAAATAAATTCTTCTACACGTTCTAAAAATAAAATTTCTGTATAGCTGCGTAACGGTAAATATAAATCCTGTTTAAATGGATGGCAAATGTAAACCTCGTTATTACGTGGGTGTCCCTCTAAAAAATTAATTGAAATTGGTAAACTATTTTTCTTAAGTACTACAATATCATTAGACGTTGTGGCATAAATATCTTCAGATACAAAAACAAGTTTTCTTTCTTGATAAGGAATTTTTAAAAACTTCTTTTTTAGTTTGGTGTAAACTTCTTCTTTCTTTGTTTTTACTCCTTTTTTATAACCTTGATTTTCATAGTTTTCTTCGCTAATTGCAAAGCAATTTATAGCCGGAATATATTTTTTTTGTTTGAATAATAGTTCTCCTTTTAACTCATAAGTATAAGATTCGATTTCTCCGCGTTCTTTATATAAATTAATATAATTATTAATAGTATCTAAAGCGTCGTCTAACCTTCCCATACTTCGTAAACCAAAAGTTTTATTGAAATAATAAAAAGAAGAATCGTCTAAATCTAAATCATTTATATTATAATACTTACTAAACTCATCTAAAGCATTTACTCCAGACTCATAATCTTCTTCATTAAATAATCTTTCAATAGTAGATTGTAATTCGGCGTGTTTATCGATATAAGCATTTTTATACACTATAATCTCACTTAACATTTTTAATATACTTTTAGCTGCCTCTATATTACTAGTACCAAATCTATTTATATTTACATCATGGTGACCTGAGTTATTTTTAACATGAAACCTAAAAAAATAAAAGGAATCTTCTGTAGTATTTTCTAATAACTCTACTCGATCTATTGTATCCCACGAAAATGATGTAGCTGAATCTTTAAATACGTTAGAGGCCGTATTCTCTTCACGGCATAATGCCATTAATCCGGAATCTAAAATAATAGTTGATCTGTAATAATTATGCTCTACTTTTACTGTTTTTTCATCCTTAATTTCAGATAATTCATGTTTAAAAATCACCAAAAAATCATCGCTAGGCGTAATTATACCTCCAGATAATTTTAATGCATTGTTAAATTTATCTAATAAAGGTATAAATTCATTTTCATCTAAACCTAAACCATTATCACTCTGAATATAAACTGATCCAGAAAAATTTTGTTTAATCACATTTTCAGACCCTAGATTTGTATTAATGATTTGTAATATCTTACGCATGACTTTTTTAATTTTTCAGTTTAAAATCTTTTATAAACGCTTAAAAAACTTCTAAACTAAACACTTTCTATTCTATATAATTTCTCAGATTTTAAGCCAGAGTTATATTTATAATGTATTTTGAACACATTTAATTTAAAATTGAAACAACTCCATTTTCAACAAAATTAATATTGAAATATAGCTTTTTAATTGGTTACGCAAATGTAAATAATAATTAGATTGGAAGATGTTATATTAACTATAATATAGAAGATTACTTTAAATTTTACACTAAGTTTATCATGGCTAAAATGCATGTAAAAAATAAAAGCTTACAGAATAATGTAAGCCTTTATTGAAAAATTTAATATTTTAATTTACGATTTATTTTTAAAAATGCCATCTCACAAAGGCTTCCATAGCTGCGTAATGTGCTAAACCTAATTGATGATAAATCTCTGCAGTTTCTCGGTTTCTATCTTCTGCACGTTGCCAGAATTCTCTGCTGTCTGATCCCTGAAACACCACACCATCCTTTTGCGATTGATGCTTAAATATTCCATGGCGCTTTTCTAACACTTGATCCGGACTCATTGGTACTGCCATCTCTATCTCATCTACATTCCACTCTTGCCATGCCCCTCGGTATAACCAAACCCAACAGTCTTTCATATACTTTTTTGGTTTTAGGGCTTTTACGGCTGTAAATATGGCGTCTAAACACACTTTATGGGTCCCATGTGGATCGGCTAAATCGCCCGCTGCATAAATTTGATGTGGCTTTATCTTATCGATTAAAGCCATCGTTATCTCTATATCGTCCTCGCCTAAAGGTTTCTTTTCTATGGCTCCTGTTTCATAGAATGGCATTTCCATAAAATGGATGTGAGCATCTGGTAAGCCTATAAATTTTGCTGCGGCATGCGCTTCTCCTTTTCGTATTAATCCTTTTATATAGCGTACTTCCGGAATGTCTATCTCACTCCCTTTTTTATTCTCTAAAAACGCTATGGCTTTTTTATAAATGTTTTCTGCTTCTGTACTTTCTATGCCAAATTTAGCATTGTAATCGCATACAAAACCTGCAAATCGTAAGGCTTCATCGTCCGATACTGCTATGTTTCCTGAGGTTTGATACCCAATATGCACCTCGTGGCCTTGTTCTTGTAATCGTTTAAAGGTCCCTCCCATACTGATTACATCGTCATCTGGATGTGGACTAAATATTAGTACCCGTTTCTTAGCTGGCTCTGCGCGTTCGGGGCGTTTAGAATCATCGGCATTAGGTTTTCCTCCAGGCCATCCGGTTATGGTGTTTTGCAACCTGTTAAAAATCTTGATGTTTATATCGTAGGCTGGTCCAGAATCGGCTAATAAATCGCTCATTCCGTTTTCTATATAATCGGCATCGGTTAACATTAAAATCGGTTTCTTTAAATGTAATGCTAAACCTAATACAGCCTTTCTTACTAACTTATCCGTCCATTCTATTTTTTCTACCAACCAAGGTGTGTTTACTCGTGTTAGTTTGGAAGACGATTCTTTGTCTAATACAAAGGTTACATTATCGTGCTCTTGTAAAAAAGAAGCTGGTACCAAGTTAGTTACTTGACCTTCTACAGATTGTTTTATAATGTTAGATTTCCCTTCGCCCCAAGCCATTAATATGACGCGTTGGGCTTCCATAATCTTTTTAACACCTAATGTAATGGCTGTTCTTGGGGTGTTGTTTAATCCTAAAAAATCGCTGCTGGCTGCAACTCTGGTAATGTGGTCTAAGGCGACTAATCGCGTTTTTGAGTTTTGTAGTGATCCCGATTCGTTAAAACCAATATGGCCGTTTCCTCCAATTCCCAATATTTGTAAATCTATTCCGCCTAAAGCTTCTATTTTTGACTCGTAAGCATCGCAATAATCTGCAATCTCTTCTTTGTCTAATGTTCCATCTGGAATGTGACAGTTTTCTGGTAAAATATCGACATGATTAAACAGTAACTCGTTCATAAATCGTACATAACTGTTTACAGAGTCTGGCTCCATAGGATAGTATTCATCCAAGTTAAAAGAAATTACATTCTTAAAACTTAAGCCTTCTTCTTTGTGTAAACGTACCAATTCTGCATATAAGCCTTTGGGTGAAGAGCCTGTGGCTAATCCTAATATACAAGGCTGTTTCTGTGAGGCTTTTACTTGGATTAATTCGGCGATTTCCTTAGCTACAGCTTTAGACCCTGAATTTGAATCTTCATAAACAACTGTCCCGATGTTCTCGAAGCGCTTTTCAAATCCTGTCGCTTTGTCTATACTACTTTTTAGCATAATCTTTTATTTTTTGTGTTTGTATTTTTATTAAACAGTCTATGATTTTCTCCAACTTTTAAACTTATGTCCCCATATTGCAAAAAATAAGATGAATGCATAACAGGGGATTAAAATCCAATAACTACTGGTGGCGGCTTGTGCGATTGCCTCTGACTCTGATAAGCCTTCTGATAGTAATGATACGTTATTCAGATCAACCAGTTTTCCATATAATGGCGGAATCACTGCGCCTCCTGAAATAGCCATAACCAATAAGGCTGATGCCGTTTTTGTAAACTTCCCTAAGCCATCTAAGGTTAGAGGCCAAACGGCGGGCCAAACCAAGGCATTTGAAATACCTAAGGCTGCCACAAATAGTACTGAGGTTAGTCCTGAGGTTAATATAATGCAACAGCTAAATACGATTCCTAAAATGGCACTTATAACTAATGCCTTATGCTGCTTTAAATATTTTGGAATTAAAACAACGCCTAAACCATAGGTTAATACCATAGCCAAGAGTGTGAAGGTAGTGAAGAATTTCGCTTCCTCTGAAGAAAACCCTAGTGAAATCCCATAAGATATTATTGTATCTCCTGCAATAACTTCTGCGCCTACATAAAAAAACAAGGTTAGTACTCCTAACCATAGATGTGGATACTGAAATACACTCGTTTTTGCTGCCGTTGTTGCAGAAGTTTCTTCTGGTGTTTCTGGCTCTTCTAAATTTGGAAGCGGTGCTTTTCGTATTAAAAACCCTAAAACCAATAACACAATAGCCATGACTATATATGGAGTAACAACACTATCGGCCATAGTATTTAATAATGTTTCTTTTTCTGCTTCCGAGACGAATGCCAGTTTATCTTTTACGCCATCTATACCAGATAATAACAAGGCACCAAAAATTAAAGAGCCTAATGCGCCTGCCACTTTATTGGCGATTCCCATTATGGCTATACGCTTGGCTGCACTTTCTATAGGTCCTAAAATAGTAATGTAAGGATTAGAAGCCGTTTGTAAGAGTGTCATCCCTAAACCTTGTATAAAAATACCTGTTAAAAACACCCAATAGGTACGGGCTTCGGCTGCGGGTATAAAGATTAAAGCTCCAAAAGCCATAACAAATAACCCTAATGACATCCCCTTTTTATACCCTACTTTATTTATTATATAGGAAGCTGGAAGTGCCATAACTACAAATGAAATATATGAGGCTGATGCCACTAAATAAGATTGCGCATCGGTGAGCTCGTTTATCGTTTTCATAAATGGAATTAAGGCGCCATTAATCCAGGTTACAAAACCAAAAATGAAAAATAAGCCCGCAATTATAGCTATGGCGATATGATTGGTTTGGGGTTTTGGTGCAATTGCTTCTGTTTTGTTTTGCATAGGTTTATTATAAGATTAAGATAGATGGTACGAGTACGAACTGGTTATTATTTTTTTAAATATCTAAGCATTTTTCAGCTTTAAAAGCAACCTGCATATCTTTAGAATGCACATCTATTTTATAATTTTTTTCTGGTGTTAGATACTTACAAGATTGAGTAGATAAAATTTTAATATGATTATCCCAACTGCCATCTGGAGACTTTAATAATATAAAAGATAGCGTGCTGTTTTTAGGAACTAATTTTGTTCCTGTATAAATTCCATTATAATCAGAATCTGTTAAACTTACACTATCTGCGTGCCAATATTCTTCTGCTCCTGTATTAACATTTTTAAAAGTTCCTGAAAGGGTTAACATTTCGCGTCCGCCTTCTAGTTCTTTTAAAAACGGAGAGTCATTCATATCCACACTAAATGTTATAGTTACGTAATCATCATTTTTAATGTTTTTAGTATAATAAGGCGTATTTTCCCAGTTTTGTTTTACAGTTTGAAGATTGGTTTGAAATCTTCTAAAATCTTTCTGTTCTGTCTGTGTCCATCCTACTTCTGCATAGGCAGCAAGTCTTGGAAATACTTGTCTATACATATCTTCTTGAGTTGGCACCCACTCACTCCACATTTGGCAACCTAACCCTAGAACTTGAGATTCCAAATTTTTGTCAATTCCTTCTGGAATTGGAGAAAAACTATATGCTTTTTCAAGTGAAATGGAATTATAATCATAATCTAGATACGTATAATTGTGCTGAGAATTAACAACCTCATGACCTTTTGTAAGCGCAGAAACCATTAACTCTTGACTCCCTTTCCAAAAATGAATTATAGCACTTTGAGCTAATTTTTCGTTATTTTCTTTTTTAGTTTCCTCTACATTATAATGATGCAGATTTTCACCTAAGATATCATTCCAACCCATCATTCTATAACCTTTACTTTCAATAAATTTAGACATACTATTAGTGAAAGCTATTTGAATATCCGGATAAGATTTAATGTTATTATCTTTCATCCATTCAGTAACTTGTTCACTTTCTTTCCATTGATCAAACTTAACCTCATCACCACCAATATGTACAATTTTACTAGGGAACAAATCAATTACCTCTTGCAATACATCTTCTAGAAATGTTTTTACTTTAGGATCTGTAACATTAAATATATTTGGTAATATTCCAAAAGTGACTGAGACATCTATTGGTTTATCTACTGTTCCTAACCAAGGATATGCAGCAATCGCAGCCGTGGCATGACCTGGCATTTCTATTTCAGGAATAATGGTAATGTGTTTTTTTGCGGCATAAGCAATAACTTCTTTTATATCTTCTTGTGTATAAAATCCTGAATGTGGTTTTCCTGTTCGTTTATCACTTTTAACTCCATTAATTTGAGTATCATTCCTGTAACTCCCAATTTGAGTTAATAGAGGGTATTTTTTTATTTCTATTCTCCAGCCTTGATCGTCTGTTAAATGCCAATGAAAAACATTCATCTTTAAAAGAGCCATTTGATCTAACATATCGAAAACAACTTCTTTGCCTTTAAAATGTCTAGATTCGTCTAACATAAATGCACGCCATTTAAATTTCGGATTATCTTGAATAGAAACCTGAGGGAAAGACATACCTGATGCTGAACGGTCTAATTGTAGTTGTTTTAAAGTTTGTATTCCGAAAAATATTCCTGCTGGATTTGCGGCAGTTATAGTTATTTTTTTATCGGTTATATCTAATTTATATCCTTCTTTTCCGTTTTCTTTTAAAGTGTGTTCTGCTAAAACTAACTCTATATTAAAATCTTTAGACTGAGTTGTAGTTGGTTTTAACCCTTTAGTTTTAATAAATTTACTCAACTCATTAAACTCACTATTTAAAGCGTTATCGTACTTAACTTTTATGGTATTAAATGTTACTTCTCCGCTATGAAGAGTAACAGTATTGGGATAAGGAATTAAGTTTAATTGCGCAATCATTTTTGAACTCGTTACAAAAAACACAATTGCTATTGCTATTACTTTTATATTCATTTTTTAATATGCTTATATGATTTATATGTTTGCTACCTGAAGCGTACCTCTATTTTGTATCTCTTTTAATAATTGTAATTGTGGTTGCTTTCTAGAGATATCTCTAGTATTGGCCATAGACAATACAGTTTGTTTTAAAATTTCGTTTTCTTGATGAAATGCTTCAATATCATCTTCTGTAATGAGTTTATAAAAACCATCTGTGTATAAAGAATAATTTAACTGTGATAAAGTTGTTCCTGCAATACTTTCAAAAAGTAAAATATCAGGAGACTTCATCTCTGTTAAAAATTTATTGCAATTATGTGTTAAAATAGGTTGGGATACATTTTTCCACATTTTACCAGAAGCAGCTGTTTTTAAAGACTCTTCTGACTGGTAATAATTAAGCATTGCGGTATTAAACGGTATATTTAAAAATGTGCAAAGTTCTTGTAATACGACTTTAGGTTTTGTGATAAGGTCTTCATAACACAATGAAAAAAACCGGTTAGGTGCAACACTATGTTTTAATTTTAAACACAATTCTTGCTCTGTTTTCCATTTTTTTGCTAAGTGGTAAGTATGTTTAGGGCCAACAATTGCGTTTTTAAAAGAAAGTGCTACATCTCTCCCATCTCTATACAAGTGTATATATATAGGTTTAATATTTGAAGCTTCTAAAACATCTATATAATTAATATTTGCCATGCTCTTACAGCACCAATAATTTGCCTTAGCGTGTGTGGCTTTTAAATTATATATAACTTTAAAAACCTCTAACAACGTATTTGTTTCACACTGTTTTCTAATCGCTTTTCTATCTAAAGTGAAACCTTGCCAAGGCACGGGATTAAATTCAATTAATTTACATACATCGTCTATTAATTTTAAAAAATTTAATTCGATGTTTAAATTACCGTATGTTGCTAATAATGGATAAAATCGCTGAAGTATATGCGGCGGATGTGGTGCATCAATAGCTTCAATCTGATTTAGCATGACACGTAATAAATTAGACCCTGACCTTTGAGTTCCTATAATTTGTATGGCTTTATTTTTTATCATATTTCTAAAAAAAAGTTATAAAATAGTATGCCTGAAATTCCAGAAATAGGAATTAAATAAATGACATCTATTTTGTAATTAATGGATGCTACTAATACAATTAAAAAGATAATTACTGAAAAATAATTCACTGGATAGCTTTTACTAATCGTATAAGCCGCTGCTAGAATCATGCCTATAACTGCAGGCCTTAAACCTTTAAAAGCAGCTTTAACAATAGGCGTGTTTTTTATTTTATTTATAAATTCTGAAAAGAGAATCATAATACATGCGGGAGGGATAAACACTGCTAAAGTTGCAGTGATTGCACCTATAAATCCCCCTACTTTATAGCCTATAAATGTGGCACTAATAAAAATAGGACCTGGCGTTAACTGCCCTAGTGCTATTGCGTCTACAAATTCTTTATTGGATAGCCATTGCAAACCATCAACAATAATTTCTTGCATAGCTGGGATAATAACATAACCGCCACCAAATAACGTAACACTAATACTAGAAAAAGTAATCATTAACTCTTTGGTGATAATAACACTGTCGTAAACATCTCCTGTTGTAACTGATGGTAGCACAACACCAATACATAGCGATATAATAATAAGTACTAGAATAAAGTACTTAAAGGCGTGTTTATACTCTACCTTAAGGGGTATTATAATGGGTTCTGGTTTAAGTGTATGTTTATAAATTAAGACGCCTACTACACCACTACTTGCAATAATTATTACAGGGATAAAAACAGATTTTACAGATAAAATAGCAGCAATTGCTAAAAGACTAATTAAAACCTGTTTATAATCTTTAATATGCTTTTTAGACATATTAAATGCCACGGCTACAATTATTGCAGAAACTGCAGGTAATACACCTTTAAAAAAATTATTAAGTAGTGTAAGTTGTCCGTATTCAAGGTATAAATATGATAGTATTATCATGAATATAAATGATGGTAATAAAATAGCAAGCATACTAATTAATGCGCCTTTTAAACCTCTTAATGTATACCCTATATATGCAATAACATTAAAAGCCATAGGTCCCGGTAACACTGAAGCAATTGATATTGCATCTAAAAGTAAATGGTCTTCAATAACAGGTTTCTTTTTTACAAGTTCTTTTTGAACTACAGATACTAAAGCCATAAACCCTCCAAAAGATGTTGCACCAATTTTAACAAACGACCAAAACAAAAAAGACAAAGTCACATCGTTGAAGGGTATGTTTTTATGATCTGATTTTACCATTATTTTTAAGATAATTAATTAGCATAACTCGTATCGTACAACTCTTTTATGTATTGCACTCTATACGTAGAATATTCTAAAGGCATATTTCCTAGCTCTTTACCGCTCTTATTAGTAAACACAATTCGGTTTGTATTGGTGCTACAGAATACCACAAGACTGTCATTAATATACTCTGCACTTCCTTGAGAATGTGTAAAATATTTTTTTGGAAATAACACGATGTCTTTAGTTTTAACTTCCATATTTAGAGTATCTAACGAAAGTGTTAATAATCGGGATTGCGACTTAGCATTTATATCTAACATTTTAATTCTGTTAGACGCTTGTTTATAGCCAGGTTTAAACCTTAGATTACCATTATCGAGCAACACAAGTTCATTATCATTATTAATTCTTATGTTATGTTGTCCTGAAAACACAGCCTCTTCAGGCATTTTAAAATCGCTATCTATACCTCCGAGTTTCCAAATTAAATCGCCTGTTTTTCCGTTAATTTTCCAAACCTGACTAATGTTTCTAAAAGACACATAGTAATCGCCATGTTTATCTTTAAATAATGCATTAGCATGTAACCAATCTTTTTTACTATTAAGAATTGTTTCATCATCTAGAGGATTCATTACATCAAAAACAGACCATTCCCAAACCACTTCTTTTTTATGGTTTAATACAAGTATACCATCCCCCTTTATAGTATCAGTTTTAGTACCTCCTACAGAAGACAAATCCATTATTTTTTTATTATAGACCAAAGTCATAATGTCTCCATTTTCATCTAAATCTACTTCATGATGAAAGGACTGTTGAATGTTGTCTTTACCCGTTTCTATTTCTAGTATTGTGTTGCCAAACTTATCGTACTCAATAATTTTTTTTCCATTTGTAAAATGCAACGTATCGTTACTTAAAATGCCCAATAAAGTTTCTTTGTTAGTCCATTTAGACACCTTAAAATTATCTTCATTTTTATAGTACGATGCTAACTTTCCTTCGCCATTGGTTAAGAATAAATACCCTGGAATTTGTCTAGAATGAAAATGAAGGTAACCATCAAATTTAACATGAGATAGACTATCTTTATTTCTGTAATATGGTACCCATTGAATGTTTCTTGTAGTAGTAAAATTGTAAGTTTTACTTCGTCTTTCTAGAGATTTTTTCTGAACAACAACATTATACTTATAATCTGTATTCAGATTTACATCTACTAACATGAGGTGATGTAAATTAGAATTTCTGGATATAGGCGAATATGATATTACGGAGTCTGTTTGCGTTACATTTGTATAATTCCAATACTGTATGTAAGCATCTGCTCCCTCTGTAGTTTCAACATCAATTTTAATTTTAAGCGCATTATCTTTAACAGAATTAATTTCAATTACACCTATTTGTGGAGCAAATTTATTTGAAATTTGACTGCAGGAAGACATAATACTAAGAAGGCAAACACATAGAATTTTTCGCATATAAACTGATTGAAAAAATCTGGTCTAGTACACTTATAAAACTAGACCAAATCTTATTTTAGAAACTATTAGATGGATTTGGTTCCATATTTGGATTTAAATCCAATTCTGTACGTGGGATAGGCATTAATTTGTGGTCTTCAGTAACCGTAAGCGGATATCCTTGACTTTGAGCATATTGATTTAAAGTTGAAACAAAAACACCTTGTCTAATTAAATCGTCTTTTCGTTGCCCTTCGCCTGCTAACTCAATAGCTCGTTCTGCTAACACAGCCGTTCTAAAATCTTCTTGTGTTAATCCTTCGGATAAATTTGCCAATCCAGACCTATTTCTAACCTGATTAATAGCCTCATAAGCAGCGGTGGTTGGACCGTTTAATTCGTTCTCAATTTCTGCTTTTAATAAAAGTACATCTGCATAGCGTAAAACAGGTACACTCATTTTTGATATCCCATAATTTTGGTAAGCCACGTATCCCGTTCCTGGAGCTGTAACATCTCGATTATAACTTCCAAATTTTCTATTTATTGCAAATCCAAAATCGTCCATTGCACTTTTAATTGCTCCACCATATAGATATGGATACTCGTCAAAATACACCTCATTACGCTCATCTTCTGGCTCTATAGTATTGTATATATTTTCTGGTAACCCTACAGTTGCCCATCCCGTATCGTAGCCCCAAGGCGTAAAGAATTTTAAATGGTGATTAGAGGCCGTACTATAAGATTCGCCTAAAGACATAATTGAAAAAATAAATTCATCATCTAACACATTAGACTCATAAAATAGTTTTAAAAAATTGTCTTCTGTAAATAGGTTATATTCTCCTAAAGCAATTAACTTATCTATATTTTCTCCAGCTTCAGTCCATTTAAGTTGTCTTAGTTGTGTTTTAGCTAATAAGCCATACGCTGCACCTTTAGAAGCTTTACCTGGTGTATTTGATCTGCCTGGTAAATAGGTTGTAGCATATTCAAAATCTGATTCAATTTGTGCATATACAATTTCTAAATCTGTTCGTGCTAGTCCCACCTCATCAGACCTTGTGGGTTCTAATTTTAATGGTACTGCTCCAAATAACCCTGTAAGATCATAGTATGCTAATCCTCTTAAAAATTTAGCTTCGGCTATAAGCTCTTCTTTAGAAGTATCACTAAAAACACTGTCATCTATACCCTCTATCAAGTACACTGCCCAATTTGCTCTATCAATAACCGTATAAATACTTGCCCATAAATCTGCCACGATATCTTCATCTGTCCAATCGTAGGTTTCTAAATTTCTGTAGTTAGAATCATTTAGAACAAACACATCTGTAATACCATCTGTAGCTCTTGCTAATACTCCAGAGGCGTAATAATCCCAACCTCCGGCTAAAAATCCGTTATATATACCATCAATTAAAGCTACAGCATCACTTTCTGTACTAATACTGGTTTCAGACAATTGCCCTTTAAGTTCTTCTTCTAAATCATCACTACATGAAATTAATGCAACTATACATATAAAAAACATGTAATATATTTTAACCTTTAAAAATTTCTTTCCTATCATAATTTTTTGCTTTAAATTCCTACTTTAACTCCAAGTGTAAATGATTTTTGATACGGATACGAATACGCATCTAATCCAGCTTCTGTATTTAAATTTGTACTACTTGATCTAGTTGAGTTCACTTCCGGATCGAAGCCTGAGTAAGTATCCCAAGTAGCTAAGTTTGTACCTATTAAACTTAATTGAAGTGAAGCTAATCCTATCTTATCTAAAACTTCTCTACTAAAATCATACGATAAACTTACATTCTTAAGTCTAACATACGAGGCATCTTCAACAAAATAATCGTTTACCCATTGATCGCCTTGCCATAAATCTTGAGGCAATGTACCAGCTGTATTTTCTGGAGTCCAACGCTCTTTAGCAATATCTAATGTATTGTATTGGTATCCTATAACATTATTTCCGTTAAGCTTATCTATATCGAACACCCCGGTTAAAAAGACAGAAAGCGTAATGTTTTTATAACTAAATGTGTTACTAAAACCTAAGTTATATTTAGCATATCCATTACCTATTAATTCCTTGTCTTCCCCTGTTATTTGTCCGTCACCATTTAGGTCTGCAAATAAAGGATCTCCAGCCACTGCTGTAGGTTGTGTTTCAGAAGTTTCACCTTGTTGTAAAACACCTAAATATCTATATCCATAAATTGTACCTACAGGTAAACCTTCTTTTAATACAGAATACGAACCGCTTACATTACCATCTATTCTCGCTTCTTCTCCTGGTAAAAAATCTGTACCTTCAATTAAATCAAGATCTATAACTGTATTCTCGTTTTGAGAGAAATTTAAAGTTGAACTCCAACTAAATCCACTATTAAAAGTCTTATTGTAATTTAAACTAAGTTCATACCCTTTATTTTCTACTTCCCCTGAGTTGGTTAAAATAGATTCGATACCATTAGAAGGCGCTATAGTTTTATCTAACAATAAATTAGTTGTATTATTCTTATAATATCCTAATTCCATGGTTAAACTGTTATCAAAAAAACCAACCTCTAAAGCTAAATCGAATTTTTTAGTTTCTTCCCATTGTAAATCTTCATTACCTACTCTAGATGAAATTGTTCCTATAGATAAAGTAGATCCATCTGTAGTTACTGATGCAGATGGAGAAAATGTACTTTGTCCAAGTCCAACTCCAAATCTGTCATTACCCGTTATACCAATACTTGTTCTTAATTTTAATTGTGAAATAAAATTACTGTTAAAAAAATCTTCGTTATGTACATTCCAAGCTACAGCTCCTGCTGGAAAATTCCCCCATTTATTCCCTTCTCCAAATTTTGAAGATCCATCTCTTCTATAAGTTAAGGTAAGTAAGTATCTATCGTCGTATATATAATTAACCCGCGCTAAATAAGAAGCTAATTCACTTTCTGCAATGTAAGATGATGGTGTTAAAATTGTAGCTCCACTTTGTAAGCTATAATAGCCTAAAGCATCTGTAGTAAAATCACTTGATCCTGCCGAGAAATATTCTTCACTACTCCATTCATGCGAATATCCTGCAACTGCATTTATACTATGCTTACCTATTAATTTATCATAAGACAGTAAATTTGAATATGTATAATATTTATATAATAAATGACTTTGTGTTGCAGAACCCGGTTCTAAAGAAGACGCAACTAGACTTGAATAAGAAGGTAAAAACTGACTTATTTTTTGATTTACGATTCTCGCACCACCTTGAGTTTTAAAGGTAAAATCTTTTAAAATTGTAGCTTCTAAAAAGGCATTCGCTAACATAAAATAATTGGTTCCGCTATTATCCATAATTTCTAAAGTTTCTAAAGGATCTGTAGGAGAAGAATTACCAAATATTAATGCTTTATCTTCAACAGACAATTCATCATATACGTCGTAAGTAGGAGTTAAAGGACTTGTTTGAAAAATCCCTCTTAATATATTGTCTTGTAACGAACTTGCAGAAAACCCTAAAAAATCACTTTCTGTTGCAGAAAATGATGTATTAACACCAACTTTAATTCTATCGTCTAATAAATCTTGATCTGCATTTAAACGTAAGTTATAACGATCAAACGAAGTGTTTTTAACTACACCATCCCAAGAGTACGCTCCCAAACTAAAAAACATTTTAGTATCATCGTTTCCTCCACTTACGGCTAGTTGATGATCTGATGTATACCCTGTTCTGAATGCTTCATCTAACCAATTTGTTTGTAAACCTAGCTCTTCAATTCTTGCAATGGCTTCATCTGTATATGATGGTGAAATTCCATTAGAAATATCAATCTGATTTTGAAGTAATGCATAGTCTGCGGAATCTATAAAATCATAAGCATCAATATCTGCATTCTGAATTGAAAAACTTCCTGTATAGATAATAGAAGATTTACCTTGTTTACCACGTTTTGTAGTTATAATTACAACACCATTTGCACCTCGCGTTCCATAAATAGCAGTTGCAGATGCATCTTTTAAAATACTTACGCTTTCTATGTCTGCTGGATTTATACTGTTAGATAATGATTCCATCGGAAAGCCATCTACCACATATAACGGATTGTTATTACTGTTTACAGAATTATTACCTCTAATTCTAACCAACATATCTGCTCCAGGTTCTGCACTTGTTGTAGATATCTGGACTCCCGAAGCACGACCTTGTATTAAATTCTCGACTCCCACAGCAGGTCCTTGATTAAAATCATCTTCATTAATTACGGAAACAGACCCTGTTAAGTCTTCTTTTCTTACACTACCATATCCAATAATAACGGTTTCTTCTAATTCACTAATATTAGATTCTAGAACAACTTTTAGAGTTGTTTGTGTACTAATTTTAACTTCCTTAGTAGTATACCCTAAAAAAGAAAACACTAAAACATTTCCTGGCGATGCGTTTATAGAAAAATTACCATCAAAATCTGAAGCAACTCCTTTTGCTGTTCCTTTTATTGTAATTGTGGCTCCAGCTAACGGAGTTCCTTCTGTGTCGACTAATGTGCCTTCTATATTTTTTTCTTGAGCCTGAACAGGAATAACTAGCCCAAATAACAGCAGACATATCATTTTAAATAATGTTTTTTTCATATACAAGTTTTACGATTAAAGATTAATAATTCACAATACACTATTAAGCACTCAATAAGTGATTGTGGTCTTACAATATTATGATATTACCATATAAAAAGGGGGTAATTATTCGGCAAAATACAACGACATATCAATAACAACCCGCATAACACCTACAAAAATTCAATATTTTAAGAATTACCCTGTGTTTTTATTATTTTATGATCTATTTGCTATAATTAAAAAATTATATTTGAGTAAAGACATAGTAAACACTGCGTTTTAAGTCAATATTTAGAAAGAAAAATCCAAGATGTATTATTTAGAATACACAACTGTTCCGGATTTAACAGTTTGAACAATCTCGATGACATCATTATTAAATTTAAACAGTACTAAATCTGCTTGATGCCCAACTTTTAAACCATTTGAATTCGTTGTATTTATTAATTCTGAAGGTTTAACAGATCCCATATCCCAAGATTCTTGTAAGGAAACTATATTCTTTTTAACCAATTGGTTAACACCCCACAATAAAGATTGTGCAGAACCGGCTAGCAAATTAGGTTTATCTTTTAAGTGTAACTTTCCATTTTTATTTAAAAAGACTTCTCCTCCGATATGTGCTGTATAACTTCCGCTAGGAAGACCAGCGAAAGATGTAGCATCGCTAATTAAAATCGTTTTAAAAGGTTTTGTTTTGATAAAAATTTTTAAAAGTGCATCTGGAATATGAAAGCCATCTGCAATTACTGTGGTCCATAATACCTCTGAAGCGAGTTGCTCAAAAATATAATTTTGATGCCTTGGTAACATGGCATGAGAACCATTACCCAAATGCGTAGACATGGTCGCTCCTGCTTGAATTGCATTATTAATTTGCTCGGGAGTTGCCGATGTATGCCCAATAGAAACGATAACACCCGAGGCCACACATTGTTTAATAAAATGGATAGCTTCTGGCCATTCTGGAGAAATAGTAATAATTTTAATCTTACCATTAGCTGTGTTTTGCCATTGAGAAAACAACTCCCAATTTGGTGCTTGAATATACTGTATATCATGTGCTCCCCTTGGTCCATCTGCTTTAGATAAAAAAGGACCTTCAAGATGTATACCACCTATACTTGCATTTACTTCTGGATATATTTTACAAGCATGGACAATACGTTTTAATAAAGTATGTATAGCTTCATTAGAATTTGTTATTACTGTAGGTAAAAAAGTTGTCACCCCTTTTTCAAATAAAAAGTGAGTTAATCTTTTAATATCTAAACTAGTAAAACCTTCTGTATTTAAATCAATACCGTTAAAACCATTTAATTGAAGGTCTATTAATCCTGGAGCGATAAAACAGTCATAATCAAAACACGCTTCATCAGCAATTATACTACTTATAATATTGTTTTTTACTTCAACTTTTATTGGCTTATGCGTGTTATAATCTAAACCTTTGAATATCATATGTGAGTATAGTTTTACTTTAAGTTAGTAAATAATAATTTTGCTTTTTTAGACATACGTTCTTTATGTATTATACCTAATCCTATAAAAAGCAATAAAGAAGCCAAAATAGAACCTCCCATTTCTAGAGCTAAGGAGTCATGATTAATAATTTTTAACAGTATAAAGACACTTAACCCACCTATTATAGAAACAATAGCTGCAATACTACCACTGTGTTTAAAAACAGGAAGCAACCCAAGTATAACGGGTATAGAAATCGGACCAAGAAGTGCGGCAAACCAGGTTACAATTAAACCAAATATACCTCCAAACTTACTTGCATTTAAAGCAACAACAATAGTTAATAATGTAAAACAAAATGTAGTTGCTCTTGCTAGTTTTAGTTCGTTTTTACGTGATAAATTTTTAAATTTTTTAGACACATTAGGTAAAATATCTCTACAAATTACTGAGGATACTGTATTAGAATCTGAAGCTGTCATAGACAATGTATTGGCAAACATAGATGCCAGCACTAAACCTAATAAACCTGTTGGTAAAAATCTTTTAGCCATTATTCCATAAGATAAAGTGGGATCTGAAAGATTTTCTAAAAACAACGGCGCAGCGAACATAGGATAAAGTAAAATTAATGGCCAAATTAGATATAATATAGCAGATAACACACCTGCTTTTTTAGCAACAGTAGCCGATGAAGAAGAAATAAAACGTGTTGCCAAATTCCATGTTCCACCGCTATAACTAAAGAAATTAATTAATAGCATTGCAAAAGCAAAACTTATAGTATAAGGGTCATTAAAAAAATGAGAATGTTCTTCTGGTAGTTTATCCCACATTGTAATAATACTTTTTAAACCATCATTAGTATTAGAAATAATTATTACAAACATGGTTATACCTGCTATAATTTGTACAATAAACTGAGAAAAGTCGTTCCAAACATCTGCCCATAATCCACCAATGGTAATATATATAAGAGACACAACCCCCACTAATAAAACTCCCAACGTTATAGATGTACCGCTAAACACGTTTAATAATACAGCTATTGCTGCCAACTTTCCTCCAGTGTCAAACACTTTAATAATAGTCCCTACCCATGCAATAATTTGTTGTGTTGTTAAATTGTAACGAATTAATAAGTACTCTGTTGGAGATTGTATGTTTGCTATTTGTCTTAATTCTGCCCATTTTGGCGCGATAAAAAACGCAGCTACTAAAGTGGCTATAGAAACTGTAAATGCCCACCAGACATATAATGTAAATCCATGTGTGTAAGCAATACCTGCATAAGCCACAAAAACAGCTCCGCTATAGCCAGAGACATGGTGAGAAACACCAGATAACCACCAAGGTAATTTACCTCCAGCGGTATAAAAATCAGCTGAATTTTTGACTTTGGTATAAGCCCAAACTCCTACCGCTAATAGTATTAAAAAATATATTGAAAGTACAATCCAATCTAGAATTTGCATAGTCATTAGTTATTTTAGTTATACTTCTTATCCTTTAAATTAAAACCTGATTTTTAATATGCTTTAAAGGTTACATAATCAAAAAGTCCGTAATTATCCTGCTTTGGAATATGGTCGCCTATAAATTCTAAATTTTCTACACTACAAAAAATATAAAAATCTATGCCTTGACCATAGTTAAGTTGAAGTTGAGCTAGTTGAATTCCATCTACTCTCCAAAAAGCCTGATACTTACTATCTATTAATTTTAATTCTAAAGTCACAGTATACCAAGCTTGTTTTTTAATAGGTTTTATAATAGACTGAAAAGGGTGTGCTTGAGATGTCATATATACTAAAACCTCATCTGCATTGGCGTTTGCTTTAGTTCTAGCACTTTCAGAACCGTATCCAATTTCAAAATCTAATTCATGAGCATCATCAGCATATATAAAAGCCCCTATACTTGCTTGGTCTCCAACGCCTAATTCGGGCACATATAATCGCCAAATATATTCCCCCTGATTATATATTTTTGCTTCAGTTTTAATTTTTGGTCTATCCCTTGTATTAGCTCTTGTATACATTTTCAAAACCCCATCTTTAACACTATAGTTTTTTTTACCATTAAGGTTTTGCGAACCATCTTCCCAACCTTCCAAAGTATCAAATGTCCATGTTTTAAGGTTTAATTTTGGTTCTGAAATCACTTCTTCTAGATTAGCACATCCTAGAAAATTAAAAACACAACACAGCAATACTATTGTTTTTGTAGGTGAGTAAGAGCTAAAAGGTATTTTCATTTATATTATAATTTAGGTATTGAATAAAGTAATAAAGAATAGAAAATCCATACCCGTAACTTTTTCGGCAAAATACCGTTACATATTCGTATGACACTCATTATATGCAAAATATAGAATTTAAACACTCATATTCTTTGAGAAATTTATCTATTTTTGAGAGAGACACCTATAATAAACATGTTTCATTAATATTCTGAATATGCCAAATAACACACAAAATATTAATATTTATAAGGATAAAGAGGCCACAGGAATTGCTGCCGGTCAAGCTATCGAAGACCGTATTGTTAAACTTCAAAAAACTCAAGATATAGTAAGAATTATTTTTGCTGCGGCACCATCTCAAGATAGCATGTTAAACTATTTAACAGCATCTACATTAATTGACTGGAATAGAATTACTGCATTTAATATGGACGAATATATAGGTTTGCCTCCAAAGTCTAATCAGTTATTTGCATCTTACCTTGAGCGAAATTTATTTTCGAAAGTGGAGATTCAAGAAAAAAATCTTATACAGGCTAACACTAACATTTCAGAAGAATTAATAAGATATTCTAAATTGGTACAAAAAGAAACTATAGACATTGTATGCCTAGGCATAGGTGAAAATGGCCATATTGCTTTTAACGACCCACCAGTTGCCGATTTTAATGATTCTGAAATTATAAAAGTTGTAATATTAGACGATAAATGTCGTAACCAACAAGTTAACGATGGGTGTTTTGAAACTATTGATGACGTACCCCAAAAAGCCATTACGCTAACCATACCTACACTTTTAAATGCAAAATATTTATACTGTGTTGTCCTTGGCATAAACAAAAGTGATGCCGTTAAAAACACCATAACAGGACCTATTACAACTTCTTGTCCTGCCTCAATACTTCGCACACATGCCTATTGTAATTTCTATTTTGACCAAGAAGCATATAGTAAGATAGACAATTAATTAAAACAGAAAACCTTATATGAAACCTAAACACATCTTCCGTATTTTACTTTTTACAGTCCTTTTTTGTTTTCAATTTAATCTATCCGCACAAAATAATACTCAGATTACTACTTTTAATGAGTTTAACATTAAAGGGTTTCATTTAGATTTAAGGATTCAGGTCATGACACCTAAAGCGCTTCAGGAATTTGCAGACACTCTATCTTCGTTTGGTATTAATACACTAGTTTTAGAATGGGAAGGCACTTTCCCTTTCGAAAAACACGCCACTATATCTAATGAATTCTCTTATACTAAAGACGAAATAACATCTTTTATTGCACACTGTAAAAGCATTGGCATACAAGTTATTCCGCTACAACAAACTTTAGGTCATGTAGAGTATATTCTACGCCATCCTAGATATACTAATTTAAAAGAAGATAAAAAAGACATCTCTCAGTTGTGCCCAATGGAGGTACTAGATAACAGAGCCCTATTTACAAGTCTATTTACAGAATTGGCTTCTATGCACGATTCTGATTACATACATATTGGTGGAGATGAAACTAATTTATTAGGACATTGTGAAAAGTGTAAAGCAAAAGTCTCTGAAGAAAGTACATCTAAACTTTTTGTAGACCACATGAAAATGATAACCAATATCGTTATTAGTTTGGGTAAAAAGCCTGTTATGTGGGCAGACATTATTTTAAAACATCCAGAAGCTGCACATGAGCTACCTAAAGAAACCATTTTTATAGACTGGAATTATGGATGGAAAATCAATTATTTTGGAGATATTCCTAATTTACAGCACATGGGATTCACCTTTTGGGGGGCTCCTGCCATACGTTCTCATCCAGATAATTGGTATGTAACAGACTGGACTACTCATTTTAACAATCAGAGAGATTTTATACCTTATGCAAGACAATCAGATTATAAAGGCATTATAATGACTTCTTGGTCTACCACTGGACTTTATGGTTTTACATGGGATGTAGGTTATGATGTTATGGATATGGTACAAATTAGAAACACATATCCCTTATCTGGATTTAGAATTTTAATAGCCAGTTATGCAGAGGCTTTATCCACAAAAACCCCTATAAATCCCGAAACTTTTGTATTAAAATATGGTAAAGATAGGTTTGGATTAAGCACAGAGGAGGCTCATACTTTATGGCAATTTTTATCTCAAAAACCAGAACTAGTTGCTAACGGAAAACTGCTTGATGCAGCTTACATCGCTAAAACCAAAGCAGCATATAATATTGCTAAATCTAAACTACTTAAAATTGAACCGTTAAAAAATGAGTCTGAATTCAATCATTTAAAATTAATGGCAGAATTTAGAATACAGTACTTAAACTTTAAAGAGGTAGAAGCTGCGTATAATGCAGAAACATATAGACCTTCTCAAAACCCAGAACTAGTAAAGCAATTAGATAAAATTCTTGAAAAAGCTAAAACACTAGATAAAAAGTTTATAGCTTTAAATAAAGATTTTCTTTACGATGCAGAGTTAAACGAACAAAATGCAATTCGAGTACAAGCAGTAAAAGGATTACGAGATAGACTTACAAAATTAAAATAAGCCTAGTTACATTTTAAACTTTGGCATTATAACCTTAAAACATAGGTTCAGTTTTTATGACATAAAATAGATATAATTTGTAATCTTATTTGTGTTTAGCTCCAATAAATCGTAAACATGAATTAACATACTAAAAAACATACACTTAAAACATTTAAAATTATTTTTATAATTTAAAGATTTCATGCGCAGTTCCAGTTGAATGAATAAATGGAACTCATGTTTTAAAAAAAGTTAGTTAAGTTTGTATATTACAGGCATACTAAGTACTATTTTAACACTATAAAATGTTTTTTCACATAACATGAAGCAAAAAGTCCTTTTATTAATAGTTTTTAGTGTGTTTTTTAATGTTTTAATTGGACAGAATGATATTTCATTTTTACACATTTCTCCTAAAACAGAAAATGGATATCGTACCATAAAAAACACCATTCAAGATTCTTTGGGTTATGTATGGATGTCTCAATCTAACGGCCTCATGAAGTATGATGGCTACGATTACGTTTTTCACTCTATAGATTCCATTTTTAATACCACAGATATAGACGATGAAATTAAGACCATTAATCTAGACCCTAAAAGCAATTTACTTGTACTATCAAAAAAGGGGTTACTCGCTAAACGCGAAAAAAACGGAAGCTACACACAATTAAACACCCGGTTATCAGACAAAAAAGCAACGTTATTAATAAATAATTTCTTTGTAATAAATTCAAAAATCTGGGTTATCGATTTTTCAAATACAATTCACATTCTTAACTCAGATACTTTTAAAATTGAACACACACAGTTAATACCGCAGCAAAATTTAAATGGAAGTGCGATTATTGATTTAATAACATTATCTGAAAACGATTTTTTTATTACAACCAATAAAGGACAACTGTTTAGGTGTACACAACAAAATATTACTGAAATTAAAGGCGATTACAATCACCATCCTGGAATAATGTATTTAACATTATCTGGGACTAATAATTTATGGATTGGTACCAAATACATGGGGTTATTTAAATATAACCTTACCAATAATGAAATTAAAAAATATTCATATTATAAAGATTGTATAGATATTTTAGAAAAAGATATGATTTTATCTTTATTTAAAGATAGCGACGGTATAATTTGGGCTGGTTCAGACGGAGAAGGATTATACAGAATTAATCCTGTTACTGAAGATATTAAACTCTACAGGCATACCTCTTTAAACAAATCGTCTTTAAGTGCTAATTCTATTATCCATATAAATGAAGATTCAGACAAAAACTTATGGATTATTTCAAATTATGGAGACATTAATATTCTAGTAAAAAGTAATAATAAAATTTTTCATCACAACGGTTTAAAAGGTAATATCTCTGCCCGTGTACTTTCTATACTAAAAGATTCTAATAACAACATTTGGATAGGAACCGATGGTAAAGGCCTAACTAAAAAGAATTTAACAACAGGAAAAGAAAAACAATTTTTAACCATAAACAACTCTCTAGAAGGCTTTTACATACAAACCATTACCGAAGACAACAATAATAATATATGGATTGGAACATACAAAAATGGTCTTTGGTTTTATGATTCTAAAACAGATGAAGCAAAAAAAATATCTTTATCTAGTACTTATGGCAAGGAACCAACAGATGTACTAACAACATTTAAAGATAGTAAAGGACGTATTTGGGTTGCATCAGATGTTTGTGTGTTTATTTTTAATGCAAATAAAGAACAAATTGCAACTTTTAAATTTGGCGAACATCATTTAAAAGGTGAATTAATAAGATGTATAGTAGAAGATGCCGAAGGTAAAATTTGGCTAGGAGTTGATAATGGTGGACTATTTATTTTTAATGAAGCTGAAAATTTAAAATCTTCTGAATTTGAAAATATCCAATACGGTAATAAAAAGAAATATAACTCTATTGTATCTATGGCTTACGATGGAGATAAAAAAATATGGCTTATCGATTTAGAAGGTCAAATTTACTTTATTAACGTTCATGATAAAACATTCGAAAAATTTATTGATTATAAATCTTTAGATGGCACAGATTTTCACACCGTTTTATTAGAAGACAAAGATAATTTGTGGTTAGGCTCTAATAATGGCTTATGGAATATAGATTTAAATCAAGATAGTAGTATAAGGTATACTAAAGCCGATGGATTTTTTAGTGATTATTACACACAAAGAAGTGCTTTTAAAGATGCGTCAGGCATGCTTTTCTTTGGTGGTTTAAATGGCTTAGATGGATTTTACCCAAGTGAAATAACTAAAACCAAAATACACACTAAACTTAATATAAATGCTATAGAAATCCTTAATAAACCTGCATCTCTAATTATTCCTGAACAAATTAATAATGGTGTAGAACATATTACCCAATTAAAATTAAAAGACAATCAATCTTCTTTTCTTTTTAAATTTTCTGCAATTGGAAACATTTTAAACAATAATTATCTGTATGCTTATAGATTAAAAGGATTTAATGATGAATGGAAAATCACTAAAGATCCGCGTATAGCCAGCTATACAAACATCCCTTATGGAAATTATACTTTTGAAGTTAAAGCCACTTCAACCAATGGAAACTGGGATATTCCTTTAAAATCTATTGCTATTGCTATTGCGCCACCAATTTGGATGCACCCAATAGCTTTTATAATTTACCTACTCCTTCTCTTTCTGCTTCTTTACGGTATTTATAAATGGTATTATTTAAAGAAAAACCTACTTCTTCAAAAAGTTAAAAATGAAGAAGAAGCAAATAGTTATTACGAAAAAATGAACTTCTTTTCTAAAATGTCTCATGAAATTCAGACGCCTTTAACTTTAATAATGGGACCTGCAGAAGAAATCATTAAACAAACCCAAACAGAAAACGACCCAATCTTAAATCAACGCTTAAAAGTTATATATAATAACGCAAAGAGACTTTCCAGAATAACCAATACGCTTACTACTATAAGAAATAAAGAAATAGGACAATTAAAATTAAAGGTTACAGAACACGATATTATTAAAAAAATAAAAAAGATTTCGGATTCGTTTAGAGAAGAAGCACGATTTAAAAAGATAGATTTTGAGTTAGATAATTTTCAGAACACATACCAATTGTGGTTTGATAACGAATTAGTTGAACACATTATTTACAATTTATTATCTAATGCGTTTAAATACACTCCAGTAGAAGGGCGTATCTGTATTAAAACAACTTTAGATACCAAAGCAGAATACATAAACATTTCAATTATAGATTCTGGATATGGCATATCTAAAAAAGAATATAACGACATTTTTAAACTCTTCTACCGGTCTAAACATACGGTATTTAGTAAAGGTATGGGAATTGGGTTAGCCTTTGTAAAAGAATTAGTAAGTCTACATAAAGGAGAAATACATGTAAAATCTAAACTTAATAAAGGCACAACTTTTACAGTATCCTTACCTATAAATAAAGATATATATTCTGAAACAGAACGGGCAGAACTAATAAATACCAACCCCGAACACACCATAGTTGATGTTTCTGCATTGCATAAAATAACATATAAAACTAGCGAGAATAAAGCTTCCATTCTTATCGTTGAAGATAATTTTGAAATGCTTCATTTCTTATTAGAAGTCTTCAATGCAAATTATAATGTATATGGAGCATATAATGGTGAAGAAGGATTAAAAATGATTAAAGATTTCTTACCAGATATTATAATTTCAGATATATCTATGCCTAATATGGATGGTTTAGAAATGTGCAAAATTTTACAACAAGACAGAGATGTTTCTCATATCCCACTAATATTTTTAACCGCTAAAAATCCAACAGGTTACAAACTTAAAGGGCTAAAATACGGAGCAATAGAGTTTATGAGAAAACCTTTTGATATTAAAGAATTGCAGCTAAAGGTTCACAACATCTTGGTTCAAAACAAAAAAATATATACTAAAGCAAACCTTAAACATTTAAGTGCTCCAGAGGCTACAGTAGAAAAAACTAAAGACGATGAATTTATTGAAAAATTAATAGCCTTATTAAATGCTAATTTAGATAATCCTGAGTTTAAACTTGAAAGCCTGTCTGATTCTATGAATATGAGCTATTCAAACATTTACAGAAAATGCCAAAAATTAACAGACAAAACTATAGTAGATTTATTACGATTATTACGTTTAAAACGTGCTGCTGTTTTAATTGTAAAAAATAAACTCAATATTTCTGAAGCTTGTTTTGCTGTTGGTTTTAACGACCCTAGATATTTTTCAAAATGTTTTAAGGCACAATTTAAACTAACCCCATCAGAATTTAAAAAACAAGCTAAGAAAAGTAATACAGATACATTTTTAGAGCAATACGGACTATAAATTAAAAATAAACACTAACAAAAATCTATCTTAAAGTAATTTAACATTAAAAATAGTTCTTTATATATTTTCAAACTAAATAAAATCAACAAAGACCTACAATATTTTGCAAGCCTTTATCTAACTAAAGTAAGATTTGAGAGTTATAAAGTCTTAACTCTTCTAATCTTAAACAACTAACACAAACCAAATGTGTCTAAATATGAAATTATAAATTTATTTTGATTTTTCTGGTTCTAAATTGTCTAACCAATATAACAGATACGGAATATTGTTTGCATGTGTCCATCCAAAAACTCTTAAACCTTGGTTTAAATCCCAAATTGCAATTCGTCCTTTATCATCTTCTGGTAATCTAGATACTTCTAATAATGCTTCACTATACGCTTTTTGGGTTGTGTTTTTATCGATCTTAATTGGAAGATCAGACACTTTTATAATTTCTGCTCTTTTCTTTGCTTCTGCTAAGAAAGATGGATTTCCGCTTAAATCGTAACCTATTAACAACGGATAAATTGTAGCTAGGTAGGATTCCATTTGATGGTTTAAAGGCGGTATATTTTTCACCCATCTGGCATGATCTATTAAGGCTTTTTTAACTTCCTCACTACCTGTTAATTGGTAATATTTATATAACCCTTGAGCTACATATGTTTGAGAATATCCATAACGGTCTAATAACAAATTACCTCCTTGTACTTTTTGTAATTCTAACATTAATTTTACTCGTTCATCAATCTCTATTTTATATTTTTCAAGCTTCGTAGCATCATATAATTCTACTAAATTAAGCACAGATAAATATAATCTTCGTCCTCTTAAATCATGATCTCCCCAAATTCTATTTAAATAGGTATCTCCGGTCATCTTAGCAACTTCTAGAGCTCTCTGATCTCCTGTAATATAATATGAAGCAATCCAACCTTGAATCCAAACATGTGCACTTAATAGAGCCGACCAATGTTCGTCCCCATGCCTACGTCCAATTCCTAAATACGGTGTAGATTCTGGTTCATTCTCGTAATTCCAAAAATCAATAGCATCATTAATTTCTCCTACATACGTTCGCTTTTTGGGCCAATGAATATTATCAACATCCATAGTGTGTTTACTCATAGCTTGCG
This sequence comes from Formosa sediminum, assembly GCF_007197735.1. Classification (GTDB taxonomy): domain Bacteria; phylum Bacteroidota; class Bacteroidia; order Flavobacteriales; family Flavobacteriaceae; genus Formosa; species Formosa sediminum. The sequence continues at coordinate 3,362,172 of NZ_CP041637.1, forward strand.
CCATTTTGTAATACTTCGGATCTCCTGTTCTCATAAAATTAGTCCATAGACTAAAATCAACTGTAGGCTCGTTATTGGTCCACATATGCCAATCGTCTTTAAAATAGTATGTTTTTATGTCTCCATAATCAAAAATACTATACCAAGATTCCCATTCTTGATTAAAAGCGATCCAATCGTACTTATACTGTAATGCATTTTCAAATTCTGGATGCTCGACACTAAAAGGAGCCATTTTTCCATATACTAAAGACGATGTATACCACTCTGGACTTGCATGAGCTACAGGTGGATCTAGAGCGTAATCCATAGTTAACTCTATGTTTTCAATACTTTCTGAAGTATGGAAATAATAAATAAACTCTGTTGTTTTAGTAATTCCTGCCGCAAAATTATCTAACATACCTCCATCTAAATCTGTGTTTTTTCTTTCAAAACTCATAGCTCCCACACTAGATGGCCATATATACGCATTTATAGTTCCTGTTTTGGGATCTATTTCTAACTCTTTAGGATATTCTTCAAGCACGTTTTTTATACCTACACTTATCCCTTTAGATTTATCTGAAACATCTACCCAACCTTTAGCACGTTGCGCTTTAGCAAGATTATCTTTCCCTTTAAATACCATAGCATTAAAACCAACTTCTCTTTGTGTTGCGGTAGATTGTTTACTGCTTTTATTAAATTTAGGTCCTGTTTGTAACACACCCGTTTTTTTGTTTGATAATGGTTCTTTATAAATATCGTAAGCAATACTCGTATCTGAACGCATGTCTTGATTTGTAGAAGTTGCAAATTGCACTTCCTTGTCTAGATGGTATTTAAAAGTTAATCCGCATCCCGAAATCTGATCATTTGGTTGCATCCATCCTTTATCATCTGTTGTATCTTCAGAAACAATAAATTCACTTTGAGTGGCAATATTACTATGCTCTCCTTTTTGTATTTTATGTTTATCAGGAACACCGGTATAAGTTAAGGTATGCAATACTTTAATGTACTTTTTTCCTGCATAAGCATGAATTCTCATAGAGAACGGAGAATCATTATTATCATCTTCATTGTATTTATAAGTACCTTCTACTCTAAATACAGTATGTAATGGTCCAGAACCAATTTCTCTAAACACTTCGTTTACGGTAGCTTTAGATAAATCTATTCCTGAGTCGTCTAAAATATCTAGAAAAGTACCTCTAGAATCTTCAGGAGCAGATGCAATTAATTCATCACTAGAATATTTCTTATCGTTGTTTTTATCAATAAAAACCTCATCTAAAAACCCGTGACCTTGTTTATTAATATTAAATTGTAATGCACCTGTGTTAACAGTTATACCTCCTTGAGGCCTCATATTATTTACAGATACAATTTTACGCTCTGCTTCCATAGGATAAATATCATCTCCATATTCCAATGTATAATCTGTATTTTCATCAGAGAAAAAGAATACCCAAACCCACTTAATACTACCGTCTGCAGGTTCCCAAGTTGTAACTTCTGTTGTCTGACATACTATTTCTTTACCTTTACTATTTAATAATCTTACATGGTCTATAGAAAAGAGTTCGCCTTTAGGAAATGGAATTCCTAATGTTATTGGTGCTCCCGTTTTATTATTTTCAATTTTAATCGGGATTTGTTTATTTATTTCAGCCGTACAACTCACTGCAATAAACATTACTAATAAAAAGAGTATTTTATTTCTCATGATTTTATTTATGTTTTTATTTATTTTGAAGACACAAAGAGGCTGCTCCTAACAAAGCAGAACCTTTAGTTTTTGAAACGTCTATAATTAAATTTTCTATTTGTTTTTGATAAGCATAACCAGTTAAAATATTAAACATGCTTTCTTTAAAAAACGGAAAAGCTTTACTTATTGAACCTCCTAAAATTATTTTATCTGGGGCATACATATACAAAATGCTTTTTATAGCTTCTCCTAAATGCTTACCATATTCGTTAAAAACATTTAAAGCTTTCTCGTCTCCTTTTTCTGCTTTTTCAGCAAGACTTTTGGCAGTTTCATTATAATAATCTGTAAAGAAAAAACTACCTGTATAATGTTCTACAATTCCATCTTTATAAGATAACATACCTATCTCTCCAGCGCCACATAATACACCATTATAAAGTGTATTATTAATAACAATTCCCATTCCTAAACCCGTACCTAAAGACAAGCCTATAAAAGAATTAGAACTCTTATTTTTTCCGTACATAAACTCTCCTAGAGCAAAACAATTGGCATCATTATTTATAAATACTGGAAGATTAAATTCTAGCTCTAAAAGCAGTTTTAAGTTTACTTCTTTCCATCCTTTTATATTTTGAACATCATAAACAATCCCTTTTACAGGATCTACAACTGCAGGCACTCCTACACCAATACCAACAACTCGAGTCGTTAAATTTTCATGTATTAATTGATATAAGCTCTGCAATGTTTCTTCTTTAGAAGCATCTTTATTAATAAGAATAGTATCTTCTTTTTTTATTAAATTATTCTGAATTACTCCCAGGTTTATTGTAGTCCCTCCAATATCAACTCCCAAATATTCTTCTTCCATAATTCTAACTTTCTTTTTTTAGACTAATGGTTTTATTTGTTACTAATGGGTTTGCCCAAAATCCAATAGACAGAATAAATAATAACGGAATCATTAAGAAAAACATACCAGCTTTAAGGCTAACAAGTTCACCAATCCAACCTACAATAAAGGGCACAATAGCACCACCAGCAATACCTGTACATAAAATTCCTGATAGAGATCCATGGTGATTTTTTACTGAATTAAGTGCTAATGAGAATATAATAGACCACATAACTGAAATAAAAAAGCCTACTAAAGGAAAGGCTATTAAAGCCACTTGAGAAGTCCCTGTTACTGCAACTATAATTGTCATTATAGTTATAAAAGTGGCGTAGATTAATAATTTTCTACTATCCATAACTTTAAGTAAAAGTAGACCTAAAAGGCAACCTATAGTAAGCATAGCCCAAAAATAGGCTACAGTATCTGCTCCAAGAACTTGCGGATCTATACCGTGGTATTCATATAAAAATTGAGAAATCCAATTTCCTATTCCTTGTTCTGTACCTACATAACAGAAAATACCCAAAAAGTACAATAGTGTCCATTTATTTTTTAAAAGACTTAGGTAAGAACTGCGATCTCCAGCTTTTTCATCTTCATTTTTATGAATTTTAGGATACTTCACAAAAAAGACAATAAACAACATGATTAAAGCTATTAATGCAAACACAAAATAAAGAGACACCCACGGTAAATTATCAGGAACAAATCCTCTTAATACACTTGCAATAGTATCTGAATCGGTACCATTTGCACTAACCAAATACTTATATAAATATGGACTTGCAAAAGAAGCCAATCCAAAAACCAGTTGTGCTAACACCGAATTAAATGCAAAATGTTCTTCACCACCAGCTACGCGTAACATGGGATTAATAACAACCTGCAAAACGGCCATACAACTTCCTAAGCTAAAAAGTGTAATTGTAAATGTGATGTAGCTTGGATTAAATGTAAAACCCCAAGAAGCCAACATCATAACAAAAAAGGAAATAATTAATAGTGTTTTGTCCCCGTATTTTTCAGCTAAAAATCCGGCAGGAATAGACATAACTCCATAGGCTATAAAAAATGAAAAAGGTAACAATCCTGTTAAGGTTAAACTTAAATCAAAACTCTGTTTTACATCAACTATAATCGAGTTTAAAATATTGGTTATAAATGAAATCACAAAGAAAACCAGCATTACCAATATAATTATATGATAATATTTCTTTGCTGTAGTATTTTGGTTACTCATATTAGGTCTTTAATTAGGTTAGGTATTAACTCATGATTTCCTATTATTTTAACATAGGGAAATAGTATTTTATTTCTTCGTCTGTTGGTTGTTTTCCATACTCACAAATCTCAAAAAACTCAACATATTTCACTTTTGATGTATCTGTTTTTGGATACCATTTTTTCAAAGATTCCTTACCAGCTTCATCCAACTTCGTTTCTTTTAAGTAGGTTTTATTTACCCAATCTAATCGTTCTTTTTTTCCTGTAGGGATATCACTTTCTGTCATTCCCATTAACCATGGCATCCACTCAAAAACTTGAGACTCATGAGACGCAAAGGCTTTTTCCTTCTTATCCATAACTCCATCTATAATTACGGCAATGTCTTTTGAAAACGGATATGGTTTTTGAAATCCATCTTGCATGTATAAGAAAATAGGATTCTTCTCTAAAGCGGGTGTATCTGGAGTAACATTTGGCACAATCACTAAATAAGCTGCATCTTGTACCACAACACCTGCATTTCTATGATCTGGATGATAATCATTAGGACGTAATCCTAAAACAATATCTGCATCCCATTCTCTAATTTTTCTAATCACTTGGTGTCTTACATTTAAGGTTGGAATAAGTTCTGCATCATGATTATCAAGTACATCGTATTCTATACCTAAAGCCTCACCTGCTTTTTTAGCTTCAGCTCTTCTTCTTTTTCCTAAGACTCCCCCACCCATACTTTGGTGTCCTGCGTCTCCATTTGTAAGTGCCAAAAACTTTACTTTATGACCTAATTGCGCATACATTGCTGCGGTGCCACCAAATTTCATATCGCAATCGTCTGGATGTGCACCAATCGCAATAATTTTTAACGGTTTCTCTTGTGCAATAGCATTGAAGCCAATCACTGCCATAACTATTATAAATGTTAATTTTTTCATACCTATATTTTTAGTTGTTTAACATTGGAAAAAGTTGTTTTATTTCTTCATCTGTTGGTTGTTTACCGTATTCACAGATCTCAAAAGCCTCTGCATATTTTGCTGCATTTGCTTGAGTTGGGCCATACCATTTGGTTAACGACTCTCTTACTTTTGGAGAAATAGATCTGCCCCATATTTTAGTAAGAAATGCTCTTCTTTCTTTTTCTCCTTTTGGCACTATATCAAGTTTACCTTCTGTCCAAGGCAGCCATTCGTAGAATTGAGATTTATGCGCATCTAAACCATCCATTTTTGTTTCGAAGACACTTGAAATATCTACTGCGATATCTGCTTTGAATTCGTTTGGCTTTTGAAAGTGATCCTCTAGATATAAGAATACTGGATTCTTCTTTAAAGCAGATGTATCTGGTGTAACATTTGGAACGATAACTAAATATGCAGCATCTTGCACTAACACACCTGTATATCTATGATCTGGGTGATAATCTACAGGCCTATGAGTTAGTACAACATCTGCATTCCAATTTCTAATTTCTCTAATTATCTGATGTCTAACATCAATTGTAGGAAAAAGTTCGCCATCATGATTGTCTAAAACGGTGTATTCTATTCCTAATCGTTTTCCTGATTCTTGAGCTTCACTTCGTCTTATTTTTGCAAGATGACCACCACCTTTTGCATAATGACCGGCATCTCCATTGGTTACAGAAACAAACTTAACGTGATGTCCCATTTTTGCGAACAAAGCTGCTGTTCCTCCCATTTTGTTATCACAATCGTCGGGATGAGCACCAAAAACAATAATATTTAGTGGTGTAGTTGCTTCTTGTGCAGTGACATTTAAACTAAAAATTAGGCACAAGGAAATCATACTTTGAATAAACATGTTTTTCAAAATCTTATATTTTTAAATTCGTAAACTATTATTTGATTTAACCACCATTGTTATTATGGTGGTTAAATAGAGCTCTATTTAATTGGAATTTTGCACAAAGTTTGTGTTAATATCCATTTCTCTTTGAGGTATAAAGAACAAATCTCTTACGCTTGAAGCAGAAATAAATGATTCTGCTGCACTCACTTTTTCTGCAGCCACTCCAAAACGTTTTAAATCTGGCCATCTATGATTTTCAAAAGCAAGTTCTAGTTGTCTTTCTTCTAAAAGTTTCTCTTCAAAAGTCCCCGGAGTTGTAGTACTAATTGGTCCTAAACCTGCACGATCTCTAACTTGATTAATTAAACTATAAGCTTCATCAGATTCTCCTAATGCTTCAGCAAGCATTAATAAAACATCTGCATATCTAAAAACCATAAAGTTTATATCTGAATCGTATTCTGTTGGGGGATCACTTTCATATTTTCTAACATAATTTGCATCTATAGTTTCTCCTGTAGCATTTATATAGGTAGTTCCCATAGAGGACAAAAATCTTTTATCTCCTTCTAAATACGATGTTTCCATTTCTGATGTAGGTCTGTTTCTTCCATATCCTGATCCCGTTTGTAAAAATGCACTTGGAGAAAAATCGTTTGTAAAGGCACTTCCCTGTCCTATTCCACCTCCCATATATTCAACTTCAAAAATAGATTCTTCATTATGCTCGTTAGTTGCTCCCCATAAATCGGAATAATCTTCTACTAAACTATAACCATAGCTGGTTTGTATTCTTCTTAATACTGTTGTTGCTTCAGATTTCTGATTTGTAGTTAATAACACTTTAGCTAATAATGTTGCCGCTGCACCTTTAGTAGCCCGACCTAAATCGCTGGCTCCATAAGAAATGCTTAAGTTTGCTTCAGCTGTTGTTAAATCTAAAATCAATTGGCTATATACTGTTGAGGCATCAACTTGTGTTAACTCATCTCCTGTTGTAAAAGGTTCTAATTGCAACGGTATGTTACCATAAGCAACTGCTAAATGATAATACATTAAAGATCTTAGAAATAAAGCTTCCCCTATAATTCTTGTTTTAATAGACTCAGTCATTTCTATTCCTTCAATTCTAGATAAAATAACATTGCAGTTAGCTATTACCGAGTAAGATCCTGTCCATGCTGCGGTAACTTGCTCGTTTAAGGCATCTTCTGTAAAAGCATTTATTTCGGTAAATTGTCTTGCTAAACCTGTACCATCTGCACCTTGATCTGTATTATCTCCTCTCATTTCGAACATGGTCCAATAGGCACGTCCGTAAACTCCATCGTCTTGCAGACCTGCATAACTCGCATTTATTGCTGAAACAAAATCATTTTCTGTAGTATAGAAATCAGCTTCATTTCTATTAGAAATTGGTGCTAAATCTGTAAAATCGTCACTACAAGCGTTTAGTGTAATTAGGGCTATAAGGCATATATATTTTTTTTTCATATTGCGTTGTTTTTAAATTAGAAAGAAAGATTTAATCCCACAGTAAATGACTTAGTTAATGGATAAGCTCCATAATCCTCTCCTGGTGTTAAACTACTTGTAGGGCTATTACTTACCTCTGGATTGTAGCCTAAATAATCTGTTATAGTGAACAAATTAGTTCCCGTTACAAAGAATCTTAATCTTTCAATAGACTCTCCAAACACTTCTTTACTAGGTAATGTATATCCTAATGTCATATTTCTTAATCTTATAAAAGATCCATCCTCTACTTGAAAAGATGAAATTCTGTTATTATTACCATGATTTCCTGATAATCTATCTGCTCTAGGAATATTTCCGTTTCCAGGATCTGCCTCGGATTTCCATCTATTATTAAAGACTGCATACGAGTTAAAATTTGCTTCTCCATTTTTTAAGTGTCTAGAAGTTAAGTTTAAAACCTCGTTACCTTCTACACCTTGAATTAAGAATGTAAAATCTACACCTTTATAAGTGAATTTATTGGACATACCCCAAGTAAAATCTGGAAAATAGCTTCCTGTTACCGTTCTATCATCTGGTGTTATTTCTCCATCACCATTTACATCTTTAAATTTAAAATCTCCTGGTCCTGCATTTGGTGCTTGAGTATCTACAGGAGCATTTTGTATATCTGCTTCATTTTGATAAATACCTTCTACAACATACCCATAATAACTTCCAATTGCCTCACCAACCTTTGTTATATGCCTAATTCCTGCACTACCTTCTGAATAAATAGGCTCTCCATCTCCGTTAAGAGATAACACTTCGTTTTTATTTGTTGAAAAATTAAGACCTGTCTCCCAAGTAAATTCCCCTACTAAATTTCTACTTTTTAAGGCAATTTCAAAACCTTCATTTTTAACTTCTCCAATGTTTTGTAAAGTTGTTTCAAAACCTGAAACCGAGGTTATACCTACATTTAAAAGTAAGTCTGATGTGATTGTTCTATAATAATCTGCTAATAAGAATATTCGGTTGTTAATTACCCCTAACTCAATACCAACATTTGTTTGTGCCGATTTTTCCCAAGTTAATTCTGGATTAGGGATAGTAGATTGCATTAATCCATTAGCCTCGTTTCCGCTATAATTATAGTTATTAGGAGATAGTAATCCGATAGCACCATAATTAGGAATTTCGAAGTTCCCTGTTTCTCCCCAACTAAATCTTAGTTTTAATTCTGATACAACATCTAGATTATCCATAAAATCTTCTTCGCTAACACGCCATCCTAAAGAGAAAGACGGAAAGTATCCTGTCTGATTATCTTTTCCAAATCTTGAAGATGTATCTGATCTAAATGTACCTGTAAACAAATATTTATCGTTATAACTATAGTTCATTCTAAATAATGCAGAAGCTAAAGACCACTCTTCTCTAGCAGAACTCCCCGCGAAAACTTGTCCACCACTAATAGTATGCACTAAATCGTCTGGAAAATTATCTGCTTGAACTTGCTTAATTGTAATGATGTCTTTTTGAGCAGAGTATCCTGCAACAGCATTAAAATAATGAACACCTATTTCTTTTTCCCAATTTATAGTGTTTTCCCAAAGCCAATTTAACTCTGTTGAAGAAGATGCTTGTGCATAAGATTCGCCTTCTGTGGCTTCTCTATAAAGTAATGTATTTGCTCTATAAAAATCTCGATTATAAAGATTTACATAAGAGCCTCCAAATGTTTTAAAAGTTAAACCTGGTTGAATCTCGTAAGATAACCCTAAAGACGCTCGGGTTTGAAATTGAAATAACTTATCATCGACAGCATCAATAATAGCTAACGGATTACTTGCTGTTGTTGTTCCTCCTCCTAAATGAGATTGATTATTTGTTTGGTTAGGAGAACCGTCTTCATTATAAGGAGCTACAGTTGGTGATTGTACCAAAGCAGAATATACAATTCCTGGAGGCCTAGCAAAATATGGTGCAGAGGCAGGTTGTCTTTGATTTTCGGTAATAGTTGGTGTAATTCTTAAATCTAAAGTAAACTTATCGTTTAACTTAGAATTTAAGTTTAACATCAAGTTATAACGTTCAAAACTAGAGTTAGGAATAATTCCTTCTTGCTTGAAGTAGCCTCCTGAAGCATGGTAACTTGTCTTATTAGATATTGGTGTGTCGTAAGACAGGTTATAACTTTGTATAGATCCCGTTTTAAAAATTAAATCTTGCCAATCTGTATCTGTACCGTCCCAATTTAAAAAAGATTCTGGCATTTCGTAGTTTTCATTACCTCTTTCTCCAGGTCCCATAGGATCATTTGCAGAAGCATCTGGAAAGTCCGATAAATAAGCGTTGTTTCTAGAATCTCTAGTATAATCTATTAACTCTTCAGAATTCATTAAATCTACTTTATTAGCGACACTTTGTACAGTATAAAACGTATCGAAAGACAGCACACCTTTATCTGATGATGTACCATTTTTAGTTGTAATTAATACTACACCATTACCACCTCGAGATCCATAAATTGCCGCCGCAGATGCATCTTTTAAAATCTCGATGGAAGCTATATCATTCGGGTTAATAGTGGCTAAAGGATTTACAGGAGGCGCTTGAAAAGATCCACCTCTACGCTCCAAATCTCCCTGAATACCTAATGTTGTTAAATTTTTAGAGATTGGCACACCGTCTACAACAAATAAAGGGTCGTTACCCGCAGAGATAGACCCTGAACCACGCACTCTAATATTAGGACTTGATCCGGGTTCTCCAGAGACTTCCTGTACCTGAACACCTGCTACCTGACCAACAATAGCATTTTCTACACTTACTACAGGGATATCTGCAATTGCAGCAGGAGAAACTGACGCAACGGCACCTGTAACTCTCTTTTTAGATAAAGAACCATAACCTACAACAACAACTTCGTCTAATGCTGCGGCATCTCCAGATAAAGTTACAGTTATAGATGTTTTTCCTGAAACATCTACATGCTGCGTCTGGTAACCAACAAAAGACACGATAATAATGACTTCGCCACTCGGAATTTCAATTTCAAAATTCCCATCTATATCTGAAATTACACCTATACTTGTTCCTTTAATTTGCGCAGTTGCTCCTGCTAATGGGAAGCCTGTATCATCTACAATTGTTCCTTTTAGAATGGCCTGAACAGCCTCATCCTCCTTTAAATCATTTTTTTCTATCGAAGATAAATCGTGAAGTTTTTTAGTAACAACAATCTGATTAGAATTGATTTTGTAATTTAAATCTGAACTATTAGATAATTCATTTAATAATTCAGTTATAAGAACCTTATTAGATTCTAAATTTATTTTTTTATGAACATCTATTTCTGACGTTTCGTAGAAAAAACGATAACCTGAAGATTTTGTTATAGTTTCAAATACTTTATCGAGTGGTTTGTTTTTTAAATTAACAGATACAACCATCTCGTTTTGAACTTTTAGAACTGTTGCATTCACATTAGTAACAAAAAGGAGAGACATTAAAAAGATAGCTTTTGTTACATTTGTAACATTTGGTCTTTTTATATTGTGTATTTTTCTTTTCATAAAGTTATTAATTGTTTAAGGGTTGGTAATAAGCGTTTTTCTTATTTAAGAAAGTTTAGTATCCGTTTTAAAAGTGGCTATTTAACTTAAATTGATTTGAGTTACTTAAAACGTTACTTTTTTCATTTTTATAAAATCATATAATCAATTTTTAGGGTTAGTTATTATTATAGTTTTCCCTTTTCTTGTATAAGAAAAGTTTGTGTGCATTTTAATAGTATTTAATATTTGCTCAATACTATCTTTCTGAAAACTTCCGTTAAATCGTAATGAATTTATTTCATTATAATTATTTATAATTGAGACATTATAACGGCGTTCAAGTGTTTTAATCATTCCTTTAAGACTCTCATTATCAAAAACAATTAACCCTTTAGTCCATCCTATATATTTCTGAACATCTACATCTGTAATTTCAAACGTATTAGAGTTTTGTAATAGACTTGCTTTTTGAGAAGGCGTTATTAATTGAAATGAATCTTTAGCTTTAGGACCTGATTTCTGCTTTACACCTACAGAACCTTCTACCAATACTATTTCTGTGTTACAATTTTCTGGGTATGAAGACACATTAAATTGTGTTCCAAAAACTTTTACAATACTAGTTTCTGAAGCCACTAAAAATGAGTGAGATTTATCCTTAGAAACATTAAAATAACCTTCGCCTTCCAGATATACTTCTCTAGGTTTACTTTGAGTGAATACATTTGGGTATTTAAAAACAGATCCAGAATTTAATTGTACTAATGACCCGTCTGCCAACATTACTTTAAATGTTTTACCATATGGTACCTTTAAAATGTTTAAGTTGGTTTTGGCTTTTTTATTGCTAGAAGATACTTTATTATACTTTAAAATTCCGTTTTCTACAATAGCAATGGCTTCGCCTTTAGTATTCGTTATAACTTTATCTTCAAATAGGTTTATGGTTTCGTTTGCTAATTGTAAAGTAACCTCGTTAGGATTTAAAGCTGAATTAGAATTTATTATATTCTTAGAGAAATAAAATGTAGCAAAACATACACCTATAAATATAGCAGCATATTTAAGATAAGGTACAAACGCGTTTAAGTTACTTTGTTTTTTATCAGTACTAATTTGGTTTAAAAAATCAATAAAAGCAGATTCGGAGTCTACAGACTTATATTTTATATCTATTAATTGTTGTGCTTTTACGAACTCTTTAAAAATCTTTCGATTCTTTCTCGTTTCAACCCAAGTATAAAGTTGCTCTTTTTCTGTTGCTGTAGCTTCAGAAGACAAATACTTTACGATAATTTTATTAGCACTAAATTCTTTCATTTTTAACAAAAATATTAAACATATATAGCTAAGACGTGCGTTTTATTAAATACCCCCACTCTATATTGATAATATTTTTAAATAAAATGAAATTTACCTTTTCAAAAAGAAGCTTCTGTTTAGATAAGTAATAATAAGAAAAACAGAATCAGAATTATCTTTTAGGTTTTCTCTTAACCGTTTTAAAGCCTTAGTCATATGTCTTTCAACAGTTTTAATAGATATATTTAACTCTTCAGCTATTTCTCTATATTTTAAGCCATCTTTCTTTCCTAGAAGAAATACTTTTTTACACTGTTCGGGTAATTTATCTACTTCAGTAATTAAAAGATTAAGCATTTTATCGAAATCTACAGTAGGACTTTCTACCATATCATTAACAACCTGATACTTTAATTGTTCTATTAATAAATTCTTTTTTGAATGTTCTCGAGTTAAATCTATAAACAGATTATAGGCAATTCTGAAGATGTATTTTTTTAATGAATGCTCTATAGTAAATGATTCTCTTTTGTGCCACACTTTAATAAAGGCTTGCTGAACCAAGTCTTGGGAAACATCCATGCTTCCAGAAAGCGTATTTATATAATTACACAGCTCTGAATAATATAACGTATATAAATGTTTATAAGCCGTTTCATCCCCTGCTCTTAATCGATTTATAAGTATATCTTCATTATCGTAATTATGTAAAACCATTGAAATTATCAACAAATTAATTCTAAAACTACCTATTCTTTTCTTAATAGCTATATGATTCTTAATTTAATTACAGAATCATGAACAAAAATCATTTTTTAACATTAATTGCACTTCTAACAAGACATTATTAGATTTTTACTCTAAAATTTCATCATTTTATTACATAATTAATATAATCTCCATACTATTTAATTCTCCCAAATACTATTATATTCCTGTAGATTTCTATCAATCATTAGAAATTATTCGTAATTTATAGAAATAATTAGTTAGAACTACAGATTTTGTTAAGTCTTAAAAAGGAATACTTATAATTACTTGTAAGAGAATATTACAAAATGATTTTTAATACTGAATTAGACTACAAATAAAAGTTAAATACATGAATTTCAGCATACATATAAAATTTTATAGGTAAATTTAAGTAAATAAAAAACCATGAATTACATTAACTATTGATGATTTTGAAATTCTAATACTAATTTATAGTAGGAAACATTTTTTGGATGTTGTAATGAATTTCAATAATCGCTATTAATTCTTAATCTCTTTGTATTATGATAGCTATTGATAACATATTCCGCGACATCCCATTATTACCTTCAAAAGATGCTATAAAGCAACAAGCCTTAAAAAAACGAACAGAGGTTAATAAAATCTATGACAACTTAAAAAAAGGGACTCTAGATTTACTAATTCCTGAACATTTTGAAACGCATACTGCAGGACCACAACTCGCTCCTTCAAAATCCAACAGAAGACATCTTAGAATGTCTTTTGAATATCAAAAAGCAGTTACTAATCACAATAGTGTTGCAAGTTTTACACCAGACATCCTTACAGTTCATAAAATAAAAATACCAAAAGGATATACTCCTATTAAAGCAGTTTTACATTATAAATTATATACAAATGACGAAACTTATTTATATGTAAATTTAAAGATTGCAGGAAAATCTCTAAACATTAACCCGCTTGAAGAAGGCCAAAAAACAATTTTAAATCAAGCGCTTGATTCCGAACATTGTTACTCGTGTTTAAATGGCGAATTAGAAATTAATTTAAAAGACATTAGTTCTAGTTGTCTAAATTGCACAAATGAATTGCCTTTTTCTTTATTTTTAAGAGCTACTAAACATTATACATTTAATCTTTTAATTGCATGTGAACTAGAAGACAAACCTACAACAGTGACTAATTGGTCTTTAAATACTTATAACAGACTAAAAACACAATACAACAGACAACAAGAAGAATACGAATTAAAATTTAGAGAACAACAGCAATTTAACGAACACTCCCTTTTTGATATGATTTAGAACACTAAAATAAAGACATACACTTATTAATACTGTTTAATTAATTTACATACATTACTTAAACTAAAACAGAACTATTAAATTCACTTTACAAGCGGTTTACATAGTTCTGTTTGTATTATTAAAAATGAATTTTAAAAATCAAAATAGTTTTTAGCATTATTATAACTTATATCAGACACCAATTTACCTATCCACTCCATATCATTAGGCAACTCACCACGTTTAATTTCGTCGCCTAAAAGATTACATAGTATCCTTCTAAAATATTCATGTCGTGGAAATGAGAGAAAACTTCTAGAGTCTGTTAACATTCCAACAAAACAACTAATTAATCCCATATTAGAAAGTGTATTTAATTGCTTTGTCATTCCGTCTTTTTGATCTAAAAACCACCATCCGGATCCCCATTGTATTTTACCTTTAATGCTACCATCATTAAAGTTACCAATCATGGTAGCCATCACTTCATTATCGGCTGGGTTAAGATTGTAAATAATGGTTTTAGTTAATTTATTTTTACTATCCAAGGCATTTAAAAAAGCTGAAAGTTTTTGCGCCTGTGGATAGTCTCCAATAGAATCCCAACCTGTATCGGGACCTAAAAGACTGTGCATACGTGAATTATTATTACGTAAAGCACCTAAATGAAATTGTTGTACCCAACCAAATTCATGATACGTCTCGCATAAAAATATTAAAACAGCACTTTGAAATTTAGCAGCTTCGGTTGTTGTAATTGGCTGTCCTTCTAATTGCTTTAATAAAATTGAATTTACTTCATTTTCTGTATAGTTTTCGAAGTAAATTTTATCTAAACCATGATCACAAAGTCTACAACCACTATCATGAAAAAACTGTATACGTTTAATTAAGGCATCACATAAACTCGTGAAAGAATTAATATGTACGCCTGCAACATTACCTAATGCAATTAAATACTCGTTATAGCCTTTATGAGATATAAATATGGCTTTATCTGGTCTAAAAGCTGTACTTACTTTTACATTATAATCAGCTTTAGCCAATGTATGATGATGCTCTAGTGTATCTATAGGATCTTCTGTAGTACATACCAATTCTGCATTTACTTTTTTTAGTAAACGTCTACAACTATATGCTTCAGATTGTAGTTTGATTCGTGTTTCTTCCCAAATTTTTTCTGCATTTGTTTCATTTAGTAACTCATCAATATCAAAATATCTTTTTAGTTCCAGATGCGTCCAGTGGTATAACGGATTTCGCATAGTATAAGGCACCGTTTTTGCCCAATTTAAAAACTTATCTTTATCTGAACTTTTACCTGTTATATATTGTTCATTAACACCTAAAGTTCTCATTGCACGCCATTTGTAGTGATCGCCATTAATCCAAACTTTAGTGATACTATCAAAAATAACATCGTCTGCAATTTGTTGTGGAGCAAGATGATTATGATAATCTATAATAGGTTGATTTTTTGAATAATTATGATAAAGTTCTTCTGCATACTTATTTTCTAAAAGAAAATTATCATGAATAAATGTCGTACTCATAGGTTTAGTTTTATATAATTAGTTAGTTTGTTTATATTTAACTATTTACAATGAATTTTTAATTCCCAGTTCTAAACCACGTAATTCTGCCAAACCTCTTAATCTCCCTATTCCGGAATATCCTGGATTTGTTTTTTTATGTAAATCATCTAACATTTGATGGCCATGATCTGGGCGCATTGGAATCCTTGCATCTTTCATTCCTAATGCTGCTCTTCTGCGTTCTTCTAAAACAACTGCTTTAACAACACTAAACATATCCACATCGCCTTCTAAATGATTCGCTTCATAAAAATTTCCTTTAGCATCGCGTTGTGTACTTCTAAAGTGTAAAAAATGTACACGATTTGCAAAGCGGTTAAAAATCTTTAATAAATCATTATCTGCCCGCACTCCTAAAGACCCTGTACAAAATGTAATTCCATTAGCTCTGTCGGGTACTTGCTCGAATAAATATGCATAATCTGCTTCTGTGCTTACCACTCTTGGTAAACCTAAAATAGGATAAGGAGGATCGTCTGGATGGATACACATTAACACATTATTTTGTGCTGCAACGGGAATAATTTCCTTTAAAAAAGCAACCAAATTCGCTCTTAATTGTTTTGCGTCTATAGCTGCATACGTGTCTAAAATTGTCTGAAATTGCTCTAAAGTATAGCCTTCTTCTGCACCTGGTAAACCTGCTATAATATTATTTATAAGTTGTTGTTTTTCGTTTTCAGTAAGATTTTCTACATAGGTTTTAGCTTCGGCTTTTAAATTCTCAGAATAGGCCTCTTCTGCACCTGGACGTTGCAATAAATACAGCTCGAATGCTGCAAACGCCACTACATCAAAACGTAAAGCTTTAGAACCATCTTCTACTTCAAAAGCCAGATCTGTACGTGTCCAGTCTAATACTGGCATAAAATTGTAGCATACAATTTGCACACCACATTGTGCTAAATTTCTAATACTTTGTTTATAGTTTTCAATATATTCTTGAAAATTACCAGAACGTGTTTTAATGTTTTCATGAACCGGAATACTTTCTACTACGCTCCATGTTAATCCCATTTCTTCAATGGCTTCTCTTCGTTTTGTAATCTCTTCAACACTCCAAACCGTTCCATTTGGAATATGATGTAATGCATTTACAATTCCTGTTGCACCTGCTTGTTTTATATCTGATAAAGATACGGGATCGTTTGGCCCGTACCAACGCCATGTTTGTTCCATCTTATTTTTTATTTAAATTAAACACCACTATATGCACTAAATCCACCATCAATTGGTATTACCACTCCTGTAACAAAAGCTGAAGCATCATCGCATAAGTATAAAGTTGTACTTACCAAATCTTCTGGCACACCATATCTTCCCATTGGAGTTTGATCTATGATTTGTTGACCGCGTTGTGTTAAACTTCCATCTTCATTAGTTAACAAAGTTCTATTTTGTTCTGTAAGAAAAAATCCTGGAGCTAAAGCATTTACACGAATACCAACTTTAGAAAAATGGACTGCTAACCATTGTGTAAAATTTGACACAGCAGCTTTTGCCCCACTGTAAGCTGGAATTTTAGTAAGTGGTGTAAAAGCATTCATAGATGAAATATTTAAAATACTACAGCCTTTTTTACCAACCATATCTTTAGCAAAAATTTGGGTTGGTAATAATGTCCCTATAAAGTTTAAGTTGAATACAAACTCAATTCCTTTAGGATCTAAATCGAAAAAAGTTTTAAAACCTTCTGTTGTGTTTTCTAAATCTGTTTCTAATAAATGTGGATTAGATGTTGTTCCTAATGGGTGATTACCACCTGCGCCATTAACCAAAATATCACATGCTCCTAATTTCTCATTTACTTCTGCTTTAGCTGCTTCTAAAGAAGCTTTTTCTAGCACATTTGCAACAACTCCAATAGCGTGACCTCCTTCGGCACTAATCTCTTCAGCAACTTTAGCTGCTGCTTCTTTTTTTAAATCTAAAACTGCTATTTTGTGACCTTGTTTAGCCAAAGCCTTAGCTAATGTGCTACATAACACACCTCCTGCTCCAGTTACTACTACTACTTTACTCATATTTTTAGATATTACTATTTTTATATTAAATTATTGCGAAACACATATTTCGTGTGCGCACACACAAAAATAACAAAAAAACGTGTGCGCACACAAAAATGTTGTATATATTTATCACATATTTTAATAAAATATAGACTTTATAATATGATTAGTTTATGAAAACCATCAAAGAAATTGCTCAAGAAGCAAATGTATCTGAAGGAACCGTTGATCGTGTTTTACATAACCGTGGTGGCGTATCAAAAAAAACAGAGACCAAAATTAAAGCCATAATAAAAGCTCATAATTTTAGTGTTAATCCTGTAGCAAGTGCCCTAGCTTTAAAAAACAAATTCTCTATTGCAGCTTTAATTCCAGTACATAATACATCTGATTTGTTTTGGAAATCTCCGAACATAGGAATCACTAAAGCAGCCGAAGACATTAAAACTTTTGGCACACAAGTACTAACATTAACTTATAACCAGCAAAAACCAGAATCTTATATTAACGCCTTTAACGAGCTATTAAAATCTAATCCTTCTGCTTTTATTATTGCACCTAGTTTTTCTGAAGAAACAAAAGAAATTGTTGCTGTTTTAGAAGCAAAAAACATCCCTTACATATTTTTAAATATTGAAATTGAAGGCTTTAATAACCTATCTTTTGTGGGACAAGATGCTTTTACAGCAGGCTATATTGCTGCTAAGTTAATGCAATCTAAAACGCTTGAATCTTCTTCATTTTTAATCATTCAATCCAGAAAAAATATTACGAATAATAATGCTGTTTTTAAACGCATAGAAGGTTTTACTAAATATTTTATAGAACATAATATTCCACATAAAATTCTTACCCTTGAAATTGAAAATCAAGAGTCTAAATCAATACGTAAAACAAGAATTAATACGTATTTAAAAAATCATCCAGATATTAAAGGTGTGTTTGTGCCTTCTAGCCGAATACATATGATTGTTGATTCTATGAAAGATGAATATCTTAATAATATTGAATTGATTGGGTTTGACAATACTCCCCAAAATGTTGAATGTTTAATGACAGATTCTGTATCGTATTTAATTTCTCAAAAACCATTTGACCAAGGTTATAATGCCATTAAATTAATGAATGACTATTTGGTTAAAAACACTATTCCTGATCGTAAAATATACCTTCCTATAGATATTCTTATTAAAGAAAACGTAATTTATAACGAAAATAGCTATTAATATAAAAGCATCACAATTTCAAATACGTAGATTGTTACAAATACGAATATAAAAAATAAGGTTCTCACCTATAAAAATAGATGAGAACCTTAATATCTAAAATAATATAATGTTGCTTTAACTCTATTCAGTATAAAAACAGCTTGAACTTACATATTTAATTGATTCGTTCTAACAATACGCCATCTGCTTCGAAATGATATTCTAATTTAGGTGTTGTTATCATAGCAATATCTTCTGAAGATTTACCAGCATCTTCTGCGTAGTGTCTTAATTCGTCTACAGAAGTTTCTGTTATATATGCTTTACCATTAACTATAACATCTCCTTCTGCATCTAAAGGCATAAAAAAACCATAATCTTTAAATTTCACCATAACTTGATTATCTCCTCCAATATCTAAAGTCATCCAACATCCTTTTTTTGAGCATACATCACGTATGGTTCCTTTCATTTTTGTATCTATAGTATCTCCTATTTTTAGGTTTTTATATTGCGCTATCATATGCTCTGGTGTTAAAGCATTGTCTTGATGAATATTTTTACCAAAACCAGCATATATTACTTCGGGTACAGTTTCTTCAATAACTACAGCTGCCTGTTTGGATTCATTTTTACAAGAATTTAGCACTACACTTATGGCAAAAAATAAAATGACTTTTTTCATATACAATAGATTTTAAATGATACTAAGTTTCAAATTTAAACATTTTAACGGAATTTAAATTAAAATTAAATTTGAGTAAAACATATAAGTATTTGAACTATCGTTTTTTAAAAGCATTTTTTATTAAAGTTAACTTAAGAAATAACATTTAAAGATTTACCTACTTTTATAAAAGCATTAATCGCTTTATCTAAATGCTTACGCTCATGACCTGCAGATAATTGTACTCTAATTCTGGCTTTGCCCTTAGGTACTACGGGATAAAAGAAACCAATTACGTAAATACCCTCATCTAAAAGTTTAGCTGCAAATTCTTGAGCTAGAGGCGCTTCTTCTAACATTACAGGTACTATAGGATGATCTCCTGGAATAATATTAAATCCTGCAGTTGTCATTTGAGTTCTAAAATACTTAGTATTTTCTTCTAACTTATCTCGCAAGTGTGTAGAAGAACTCAAAATATCTAACACTTTAATAGAAGCACCAACTATAGAAGGCGCTACGGTATTAGAGAATAAATAAGGTCTAGACTTTTGTCTTAGGATATCTACAATTTCTTTTCGGGCTGCTGTAAAACCACCAGAAGCACCTCCTAAAGCCTTACCATAAGTTCCTGTAATAATATCTATTCGATCTATAACATTATGATATTCATGAGTTCCACGACCCGTTTTACCTAAAAACCCAGTAGAGTGACATTCGTCTATCATAACTAAAGCATCATACTTCTCTGCCAGATCACAAATTTTGTCTAATTGTGCAATAGTTCCATCCATAGAAAACGAACCATCTGTTACAATTAATTTTCGTCTAGAGCCCTCTGCATCTTGCAATTGCTTTTCTAAATCAGCCATATTATTATGTGCATATCTAAAACGTTTAGCTTTACATAAACGAATACCATCAATAATTGAAGCGTGATTTAAAGCATCTGAAATTATAGCATCTTCTGCTGTTAGAAGCGGCTCAAAAATTCCACCATTAGCATCAAAAGCAGCGGCATATAATATACAATCTTCCATGCCTAAAAATGCAGCTGTTTTTTGCTCTAGTGTTTTATGAATATCTTGCGTACCACAAATAAAACGTACAGAAGACATACCAAAACCGTGAGTATCGATTGTGTTTTTACTTGCCTCTAAAACCTCTGGATGTGAGGATAAACCTAAATAATTATTTGCACAAAAATTAATAACATCATTTACTTTTGTAGTTGAAATTTCTGCACGTTGTGGCGTTGTAATTACACGTTCGTTTTTATACAAACCCTCTTCTTTTAAGGTTTGAATTTCTGCCTGTAAAGCTAATTTTAAATTTGAATACATATGTTTTTACTTTTTAGATATTTTTATACTTCTAATTTACTATAATATGATTGTAATGCTTTAATCATGATTTTAGTCATCGCCGGTAAATCAAATTTAGGTTGCCAACCCCATTCTGCTCTAGCTGCAGAATCGTCTATTGATTTTGGCCATTTATCTGCTATATTTTGTCTAAAATCTGGAGTATATTTTATTTTGAAATTTGGATAAATTTTTAAAATTTCTTCTGTTATTTCTAAAGGCGAGAAACTCAATCCTGCTAAATTATAAGATGTTCTTGTTTTTATCTGTGCTTTAGGAGCGTCCATTAACTCTAAAGTTGCACGAATCACATCATCCATATAAATCATTGGCAGCGTTGTATTTTTATTTAAAAAACAATTAAAAGGTTCTCCTAAAACAGCCTTATGAAATATATCTACGGCATAATCTGTAGTGCCTCCACCCGGTAAAGATTGGTAACCTATAACCCCCGGATAACGAATAGATCGCACGTCTAAACCATATCTTAAATAATAATATTGCCCCCAATTTTCTCCAGAGGCTTTACTAATCCCATATACCGTAGCAGGATCTAAATAAGCGTTATTGGGTGTCAAATCTTGTGTTGCTCCTGCACCAAATACAGCTATAGAACTAGGAAAAAATACTTTTTCAATATGGTTTAGTCTTGAGACTTCAAAAACATTAAACATGGTTTTCGTATTTATATCCCATGTTTGCAAAGGGTTTTCTTCGCCTTTAGCCGATAAAATTGCTGCTAAATGGTAAATTTGAGTTACTCTATATTCCTGTACTACGTCTTGAATTCTATCAAAATTAAGTGCATCTATAACTTCAAAAATCCCATCAAAATCGTCTTTTTTAAATAGATCTGAAGCAATAACCTGATTTTGTCCAAACTTATCCTGTAAAGCTTTCACGAGGACTGAACCTAATTGACCATTTGCACCTATAACTAAAACTACTGTTTTCATAATTACATGTTTAACACCAAAGTATATTACACTAACAAAACTATGATTTATGATATTTTTAAAGAAACAATATTAAAATTTAAGTAATAATTACTTTAAAATTAATTAAATTAAATTATTTTTACTTTTAACGCTTTAAATATTTAGTCTTACAGTAATTTTTATTTTAACAAATGGAACAATTAGACACAATCGATAAAACTATTTTAAGAATTTTACAAAATGATTCTAAAAAAACAGCAAAAGAAATAGCTAAAACTTTAAATCTTACCGCTTCGCCTGTTTATGAACGTATTCGTAGATTAGAAAAACAGGGGTTTATAAAAAAATATGTAGCTATTTTAGATAAAAAACTTATAGACAGACCTGTAACTACTATTTGCCAAGTATCGATGCGCTACCATAACGAAGCTTTTATTGAAAAATTTGAAGAACAAATTCAAAGTCTAGAAGAAGTTCAAGAATGCTATCACATGGCTGGTGAAGTAGATTTTATTTTGAAAATAAATACCAAAGGTTTAGAAGATTACCATAATTTTGTGAAATATAAACTTTCTAAAATTGAAAATATTGGAGTCCTAAATAGTACGTTTGTTTTAAAAGATATTAAACACACATCTCAGTTTTATATTTAATTTGGTTTATTTAGTATTCACTTACACATTTTGTTAACACGAAGAGATTTGAGTATTAAATACTTCAATTAAGACTGCGAAAAACTTACCCGCTAAGAAAAGGGAAATCTTTAAGTTACAATTAGGCTTTGATAAAAAATGGGAAATTCTTAATAGAAATCCCATTTTTTAAATTTTATAATATCATATCGATTTTGATAATCGTAATGCTATTTTACCTCTTTATCAATTTAAAATTATTAATTACTCCATCTCCATTATCTAAAGATAATATATATATACCCGAACTGTATTTAGATATATCAATATGGTTATCCCCTGGATTTAATGTGTTTTCTTTTATAATTTCACGTCCATTTAAATTATAAATTACAGCTGTTTGAGGTTCTGTAAGTTTAATAGTAAAATAGCCCAAATTAGAAGGATTAGGATATATTTTTACATTATTATTTTCACTTTCTGATACAGAAAGTGTATTTGAACGTGACCATGAAATATTATCGAATGCAATAGCTAGGCTTCTGTATTCTTCGCCTTCATCTGGCACACTTGCATTTCTAATAGCCAAAACAAAATCATCAGTGACTCCAATATTCTCAACAGTAAAAGTGTAAATATCATCACCTTTATGAACAGTTGAACCCACAACTTCTCCGTTAATTAATAATTCTACTTTGCGTTCTTCTGCTAAATCCCACAAATTTAAACATTCTACAGAAAATGAATTTATTCCACCTCTAATAGGACTAGAAGTTATCCCTGTAACACCTTTCTGAAAATATATTTCTTTAGTATCATCTATATATCCGTTAACACCTTTGGCATTAACATTCCAATTAAACCCATTGTCTCCAATATAAGAAACCGTTCCCCAAGTATTTAAATCTAAATTATTTATGGTTTCTGTATAATTATTTGCAGGTAAATACCACTCATCCTTTAACGCTTCAAATTCAGAAATAGCAGCATCAATCCATGCTGGTTTTGTTCCCAAACGGTGTTCAATTTGTGCTTCATATAAAGATTCTGGAGAAATTTTGGTGCCATTACTCTCTTCATATTTTAAACTTTCTTGATTAAAAGTTGTTTCTGTTCCGTGCATTCCTACAATTATAGGGTTTGCGACTACAGCTGCACAATAATTACAAAACCACCAAAAATTATAATCTGACACGGTTAACGGCCCTACTCGTTTTAAATTCCATAATGTTAATCCGCCTAAATGATTGGGTAAATTTTCGGTAGCCCCACCATTTCCTACAAGATCATATTCTTCATACACATCAAACAGATTCGACCTAGGAAAACTACCATGAAAATCTATACCTCTTCCATTTGTAGACTCTACTCTCCATGCCACAGAACCTGTAGTGTAACCAGACATATTTACTCCATGATATTGACCCGTGTTAGTGTTATCCCAGATTAGACCTGCTAAAGATCTAGATGCTTTTGCTAGATCTACTGTACTATGTCCTCTAACACCATCTAATAATATTTGAATTATAGAAATCGCATAAGAATCTACTGTAGACGCGATATAAGATACATTTGTAAATCGTGAACGTCTAACCCAACAATGTGCTGCATTAGTAAATCTTGTAGCTCTCCAACCAGAGTCTCCTTGGTAATTTTGAAGGTGCACATATGGCCCTTTAAAATTTGCTTTAAAATGAATGTCT
Source organism: Formosa sediminum (assembly GCF_007197735.1). GTDB lineage: Bacteria > Bacteroidota > Bacteroidia > Flavobacteriales > Flavobacteriaceae > Formosa > Formosa sediminum. Next base: position 3,386,271 of record NZ_CP041637.1, read on the forward strand.
TCAAAACCAGATTCTTCTATCATATTCCAGCCCTTAACCGTCCAACCATGCGTAGATTCAATATCGTCTATAAACTCATCTTTTAAATATACTTTATTGCCAGAAATATAATCTATTTCATGAAATTCCTTTGCTTCAACACCTGTATCATGAATATTTGTCCATATAGAATTAATTTCTGTTTTTCCATCTAAATATAACGTATTCGCATCTGTATTTGGAGCCATATACATCCTAATATATTTAAATCCATCAAATACACTTGCATTATCAACTGTTATAAAATTAGTTCCTTTATCACTATCAGCAATTAAGTTTGTGTGAGGTGCTTCAACTTCTGGAGCAATAAAATTAAACATTGGATTACATTGAGAGACACCAACCATTCCAGCTTCTTGAGCCATGACTTTTTTCATATTAATTATAGTTCCTCCAACACCAGAACCACTTCCTCTTAATACTATATGAGATCCTGAAATATTTATAGACTGATCGTTACCTGAAGTTTCGTTTACAATAAATTCGCCTTCCGGAAAGAACACAACTCCACCACCTGCATTTTCTGCTTCAGTTATTGCTGCCTTAATTGCATCTACGTCTGAATATTCATCATTAGCAATAGCTCCATAATCTGTTACATTGAATATTTTGGCATTACTATCAGGGATAGGTTTTTCTCCTAACTTATATCCAGCATATCCATAATTTGGTAAAATAGGAATTTCTGAATTATTAATTTCTCCTACGTATTTTTTCCAAATTTTTGCATCTTGTCCGTTTATATGTGAGACAAAGGTAAAATTCAAAAAGAATAATACGGCTAAATAATAAATTTTGGTTTTAATCATAATGATGGTTTTAAAAAGTTAATATTATATTGTTCTCGAGCACATTTTTGAAAAAAAAATTAAATATTCATTCTTAATCCATAAAAAGAGCTTTTAAGTCTAAAAAAATTACAATAAACAATGTTGTTTTAGCCAATTAATACAATCTGTTTCCCAGTATAAATTAGTCTCCTTATTCCTTAAGCCAAAACCATGACCTCCTTTTTCAAATAGATGTAATTCTGCAGGAATATTATTTTTCTTTAAAGCCAAATAATATTTAATACTATTTTCGACTGGTACAGATAAATCATCTGATGCATGAACTATAAAAGATTTTATACTATTTGAATTAATATGCATTTCACTTGAAAAAAAATCAACAGATTCTTTTAAAGGTAATTCACCTAATAATCTAGTTCTAGTCCCTTTATGTGTAATGGTGTTCTCCATTGATATTACTGGATATATTAAGATTAAAAAATCAGGTTTAGCACTCGTTTTAGTTGATTTATATACTATATCTTTATAATGCGTAACTAAGGTTGATGCTAAATGTCCTCCTGCAGAAAAACCTAATACTCCAATTTTATTTGTATTTAATTTATAATCCTGAGCATGTTCTCTAACATATCTTACACTTTCTTGTGCATCTTGTAATGGTCCTAAAGATTTATTCTCCATAATAACATCAGATGGTAACCTATATTTTAAAACAAATGCTGTAATACCTATACTACTTAACCACTTTCCTACTTTTTCACCTTCTTCATACATTGAAATACGTTTATAACCACCACCTGGAAAAATAATTATAGCTGTACCATTACCTTTTTTATCTTTAGGTCTATAGACACTTAAAGTTGGAATTGAAACCTTAGAAGTACTTACTAATAATTTATTTTTATAAATTGGTTCTTCTTTATATTCAACATTTAAAATAGCATTAGGTATTGATGTTTCCCATAGTAGAACAATTTCAGGCTGTTGGCTATCAAGACATTTATTCATAACAAGCCATATTTTTTATAAATTTTAAACTTTTAGATGCGTTTAAAAAAAGGGTACATAAATAGTTTAAGTACCCTAATAATCTCTAAAAATGCCATCTCACAAAGGCTTCCATAGCTGCGTAATGTGCTAAACCTAATTGATGATAAATCTCTGCAGTTTCTCGGTTTCTATCTTCTGCACGTTGCCAGAATTCTCTGCTGTCTGACCCCTGAAACACCACACCATCCTTTTGCGATTGATGCTTAAATATTCCATGGCGCTTTTCTAACACTTGGTCTGGACTCATAGGTACTGCCATCTCTATCTCATCTACATTCCACTCTTGCCATGCCCCTCGGTATAACCAAACCCAACAGTCTTTCATATACTTTTTTGGTTTTAGGGCTTTTACGGCTGTAAATATGGCGTCTAAACACACTTTATGGGTCCCATGTGGATCGGCTAAATCGCCCGCTGCATAAATTTGATGTGGCTTTATCTTATCGATTAAAGCCATCGTTATCTCTATATCGTCCTCGCCTAAAGGTTTCTTTTCTATGGCTCCTGTTTCATAGAATGGCATTTCCATAAAATGGATGTGAGCATCTGGTAAGCCTATAAATTTTGCTGCGGCATGCGCTTCTCCTTTTCGTATTAATCCTTTTATATAGCGTACTTCCGGAATGTCTATCTCACTCCCTTTTTTATTCTCTAAAAACGCTATGGCTTTTTTATAAATGTTTTCTGCTTCTGTACTTTCTATGCCAAATTTAGCATTGTAATCGCATACAAAACCTGCAAATCGTAAGGCTTCATCGTCCGATACTGCTATGTTTCCTGAGGTTTGATACCCAATATGCACCTCGTGGCCTTGTTCTTGTAATCGTTTAAAGGTCCCTCCCATACTGATTACATCGTCATCTGGATGTGGACTAAATATTAGTACCCGTTTCTTAGCTGGCTCTGCGCGTTCGGGGCGTTTAGAATCATCGGCATTAGGTTTTCCTCCAGGCCATCCGGTTATGGTGTTTTGCAACCTGTTAAAAATCTTGATGTTTATATCGTAGGCTGGTCCAGAATCGGCTAATAAATCGCTCATTCCGTTTTCTATATAATCGGCATCGGTTAACATTAAAATCGGTTTCTTTAAATGTAATGCTAAACCTAATACAGCCTTTCTTACTAACTTATCCGTCCATTCTATTTTTTCTACCAACCAAGGTGTGTTTACTCGTGTTAGTTTGGAAGACGATTCTTTGTCTAATACAAAGGTTACATTATCGTGCTCTTGTAAAAAAGAAGCTGGTACCAAGTTAGTTACTTGACCTTCTACAGATTGTTTTATAATGTTAGATTTCCCTTCGCCCCAAGCCATTAATATGACGCGTTGGGCTTCCATAATCTTTTTAACACCTAATGTAATGGCTGTTCTTGGGGTGTTGTTTAATCCTAAAAAATCGCTGCTGGCTGCAACTCTGGTAATGTGGTCTAAGGCGACTAATCGCGTTTTTGAGTTTTGTAGTGATCCCGATTCGTTAAAACCAATATGGCCGTTTCCTCCAATTCCCAATATTTGTAAATCTATTCCGCCTAAAGCTTCTATTTTTGACTCGTAAGCATCGCAATAATCTGCAATCTCTTCTTTGTCTAATGTTCCATCTGGAATGTGACAGTTTTCTGGTAAAATATCGACATGATTAAACAGTAACTCGTTCATAAATCGTACATAACTGTTTACAGAGTCTGGCTCCATAGGATAGTATTCATCCAAGTTAAAAGAAATTACATTCTTAAAACTTAAGCCTTCTTCTTTGTGTAAACGTACCAATTCTGCATATAAGCCTTTGGGTGAAGAGCCTGTGGCTAATCCTAATATACAAGGCTGTTTCTGTGAGGCTTTTACTTGGATTAATTCGGCGATTTCCTTAGCTACAGCTTTAGACCCAGAAATTGAATCTTCATAAACAACTGTCCCGATGTTCTCGAAGCGCTTTTCAAATCCTGTCGCTTTGTCTATACTACTTTTTAGCATAATCTTTTATTTTTTGTGTTTTATTTAATTTTTCCTAGAATACGATCTAACACCCAGCTTGTATGCATAGCTGTTAAACCTGTTGAGGGATGTGTAATGGTTGTATTTAAATGCTTATACATATTTTGAACATGATGTAACTGTATGTGTTCTGGATGAGCAATACTTAATGTTTCTTGTTTAGAGGCTGTTTCTATTTCTATTGGGGCCTCATTAAATACCGAAAAACTAATCTTTCCTTGGGTTCCGTATATCTGAACGCGATCTTCTCGCTTTTCCGATCCAAAATTCCAACTCCCTGTTCCTGTAACTCCTGTTTTATGTAACCAATTCCCGGTAACAGCATCCATAGCCGTATATAAGCCTTGCTGATTAACAGCAATACCATGGGCTGCTGTGATATCTCCTAATAAATGAATAAATAAATCTATCCCATGAGAGGCTAAATCATCAAAATAACCGCCATAGGCTATTTTTGAATCGGTACGCCAATTATAATCTCCAGATTTATCTATACTATTGGCTGGCTTACTAAAATGCCAATGTATGTGTCTAACTAATCCTATTCGGTGTTCCGACAACCAAGTTTTAACCTGTTCAAACCTTGGTAATGAACGTCTGTAATATGCTACAAACAAGGGAATATCTTTGGTTTTAAAAGCATTATAGATACTAACGCAATCTTCAAAACTTGGTGCCATAGGCTTTTCTATACAACATATCTTACCGGCTTGGGCCACTTTTAAGGCGTATTCTGTATGAGAATCTGGTGGGGTTGCAATATAAATAGCATCGAGTTCTGGATCGTTAATTAAAGCCTCAGCATCATCATAAAATTTAGGTACACCGTGCCTCTTTGCATAGTCTGCTGCTTTATCCAAATCTCTACGCATAACAGCTTTTAAAGCAAAGCCGTCAACCTTTTTATAGGCTGGTCCACTTTTTAGTTCTGTGACGTTTCCGCATCCTAATATTCCCCAATTATACATGATCTCTATATGTTTATCGTCTCCAACTTTTAAACTTATGTCCCCATATTGCAAAAAATAAGATGAATGCATAACAGGGGATTAAAATCCAATAACTACTGGTGGCGGCTTGTGCGATTGCCTCTGACTCTGATAAGCCTTCTGATAGTAATGATACGTTATTCAGATCAACCAGTTTTCCATATAATGGCGGAATCACTGCGCCTCCTGAAATAGCCATAACCAATAAGGCTGATGCCGTTTTTGTAAACTTCCCTAAGCCATCTAAGGTTAGAGGCCAAACGGCGGGCCAAACCAAGGCATTTGAAATACCTAAGGCTGCCACAAATAGTACTGAGGTTAGTCCTGAGGTTAATATAATGCAACAGCTAAATACGATTCCTAAAATGGCACTTATAACTAATGCCTTATGCTGCTTTAAATATTTTGGAATTAAAACAACGCCTAAACCATAGGTTAATACCATAGCCAAGAGTGTGAAGGTAGTGAAGAATTTCGCTTCCTCTGAAGAAAACCCTAGTGAAATCCCATAAGATATTATTGTATCTCCTGCAATAACTTCTGCGCCTACATAAAAAAACAAGGTTAGTACTCCTAACCATAGATGTGGATACTGAAATACACTCGTTTTTGCTGCCGTTGTTGCAGAAGTTTCTTCTGGTGTTTCTGGCTCTTCTAAATTTGGAAGCGGTGCTTTTCGTATTAAAAACCCTAAAACCAATAACACAATAGCCATGACTATATATGGAGTAACAACACTATCGGCCATAGTATTTAATAATGTTTCTTTTTCTGCTTCCGAGACGAATGCCAGTTTATCTTTTACGCCATCTATACCAGATAATAACAAGGCACCAAAAATTAAAGAGCCTAATGCGCCTGCCACTTTATTGGCGATTCCCATTATGGCTATACGCTTGGCTGCACTTTCTATAGGTCCTAAAATAGTAATGTAAGGATTAGAAGCCGTTTGTAAGAGTGTCATCCCTAAACCTTGTATAAAAATACCTGTTAAAAACACCCAATAGGTACGGGCTTCGGCTGCGGGTATAAAGATTAAAGCTCCAAAAGCCATAACAAATAACCCTAATGACATCCCCTTTTTATACCCTACTTTATTTATTATATAGGAAGCTGGAAGTGCCATAACTACAAATGAAATATATGAGGCTGATGCCACTAAATAAGATTGCGCATCGGTGAGCTCGTTTATCGTTTTCATAAATGGAATTAAGGCGCCATTAATCCAGGTTACAAAACCAAAAATGAAAAATAAGCCCGCAATTATAGCTATGGCGATATGATTGGTTTGGGGTTTTGGTGCAATTGCTTCTGTTTTGTTTTGCATAGGTTTATTGGTGTTAGTATGTGGGAATTATTATTGTAAGCATAATTCTAAATGCATTTGCTCGTCAAAACTTTCTATAAGCTTAAATTGATTTTTTGCACGGTCTAAATTGTGATTAGGATATTTAGTTTTATAATAAATATCATTATTTAGATAATCTGTTAAAAAACGCAATGCCATTATAAAAATCATAGTCTTAGCTCCTAATGGTAAATACTTAGATTCTGTTGGAGTCAATGCATTATTAATGGTTTCTAAAAATCCTTTTTTATAAGCTTCATAATATGTTTTGTTAAATGAAACTAAATTCAAATCTTTTTCATCTTCTGCAGCTGTATTACAAATCGTCCTAATCGCATCTCCAAAATCATAATGGATTATCCCTGGCATTACCGTATCTGTATCAATAACACATAATCCTTTATTTTCCTTGTCAAATAATGCATTAGAGATTTTTGTATCATTATGAGTAACACGTAATCTAATAGCGCCTGAAGTTTTTAAATTCTGAAGAATATGCATTTCATCCTTCATCATTTCAACTTTATTAATACAATCTTCAGCAATAGCTTTACGCTCATTAGTAGCTAAATTTAAAGCTTCTTTAAATTGTTTATATCTAAAGGACATATCATGAAAATTAGGTATAACTTCTATTAATTGCTGAGTATCAAAATCTCCTGTTAAGTTCAAAAATTCTCCAAACAATTTTCCACCTTCATAAGCAACAACTTCGCTTTCCACCACATTGTGTGTGAAACTGTTAGCTATAAAAATCGATAAATTCCAATAATTTCCTTTCTCATCTATATAATACGACACTCCACTTGATGTAGGAATAAAGGTTAAAACCCTTCTATGAAGATCTGATTTATTTAGATTTTGAAACTTAGATTTTAAATGATTGCTAATTGCAACCTTATTAGATATTAATCCTGGTACATCTTTAAAAACTTCATGATTTATACGTTGTAAAACAAAAGCTTTATCTGTATGTGTTGTTATAAGATAGGAATCGTTGATATGGCCTGACACTAATTCTTTAGAAGAACGATAGTTTGAAAGATGCTCAAATTGATTAAATATATTTTCTATTTTATTTTTATTCATCAGACCAAAGATTAGATGGGTAAATATTTGCTGCTTTTAGTTTAGATATCACATCTTGAGCTATTTTTTTATCCTCCTTATAGGTTACTCCAAACCACTTAGCATCAGATTTTAAAACCTTAACAGTTGCTATCCCTGAATTTAAAATTTCATTTACCACACTCGGAATAAAAAATTCGGCCTTTAAATTATCTTTATTTTCTTCAAGAAATGTTTCAAATAATTGTGTACCAAACTCAAAACATTTAGGAGTAAACCCCCAAAAATTCATTGATACAATAGTTTCTCCTGCGATAGGTATCATGTTACCGTCATCGTCTTTTCTAATAATACCAGAAGATGTATTTTCTATATGTAATCGTTCTGTAACATCTGTTAAAAAACCTTCAGAATTAACTTGACATTCTCCTCTTGAGACATAACCATTATCGGAAATCGTATTTTTTAGCAAATAAGCCATTGTACAAAAATTATAAGACTCTTTATCTGTTTCTTTTAAAGCTTTTGCCATAGTTAGAAAAGCTTCTCTACCATAAAAATCGTCTGCATTAATAATTGCGAAATTTTCTTTCACCACATCTTTAGCCATTAGTAATGCATGTCCTGTACCCCAAGGTTTTTTTCGTTTTGGATTAATATAAGCTTCAGGCACATTTTCTAATTCTTGAAACACATAATCTACTTCAGCTTTACCAGCCAATTTTTTATTAAATACTTCTCTAAATTCATCTTCAATATTTTTTCTAATAATAAACACAAATTTACCAAAGCCTGCTTGTAAAGCATCATATATGGAAAAGTCCATAATTGTATCTCCTTCTGGAGAGAATGTATCTAATTGTTTTAATCCACCATAACGGCTTCCTATTCCTGCGGCTAAAATCACTAATGTTGGTGTGTTCGAATTCATAATATAATTTTTTATTAAGCAAAGGATCTTTGTGAAAATTTGCTTTATAGCATAATATTTTAAGCTAAGTTATGCATGTAAAAGCAATAAAAAAAGAAAAAAGTAATAAAATGTGCTCGAGCACACATAATTTGTGCACGAACACATATGTTAATGTTAAAATTAATTCAAACTTTATTATATTTGTACTAATGAATAAGAAATATACAATAAAAGACATTGCATTACTTGCTGGAGTATCTAAAGGTACTGTTGATCGTGTACTACATAAAAGAGGTAAAGTATCGGATACAGCTCTAAAAAAAGTGACCGCTATTTTAGAAACTATCGATTACAAACCCAACCTTATTGCTCAGAATTTAAAAAATAATAAGACGTATCATATATGTGTGTTGTTACCCGATCCTAATATTGATAATTATTGGCAAAGATGCAAGATTGGTATATTAAATGCCAGTCAGGATTTTGAGCCTTTTAATGTAATTGTTTCTATTATTGAATTTAATCCACAATTCACAGAATCGTTTGTTGAAAATCATCAAAAAGCTTTAAAGCAAAACCCTGATGCAGTTTTACTTGCACCTCTTTTTTATAAAGAAGCTCAAACAGCAATTACAGATTATAAAAATTTAAACATTCCTGTTTTAACATTTAATAATCAAGTAACTCCAATTACTGCAGATGGATTTGTTGGTCAGGATTTAATACAAAGTGGCCGTGTAGCCGCTAGATTATTTGAAACAACAATTAGATCAGGTCATATTACTATTATTCATATAAATGAAGACATATCTAATGCAAAACACATGCAAGAGAAAGAAAGTGGATTTAGAACTTATTTTGAAAGTAAGGAAGAGAACGCTTTTAAAATATCTACATTACATGTTGAAGCAGATAAATTACACGCCCTATTAACCAATTATTTAGAAAATAACACTGACACTAAAGGCTTATTTATAACGACATCTAAATCTTACTTGGTAGCAGAAACTTTAGAAGCATTACGTATTAATGATATTACTTTAGTAGGTTATGATTTGTTAGATTTGAATGTTAAGTATTTAAATTCAGGACACATTACGTATTTAATAAACCAAAATCCTAAACATCAAGCCCATTTAGGTGTTACTTCTTTAGCTGAACATCTTATTTATCAAAATAAAATTTCTAAAACCACATATTTACCTTTAGATATCATAAATTCTGAAAATGTTAAGCAATACATTACCAATTAACACTCGTTTTTGTAAATAACACATTTTATATAAAAAGCGGTTTCAAAACCGAAATTTTGAAACCGCTTTCAATTCGTTTTGTTCTTATTTATTAAATGTAACTTCTAATGGTGTGTTTATTTTCTGTGAAAATTCACGTAAATACGTCTCCCATGAAGCTTTGGTTGGATATTGTTGTGACTCCTTCCAAGCAAAACCAGCGTAATATACGACTTTATTATCATTCACCTTAAGTTGTGCGTAGAGATTACTTCTATCTTTCATCGAGGTTACATAATACTCTGATGATTGCATCAGACCTATTGGAGCTACTACTGCCGTACCTAATTCTGAATTGAAATAATTAGATTCCCAATATGAAATCCATCCTTCTGATACGGTTTCTGTTATTGTGCCTTCGTTATCATGTAAAGTTAAACCTACTGACAATTCATCTGTTCCTGATACATGTATTTCAAATCTTGACAAATTATTTCCGTAGTCTAAAGAAATGTGTTTCTCTTCTGAGATGGTTTGCCCTGCGGCATCCCAATCTGAATAATCTAATACAAAACTTGTTCGTATTGGACCTGTGGTTATTCTTTTCCAGTCTGTGAAATTTTTAGAAATATAATAGGATGTATCGATCTTTACGGCAGACCCTCCTACTCCTCGACTTGAACCTACATGAAAATTATCTAAACCTTCCCCATGATCTATATGGTAAGCTCCTGGATTTTTTGCATTCTTCGCATACCATTTATCTATAATGGGATACTCTACTTTTTTTAACCAAGCATCTATTCCGCTAGATAAAGTTCCTCCTGGTATAGAATCTTCAATCATTTTTTGAGCTTGGGGTCCGTATGTTCTAAATGCAACTTTATTGTTTTCCCAAGTATAATCATCTGTGCGTTCTGGTACAAATCTTGAATAACAATAGGCCATAGTATCTTGCGTTGTGCTTGTGTTACTTTTAACCAATGCAAATTGTTTTTCTGATTTTGGATCTAATTCCGGTTGAAACAATAAAACATCGGATACTCCATCCTGATCCTCATCTACAAATTGAGACACTAAAATTGTTTTTGTCTCTACATCTTGTATACTTAAATCTTCAAAATTCTCTCCTGCCTCTAATTCTATTTCGCTTTTAGATATTTCTACAGTTTCAAAACTTCTAGATAATTCTAGCGTGTTTTTTACGGTAAATAAACGATTCTCCTTTTTTTCAGTATCGCAACTTGTACAGAGTATTGAAATTGCAATACATGTATATATACACTTATCTTTCATTTTAATTCAGTTATTTTTGCAACATCCATATCGTTATAATCTAAGTTCTCTCCTGCCATTCCCCATATAAAGGTATAATTTGAAGTACCTGACCCAGAATGTATAGACCATGGTGGTGAGATTATTGCCTGATCGTTCTGCATCCATACATGACGTGTTTCTTGTGGTTCTCCCATAAAATGACATACCGCTTGGTCTTCTGGAATATCTAAGTAAAAATAAACTTCCATGCGTCTATCATGCACGTGGGCTGGCATGGTATTCCAAACACTTCCTGTTTTTAATTCGGTCATTCCCATTTGAAGCTGACAGGTAGTTACAATACCTCCTATTATCATTTGGTTTACTGTTCGGTGATTGGCTGTTTCTAAAGACCCTAATTCTATTTTATTAGCATCTGATTTGCTTACCTTTTTAGTAGGATAATTAACGTGTGCTGGGGCTGAGTTAAGGTAGAATTTTGCGGGTTGATTTGCATCTTCGCTAGCAAAAACAACTTCTTTATTACCCATACCTACATATAAGGCATCTTTTAATCCCAACTCATATTTGGTACCATCTACAGTTACAGATCCTTCTCCTCCAACATTGATAATGCCGAGTTCTCTGCGCTCTAAGAAAAAAGCAGCTTTTAAGGGGTCTATAGCTTCTAATGTTAATGCACTTGTGGTGGGTACTGCAGATCCTGCTATGTAACGGTCGTAATGGGAATAGGTTAAATTAATACAACCTGCTGCCATTAAATTATCTATTAAAAATTCCTTGCGTAATTTTTGGGTGTCATAGGTCTTTACCGTTTCTGGACTTGACGCATAACGCGTTTCATAATTCGTACTCATAGTTTATACTTTTTAAAAGGAGGAACTTTATTTATAAGCTCCTCCTTACTTACTAACAAACAAACAAACAAAAAAAAAACTCTTTATATTTTAAATCTTCTATTACTCAAAAACATGTTTTGCATAATTAACCCCCATTTTAGAGTATAACGCTTCAAATTTATTTAAGCGTTTCAAAAATTCTTCATAATCTTTTTTATTATCACCAGAATACCATGCTACTTCAGAAATTGCTGTCATTCTTGGTAATAACATATACTCTGCATAATTTGGAGTAGCAATATATTCTGTCCATAAATTACCTTGAATTCCTAAAATATTTTTACTCTCAGTTTCTGTTAATTCTTTTGGTAAAGGGTTAAACAAATAAATATCTTTAACTGTATTTGGACCACGTCCTCCAACTGTTAACGGTTCGTTTAGGGTATCAGCGACCTGATAATAATCTAAGTAATAAGGTTCTCGAGGCGTCATGATAACGTTCTGACCTTGTTTAGCCGCTTGGATACCTCCTTTAACTCCTCGCCAAGACATAACTGTTGCTTCAGGTGTAACTTGACCTTCTAAAATTTCGTCCCATCCAATTATTTTCTTTCCTTTTCTTTTTAAGAAAGCACTCATATGATTAATAAAATAGCTTTGTAATTCTTCTTCACCTTTCAAATCTTTTTCTTCAATAAGGTGTTGACAATTAGGACATCTTTTCCAATTATCTTTAAGACACTCATCTCCTCCAATATGGATGTATTCAGAAGGAAATAAATCTGCAACCTCAGCAAGCACATTCTCATAAAATGTATATGTACTTTCTTTTCCTGCGCAAAGTACATCTGATTTTATTCCCCAGGATTCTTGAACAACTTTCTTTACTCCCGAATTTAAGAGTTCCTTTGTTTTTTCTGATATAATATTGTCATTCATCGGTGTAACTTCATCAGGAAAACAACTTAAAAATGGATAGGAAGCTATTGCTGCGCCATTATGTCCAGGCATATCAATTTCAGGAATTATTGTAATGTGTTTTTTCTTTGCATAATTAATAATATCTTTTATTTGATCTTGTGAATAAAATCCTCCGTGCTTTATATTATCACTTTTAGTCCCTGGAGTTCGCCCTATTTCTGTACCATTTCTCCAAGCGCCTACCTCTGTTAGTTTAGGATATTTTTTTATTTCAATTCTCCATCCTTGGTCTTCTGTTAAGTGCCAATGAAAAATATTCATTTTATGCACTGCAATTAAATCAATGAATTGTTTTATAAACTCTACATCATAAAAGTATCTTCCAGTGTCTAACATCATCCCTCGATGTGAAAATCTAGGCTCATCTTTAATATGTAAAGCAGGTATTAAATATTCTTGAGATTCTGAATTTAATGAACTGTTTAGAATTAATTGTTTTAGAGTCTCTATAGCATAAAAAGCGCCTTTAGTTGTTTTTGCCTTTATATCGATTCTATCATAAGCTATATCAAGAACATATCCTTCTTCTGAATTAATAGTATCTGTAAGTTCTAAATTAATAATATGTGTATTATTAAAATTTTTGTCTAAGCTTGATATAGAAAAATTGGTAATATTTTTAATTGTTTGTATTAAATATTCCGTTTCATTATTTAATACAGAATCACTATATACAACTGTATTATCATCTATTTTAAAACTTCCGTTAAGGATTTGTAAATTAGATGGTTTTGGAATTATATTATAGTCATCTATAGTATGGTTAATACTTTTATACTTATCATATTTATTTGAACAACTTAATACGATAAAAGAGAGTATTATTAATAAATTATATTTCATTTTTTAATCTTATTAGTTAAAATATATGCCAACTGAATTTCACCTAGTCTTATTAATATTTATACCTAAAAAGTTAGTATGTATAATTAATAATATGTGTTTGTAATAAAAAATGATGAAAATTCTTCAATAAAACTGTGTGACCAATTTTATTGAAGTATTCTCATTTTCATCATTTTAACCACCTAACTTATATTGTTTAGATTATTATAATATTAATATATTCTGAAAGGTTTAATAACCTGGATTTTGAGTTAAATTAGGATTTAACAGGATATCTTGTTCTGGAATTGGAAACAAATATTGACGTTCAGGGAAAATAATTTCATTAAGTGTACGGCAGTATCCTGCGTTTAAAAGCCCTGTAAAATCAGGTAAACCATCTTCGTCTATTTCAGGAGTTTGCCCCCAGAACCATAAATCTTTATTTACTAAATTATCCATTAGTGGACCGGTTGGAGCTACGTTTATATTTGTATCTACAGTAACATTTAGTAAACCATATGTATAACCAGTTAATGCCTTCTCTGCTAATCTCCAACGAATTAAATCCATATAACGACGCCCTTCAAAAGCGAGCTCTGCTCTACGCTCATTACGCACCTTGTAACGTAACTCCTCTTGATCTGTTGTTGTAATTCTAGGATTCTCAAAAGGAGAGTTAGCATAAGCCCTATCTCTCACTGCATTTAAAGCATCTAAAACACTTTCATCTATTTGGTTTAATTCAATTTTTGATTCTGCATACATTAATAATACATCTGCATATCTCATAACAATTAAATCTGGATCTGTTCTTAAATCTATCCAATCTTTAGTTATTCCTTTTTTAAATAGTAGACCATTATAAGCCGCATAAGCACCTATTGAGCGAGTATCTTGATTTCTAATATCTAAATTATTTTCGTAATCTCTTACCACTTTGGCATTTGGATGTGGGTTATAATCAATATCCATAAAGTTTGAGCCTGAACTAGGATCTAGTCCGTCTCCATCTACTAAAGATCCAAATGGGGCTATAGTTTCTAATAAACGAGGATCTCTATTTTTGAACGGATTTTGAGGATCAAATAAAGGAGATTCATCAATTGGTAAACCATCTACACATTCATACGAAGCTAAGAGCTCCCATGTAGGATTACGTCCTGCATATCCGCCATGATTTCTTGGTAAAAAATCCTGAACATTATCTGCTCTAATTACATTTAATTCTTCGCTACGTGGAATATGAAAAATAGTTTCTACAGAATTTTTAGTAGTAGACTCAAAAAGCTCTCCATAATCTGGATAAAGCTCATACTCATTTAAATCCATGCAATTTTTAGCTGCTGCTGCTGCAATTTCATAATCTCCCATATATAATGCGATACGTGCTTTCATGGCGTAAGCGGCTCCTTTAGTAGCATACTCTAAACCATTATAAGATACAGGTAGGTTTGCAGCTGCACTATCGTAATATTCATAAATTTTTTCTTTAACAATATCTTTAGAGGTACGTCCTATTTCAAAAGATTCTTCAACAGAAATTTGTTCTTCATAAAAGGGGACATCTCCAAAATGTGCAATTAAATAGGCATAAAAAGATGCTCTTAAAAAATTAGCTTCACCTAAAAATTGTGTTGCTTCTTCATCTGTTAATACAGATTGCGTTTCTAACTCTTCAATCACTGCTAAAACACGAGTAACTCCTTTATAAATTGTTGTCCAACCAGTATTTTCTGAAGACATACTCCCTGACTTAATAGCATGTAAGGCATCACGTCTTTGCCAATCATCATCCATGCCTTCATAAACTTCATCTTCTGGCCAAAAGACCTCACGGTAAGTTTCATTAAGAGATTCTCTAAATTGATCTGATGTTTGATACCAATTCCCTGAACTAGCGGCATCTTCTTGTGCTAAATCTAATTCTGTACATGAGTTAAAAAGTAAGCTTCCTAGAATTAAACTTAATATGTATGTTGTGAATATATATTTTTTCATGATATTTTGTTTTAAAAGTTAGCCTTTAATCCTAAAATGAATGATTTAGTAATTAAATATCCACTTTGTTGTTCTGGATCAATTCCATCAGGAAGATTATCAAATGTAAAGAGATCGTTACCAGAAAGAAAAATTCGTAAGCTTGTAAAAGGAGTTTTAGGAATATCTTTATTATGAAGTGTATAGCCTAAAGTTAAATTTTTAATTCTAGTATAAGAACCATCAATTAGCCAAAAATCTGAAAAACGGTAGTTATTACTTGAAGAACTCTCTGATAACCTAGGATATTTAGCATTCTCATTTTGTGCTGCAGTATTATAATTACTATAGTAGCTATCTGCATAAATTTCACTTACTGCCTGCCAATCATATAAAAATGGACGAATGTAAGTTTGTGATAAATAAAAACTTTGTTTACCTACCCCTTGTACTGTGATTCCTAAATCAAATTTTTTATAGTTTAAATTAATAGTTCCTCCATATTGATAATGAGGTAAAGATCCTCCTAAGTAATCTTTATCTAACTCGTTAATTACACCATCAGGGACACCATCTGGACCACTTATATCTTTATATTTTATATCACCAGGACTTACAGCGGCACTCGTTACAGCAGAATTATCGACCTCTTCTTGGGTTTGGTAAATTCCATCAGACACATAACCAAACCAACTCATGTATTCTTGATCTTGAACAGAGATTAAATTTCCTGAGATTAAACGTTTACCATTAATATCTCCTACAATTGATTTAGAATCAAATACATTTGCCGAAACTGAATATCTAAAATCTCCTATAGAATTATTATATGACAGAGCCAATTCCCAACCTTTAGTATTCATAGACCCTACATTTACAACTGGATCTGTAAATCCTGTTAATGTTGGGATACTTAAGCTTAATAACATATCTTCTGTATCTTTTATAAAATAATCTGCAGTTAAAGACAGTGAATTATTAAACAGAGATAAATCTAAACCTACATCCTTAGATATTGTAGTTTCCCATGTAACATTCTCTACAGCCAAATACGTTTGTGCGGCAGATCGTACTGCATCAACATCTGCTCCATTAGCAATTAAAGCATTACTAAATTGCAATACAGATTGATATAAATAGTTACCTAGTCTGTCGTTTCCTAAAGCACCATAAGACCCTCTAAGTTTAAAAAATGAAACAGTTTTATTTAGAGGCTCCATGAATTTTTCTTTAGACAGCACCCAACCTCCAGAAATTGAAGGAAAAGTTCCCCATCTATAATCTTTAGCAAACCTAGAAGAACCATCTCTTCTTACATTTGCTTGAAGGTAATAAGTATCAGAAAAATTATAGGCTAATCTTCCAAAATAAGATATATATGCATTTTCAGAAATTGTAGAACCATTATCAAAAACCCCATCTATAGGAGCTTGACTAAGATATGGGTAATCTGCACTAACAAACTCATTTCCTCTTACACTTAAAGTTTCATAATTTGCATCAAATTCTTCATAACCAAGCACACCACTAAGCGCATGATTTCCAAAAGACTTATCATAATTTATGAGTGCTTGAGTCGTTAAAGTATTATCAAAAGTTCTATTTTCAATTAAATTATTTTGATTAGCATAATGATTAGAAATGTAAGCTGGAATTCCTGTTTCACCAGGGTCATCATAATCATAATATGGTATAGCTTTATTAAAGTATTTATATTTATTGAAATTGAAATTTGGTGCTAAATTAACCGAAATTTTAAGGTAATCTGTTGGTTTGTAATAAGCACCTATTTTACCATAAAACAAATACGATTTACTTGTTTGAAAGCCTCCATATTGTAATACAGCATAAGCATTTTCTCCAGATTTGCCACCTGCAATTCTACCATCTTCCCATACTGCTGAATAATTAGGCGCATAACTTAATGCTGCATCTGTGGGATCTTCTATTGGGTTATTATTTGTTGTTAATTTAATTGCAATATCTGCTGTTACTCCAATTTTGTCAGAAATCTTTAAATCATTATTTAGTCGAGTTGTGTATCTATTCCAGTTACTATGGTCGTATAACGCATTCTGTTTCTCATAACTCATTGTTAAACTAGTTTTTACGTTTTCTGAACCACCGCTTACTGCAATGTTATGTCTATAACCATCTGCATAATCTTTTAAAATTAAATCTTGCCAATCTGTATCAGGATATTGGTCTGGATTTTCAAGGTGATTTGCATTATAATTAGCAATATAATCTGAAGCCCAAGTTGGATCTTCTACACCAGTGTTTCCATTATCATTCCATGCTTTTTCATTATCCATTTCAAAATAGCGAGTCACATCAACATTTTTTCTAGTTTCATTGGCTGTACTAAGAATAAATTCCCCACTATAAGACACCTTAAATTTTCCTTCTTTTCCCCTTTTGGTGGTAATCACAATTACACCTGAAGCAGCTCGAGATCCGTACATTGCAGAAGAAGCTCCATCTTTTAAAACTGAAATACTTTCAATTTGATCGGGGTTAACGTCATTAATATCTTCAACAGGTACGTCGTCTACTAATATTAATGGTGAACTATCTCCTTGCAAAGTAGATATTCCTCTAATATTAATTGTATTACTTGCTCCAGGAGCACCACTGCTACGAGTTACTGTAACACCTGCCACAGCGCCTTGCAATGCATTAGATACATTTGTTGTGTTTCTAGCTGTAATTTCATCGCCTTTAACAACACTTATAGATCCTGTAATGTCTTTTTTTGATTGTGTTCCATAACCTATAACAACAATTTCATCTAGACTGGTTGCTTCTTCAACCATAGTTATTTCTAAATTACTTTTACCATTAACATTTAATTCTTGAGTTAAAAACCCCATATAGGTAACTAATAAAACAGCACTACTAGAAGACACTGTAAGTTTAAAATTACCATCGAAGTCTGTTTCTGTACCATTTTTAGTGCCCTTTTCTATTATAGATGCTCCTGGTAGTGGCATCCCTGTATTATCAAACACAACTCCAGAGACTTGGATTTCTTGATTATTGGTTTGAATTATAGGCACAATGTTTAGGGCGTTTACTTGTGTTTGTAGAAACATAGATAATATGCAAAAAGTTAACACATGTAATTTAATTTTACTCTTCAATGCCATATACTTTGACAGAAAGTAAATACATTTTGGTGGATGATTCATAATGATAGTTTTTAGTGATATTGTTAGTGTTTTACATGTTAACCTCCGCGGCTGGCAACACATAATGATAATTAAAGAATACACCATATTCTTTAAATTTTACATGCATAGAATTATCGTTTTAACTAAAAATTCATACATATATCGTTAATTATTTTACTAATCTACAAATTTATATTTAAAATTGTGCTCGAGCACACAAATTATTTGTAAACATTTTTATTATTATTAATGAACATAAATTCAGGCGTTTATCTAGTTAACTTAAAATTGTAAGTTGTACCGTCTTGCACTGAAAAAGTCAAGGTTGTTGTATTTTTATTTACAGTTAAATTTGTTTTAGAATCGCTTTCTTGAAGCTTCCATATACCTTGTAAAGTAACTTCTATACTAATGGGGTGTCCAAAACCTGGTGTAGCCTTTCCAGAATCATCATAAAAATTTAAGTTAGGATCAACCACACTTAATTGAATAGATTTCCCTCCCGTTTCGTGTAACATTATAAGCGACGGATTTGAGACTGCTTTTATATAAGGTACATTTAACGATGTACTATTTTGAAAAAAACTATAGCCGTAAGTATGTAACGCTTTGTCATAAACCACATGCGCTAAACTATCTGCTTGAATAACTTGAAAACTTGAGTCTTTAAAACGGCCCGTTTTAACTTTTTCAATCATATTTTCATCAGAAAAAGGGTAAATCACGTAGCGATAACTTGAAGAAGTTGGAGCTACACCATGATCTATCCATGCCACAGCATAATTACCTTCTGTTTCTTTTACACCTTTACCTTTAGTATTCATTTTACCAGTATTTATTGAATATTTGTTGTGGTAAGAATGTTGATGATCTAATTTTATATGTACTTGATTATCTGAAATTAGGTGGTATATATTCTGGTATGCATCTATATACCACGAATCTTTAGTATCTGAATTAATACTTTGATTAAAACCTAACTTATTAATTGCACCTATTTTTGAACTAAAAATGTTTTTAGAAATATCTTCATTTAGATAATTTTGAAAGAGCGTAGTTTCTACAGAATGTTCGTTATCAATACTCGATATATTTGTTCCAATACAGATTAACTTATTTCCAAAAGAAAATACTGATTTACGAGCCTTAAGTTTACCTGGAAAACTATAGCTACCACGTTTGCCATCTGAATTGGAACCAGAACTTTCATCTAGTATCATAGAAAATACACCATTGTTATCTTGTTTAACCGCGCCCGCAAACGTTTGATTTGATTTAAACATTAATAACGATAAATCTGATTCTAATTCTTTTAAAGGTAAATGTATTATAGTGGCTCCGGGATATCTATTCCAATCCCAACCTAACTGATTAAATCCACTTCCATATTCTCCTTTTTCAGAAAGCAATTGTATTGTTCCATTAGCCGGATAACGTCCATAACGGTTTGAAGCTATATAAATTTCTGAAGCCCATACATACTTACTGTAACCTTTAATTATAGCTGCCCAATCTTTTCGTCTATGAATTGCAGTAGATGCATAAGGTAAAACATGATAACCAGGTAAAGTTTCAGGTTTTATATTATATTCATTTTTTAAAACAGCAGCGGTCTCTTTATCTTGATCTCCCCATAATCTTAAATACGCACTAGCAAATTCTCTATCTATTTTTGAAGTATAATCTGGATTTCCAGAATACGCCATATCTAAAAATTGTGATTTTAATGGCTCTATTGTATTATCTTCTAAAGGGTGTCTACCTGCATTTGCAAAACCATAATCAAACTTATTACTATATAACACTGTTGTTAAAATGGCTTTTTTAAAATTTTGATGGCCAACCATACTAATCTTAAATTGTGTGTTTGATAGTGTTCTAAATACTTTAGGTAAATTTTTAAAGGCCCCCATGCCATATGCGGGATAATGCCCTCCATGATGCCATGATGTCCCATCTTTTTTAAATACACCTTGCTCATTATCTTGTGCTAAAGTTATGGACATGTACTTGCTATAAGCATTTAGCAATAAAGCTATTTTATTAATATCTGTACGCATAAAAATTATCATTAAATGATAAAATGATTGCGTATTGAAATAATCTATATTAGCAACAAAATCATCTTCTGGAGCTAATATTTTACCTAAATTAAAAACCCACTGCATGCTTTTTCCCACCTCATCTAATAAACCAGCTTGTTGTAATGGGGCTCTCATTATAAAAAAAGCTTTAGCTAAATCTTCCATACTATATCCAATATGGTGTCGTGTTCCTCCTGAAGCCCCAGCTTGCCACCCTTGGTCTAAAAAATATTGTGTAGCCATTATAAAATTAGAAGATATTACTGATTTAGATTTTTCATCTCCTTGTAAATATAAGTCCGCAAGCTGTTTGAGTATGGCTCCAAATCGATGAACTTCCATAAAATCTTCATCGTATTTTGGTGGTTTATTATAATATGTTTCATCGTATCTAAAAGTGAGAGGTCTTCCCTTCACTGTTTGATCTACATTTAAATTTAATTTAGAATAAATTTCTGTAGCTTCGTGTACCGTATTTTTTAATTTTAAAGTATCAATAAATCTACTATTTAATCTTTGTAAAATAATATCGATTTCTTTTTTTGTAGCTATAGATACGTCTTTAGCCTTACTATTTTCAATATAATTATAATATGCTATTGAAGGCATCCAATGGTCTTGTTCTGGAGCAAAATCTTGTTTTAAAAAGGGAACACTGAAGTCTGGATAAGCATACCTATCATCCTGATATTGAGAAAACACCAAATCATCAATAAAAACTGTACCTGGTTTTTTAATATTAACCGTACTAATTTTAAAAGTTTTAAAATTTACGGGAGTATTACGTTTTGGTGTGTGACCATTCATTTCGTAAAAAGGAACCCAAATTGTTCTCCATCCTGTAAAATTTAAAGGGATTTCAAACCAAATTTCATCATCATTTGCATCTGAATAAAAAGAAAAACGTAAAGTACCTTCTTGTATATCTTCATTATAGATAGAGAAAATAGTAGTGGGACTATTTGGAAAGTAATCACCATAAGCAAGCGGACTTTCTTCTTCTGTAAGGATATCTAAAAAGCTTGTTTTGATATAACTATCTTCTTTAAAGTCCCAACGTAATGATGATTTACCTAATTTATAATGTTTATCACTTAAGGTAATAGTGCTTGTTTTATTATGATCAAAATGATTTAATTCTGATTGGTTTTCAAAATTAACTTTATACGGCTTTTTTTCTTGTGCGATAAGTATTGCACAAAAACAAAAAAACAAAAGAAAGCAACTTATTTTAAAATCAATTTTGATCATAATTATCTAATAGTGTAAAATATTAATGTTGTTTATAATACTTATTTTAGTACTATAAACCCATTTGTTTATTTATAGTTTTAGTCTTATAATTCACTGAAGTATTTCCAGCACCTTGTAACCCTATATCTACTGGACTGTTAGTTTTCCAATGTCCTCTAGTAAAATCTGGTATATCTATAGAATTGGAACGATTGGCTACGGATTGCTCACTTAAAGGACTAATAGAGCTCCATAATGCCGCATCGTATACATCTTGATCCAGAGGTAACCCATTACGCAAACAGTCTATTAAACGCCAATCCATTATAAAATCCATACCTCCATGTCCACCAATTTTTTTAGCTAGCTCTCCAACTTTTTTTACAAGCTCAGGTGTGTATTTTTTTTCTAAATCATTCATCTCAGAAGTACTTAGCCATTTATCATTAACGGCAACTTTGCCTGGTGTAGGCCATTTTTGAGCAAATGCTTTAGTTCCGCTAACCATATGAATTCTAGAGTAAGGTCTATCTGAAGATACATCATGCTGAATCATAATACTTCTACCTTTTTTAGTCTTAATCATTGTTGTATTCATATTTCCTCTAAAACTTCTATTAGCATACTCAGCGTAAAACGGATCATGTATTGCTTTTTCTCGGGCTAATTTTTGCATATTAAAATCTGCTGAAGACAATGAACTTAGATAATCTAATTGATCTCCTCTGTTAATATTCATAATTTGGCATATTGGTCCCAATCCGTGTGTAGGATATAAATTTCCATTACGAGATGCATTTTCTTCTAAACGCCACATGCTTTCATATCCACTAGTTTTATTAAAGTTAAGATCTAATAGATTATGAATATATGCTCCTTCCCCATGAATAATATCTCCAAAGTAATTTTGTCTAGCCATGTTAAGTGTGAGAAGTTCAAAAAAATCATAACAACAATTTTCCATCATCATACAATGTTTTTTTGTACGCTCAGAAGTTTCTACAAGTTCCCAAGCTTCGTCGATGGTTTTAGCAGCAGGAACTTCTACTGCTACGTGTTTTCCTGCTTCCATCGCATAAACTGCCATTGGAGTATGCCAATCCCAAGGTGTTAGAATGTAGATTAAATCGATATCATCTCGATCAACCATTTCTTTCCATGCGTAAGTGCTTCCAAAGTATAAATCTGGTTTGTGTTTTGTACCCTTAAGAATCTCTTTAGAGTTCATTACACTTTTTTCTCTTAAATCGCACAACCCCTTTATGGTTACACCTTCGATCATGCTCATACGTTGAACAGCACCAGGTCCACGCATCCCTAAACCAATAAAACCAATGCGTACTTCTTCTAATTTTGGTGCTCTAAAACCTGACATGTTAAATAATGAGCTGCTAGATTTTAAATAGTTGGAATCTTTAATTATTGTTTCTGAATTTGCAGAAAACACACTACCTCCTAATAAGCCTAATGCGCTTATAGACGATAGTTTCATGAATTGTCTTCTCTTATTTTCCATTTTTAATATTTTATAATATATTTATAAATTAAGGTTGATCGCTTTATGCATTTGCTTCTTGATAACAACGTATTTCAAACAATCTAGCTAATTTATCTCCATTTGTTTTATGTACTTTAACCGTTAATGCTTTAATAGTTTCTTCACTGAAATTATGTTTTGCTAAACGCAAATAATTATTTTTAATATTTGCTACGACTTTTTTCCCTTTAGTGGTTTCTAATTCTACAATATAATCAGAAATGGTTTCAGGTTGTGGCCCTCTAACTTGGTCTTTATAAACCCAATCTTGTGGAGACATTCTTAAAAATCGGTTTAATCCAGTATCAAAAGTGAGTTGAACTGTATTTAATTTAACAGGCTTTTTCCATTTTAATGTGATCCATTGTGAGCCACTTTCCATTTTAGCTTGCCATTGATGCACATCTCCATCAGCTATGTCTCTATTTATACCGTCTATTACCTTTATGGCTTTACCTTTATTTGTTTCTGAAGAACTTTTTACACTTGCAATTCTTGCTAAATCATTTTCATCTTCATTTTTCACACCAAGAATAGCTTGATCTTGTTTAAGTAAAAGTTGCTGATATGTTTTTAGCTCTTTTTTTTGGGCTGCTAATGCATTTGGACTAATAGAATGTTTAAAACAGTATGCCATTGCTGTTCCTACGGCTTGACCAAGTATAGCACAAGTAGCCATAACACGTGTAGAGGATAAAGCAACATGAGAGACACTAATATTACGACCTGCAAAAAATAAATTGTTAATATTTACACTAAACAGCGAACGATAAGGTATGGAATATGGTTTTTTTAATGAGATAGACACATACGGTACATCTCCTGTTGTATCCATTCCTCCTGGTGGATGATCATCTAAAGGCCAACCGCCGTAAGCAACTCTATCTTCAAATAAAGTTGCAGCTTGCACGTCTTGTTGTTTCATAATATATGGCCCTTCAATTCTACGACTTTCCCGTTTTCCAGGAATCATACCTATCCATGATAATGCCCAGTTTTCTGATTCAGGATGATTTCCAGAATTTTTAATGTAATCCCAAACTCCAAATAAAGTAGCTAATAAATCATGTCTGTTTTGTTGCCCATCACTAATTACATCTATAGATCCTCCTAATTCTAACCACCAATATCCGTACTCATAAGACCCAATATTTCGGTGTGCAAAATCCTTAGTTGTATATTTACGCGCCCAAACAGGTGGTGTATAAGGCATTTTAGTATCATGGTGTTGTGCCATAAACAAAAGGCTATTTCCCATTGTTTTTTGATCTGCAACATCTACTGCCAAAGATTCTCCGAAAGTAGATTTAGCCTCTCTACCCCTCATATATTTAGCACCTGCTTTAGCAGCAAGGCTTCCATCTCCAGTACAATCTGAAAAGTATTTAGCAGTAATTTCAGATATTTCTTCGGTTGGAGAACTAAGTCCCCAAACTTTTTCAATGGTACCGTTATTCACTTTTACATCGTAGAAGGAAGTGTCTAGTAATAACGTTATGTTAGGTTCGGAGATAATCTTATCATATAATACAAAATCC
The DNA here is from genome assembly GCF_007197735.1 of Formosa sediminum. Classification (GTDB taxonomy): domain Bacteria; phylum Bacteroidota; class Bacteroidia; order Flavobacteriales; family Flavobacteriaceae; genus Formosa; species Formosa sediminum. The sequence goes on from NZ_CP041637.1 coordinate 3,411,162, forward strand.
CACATTTCGTAAGATCGTTGTGGATTTGTAACGGCTTCAGTTAGCACTAACTCTTCTAATATACCCGTCTCTCTCCACACTTGTTTTAGCTGACTTGCTCCAGAAATGTGCATTCTTATCTCGCTACTTGCATTCCCTCCTAATCGCGACCTGTCGTGCATTAATAAAACTTTACTACCATTTCTTGCTGCAGCGATTGCGGCGCAAATACCTGACATACCTGCTCCTACAATACAAACATCTACTTCATATTTTACACGATTGTAAACGTCTGTATTAACTAGAAATTCTCCTGCATTAACATCTCCATTTTCGTCTATATATAAGTCATTATTACTATTTGCTAAAAGCGTAGTAAAATGCCCTCCCATAGCTACAGCACCAGTGCTTAAGCCCAAAGTTTTTAAAAACCCTCTTCTGTTATTCATAATTTTATTTTTAAATACATCCTTTATTAATTAGTATAACTTAAAATATTGGTTGCAAAGGATGCAAAACTATTAGTTTCATCTTTCGATAATTTTAGTAAATATGCTTTATCTGTTTTACTAAGTGATGATGCATTATATTTAATAATTTCAGATAAATGACTGTATTGACTTTTTTCTAAATATTTGATTTGCTCTAAAAGAGTAATGATATTACCTGATGCTATTTTGATATGCTGTAATCTATTCAAAGTTTCATTTTGCATTTCAAAATTAAAATCCTCAAGTAAATCAATCATTTGTTTTTGAATTTCAAAATTATTCCACATCTCTGCGGTAAACTTATCAATAGCAAAATATGGTACATAGTGCTCACCAAATTCTACCAATCTTAATAAATACTCAGTATATTTTTTTAAAGTAGTATTAACATGACGTAATCCATACATTTGTAAGTGATAGTCGTCTGAGTATATCATACTTTCAATAAGATTATTAGTTAACAAATTAGCTTCTGTGTATTTTAAAATACTGTCTGATATTTTGCCATTAACAATATTCCATAAAATGTGTGTACTATACACTGCACCAGATACGACACTGCTTTTTAATGCTGGTGATGTTGCTCCTGTTACCGCATCAACCTCCAAGGAAAATATTGTATCTGTTTTATCTATTAAATCTTTAGCTTCATAATTAGCTAAAGGGGAAGTTTTATCCTTTAAAATTTTAATTAACTTTAAATGATCTTCTTCTGAAAAAAGTTTGTGATCTAATTTTGTAAATGGATCAGATTCCACTTCTTTATATTTTGCAAAATCACCTAAAACGTTCCAATATAAATTAACCTTTAAATCATAACAAAGTCCCGATTCACAAACCGGTGTCTCTACATAGGCATAATAAAATTCTGGTACATTGTTAGTATTGTAAATTAGGTCAATATTAACCGGAATTGAATCTTTTAAATAGAGTACCATAACAGACTTCTCTACTTTATTAAAAGTTTTAAGAGGTCGTTTAAAAGCATAGATTTGAATTGCTATAATTATACACATTATAGCTAAAGCACTTTTCTGTAATGTTATGTTTGCTTTTTTAGTCAATTTTAAATAAGATCTGTAATTGTTTTTATAATTCTATTAGCTAGATCATTGGCATTTTTTAGAGATGTACTCTCTGCATATATTCTTATTATGGGTTCTGTGTTAGATTTACGCATATGCACCCATTCTTTATTTTCAAAATTTATTTTAATCCCATCAATAAGTTCTAGCGACTCGTTTGCATAAAGTTCTTGTATTTCTTCCAAAATAATATCCAGATCTACATTTTGAGGCAGTTCAATTTTTTCTTTTGCTATAAAATAATTAGGATACGTTTGTTTTAACTCTTTACAAGATTTGTTTGTTACGGCCAATTGGGATAAAAATAAGGCTACTCCCACTAAAGCATCTCTTCCGTAGTGAGACTCTGGATAAATAATACCACCATTCCCTTCTCCACCAATAATTGCATTTACTGCTTTCATCTTTTCTACAACATTAACTTCTCCAACTGCACTAGCAAAATATTTACCATTATGTAGTTTAGTAATGTCATTTAAAGCTCTAGATGATGATAAATTTGAAACGGTATTCCCTTTTTCCTTACTTAAAATATAATCTGCACACGCCACCAAAGTATATTCTTCCCCAAACATAGTACCGTCTTCATTTACTAATGCTAAACGATCTACATCAGGATCTACAACAATACCAAGATCTGCTTGTTCTTTTATCACTAAATCTGAAATATCTTTTAAATGTTCTTTTAGTGGTTCCGGATTATGCGGAAATTTTCCATTTGGTGTACAATATAATTTAACACACTCTACATCTAATTTTTCTAATAATTTAGGAATAGCTATCCCTCCGGTAGAATTTACGGCATCTACAACTACTTTAAATTTTCTTTTCTTAATAGAGTCTATAGCTACATGTTTTAAAGCTAAAACCTCATTAATATGGTCTTCTATACTATTTTTATAAACTTCGTAGGTACCTAATTCGTCTACAGGAGCAAATATAAAATCGTCATGTTCTGCAATGTTTATAATATCCTCTCCTGCTTTAGCATTTAAAAATTCTCCTTTAAAATTTAATAACTTTAACGCATTCCATTGTTTGGGATTGTGACTAGCCGTTACTATAATACCACCATGTGCTTGTAGTTTTGTTACCATTAATTCTACAGTAGGCGTTGTAGATAATTCTAAATCTATTACATTTATACCTAAACCATTAAGTGTATTGGAAATTAAACTACTTATCATAGCTCCTGACATACGAGCATCTCTTCCTATTACAACACGCAATGGGTTTTGGTTTGATTCTTTTTTTAACCATGTACCGTAAGCTGCAGCAAATTTTACTGCGTCAATAGGGGTTAAATTTTCTCCTGTTTTACCGCCTATAGTCCCTCGTATACCTGAAATAGATTTTATTAGTGTCATTATGTAATTTTATTTATATTTAATTTATTTAGTATTTAGACTTTTAAACTCAATTCTTTCTCATAAAACGCTATTGTTTCACTTAAACCAGCTTCAATAGACCATTTTGGTTTAAAACCTAAATCGTTAAACTTTTTTGGATTTGCCATAGAATGCTTTATATCTCCTGATCTAGTATCTAAATATTTAATTTTGGATTTAGAATTGGTTATTTTAATGATATGTTCGGCCAATTCTTTAACCGACGTACTTTGACCAAGAGCAACATTATAAACACCTTTACCTTGTTGAGAAGCAAATAAATTAGCAGATACAACATCTTTTACATAAATAAAATCTCGCGTTTGCTCCCCATCCCCATAAATTAATAATGGTTTGTTTTGTAATGCATTAATAATAAATATAGGCACTACTGCTGCATATGCAGATTTAGGATTTTGTCTTGGCCCAAACACATTAAAATATCTTAGAGAAGTTGTTGGCACATTAAACTCGTTTCTGTACATGTCTAAATAATATTCTCCGTCTAATTTTGTTATTGAATAAGGTGTTAAAGGCTCTGGTGTCATTGTCTCAACTTTAGGAGACACAGGATTATTTCCATAATTTGCAGCAGATGAAGATAACACTACTTTACAGCCCTCTGTTTGTCGTGCTGCATCTAAAATATTTATAGTCCCTATAGTATTAATTGATATGCATTCGTTTATTTTTAAAAGAGATTCAGGAACACTTACTAAAGCAGCTAAGTTAAAAACCGCATTAGCACCTTTAACATATGTCATAACTTGTTCTGAATTTCTTATATCAACATTTTGATAAGACACATTAAAGTCTTCAATATTTTTTTTAAAACCTGTTCTGAGATTATCTAAAACCACTACTTCGTGACCTTCATTAGACAGATGTTCTACAATGTGACTACCAATAAAACCGGCTCCTCCAGTTACAACATATTTTTTCATATACTAATTTTTAATTGACATTCTTTGTGTTAATTTATCGTTAATCCACAGTAGATTAATTAATACAGGAGTTAAACATAAATTCTCATAATACATACTATTTCAACAAAAATGAGTCCTAAAACATAAAAACAAAATAACAAACTGATTTACAAGTCTTTATATGTAATTTTTGTTTTTTTAAATGTATTTTATATTATTAACCTTGGTACAATTTATATAAAAAAATATATAAAAAAAAGAAATAATCATAAAAATGTGCTCGAACACATAAATATTAACATTTTTAATGTGTTCGTGCACAAGTTAATTAATTGTTAAAGCTTAAAATCAAAATAATGATCAATATTGGTGTTAAAAAAAATGTAACGCTAGGAATAAAAATATAACTGTTTGAATTGATAAATACCATATTAAAGATTGTGCTAGAAAATTTTAAGGTGATAAAATGTTTGAGTTCTAGAAACCTATTACAAAAAAAAACCTCTAAGCTAAGCTTAGAGGTTACCAACTAATAGATAAAATATTAATCTCCTAATCCTGGAGAAATATCAATTTCGCTTTGAGGAATTGGTGAAAAATAAAACTCTTCTCCTCCACTTGTTATTGGAACGGTATTGTTTTTTATATCAACAGTTTCTACAGGAGACCTATTTGCCAGTGCTTCTGAAAGTGTTTCTGTTCTAACTAAATCAAACATCCTTAAATATTCACCTGCAAATTCCCATTTTCTTTCTAAGAAAGCAAGTTCTGTTAGTGTACCATCTTCACTTGTGAGTTCTGTAGTTGCACCAGCCCGGTTTCTAACGCGATTTAAAGCAGCCCATGCGGCTGGATCATTCCCGCCTGATCTTCCCGTTGCTTCTGCATAATTTAGTAAGACTTCTGCATAACGCATAAAATATATATTATAATCTGAGATTGTACTTTTTGAACCGTCTTCAGACAAATCTCCTCCTACAACTTTTCTAAATAAAGGATGAGGATCAGACCAAGTGGCCCATTCTGATCCTACTGGATAAGAAGGAGCTCTATCTATAGCTTCTAACACATAAGTATCATTAAACCTGTTTTCTGTTCCGTTTTTTATAGCATCTTCTTGCATATCTTCAAAAAATGCAATCTCACTGAATATCTCAGTCCATCCACCAGCTTCAGAAGGCATACCTAACATTCCCATAGTTCTGTTTCTTACCCCACAACTTGTACAACTTACTAAAGTAAACACACTTTCATTTTGATTGAACCGATTGGCTTCTGTCCATAATTCTCTAAAATTACTATGTAATCCAAAACCATAAGTCCCTTCATTATCAATCACTTCTTTTGCTTTTTCAGCTGCTAAAGCGTATTTGCTTTCATCTTTAATAGGATAACCTCCCCACATTAAATATAATCTAGCTAAAAAAGCCTTTGCAGTACCATTACTTGGTCTTGAACCAACCACTGCTACATCTGGGTAAACATCTGGAAGTAATGCTTCTGCATAAAGTAAATCTGATTCAATCTGTGAATAAATATCTAAAAAAGTAGCTTTTGGCAAATCTTCATTAGAATTTGATACCAATTGAATTGGGATTCTACCATACGTTTTAGTTAAGTGCATGTATGAAAAAGCTCTCATAAAATAAGCTTCTCCAATTAATCTATCGACTTTAGATTGATCTGTACTAATTATATTATCTTGGGCGTCTAAAGCTATGTTTGCTAAAGTTATCACATCATAGCAAGTGTTATAAGCCATTTCTATATTTTCGGTATTAGAAGTTTGTCTTCTCCAATCCGATTCTCTATAAGCAATTTTATTACTTGCACTATGTGTGGTTAAATCATCCCCACCAAAAGCTGCTAATTGAAATTGAGCCCATTGTGCGCCCCCTTCCATAAGTTCTCTATACATACCAGTTACAACAGCTTCCAAAGCATCATCTGATGTAAGTGTAGATTCTCCTAACTGAACCTCTGAAGGATCTTCTTCAAGATTAGAGCAAGACACAATAGTGCATGCAGAAAGCACTATTACACTTAAATTAATCCATAAATTTATTTTAAAAATATTTCGTATCATCTTTATATTTTTTTTAATTAAAACCCTATGTTAACTCCAAATGTTACAGTTCTAGGATTAGGTATAGCTCCTGAATCGTAAGATGGCGTAACGTCTGAAGTTTCAACACCGCCAGAAGATACTTCAGGATCATACCCTTTATAATCTGTAATCGTTAATAAATTTTGTCCGCTTAAATACAATTTCACCGAATCAGCAAAACCTTTAATATCTGAAATAGTATAACCTAGAGATAAATTACTTAATCTAACAAAACTACCGTTTTCAATATTTCTTGTAGAATTTATAATGTTTGTCCCTGAAGTTGGACTATCTGGATCTAGTACTTCTGCACTTGTTGGGACTGTAATTGTACCTGTGGCTAATCGTATAGTTCCTAATGTAGAGTTAAGTATATCATACCCATGTACTCCTCTTGTTAAAATATTTAAGTCCCAATTTTTATAGGTTAAAGTATTATTCCATCCCCAAGAAAAATCGGGAGTTCCATTACCTATAATACCAATTTCATCTCCATACTGCGCAGCACCATTTTCATCTGCTCCTAAATATTCGTACCCATAAAAATTACCAATAGATTCACCTACCTTTAATAAAAAATAATTTTCGGTACCGGAAACACCTGAAGGTGCAGAGGTTACAATTTGGTCTGAACCTCCTAGATCTACTACTTCGTTTTTAATATAGGACATCGTAAGGTCTGAATCCCATCTTAAATCTTTATTATCAATAACAATTGCATTAAATGTTAGATCTACACCAGAGTTTTTAACTTCGCCTATATTTGTTAATATAGTACCTCCTCCATTAGATGCTAAAACAGGTTTTTCTAACAATAAATCTTCAGTATTTTTAAGAAACCAATCCAAACTTAAATTTAGTCTGCCTTTCATCATACTAAAATCTAAACCAACATTTATCTGTTTAGTGGTTTCCCAAGTAAGATCTTCATCAACCAGACCACCAAATCCCAAACCAATATCTAATGAAGAGCCATCGAACGGAAAGTTATTACCGGTTTCTAATTCTTGATAGGTTGAATAAGGTGCCACATTTTGATTTCCTGTTTCGCCATAACCTGCTCTTAAATTAAGCTTAGAAAAAAAAGAATCATCAGGTAAAAATAAATCTCCATAGTTATATGCTGCAGATACAGAAGGGAAATAACCTGTTCTGTTTCCTTCTTGAAAGATTGAAGACACATCTATACGCATAGTACCTGTAACATATAAGTTTCTTCCAAAATTAGCTTCTGCTCTTGCTACATATGAATCCATTGAACTAGTTTCATAATCTGCATTAACCAACTGACTTTCTGCTAATTCCGAAAAATAAAAAGCATCGTCTAATCCTGTAAAAATATATTGTGAAGCAACATAACCTGCTGTTTTAACGCTAGAAGATTGTAATTCATATATTCCTGTTAGTTTTAAACTTGAATTTTCGAAATCTTTATCCCAAGTTAAAATATTACTAACTTGATAAGTTTCTGAACTTGTAGATCCAAAGGTAGAATTTGGAGGTAAAATTGTAGTCCCATCAGGTATCTCATTATAAACTTGACTATTAATTGTACTTTGAGTTGTCCCTGCTAAAACTGTAAAATTTAAATCTTCTGAGAAGTTGTAGGACAAATTTAAATTTGTATTAAAACTCTTTGTAACATCATTTCCATCCCTTTCTTTCTGAACAGCAATTGGATTAAGCATAATGGAGCCATAATCTGAAGTTAAATTATAAGTACCGTCTTCATTGATGTAATTTACCGCAGGATTCCAACCTAAAACGGCTTGTACACCACCTCTTGGATCTTGAGAGCCACGAGAGCCACCTTCAATTAAATTATGAGAATCTTCTTTAGCACCATATATGTTAAGACCTACAGTAAATTTATCTGTTAAATCTGCTGTTAAATTACTACGTAAGGCATAACGCTTATAATTAGTATTAATAATAATACCTTCTTGATCTACCAAATTTCCTGATAAATAATAACTTAGACGACCTTCTTTACCACTTGCTGTTAACTGTAAATTATTAGTCATTGCTGTTTGATAATATTCATCCTGATAATCTGCCCCTCCATTAACAATAGAAGACTGAGCCCCAGCTAATTCTACAAATTGTGAAGCATTTAGCAAATTATATGTTTTAGGCACAACTGATGATGACATGAAATAGTTAAGATTAACCTGAGGTTCTCCTGACTTTCCTTTTTTGGTTGTTACCATAATAACACCATTAGAACCTCTAGAACCATAAATAGCTGCAGCTGAAGCATCTTTTAACACACTCATACTTTCTATATCACTACTATTTAATGTAGAAAGATCACCGCCAATAATACCATCTATTACAACTAAAGGTTGATTATTTCCAGTTATAGAGTTTGAACCTCTAATTCTTATTTTTATATCTCCTCCTGGTGCTCCAGAATTTTTGGAAACATTTACACCAGCAGAACGAGATTGCAGAGCATCCTCTGCCCTTACAATTGGCTGATTTTCAAAATCCTTAGAGCTAACATTTGAAATAGAACCTGTAAGATCACTTTTCTTTTGTGTTCCATATCCTACAACTAACACTTCCTCTAACGTATTATCGCCTTGAAGGGTTATATTAATTGTTGATTCTGTCCCAACAGGTACTTCTTGAGTTTGGTAACCAACAAAACTAACTACTAAAGTCGCACCTTCACTTACTTCTATAGTAAAAGCGCCGTCAAAATCTGTTATTACACCATTAGACGTTCCCTTTTCGGAAACACTAGCACCTGGTAATAGACTTCCTTCAAAATCAGAAACGACTCCGGTAACCGCTTTTAATTGCGCAAACATTATTTGGGACCCTAGTCCTGTAAAAAGGAGAACACAAAATAGTATGATTCTTTTTTTGGGTTTAAATTTAATTTTTAAAAAGTGTTTTTTCATTTCTATTATATTAATTGAAAATAATTTATATTAATTATGGACAATACTTTAGAGTTAATTTTTACAAAAGTCTAGATTAACTAAAGTCAAACTTCACTTAAAGTATTAGAGAATTATTTTATTACCATATACTTTACTTATGATTTAAATTTGTGTGTTATTAAATAGTATTTTAACGTTATATTAAATTTTAGAATTGTTCAAAATATTTCAATTTAAACTATTAGCATCATTTATTAAATCACTCATTTAATATTTTAAAGCCCAAAAACCAATATTGTTTCAAAACACTAAATACCAGGCTTTTATATTAAAATAAAATTCGTTCTCACACGTAATACTTTCTAAAACCTGGTACAATTTATACAATAAATAATTTAAAAAAAAAATTAAACAGAAAAAATGTGCTCGTACACATAAACTTTAACACTTAACATGTGTTCGTACACATGTTAAGTATGTATTAACTTATAAAAAAGCATTATTTACATCAAAATTTTAAACTAAAAACTATAAATCTTCTTTTTTAAGCAATTATGAACATTATTTTTTATAAAATATTATACAATCTAAAATTTATAACTGTTAAAAATATAGAGATAAATACTTATTATTCTGAAAATCTAAAAACACCAAAAGAAGAAGAATTATGAAAATCTGGAGTAGGACAATTTGGATTAACCCATGTTATCCAAATTGGGGTCCTTTTGTTTTGATTATTTAAGATATATTTAGCGCGATACAACCCAACCTCCATATATTTACCTAAATGATCTTGCTTAAGTATATTTAAATCTGCTAAAGATTTTAAACTAATTTTTCCCTCTACAAAAAATTCATTTTTAGCAGTAAAAGACTTTATTTCAATCTCGGTCTTATCCCAATTCCAATCAAAATTAAAGTTTTGTTTAGGTAAGGCTTTAAAATCCATAAGTCGTGCTTTGGAATCTATTTCTAAACAGTAATAAGGTGTTAAATTATAGTTTTCACGAAAGAATAATTCGACTCGGTCAGACTTATTTATACTAGCATTAGTATTGTCTTCTAACTCTGTATACACTTCATTATCTTTAACTTGAAAACTAAAGTAAAAATAATGAGTATCATAAAAGGCTTTAAAAACTATTGGTTCAATCGGAGTGTTGTCCCACGGCGATATAAAATCAGTGACTGTATTTAAAGTAGAATAATGAGTTGATATTGTATGACCTGTTAATTCTAATATGGGTTCTGAGACTTTATTTACTTTATAAATTTTATCTTTCATACATACAATTAGTTTTTCAGAGGATTTGTATTAGTACTATAATACTTCTTAGCACGAATTAAAGCTTCTAAATAATAGTAGTCTGCATAATTTAATGGAACATCAATCTCGCTATTATGAGGTATACTCCCAACACTATGTTTCAATAAAAAGTGTTTATTTTCTCCTATTTTTGCTCGGTATTTTTCTGAAGATAAAACATTAAGTATTTCGTTTGTAATATTTTCATAATCACCATTAGTATATGTATTTAATTCAATTAAAGCAGATACCGTTATTGCTGCTGCAGAAACATCTCGAGGCGCATGTTCTTTTTCATCAACATCATAATCCCAGTAAGGAATACGATCACTAGGTATAGCATCTGAAGTTAATATTAAATTAGCTATTTTTTTAGCTTGATTTAAATATGCTTCATCCTTAGTATATCTATAGCATAAGGTAAATCCATAAAGTCCCCAAGCTTGACCACGGGCCCAAGAACTTTCATCACTATAACCTTGAGCTGTTTCCTTAGATAATACCTGTCCAGATATAGAGTCATAATCAACTACATGATAAGAACTATAGTTTGATCTAAAATGATTTTTTAATGTTTTATCTGCATGAGATATTGCTATATTTTTATAATCATCATTTCCACTCATTATGGATGCATTAAATAATAACTCCAAATTCATCATATTATCAATAATTACTGGGTATTGCCAACCACGATCTGCTTGCCAGCCTTTATCTACGTCCCAACTTTTAATAACACCAATTTTTGTATCAAATCGTGTTGCTAAAGTTTTGGCTGCATCAAGTAAGACTTTTTTATATGTAGTATCTTGAGTTATTCTGTATCCGTTACCATAAGAACAGTTAAAAACAAAGCCTAAATCATGGTATTGTGGCCAATCTTTATGATTTTTAAATAGCTCTTGAAAATGTGAGGCCGCTTTTTTCCATTTTTCAATTCTTGTTCCTTCATATAAATACCAACAAGAGCCGGGAAAAAAACCTTCAGTCCAATCAAATTTATCACTATTAATAAAATAAATAGACGAATCTGGTTCTATAGTTCTAGGGTTTTTATTTTTATTCTTAGCTAAGTCTAGTAATCCATTTAATTGTAAATCGGCATACGTTAATTGTGCATTAATATTTTCAAGTTTTTCATCAACGCTTTCATTTTTAGAACCCTTATATTCCTTTTTACAAGACACCATAAACAATGAAACTAAGCAAACTATTAGTATAAGTATTTTTCTCATTATAGATAAGTTTATAATATTAATTAGTAATAATTCACAGATTAATTAAACAAAATAATCTATAAGAATTATTGTTGCGAATACGCAAATAGGTAAGAAGAAATATATATGTGTGTGAGAAAAATGGAACATTTATTAGAATGTCCAGTGTTCAAATTTAAATATTTATTTAAATAAATACACTTTTTTTATTTAAAATAGTTTGTTTTTTTAATTTAATGAAAATCTTACATCTTATTTTATACTCTAATACGATTATAAAAAATTAAAATTTTAAAGTTCCTCATTAAAATAATTTTAAGTTCTAAACACTTATAAATTAATAAAGTAAAAATGCTTATTAATACGTGCAACAAATTTTTATAATAATAAAATTATTTAACTAAACTTAATGTAAATAGGTTGGAAAATCTCACTTTAAAACCAACCACATTGCAGCCGCTGTTAAGCTAAATACAATATGGGCTCCAATTAATTGTATATAATACAAAAGCTTAGGTAGTTTAGGCGGATTCTGATGAATAGAAAACATGAGCTCCCACCCCAAAACACCACAAACACCCGCAATGCAACCAAACCCTAAAGCATATACTAACTCAGAATCAACAGGAATACTATTTTTTAAAAGAAAATATCCGCATAAAAACACCAAACCAATTGTAAAATGTAAACACCATCCTATCCATAATCCAAAGTTAGATTTGTTTATAAACTTTGAATGGTTTACTAAGTATTTTAAAAGATAAGGTTCGCTAAAATTAGCTTTATAAAATAGCGAAATAATATAAGAAAATAGCGTCATTAGTAACACCGCTATTGTATTTATAAATAAAAATTTTAGAATGGTCATAAGGCTAAACAAATGTTATAAATTATCGAAAAATATAAACTAAAATTATAAAAAACACTGATTGTAATCGCTTTTAAAATTAACGCAATCAAACACTTAACAAAATATCAGAAAATTAAATTTAATCTTTTCTTTAGAGTTAACAAATCTTTGAATTAGGCTAAAAGATTGAATCGGGAGACTGTAATTTAGAGGAAATTATTTAAAGGTAATTGTGAAAAATAAATAAGATAGTAACAAACTCTAAATTTCAATTTATGGCAGATTGGATAGCAGAAGATTTTAATCAGATCCTTAAAGCGTGTATTACACTATTTATCATCTTTATTATGATTTTAATTATTACTCGAATTTTTGGCTTAATGACCTTTGCTAAAATGACGAGTATAGATTTTGCATCTACCATTGCTGTTGGTTCTGTTATTGCTGCCGTTGTATTAAATAATCAGCATTCCATTTTAAAAGGTGCATTGTGTTTATTTCTTATTGTATTTGTACAATTTATTGTGTCTCTATTAATGCGTAAATCAAGTTTTTTACGAAAACTGTTAACAAACAAACCTAAACTACTAATGTTTGATGGAAAGATACTATACCACAACCTTGATAAAGCAAACATAAGCAAACCCGACTTAATGGCTAGAATCCGAACGGCAAACGTTATAGATATTAATAACATAAAAGCTGTTGTTTTAGAAGCCACTGGTGATGTTTCTGTAATTTATAACTCCGATGATTCTGAAATGTCTGACCTCTTATTAGAAGGTGTCGAAAAAACTTAATAAAAAACAATCCTTAAAAATCAGAAATTTTATAATCCCTATAAGTATATAATATTATGGCTAATACAGAGGTATCGCAAAATCAAATGCCAACCGTTAAAGAATTGATTCCAAAGTTAGAATGTGGTGAGCGAACAGTAACCAGATTACCTCATGGCGGATTTCTTTTTCTAGAACACGATGTGCCATCATTATTAATATACCGGAAAAAAGAACATGATGCGGGTACTCACAGATTAATTCGTGCAGGAGCATCTTATCTTATTGTTGGTACAGAAGCATTTCAATATTACAAAACCTTTGTGGAAGACCTTACTAACTTAATGTCAGATGAATTTGGTTCTTTTATATTACTAGAAATTTTTTCAGGCCCCATAGGGAGTCATACTTTTAAAGTTAGAGGACCATCACATAAATTACCTGTGTCTTTACAGGTTTTAAAAGACGAACTGCTTAAAATTAAATCCAGACAGTATAATGTAAATTTAAATGTAAGCGTAGAGCAAACAAAAGTTAGGCAAATTGTTAGCGAAAAGCCTTTGTTAGAAATTTCTCATATTAAACAACGTGGGGCAACGCATATAGGGTTGGAAGTACCTCCAGTATATCGCGATACCCAAGGCCAAATATATCCATTATATTTTAGAGATTTTCAAGAGCAGTTTATTGAAGCTCTGCAACGTGCCGTGTTTGAATTTGTTAGAGTACAAACCTCTTCTAGTCTTACTAATTACCATGCTTTAGGTAAACGCTCTATTCACGAAGAAATTTTTAAGATAGATAAACAACTTACCGAAATAGAAAACAGTTACCAATTTTTACTTTTAGTGGCTCCCGTAAATATTCAAGCACTACGTCAGCAATTTTTCGATTCGCATTTTAAAACCTTAGACCGTTATCACTATCGGTTACTTCCTGTAGACCCCGATATTTTAAAGCGAAAACTATACGATTTAAGAATCGATGAAATAGACGACCCTGCCATTTCATATTTATTTCATGAAAAACGCGCTGAGATAGACCAAGAGTTAACCATGCTTAAAGAACGTGGCTCAAAAAACTTTTTTTACAGCAGTATTCGCTTATATAATGGATTAGATAAAGAGTTAATAGAAGAAGCCGAATTGATTCTTAAAAGTATTACTGAAAATCATGACGAACAACAAAGCAATTGCATCGACACTTCAGAATTTGGACGATTAGCAGAACAAGAATTTGAATACTTTAAACATCAAGACACTCAGTTTACATCTAAAATTCATATCCGTGACGATGTTAATATCATGATGGTTTCTAAAGGTGAATTGTATTTACCTTCAGATTATACCATGAGTGAAAATGATGCAAAAGCATTAATACAACATGAAATTGGAACCCATGCCCTCACCTACTATAACGGGACGCAACAGCCTTTAACACAAATGGCTTCTGGACTAGCTAATTACGATGCCCTCCAAGAAGGAATCGCGGTATTAAGTGAGTATTTATCAGGCGGATTGTCAGGAAATCGGTTACGTATTTTAGCCGGGCGAGTTGTTGCTGGAGCAGCCTTAATACAAGGAGCCAATTTTCATGAAATGTTTTTCGAATTGTATTCTAAATATGATTTCACTAAAGAACGAGCCTTTAATATTACCTCTAGAATGTTTCAAGGAGGCGGTTTTTTAAAAGACATCATTTATTTGGAAGGCTTGGTACGCCTCCGCAACTTTCTTATAGAAGGCGGCGAATTAGTACCACTTTTAGGTGGAAAATTTGCATTGCATCATATTAATTTAATTCAAGACCTACGTGACCGCGGTCTTATTTTACCACCAAAAATTACCCCTAGATATTTAAACAATGACGATTTCAACCTTAAAATAAATAACCTCAAGAAGGGCTTGCCCATCTCTAAAATGATATAATTATGAAAATTTGTTTTGTTATTAGTGATATAGAAACCGAAGCCATTGGGACTTCGGTTGTTATTATGAAAAAAGCCTACGAGAGAGGACATGCCTTATACATTATGGGCGTAGGAGATTTTATATTTAAACAAGATGCTCCAATGAGCTTAAGATGCACACGAGTTAAAAAAAACTTAGAGTATAAAAATAAAGAAGAGTTTTGGTCTCAAGTCCAAGAAGATGCCAGCCAAAAAACTATAATTAATACTCAAGAACTCGATGTATTATTTTTAAGAAACAATCCAACCGAAGAAACAGATGACAGAAAATGGGCAGAACATAGTGCTATTGCCTTTGCTCGTATGATTCAGCAAGAAGGAGTCTTAGTACTAAACGATGCTTTTGCCATGTCTCATGCTTATATTGATAAACTGTATTTTGAAGAATTACCTACAGAAATTAAACCCAATAGTTTAATTACAAGAGACCTAAACGATTTGCTTCAATTCTGGGAATCTGTAGGCAAACAAATGGTATTAAAACCTTTAGAAGGCTCTGGCGGACAGAATGTATATCTCATTGGAGAAGACAAAAAAAATATCAATCAGATTTTTGAAACCCTTATTAGTCAAGGTTATGTTATTGCTCAAGAATTTCTACCTGAAGTCTCCAAAGGTGATGTTCGTGTTATTCTTATGAATGGTAAGGTATTAGAAGAAGATGGAGAAAAAGCTGTAATCCGTCGTCTTAACAAAGATAAAAATGAATTTAGAAGTAATTTGTCTTTAGGTGCAACAGCCAAAAAAGCAAAATATACTAAGAAAATGCAGCATATCGTAGAAGTTACCGCTCCTAAACTTATTAAAGATGGGTTGTTTTTTGTGGGCTTAGATATTGTTGATGATAAACTTATAGAAATTAATGTACTAAGTCCTGGAGGTATTGAGCATTGTGAGGCTATTGGATTACCTGGATTTACAACCACAATTATTGAAGCCATTGAGCGTAAAGTTGAATATAAAAAACTGTACAAAAATAATATTTCAAATAAAGTTCTAGCCACTATGGTGTAATAGGTCTACAGACACACATAACTAATTGTAATAATAAGAAACTATGGAAACTAATAGAATTATAGGACAATATACAAGTCATAACAAAGGGCCGTTAGTATTTGTAACGGCCGGAGTGCACGGCAATGAACCTAGCGGAGTTCAAGCTCTAGAAGCTGTTTTTAAAACATTACATACAGAAAAACCAATGATTAAGGGAACATTCGTCGGGATTTTGGCCAACACCGCTGCCTTACAACAAGGTGTTAGATTTATAGACGAAGATTTAAATCGTACTTGGACCGAAGACAACATAAACAATAACAGTACTGATACCAGTGAAAAACGAGAGATGTTTCAGCTTATAGACCTTTTAGAATCTCTCTGTAATAAAGATTTTACCAAGTATTATTTTATGGATTGCCATACAACTTCATCAGACAGTTTGCCGTATTTGTCCGTACAAGATGTAGGAGATAACTTAAAATGGGCACAACATTTTCCACTTCATATTATAAAAGGATTTTCGGATATTGTTGAAGGAACTATTGATGGTTATTTTAGTAAGAAGCACATTACAGGTTTTACCTTAGAGGCTGGACAGCACGACAGCGACCAAAGTAAAATTTACCACGAAGGCATGATTTGGTTACTATTAGAAAACGCATGTCATTTAAATGTAAAAGAGTTTAATACTATACCTGCTTCAATAGAAAATACCGTGACCTGTATAGATACCCAACGCACTTTTAAAATCATTCATCGCTACGGATTAAAATCTGAAGATAGTTTTAAAATGCAGCCAGATTTTGAGAACTTTCAACCCATTTATAAAGGTCAACATTTAGCCACCTTAAATGATTTTGAAGTATATAGCATTTGGGACGCATTTATTTTTATGCCCTTATACCAAGCCAAAGGCAATGATGGCTTTTTTGTAATTGAGAATATTTAATAAAATAGATTAAGCGCTAAAATTAAAATTGAATTATTTTTTGAATACATTCTGATTTTAAAAGTATTAATTTATTTAGTTTTAACAATTATTAATTCATCATATATAAGTACAAAATTGAAATATTCTATGATCACTTTGAGATATAATTATCTTGAAATAATCCCTTAAAATCTCATGGTAAATTTAAAAGTAATAAACACTTCTTTTAAATAAGAGATTACTTGTTACAATAAAGGAAGATTACGTCCTGATTTATTGCATATATCGCCATTAGAAATTGAATTAGAATTAACTGACTATTTAATTAAACTTAATAGCTAGTTTATAAACGTTCAAGGCAAACTTAATGTTTCAATTGAATCTTTATAAGTATTAAACGTAATCACAAAAAACAGATAAGTATATTAATAATTATTTTTTTCTTTTTTACTAATTTACGTTTAATACAGTAATATTATTCCGTTAATTTACTTTGTACTTTACGTCAAACGTTAAAATTTTATTTGTTAATTTAACTCCAAATCAATCTTAGTAAGTATTATTATACAATGACTTTAAATTTATATTATTCTTGAATTACATTAAAATACACAACATCACTAGAAAAACCGGTAAAGATTCCTAATCCATTATTTATATTCGTAAAAGGCTCTGCTAAATCTCGAGAATCTTGTTGCATCGATTCGTATAACCTAATATATTCTTCATTGACACTATAAATAGTTACCTTATGCATACCAAATTGTGTGAAATGCACTAAAGGGGTAAGAATTAAAAAATCTAGTTGAGTAGGTGCTGTTGTAAATTCAAAATTCGCTTCAAAATCCTCAATAAACTCTGTTGTATTAATAGGTTCTGGATTATCTTCTAAATTTTCAATAACTATATAATAGTAACTATTATCTGGATTGTTCCAGGATATATCTACTGTATCTTCAAAGTAATTTTGAAAATTTGCTAATTCTTGAATGGAATTAATTTGAGGAATATATATTTCATCATTAGATATTGCTACATTTTCTGGAAGATCTGGAATCATAGTTGTTGAAGAAATTAATTCCCCTTCATAAGTGAACGAAAGCTCATATTCTTCCTCAGTTTGTATTTCTAAATCTGTCCCATCATAAAAGTACCGACCGTCTTCTTCCATAGGTAAAAGCATATAGTCTTGCTCATTATGTGTTAAAATAACATTAGCATCATTTATATATTCTACACCTTCCTCTTCATATTCACCACTAACATAGGGTATAGTTTTTTTTATATACACTTGATTTACGGGTTCTCCTTCATAGATATAAGCTTCTACTACTGGTTTACTTTCTTCTTGGTTAAAATCGGGCACATCTTCACAAGAAAGTAAAGAGATTAGCATCAAAAAAACACTTAATTTATTATAAACATTCATCTTATTTTATTTTTAGATTAAAAGGATACGTTAAAAAACACACTAGGTGTAAATCCAATGTAATTGACATTGGTTTCTATAATTTCGTCATCAACTACTTCAAATTCCTTATACCATATATTTTTTCTGTTATATAAATTAAATAAGGATAATCCCATACTCCCTTTTCCTGAGCCCAATTTAAAATTGTAAGTTGCACTTACATCTAACCTATGATAAGCTGGTAGTCTTAAACCATTTTTATCACCTACACTTACATATTGGGTTTCTGTACCATCTAACAGTGTAATGGTATAAGTGCCATTTGGTGCCGTATAGGGTTTACCGCTTCCATACACCCAAGTAGCTCCCAAATCCCATCGACCAGCTTTAAGCGCATTTACCAACTTAAATTCATTACGCTGATCGTGAAGCGCATAAAATGAATAATCACTGATATCTGGAAAGGTATGTACAACTTCACTTAACGTATACCCTAACCAACCGGTGTATTTACCTACTTTCTTTTGAATTAAAAACTCTACTCCTCTAGATACGCCTGTTCCCTCAAAAAACAACTGATTCTCTGCATCAGTACCAATTGCAGATTGAAAACGAAGTGAAAATTCGGAAAGTCCAGTCATATCTTTTTCAAAATATTCTACATCAAATAACCAATTATCTAATTCATAACTTACTCCAAAAATGAGGTGCTCTGCTGAACTTACAGGATTGGTCTCGTCATCGGCAAGCAACCAAAAGTCGCGACTACCTTGCGTAACATCTTCTCTTACAATTCTATTTACAAACTGGTAATATTCTCCCCAAGCACCTTTCAGTTTTATTTGCTCATTAAGTTGGTAGGAAGCAGAGAGTCGCGGTTCATAATAGATTTCGTCGGTAATATCAAAATGTGAAACACGCACTCCTCCTAGTACCTTTAAGGCCTTTATAGGTTGCCAATTATCTTGTATATATAGTGTACTTAAAAGACCTTTATCATATTGTTCTATAACCGTTGTAGAATCATTTAAGGTATACTTATAATCAACATCATTTTGGGTTAATTGCCCACCAAATTCTATACTATGCTTAGCGTTAAGTTTATATTCATTGTGAATTCTTAAAGTATAATCGGTAAGTGTATTATCCTCTAAAGAACCTACTTTTGAAGTATTTGTAGAATCTGCAGATTGTACCGTAGATGTATTAAGTCTATTTCTTTCACTAAAATAATTAGAATAAGCACCAACTACATTAGAATAAAATTTGTTATTCCATTGTCTAGCCCATCGCAAACTCGCTCCTAAATTACCCCAATTTAATAGATCATCTATATCAGTATTTATAGTCCTTTCTTCATCATTTCTAGAGCCAAAGGTATTTTCATTATCTCTAGAGTTATCTAAATTATCCTCACCATTATATAATGAAACAGAAATAATATCCTTCTCAGTTGGCTTGTAGCTAAATTTTGCGTTTAAATCGTAAAAATAAAAGGATGGCTCTGTTTCATTTACTTGAAAACCATTACCGCTAATACCGGAAGCACTTACATTTGAATCATTATATAAATCAAAAATATCATTATATAAACCACTTTGAATAATGTCTGTATAAGACCGCCTACCTGCAATAAGTAAATTAGCTTTTTTCCCAATAGGTATTTCTACGGTAGCATTTGCGCTCAATAAACTTACACCTCCAGAAAAACTTAGCTTATTACTATTCCCTACTTTACCTGTTAAATCCATAATACTAGATAACCTACCCCCAAACTCCGCAGGAAACCCACCTTTATATAATTGAATATCTTTAATTGCATCACTATTAAAAGCACTAAAAAAACCATAAAAATGATCTACGTGATATACTGTAAAACCATCTAATAAAACTAAATTTTGATCTGGAGTACCACCTCGCACATATAGACCTGCAGAAGATTCATTTGTACCACTTACACCTGGAAGCAATTGCAAGGCTCTAAAAATATCCTTTTCACCCAAATTAGGTATTGAAGCAAGTTCCTTTGGAGATAAAGATATCTGGCTAATATTTTCGTTAAGTTTTACAATTTGTTGTTTAGTGCTACCGGTTATGGTTACCTCGTCTAACTGATCGTTTGCTGGACGCATTAACACCATAATTGTAGTAGTAACAATTTCTGGAGACAATACCAAAGTTTCAGTTTCATAACCTAAATATTGTACTTGTATAATAGAGGTCTGTGAAGGCACATTAAATAATGTAAAGTAACCATCTGCATTAGTAGTGGTTCCAATATTAGTGTCTTTAATCAAAACGTTTGCAAAGGGTAAAGTCTCACCACTTTCACTATCTTTTACAATACCGCTGATAGTTATCGTTTGGGCTTGGTTATCTTTAATGCTACTAGCAATAACAGAAAAGATTTCTCCAGAACGAGACGTACCTTCTGTATTAGCCTTTACACTACTCAATGTTAGTAAAAGAATAAAAATCAATAATTTGTTTTTCATAGTCTGTTTTATAAGTTTTATTTGGTAAAAATCTTATAAAAAGAAAATTGAAGTTGAATTATATTAGTGAAGTTGAAAAAATATAAGGTGAATGCTATTTTTTACAAGCTGAATTAACATTCTAATATTACAAATTGTATTTGATTTTAAAAAATACGTAACGTGGTTGTACGGAATAAGAAGAGGTGGTAAAAAATAATTCGTTAAAACTATCTTGATTGATATACTTAGCATTTAAAAGATTGGTTACCTCTGCGCTGTACTCCCATTTACTATTTGGTTTTTGATATACTAAACTTGCGTCTAAAAAATTATATTCATTAACAATGGTTTTTGCCTTGTCATTATATTTGTAGTATTCAAAATCTGCAGTAAATAAAAATCTATTCCAAAAAACAGCCTCTAATTTTAGAAAAGGGGTATTAGTATAAAAAGTAGATATCTGCCCACCATTATCATAATTGTTCACAATGTAATGATAGCCAAGCTCTACATTTGGTGCTTTTTTAAAACTTGTAGCTACGGATGTCTTATAATTTTGCGCTATACTTTTAGATAAAAGAGGTGTATCATTAACTATATTATTTAATTTAGAATAAGATACCCTAGCACTAAAACTTGCTTTAATTCGCCTAAAAGTTCTTTGAAAATTTACAGAACCAGAATATATGTCATCTTCAAAGTTAGAATTGGTAGTCGAATTTATTTGATTAATTCCAACTATAGTATTATTTCCTTTAAAAGCATCTATGCGTTTATTATAGGTTACATTGGCAAAAATATTTTGAAAATTAAACATATTAAAACTAAAATAGTTTACCGATACATTATGATATAAAGCACTTTCCAAATATCTATCACCTTGATAAATAGAATTATAATCTGTTAAAACATACCCACTTGCTAATTTATTTATATCGGTAAATTCGCGTGAAATAGAATAGTTCATTCTAATACTTTCCGATTGTTTTAATTGTAGGTTAACAAATACATCTGGAGACCAATTAACTAATTGATTAGAAATGGTTGTGCCTAGTTGTGTGTTTTCTGTAGTGTATTGATGTAATGTAATGCCAGGAGTAAACGTGAATTTTCCCGTTAAAAACTTGTAGTGAAATCCAACAAAAGTATCCGAAAAATTATACGTAACGTCAATATTTAATTGAGGGGTATCAAAGTTTAATTCTGTTTGATTGTCTAATATTTGAAAAATTTCAGAATTAAACGATTGATGACTAAACGTGGTGCCTAGCGTAAAATTAACATTGCTTTTTGGCCCTGTAATAAAATAATAATCTAACCTGCTATCTATTTTATTAGTGGTGACAATGCGGTCTTGATTAATATTATAGTTAGATTGTTCTGTATTACTAGGTATAACGCCTGGAAAAGGCTGTATGTTTCTAATGGCCTTATAAAAAGGATCTTCATTTTCATAAAGATGCTGTAGTTCTAGTGCAAAAATATTTTTACTGTTGTGCGTGTAATACGCATTTAAATTATTCTTTAATGATATTGGTTTTTGTGTCTTTAATTCTGTTATAGTGTCTGTTACATTAGACCGCGTTTCTAAAACATTATTTTCTTCTTGATTAGATAGTTTTAAAAAAGTATCTACATCTAACTGAAAGTTTTTATTTGGTTTAAAATTATGACTTAATTTTATTAACCCTAAGGATGTGTTTTGTTCTGTTTGCGAATTTGTGTTTTCTTGAAAACTAGTAGCAGTATAACTTTTATCACTTTCTGTTTCAAGCTGTGTATTAGCGTAGGAGTAGATTGAAAACCCGCTAATCTCCCAATGATTTGTAGGAGAATAACTAAAATTTACTGCTCCAAATTTGGTGTCAATGGCTTTTGCTTTATTATTTTGTAACAACGTAATTCCAAGATTATTAGAACTGGGATTAAAAAAGGTACCTCCTTTTTCGGTTAAGCTTTTTAATCCGCCAGTAAAGTTTAGGTAGTCTTTTATTGTAAATGGAATTTCTCCAACATTGTTTAAATCTGTTAAAATATTAATACTGAATTTTGGATTGTAATAAAATAATTTTGGATGTACTAAATAACGTTCTTCTAAACCTATACCTGCACTTACTTCTCCAAACCAAAAATTCTTTTTCCCTTCTTTTAATAAAATATTTAATGCTACATTATCTTGGTTGTTTGTTACTTGACTAAGCTGTGAAACCTCATTATAATTTCGCAATACTTCTATTTTATCAATAGCATCTGCGGGAATATTTTTAACCGCTAATTTAGAGTCGCCATCAAAAAAATCTTTTCCTTCTACCATCACTTTTGCCACTTTTTTTCCTTCGGCCTCAATTTCACCTTCATCATTAACCTCTAATCCTGGCAATTTTTTGAGTACATCTCCCAGTTTTTTTTCGGTTCCAGAAACAAAAGCATCGGTATTATACACTATGGTATCACCTTTAAAGGTAACTGGCATTTCATAAACCAATTCTACTGTATCTAAATTTTCAGAATGTGCTTCTAAAACTATATGTTTTGTAATATCGGTATTAGAAGTAACAACCTCTTCTTCTAGGGTTTTAAGCCCTAGGTAGCTTACTTTTAATATGTAAGGCGTATTTGCGCGTAATACAATTTTGTATTGTCCTTTAGTATTAGTAATTGAAAAGCCTTCCATTGCTTTGGTAACAGATTGAATTGCAATAACATTTGCCAACTCTAATGGCTGTCCTAAAGTATCATTTACAACACCTCTGAGGGTAATTTCTTGTGCATTTACAGCTATTACACCTAATAGACATATAGTTAGATACAAATACCTATTTAAAACCAACTTCAGCATTACCCTCTAAATCCACCAAAAAAACTATTACTTCCTCTATCTGAGCTCATAAACTTCTCCCTGACTTCTTTAAGTTTCTTTTTTACAATCTCATTATATTTTGCTTGGGATACGCTTTTGCCTTTGGATGGGATATTAATTGTTTCTTTATGTTCTACATTCAGAATAATTTTTGAACATAATATGGTTGTATTACCAGAACTAACTTCTAAAATTAACCCTGGTAACCCCCAATATTCGTCAGGACCATTGCTAACTGGTATTTCTGGAGTATACCAAGCAGTGACCTCTACTGTCTTTGGTATTTCAATTCGAGATAATAAAGACGTATTTCCTAAGCTATCCTTCTTTTTTATATTGTCGCCTATTGGTCTATTGGTACTTTTAAAATTAGTGAAGTCTGTTGAGTCTACTTGTTTTACAGCTGTTGCTTTATAACACACATAATTGCCTATTTTTTTTGATTCCGCGGTTAATTTCCATTCTAGTTGTTGTAAATCATCTTCAATTAAAAATGATTTACCAAAAAACTCTGTTTCATTTTTATATGTTTTTTCTTTAATATTTTTAAAGTAAATGCCACTACCAATGCCTAAAGCCCGTAAAAACATTCCGCCTTGATTTTGTGGTGAACTAAGTTTTTCTTCCTCTTTATATGTTGATATATTTTTGTTAAACGTTAACGTATATGTTTTTTCTAATAAAGAATTCATTCGTTCAGAAATCATTTTTTTCTGTTCTTCAGACAAATCAATCCCTTCTAAATTATTTTGCATTGTTGCCTTACTTTGATAGATGGCTTTACCTTGAAAATTTTGAAGATCATTTGTTTTGTTTGCAAAACGAAACCCAAAGATTATATAACTAACACTTAAAATTAATAGGCAAAAAGACCATCGTAGTATTACATTTTTCATTACTATTATTTTTCTGATTTATGGTATAAAAGTAATTTAGAAGCATATACTGCAATTCAAGAAATTAGGTTAAACTGTAAAATTTATATTTGAATTAACTATAATAGCAACATAAAACCTGTTTTATTAAAACTTAAAAACCTATCCTGAACCAATCAAAACCATAATTTTACCATAACATATATAAGCTTCAACAAGAAAATTTACACATTGACCATTCTTTCTCAAGATAAATAGCTACCATAAAATATTTTTACCGAAACATAAATTTTCTTTTAATGAAAAATGTCTTCTTAGTTTTTATGCTATTAATATTAACCTCTTCTTGTAGTTCGGAAGACAATGAAGATTCCAATACTTCAAATAATAATCCTACAATATACCGCATACCTGTTGTAGTTCACGTTATTCACTTTGGCGAAGCTATTGGAGAGGGTGCTAACATTAGTTTAGAACAAATAGAATCTCAGATTGAAGTTTTAAACGAAGACTTTAGAAGAAAATCAAACACCAACGGCTACAATAATAATACTAATGGAGCCGATACAGAAATAGAATTCTATCTTGCAGAATATGCACCAGATGGAACATTACTAACAGAACCAGGTGTAGACCGGGTAAATGGAGGAAGAAGCGAGTGGCCTAAAGGAAATATACTTAATCCTATTGACACCTATATTAAACCTAGCACTATTTGGAATCCTGAATCTTATTTTAATATTTGGACAGTAAACTTTGGAGGATTTAGCGGCAGGAATTTATTAGGCTATGCACAGTTCCCTAGCCAATCTGGTTTAGCAGGTCTTTATGAAGATGAAGGGAGTGCTGAAACAGACGGCATTGTTATTGGTTACAAATATTTTGGTAGTAGTGAAAAAGGAAACTTCCCTAGTTTAATACCTCCCTATGATTTAGGTAGAACAACAACACATGAAGTTGGCCATTGGTTAGGTTTACGGCATATTTGGGGAGATGGTAATTGTCTTTATGATGATTTTTGTTTAGACACACCTAATGCTTCAGGCCCAAATTATGATTGTGAGAGTATTAAAATTAGCTGTGAAGAACCAGAAATGCCACAAAATTATATGGATTATACCAACGACAATTGCATGAATATTTTCACGAATAACCAAAAGGAGCGCATGATAACAGTATTAAAAAACAGCCCAAGAAGAAAAGAATTAGTACAATAAATTAATAAAGCCACCGTCCCAAAAAGTGAATAGCTTTAAAATGATGGTTTATAGAAAAGCGGCTAGTTCCTCTACTGTTTTGAAGTGTTTAAAAAAATCATCATTTAGGAAATATTCTTTCTTCATAAGTGTGTAAATTTTAAAATTAAACAAAAAAATATCGAGGGTTGCAACCCTCGATATTTAATCTTTACACAGTTTATGAGATACTGCCATTCTACATTATTAAATATCCATCCATTTTTTACACTCGGTAGCTTTAGCCTTGCTCACAATAATTTTATCCTGCGGTTTTGGTAATACATTCAACACCAACCTTCCATTAAAATAAAAATCGATATCTTTTATAGCTTTTCGCTGTACTATATATTGTCGGTTAGCTCTATAAAATTGGTTTGGATTTATTTCTGCCTGTATTTTTTCTAAAGAAGCATCTATTGTATACTTCGTTCCATTTTCAGTGTACGCGTATGTAATTTCTTGAGAAGTGTAAAACCAATGAATTTTATCTATATCTAACGGTATCAATTTGTTTTGATAATGCACTAAATAAGACTTCTTATATTCTTGATGAAATCCATACTTTTTAAAGTAATTCATCAATTCTACCATTTTGCTAGATGATAATTCTCTAGTAGAATGAGATAAATTTTCATACTTATCTAAAGCTTTCTTTATCTGGATATTATCAAAAGGTTTTAAAATATAATCAATACCATTAAATTTAAAAGCTTCTAATGCATAATCATTATAAGCAGTGATAAAGATAACTGGTGTTAATATTGTTATGGTTTCAAAAATCTCAAAGGATAATCCATCGGAGAGCCTAATATCCATAAAAAGTAAATCATATTGATTTACATCTGTAGATAACCATTTGACTGCTTCCTTTATACTCGATAGTGTTTTTACTATTTTTATACTAGAGTCTATTTCGTTAATTGAAAATTCTAAATTTCTAACAATAGCGGGTTCATCTTCTATTATAACTAAATTCACTTTTATTGTTTTTTATTAATGGTAATTTTACTACAAAATGATTTTCTGTTTTTTGTATTTCAATATCTTTTCCTATTAACATTTTATAACGCTCACTTAAATTTAATAAACCTATTCCATTTGATGCTTCTTTAAAAAGAGGTGCATTAATTGTATTACTAAATATAAGTATTTCCTCTTTTTCAATGACTTCTATACACAAAGGGTTTTCTATATTAACTAGGTTATGTTTTATAGCGTTTTCTAACAAAGGTTGTAAAGACATATGTAATAGCTTTTTATTTGAATTTATTACTAAATCAATATGTACATCTAAAGCCCCCTCTAATCTTAACTTATATAATTCTATATAAGAGTATAATAATTCTAATTCTGTTTCTAATGATACTATTTGATCATTATCAATTGCTAAAGAAGAT
The DNA here is from genome assembly GCF_007197735.1 of Formosa sediminum. Classification (GTDB taxonomy): domain Bacteria; phylum Bacteroidota; class Bacteroidia; order Flavobacteriales; family Flavobacteriaceae; genus Formosa; species Formosa sediminum. The sequence goes on from NZ_CP041637.1 coordinate 3,438,338, forward strand.
CGAAATACTTTTGATAAGTGATTTACATAAATTTGAGCCTTATCTGGAGCCTCACGAATTAAAGAACTTAAATTTGTAAATGAATTAAATAAAAAATGTGGATTAATTTGATCTCTTAAATTATTTAATTTTGCGTTAAAGTAAGCCGTTTTTAGTTTTTCGTTCTCTAAATCTTTAACCCTCTGTTTTCTATCTAATAGTAAGACTTTTATTAGAGCTGTCATTAAAGCTACTCCTAAAGTTAGCCTTACAATATAACCCCCAATATGCAATGCTCTATTCTCTACATTTTTAAAAAAGAAATCTTGTAGTGTAGCTCCAAATAAAACAACTATTATTAAAACAATTAAATTAAGCGTTATTATTTTAAATAAATTAAATGATTTTTGGCTCGATATAAAATAACTATACCTAAAATTTAAATAACCAAAATAAAAACAAAAAATAAATTGATAAACAATTTGAAATAGAAGTTCTGGTAAATGAAACCTCCAAGGAACTCCAATAACCGTTTCTGTATTAGAACTAAAATAACTTAAAACTCTGTGTGCATTTAAAGTTATGGCTATAAAAACAGACACATAAATCAATAAATACTTTTCTCGTTTACTAATTATCATTACTGCATAATTATTAAAAATTCCTTCATAGAGATAATTGTATTATACAAGGTATTAATTATTACTTTTATATCTAGATTTTAATTTCTTTTGATTTTCTTTTTGAAATTCTTTGTACATTTTATATTGTTCTTCGTCTAAAAGTGCCTCCATTTCTTTATTTTTTTCGTCTCTCATCTTTTTTAACGATTTAAATTTAGACATTTTAGAAGCTTCACTATTTTGAATGTCTTCAAACATTACTCTATATTGTTCATTTAGAGTTTTAAATTCTACCTCTTGAGACTCAGATAATTTTAAGGCTTCAATTTGTTTTTCTATAACTTCCTTAAAATTCTCAGAAGAACTTACTTCTTGACTAAACCCTAGAACACTTACTAGACAAATCATTGTAAACACTATTACTTTTTTCATGGTATATATTTTTTAAATTATTTTCAAAAATATGTATGCCTTTTTCCATTTTAAAAATAATAGTTCTCAAACTGACAAAACTAACGGTGAAACAACATTAAATACAACTGAATGTAATTTTTAACTATCTAATTAATACGTTTAATTATAACATAAACCAGTTATCGCGTTATAAAACACCACAAAAATCATGTTAATCCTTTAAATTAATTTAAAGAGTTTAGAACAACCTTCAATAATATATCATTCTCTGTTTTTTAAACTTATTTAGTATTTAAGTATTAAACTATATCTATAAAGGCTCTTAAATTTTACTTAACACACACCTGCCTTATCCTATATTAAGTTTGTTTCAACCATATATTAATCCACTTCAAACATTTAATAAAAAACAGAACTTAACTTATTTAGAAATTTGTATTAGAAATTAATTAGATATGATTACTTCTAAAAAATTAAAACAGTAAAAACAATTAAATAAAAATGAAAAATAACATTCTTATATCCATATCAATAATTGGCTTACTATTTTATACAGGTTGTGCTAATTCACAAACAGTGGTAGTAAGAAAACCATATAAAACGGTTGTTGTAACCCACCCACGACGAGTTGCAGTTGTTCCTCCTGTAAGAAAGCCAGTAGTAGTTGCGCCAGCAAAAACAGTAGTTTATAGAGCTCCTGTAGTTGTAAGAACAATTCCTCCAAACTGGGTTACTGTTTACTATAACGACATCCCATATTATTATGTAGATGGTATATACTACATCCCTACTGAAACCAAAGACGAATTTATACCTGTCCCTCCCAAAGTAGGAACTGTAGTCCCATCCTTACCCGAAGGAGCTGTAAAGAAAATAATAGATACTAACACCTATTATGAACACAATGATATACTCTATAAAAAAATAATTGTAGACGAAACTACCAAATACGAGGTAGTGAGCACCACTGAATATCAAAAATAATTTAAAACCACATGATGATGAAAAGAAAAACAATTTTAAAATCGAGAATTACATATTTACTATTACTATTTGCATTAACAATATCATTCACAGCTTGTGAAGATGACGACGATGATGTAATAATATACGTACATACCTATGAAGATGCTCAAGAAGCCATAGCGATTTCCTTAGCTTATGATTCTTATGGATTAGTTGCCTATTTTGAAAATATTAGCAATGAAATTGAGGTGAATAATGAGTGTGATGTTTTATATGAAGATAGTGACACCGAAACAGGCGAATTTAACTCCTCTGAATTAACAACCTATGTTTACAATTACAACGAAATCTACACCAAATATTGTGATCCCGAGTTGTATGTAGATTATGCCTTAAGCGCTGAACAATTAATAGAATCTGTACGTGTTTCAACCACCCACAATATCAATGTAAATTTAATAACTACTGGTTTAGAAGAAACAAGTGAAAATGAAATTTATAATGGTACATACAACAGAAATGGAGGTTGGGAAACAGAATACTCAGAAGAGTATTATAATTTTAGTTATTCAAGCGAAGTTTCAGATATCTTACTTTCTAAAGCTACAGGAGAAATCATTTCTGGAACTTCTACTTTTACATTAACACAAGATTATGGTTATAACAACTTAACTTATACTTATGAAGGTGTCGTTGAATTTTTAAATAAAGACGAGGCAAAAGTAACTTTTGACGATGGTAGCGTTTTCTATATAAATATAAGTAATTTAAGTATTAGTATTTAAAAAAGCATTGATTAATAGCTTGATTAATTTTCTTAAGGTGGAACCCTATTTCTGGGTTCCACTTTTTGTTTTTAATAGAGTCTACTTTAAAAAATTTACTCACATCTATAGCGCATCTCCATTATAAAACACCAACCTTAAAACCTAGTTCACACTGTAATTTTACAGCCTCACATTTTTATTCTAAAATCCAAAGTATAAATCATAGATTTTTGTTTCAAATTAAATTTAAAATGATTTAAAATGATGAAAAACAAAATTAAAAACGTTGGGTATGCTTCCCTGTTAATAGCTATCCCTTTATTTCAAAGTTGTAGTGACGATGACGAAACTTTAACCACTGAAGATCCTACTGAAGCTACAGTTTTATTAAAAGAATCTGAAACCTTTGGAAATATTATTACAGATTCAGAAGGTAATTCCCTTTATTTCTTTTCCAAAGACACCAAAGACAATTCTTTATGTACAGAAGAATGTTTAGAAACTTCTCCTCTATTTTATACAGAATCTTTGGTCATAGAAGACGATTTAAATAGTGATGATTTTAACACTATAACAAGAACAGATGGGAGCCTTCAAAACACATATAAAGGTTGGCCTCTTTATTATTCATCTACAGACACAGTCTCTGGAAATACTAATGGCGAAAATGACACTTGGTTTATTGCTAAACCTAATTATACTTTAATGTATGCTAAAGCGCAACTTATTGGAGAAGATGGGAATATGTACACAAGTAGTTATACATTAGGTGAAGAGGAAACAAGCTATATCGTAGATAGTAATGGTAAAACGCTATATATTAATAGTAACGATACTTACAACACCAATACGTTTACGGAAGCCGATTTTTCTAATAATGATGTTTGGCCAATAGCAGAGCTTACATTAGATGCTATCCCAAGTATATTAAATATTGAAGATTTTAATACTATCGACGTCCATGGAAGAACCCAATTAACCTATAAGGGATGGCCCTTATATTATTTTGGACAAGATGAAAACCGCGGAGACACTAAAGGAATTAGTTACTCATATCCTGGAGCTTGGCCTATCGCAAATACAGATACCCCAGTATCTATAACAGAATAACATCTCATTAATTCTAAGTAGAACTCTAAATAATTTAGGGTTCTACTTTACTTATAAAAACTACAAAATTCAAATAATTTATTAAAAAACAAACAATTAATTTTAAAAAAAATGAAACAGATTTACATTTTAGCAATACTTTTAACTTTCACTTTATCTAAAGTCAATGCACAAAGTATAGAAGATTTTGAAACAGAAACCATAGGTGAAACTACGTTTACAGACCAAGGGCAATCCTTTACAATTGTTAGTAATTCTAGCGATACATTTTCTATTTATCATTTCCCAGACGGTGGATGGAATGGCACCACTACAGACAATCGATTTATAGACAATTCAGAGGACAATGGTCCAGTTCCAGAAGGAACTTCATTTAGTATAATTACCACAGATGGTAACGATATTAATTTAAATAGTTTTTATCTATTTGTTTCCAATTATAATTTAACTGGACCGGGAACACCAACAACTCTAACTTTTGAAGGAAAAAAAGATGGTACTATTGTTTTTGTGGTATATAAAAGCAACGGTATTGTTAATGGTGCATCTTATTTCCCTAATAACGGCTACACATTTATTGATTTTACAACAGAAGGAGGTACAGACAACACCAACGTAAATATAGATGAAATACATATTTCAACTACTAATGATGCTGATTATATATCCCTAGATGCCTTTAATTGGAGTCCTGCTTCTTTAAGCATAAACGACTTCGAAGTCGAAACAAATGAAATTAAAATAGTACCAAATCCCGCTAGTGATTTTATTCAATTAAATAAATTAAACACTAAAGAAATTTATACAATATACAACACTTTGGGGCAGGAAGTAAAAGAAGGAATCGTTTTTGAAAATGATAAAATAGATATTAAAAGCCTTGAAAATGGATTATACTTTTTAAAAATTGACGGTAAAACTACAATGAAATTTTTAAAAAAATAACACCCCTAACACACAATAAAATAATTAGGCTAATTTATTGTTGTAATCACTTAATTTTTTCTTTAAATCAGAATTCTTTTTTGAATTCTGATTTATCAATTAAATGCTATTTTCCAATTCAAAAAGACCACAATCAATAAAGTATTCAAAAAAAACATACCTATATACTTTCAGATATTTCCAAATTAATAACTCTCAAAAAACTACGCTTATCCATAAAAAAACACTTACAAGTACATTTTTTTCTCAAAACTGTTTCGACTTTAAAATCAAAAATTCGACCTCAATAATTAATTAAAAAAAAAGAACAAATAACACTACACCTTTGTATAGAATCTATAAATAATATTTGTAATGAACAGAATCTTATTACTTTTTTTAATAACTCTAAATATAACATCTCTTTTTTCGCAAAACAATGAGATTGAGGCTATAATTCAGTTTAAATCATTTCAAGAAGTACTTGATTATGCCGATGAAAACTCCATAATTATACAAAGTGCCATAATTAACGAACAGGTTGCAAGTGTTAGAAAAAAGGATGCAAAATCCTTTTTATATCCCTCAGTAAAAGCAGCTACAAGCTATAATAACAATATAACTCTGCAGCCAACATTGGTTCCTGCCGAAATTTTTAACCCCGATGCTCCAGAAGGAAGTTTTGAAGAGTTAACTTTTGGAGAACAACATATATATTCTGCAGGTATACAAGCTCAATGGAACATTTTAAATTTCCAACAACTATTTGCTTCTCAAACCGCAAATATATTAGCCAAACAAAGTACATTAAACACCCAGAAGACTAAGTTTAACACATATAACGTGTTAGCGTCAACCTATTATTCCATTTTACTCACTCAAGAAGCAATCACTATTTATAAAGAAAACCTTATAGTCTCTGAAGCTATTTATAGCAACACCAAAGAAAAATTTAAAAACGGCATTGTAAGTGAAGAAGCACTTAATACTGCTGAAATAAAACAACTCGAAAATAAGAAAAGGTTAAATCAAGCTACGAGCAACCTTAGCCGTTTTTATACCCAACTTCAAAGTCAGTTAAATACTAGCCAAAAAATTACCATCTCAGATGCACCAGAAAACTTTAATTTAATTAATAATAATTTACAAACGGTACACCCTGAAATTTCTTGGCAAGAAATGGAAGTAGATAAAAACAAATCTTCCCTAAAAGAAAAGAAAGCGTTGCTGTTACCAAATATCAGTTTTAACTATCAATATAATTACAGTTGGGCAACTGATGACTTTACAGATTTTTCAGATGCCAATGAATTGCCTCAACAATATTTAGGTGTCCAACTAAATATTCCTGTCTTTAATGGCTTGTCTTACCGTCAAAAAATTAAACAATCTCAATTAGAGCTACAGCAACAGGAACTACAATTAAAAACTACCAAATTAGAAAAACAAAAAGAAGATGAACTATTGCTTTTAGATATAAAACAATATGCTGAAGAATTAACAGATAATCAAAACATTTTGGAGCTAATGCAAAAGAATGATGTGCATGCTGAAAATCAATATCAAAGTGGAATTATATCTCTAGATAATAGATTAGACACGTATGAAGATTTACTAAAAGCACAAGATAATTATCTACAGAGTCTTGCTGCATTTACACTATCGGAATACAAGATTTACATCAGACAAATTGATTTTACTTCCAAAAATTAAAAAATAAAAAAATGAATAAAAATAGAATTATTTTCCTCAGTTATATCTTGTTATTTACTTTTTTATTCCATTCGTGCAATAAAAAAGAAACGATAACGCCCATAAGAAAAAACATTGAAAATGCTGTATTTGCAAGTGGCTATATAGAGCAATCTAACCAATTTACAGTATCTTCTAGTGTAGAAGGCATTATACAATCTATTCCTGTAAGCGAAGGCGATACAATTTCAGAAGGTGCTCTAGTCGCTGTTATTGAAAGTGATGTGCAAAATAATCAAGTTGTGGATGCCCTTGCAGTATACAACGATGCTGTAAACAATGCCTCTGCACAAGCAGCTCAATTACAGCAAATTCAGAAAAAAATTAATCAAGCACAAGAACAATTAGATTTAGATAGAACCAATTACGAGCGTTACAAAGATTTAAGAACTAAAAATTCGGTTTCTCAACTCGATTTTGAAAAAGCAGAATTGCAATATAATGCCTCTAAAAACAACCTTCTCTCTTTACAAGATAATTACAACGAGGTAGCGTCTAACTTAAAATTAAACGAAACGCGAAGTTTAGTACAAGTTAATACGCAAAAAGCAATCCTAGAAGATTACCAACTTACCACATCTATATCAGGGCAAGTCATTAATCTATATAAAAATCAAGGAGAGCTCATTAGAAAAGGAGAAGCCATTGCAGAAATTGGTAGTGGAGAACATCTTATTAAGCTATTTGTATCAGAAGATGACATCACAAAAACAAATATTGGACAATCTGTAGCTGTAAGTATCAATACCTATCCTAACGAGGTTTTCAACGCTAAAGTCACCAAAATATATCCAGGCTTTGATAAAACAGAACAGTCTTATGTTTTAGAAGCACGTTTTATAGAATTGCCAAAAAAAATGTTCTCTGGCACACAACTACAAGCTAATATACAAACTGCAAGTAAAGCAAATGCACTGGTTATCCCTACCGAATATGTTTATAAAGAAAACTATGTTTTACTCGAAAATGGAGAAGAAAGAAAAATTGAAATAGGCAGTGAAAATGAGGAATGGACAGAAGTAGTTTCTGGAATTTCGGATACGGATGAAATTGTAAAACCACAATAAGATGAATACCAATCAGAAAATAGCAAAGGTACACCTTACCACAAGGTTTAGACAATTATTAGTAGCGATACTAAGTGTCACTTTCGGAATCTCTATGTATGTATTTATGAACAGCTTTATGGCAGGTGTAAACAATGCACAAACACAGATTACCTTTACCTCTATGCCACATATTAAAATCTACAACGATTTGCCAGCCGATGTGGAGCCTATATTAAAAGCTAATAATCAGAATACAATAACTATGGTTAATAACGCCCGAAATATTCAATATACAGAGGGCATAAAGAATGCTGATGAGATAAAAAACAAGCTACTTGATTTCAATGAAGTTGTAGGTGTAACTCAACAACTCAATCATAATGTCTTTATTCGTAATGGCGTTTCTAAAATTAGTGCAAGCCTTTCTGGTATTGATACCGAAGGCGAAAATAAACTATTTGAAACAGCTCAATATATGGTTGAAGGCAATTTAAAAGCATTAGACAGACGCTCAGACGGTATCATTTTAGGTACAGGATTGGCAACAGCCATAGGCGTAAATATGGGAAATAATATTTCGTTAACCACTTCAGATGATGTTACCAAAACCTTTAAAGTTATCGGTCTTATTGAAACGGGTTCTAATGCCACAGATAAAACACGAGCTTTAGTATCTATACAAACTGCTAGACAGCTTTTTTCTAAAAACAAAAGCTATGCAACAGAAGTGCTTTTAAATATAAAAGATTATTACAACGCTCAAAATCTAACTAAAGAGATAAGTAAAATCACAGATTATAAAGTTGAGGCTTGGCAAGACGGCAATGCCCAATTAGATGCAGCTAATGTACTTAGAGATATAGTTGCAATAGCCATTTCTCTAACAATTTTAATTGTAGCAGGATTTGGTATTTATAATATTATGAACATGACGGTAAATGAAAAAATTAAAGAGATTGCCATTTTGAAAGCCATGGGATTTAGTGGTAAAGATGTCATAGAAATTTTCTTGACGCAATCTATCGTAATCGGTTTTATTGGAGGAGTTACCGGTTTAATATTAGGAAATATTATTGTGCGCCTAGTAGACAACGTTCCTTTTAAAATAGCAACACTTACCACACTTCCTGTAGAATATAGTACAGCCGACTATGTGATGGCATTTTTCTTTGGTATCATCATCACATTTATTGCAGGATATCTTCCAGCAAGACAAGCATCAAAAGTAGACCCAGTAGAAATTTTAAGAGGATAAAAATGAAAGCACTTTCTGTAAATAGCATTAATAAATATTTTCATAAACCCACAGAATTCCACGTTCTAAAAGATATTTCTTTTGAAATTGACAAAGGCGAATTTGTGTCTATCATTGGTAAATCTGGCTCGGGTAAATCTACCCTACTCTACTTACTCTCTACAATGGACACCGAGTATACAGGTTATATAGAAATGAATGGCCATAAAATTACTGGACTACAGCAAAATCAACTTGCAAAATATAGAAATGAACATATTGGTTTTGTTTTTCAATTTCATTATCTGTTACCAGAATTCACTGTTCTAGATAATGTGATGTTACCCGCTTTAAAATTAAATAAAAAAAGTAAAGAAGAAATTGAAGCAGAAGCCATAGAACTACTTACGTTATTAGGTATTAAAGGACACGAGCACAAGCAATCCTCTAAAATATCTGGAGGTCAGCAACAACGTGTTGCTATTGCAAGAGCACTTATTAATTCGCCTTCTATAATTATGGGAGATGAACCTACTGGAAACCTTGATTCTAAAAACACCAATATTGTTTTTGACATCTTTCGAGAATTAGCAAAAGATAGAGGCCAAACCATTATAGCTGTAACTCATGATGATGAGTTTGCGGCAAATTGCGACCGTATTATTGAATTGTCCGATGGAAAACTAATAAAATAAAAATCATATGAATCAGAATGAAGAAAATAAAATGCAAAAACATGACATAGAACTGATTATAACTATACTTCTAATAGTACTATATATAAGTATTATAAGTTTTTATTTTACTCATTTCTATATTGAATTTTATATAAAAACAAATGAAGTTGTTTACTTAAACCTTGATTAAGTTAATCTTAGTTTAATAATAGTCTATTAACGAAAATAACTATAAACTAATAAAAATTAATAATTATTAAGACGTTAGAAAAACATAAAAAATTTGAGAAGATGGATGGAAGAGGCATTCAAACACTGTTTAGAACCTTATCACGAAACCATTATAATTTACTCAAAATGGTAGATAATAAAGCAGGTATTATTATCACCATAAACTCTGTAATTATCTCTTTATTAATGGGTGTCTTATTTATAGGAATTAGTACCAACAAAAGTAATATAGAAATACACCAAATCAGATTTTTAATTACGTCTTGTGTGTTATCTATGACTATAGCTTTAATAAGTATGCTCCCTCATCGCTATTTAGGGAAAAAATTTAAAAACAGTGGTTATAAAGGAACGTTGTATGCTCAAAATTTTTCTAGAATGACCTTAGAAGATTTTCGTTCAAACCTTTATAACGTTATGAATTCTGGATACAACTTGTATGATGAAATGATTAATGACTTATATTTTTTAGGGCAATATATAAGCCATAAACAACACCTAGTTATGACGTCTTTCCTTGTTTTCATAATTGGTTTAATTGGGGCACTTATAATTTAAAAAAGTTAGATTTAACATAGTACTTTCCACAATCTCTTCATCCTTATTAATATTTTTTCGACCTCAAATATCAAAATTCGACTTTAATAACTCATTTCTAAAATAGTACAAGAATCATAATATCATTGTTTAAACAATTATAAAACGATAAATAGAAATTAATTAAAATGAAAAAAATAAAAAGTACAATAACCGTATTTGTTTTACTAGCTGTTAGCTTAGTAAGCCTAGCTAGTTATGCACAACAAGACATCAAAGGAAAATGGAGTTTTGGAGAAAAAAATAATGTTATAGAAATAGAACAACACAATGGTATATATAGTGGTAAAATTATCTCTTCAGACAACCCAAACACACAAATTGGAAAATTAATAGTTAAAGAAGTTCAACTAATTGAGGGGAAATGGCAAGGTAAAGTTTATGCGCCTAAACGAGAAGAGTGGTATGATGCTGAATATACTCCTAAAGACAACCTATTAGAAGTTAAAATTAAAGTTGGTTTTTTTAGTAAAACTATAGAATGGATAAGAATAAAAACATGAAAAAAACATTTAACAAAAAAACTATATATAGCTTAAAAATAATAGTGTTTTTATTAAGTTTTTCCTTTACTAAAAGCTATTCCCAAGATTTAAAACTCGCAGGAGTTCAATATAACAATTATCCAAACTCTGAAATAAAAAACAACTCTGAAAGTCATGATATTTCTTTTCAAGAATTTGGTGGTTATATAAATTTCCCTAAAAAATTAAAAAATAATAAAACGATCTTGGTCAACGGATTGGGTTATGGCTATGTAAAAGCATCATTAGATACGCAATTGTTACCTTTTATTGAAAACAATAAAACCCTTCAGACGTTTAATTATCAATTTACTCTTTTACATCAATGGAACGAAAAATGGAACATCCTCATTAATATTACCCCTACACTAGCATCAGACTTTGAAGCAAAAATAAGTACCGAAGATTTTATTTTTCAAGGGGCAGCGGTTGTATCTCTAAAAATCAATACTAAATTCAAAATAGGTAGTGGTATAGGCTATAGTGCTCGTTTTGGTACACCAAGACTAGTTCCTTTAATGAATCTGCATTATAAAAATAATAAGCACCAAATAAATGCATTATTACCTTTAAGTTTAAAATATAGCTATACATTATTACCTAATAACAAATTAGAACTCGGATTAAAATATATACTCAATGGTGCTCATTTTAACACAGAAAGTACAGGAGCTAATAATATTAATGAAATTAATTATTCTAGAGCAAATATTGGCGCATCAGCAGATTATTATATTACTAAAACTATGCGGTTAGAAGCTTTTTGTGGTTTGAGTGCTGCTAGAACCTACGGTGCTATAGCTACCGATGGTACAGAATACGATTTTGATTCTGAAACAGCACCTTTTTTTAGTTTAGGTATGGTTATAATTACTAAAAAGAGACCATAATTACATTAATAATTTAATATATTACTAATAGTTTTTTTTATATCGTAATGACAAAAAATATAAAAAAATTTATAATTCGAAATCTTTTAGTTTCGCTATATGCTATTCTTGTTATAAGATTAATTAGCTTAGGAATGCCTGAGAATGTTGCATATGAATTTAGAATACCTAAGGACATATTCATGCTTATTTACCTTATCTGTTTCAATTTAAATACAGAAGGAAATTTATTCTTTGACCGCTATTTAAACAGAAAACAACCATGGTTCTCCAATCCTAAAAAAAGACTTATATTACAAATAGCTGTAATCATTATATGGACCTTAATAACTATTGGATTACCTTTTACGGCTTGGTATTTCTTTAATGGTAAGTCTATAATTTATCCCCAAGCTCCAGTTATTATATTTATAGGGTCTGTATTTTTACTTATAGGATTTATTAGTATTTCTATTGCTATAAACTTTTTTAAACAATGGAAAATCTCATTACTAAATGTAAAACATTACAAACAAGAAAAGCTTAAAGCTGATTACCGCGTTTTGCAAAATCAGGTAAACCCTCATTTTTTATTCAATAGCTTAAATGTATTAATCTCTGAAATAAAACATAACCCAAAAAACGCTGAAAATTTTACGCGTAAACTATCTAAAGTTTATCGCTATGTGCTTCAAAGTAAAAATCATGACTTAATTTCATTAAAAAAAGAGCTTGAATTTATCGATTCCTTTATTTTTTTACATAAAGTTAGAATCGGCGATGCCTTAAAATTTGAGGTTCATATATTAGAAGAAGCATTACAAAAGCAAATACCTCCACTAACTTTGCAAATTTTAATTGAAAATGCAATAAAACACAATATTATAAACGAAAAAAACATACTAAAAATAACTATTACTAGTGAAAACGATTCCATGCTAATTGTTTCTAATAATATACATAGTAAAGATAATGTAGATTCTACCCTTACTGGTTTAAGTAATTTAAAAAAGCGTTTTGAACTGCTGGAAAGAGATGGGTTTACCTATGGTAAACTAGAAAATAAATTTTTAGTAGCTATTCCTCTAATCGAAGCATAAAATGATAAAAGTATTAATAATAGAAGATGAAATTCCTGCACAACGTTTATTGAAAGAAACCTTGCAAGAAATTATAATAAAAACAGAAGTTGTTGGTTGTGCAAATAGTATAAAATCTGCTATTAACTGGTTTACAAATAATCCACATCCTGAAATAGTTTTGTTAGATATTCAGTTATCCGACGGGCTCAGTTTTGAAATATTTAAGCAAATAAAAATTGATAGCATGATAATATTTACCACAGCCTATGATGAGTATACACTGCAAGCATTCAAAGTAAATAGTTTGGATTATCTTTTAAAACCAATAGATAAAGAAGAACTACAAACAGCTTTCGAAAAATATAATAGGTATAACAAAAAGATTTCTACAGAGCAATATGCTACTATAAATTTTAACGAGCTTTCTCAACTTATTAAAACCGGGAAATCTAATTATCGTAAACGCTTTTTAATTCAGTCTAACGAATCTTTTTTTTATTTACCAATTGAAGATATTGCTCTTTTTCATAGTATGCAAGGCATTACTTTTGCTGTTACTTTCGAAAAAAGAGAATACCCTGTTAATTTTTCATTAGAAAGTTTAAAAGAGCAACTAAATCCGGACTTTTTTTTTAAAGTAAACCGCCAATACATAGTAAACATTAATGCCATTAAAAAAGTACATTCTTATTTTAACAGAAAATTAAAGCTAGAAATAAAACCAACTTACATACATGACATATTAGTAGGAAAAGACAAAGCTTCAGCTTTTAAAAAGTGGATAGATAGGTAAATTATACAATAACTTTCAATTTTTCAATGTAACATACAATCCAGTTTTTTTTGTGTTTGAAATTTCTCAAAATATGGTTGCATTTCCTCTAAATCGTGTTTTAAACGAAGTCCATTAACAGTCACATTTTTATGCACCCACTCATTTAATTGTAATATATATTGATTTACATTAAACATATTTAATACTCAAACATTTAGCAAATTTTATATAAACACACCTCTACCTTTATCACCCTCTATAAAAACCCTTTTAAATGAATTTATACACTTTTCTTCTGTATCTATAAAACTGTACATAATTTTTAGTACTACTATAGCTAGAGATTTACTTATTATATCCTGAGCGTTTTACTTTTTTGTTGATTATACAGTTTTAAATATTTTGCTATCAAAATAAAAGGAAGTAATTGTGAGGGTTTGGGTATAAGTCTAAAGTCTTTTGTGAGGTACAAATACATTGGAAGAGGTACCAAATGAATAACGGAATTCCGATTTGGCAAACCCTATATACAATTTTCATTCTTTAGTGTAGAGTTTTTCCTAGCGCAGCAGTAAAGGTAAACGCAATGGAAAGCTAAAATTGGGGATTTCAAGATTATTTTAGGTAGCGCATTTCACGAAATGTATGGAAATGGGCTGAGTGGATTATGAAAACTATTTTTATAACAGGATGATAAGCAATCACAATAATAAGTCGGTAGACTGAAATAGTGTTTAATTAATCACCTTTTTCTTATGAATAAACGTACAAGTAAAATGGATGACAGAATCCTTAAAGTTATTATCAAAATTATTATGACTAAAAAACAATACGATAACTATTATTATCACACAAACAATAACCCTATAAATATCAAATATTTATAGGGTTACGAAAGGAACTATTAATTACCAATTCAAAATAATTCTAATATATACAAAACATACTAATTACATTTTTGAACCGTTATTTAATTATACCTTTAATTTGCTGGGTCTAGTTTATTAATAGCTGTGATAACACCCCCTTCTACTTCCAGACCTTGAGTTGCTGTAGCAGAGGCAACATCTATAACATAAACAAAACTTCCTGTACTTGTTGTAATACCAACGTAAGCCTTATCACCAGTCTCAGAGACATAATTCCCTCTAAATGGGACATTCACTATATCTTCTACATTTGGTATTCCTGTAACCATAGTTAGTGTATTTGTGTACACATTCATAATAGCAAATTCTTTACCCGTTGTATATGCACCCTTTTCAGACACATTTTGTAGGTTAAGTAACAAATTACCATTACCTAAATACATTTGAGTGGTTGCGTATTTACCATTTGTAGCCTCTTCAATATTAAAATAATAAGAATCAAACTCTGTTGTACCACTTTTAATTCTTGTTATTGCTGAAGGTTTGGTAGATACAAATTCACCATTATTAGTAGCAATTGAGGAAGATACAGCATAAGTGTCTCCTAATTCATCAACAGCTAATCCACTATTAAAATAACGCCCAATAAAACTTGTACGGTCATCTTGAATAGTTTTTACATATTCCATTTCAGGGTAAGAGAACACTGCAATATTTGCTTCGTCTGGATATAAAGTACCGTTCGAATCATCTCCTGTTCCTTTTAGAGTATAATATGGTAAGTATATATTGTTACCAACTTGAGTAATCCATGTAAAAAAGGCGAGCTCACCATTTTCTTTAGCGGCCAATTCTTGTGTGTTAATTTGACCTTCGGCAACAAATTGAGAAATTTCGGTATCTAAACTATACCAATATGCAGTAGGATCATCGGCACTTCTTGATATTTTCATTAAAAGAATATCATCATCAACAGGTTCGAAAGCTTGAACTGTTTCCGATTGAAAATCTGATAATTTATCTAAAGAACCTGTATTGTTTAATTCATAGGTTGTTACAGCTCCAGGGTTACCTTGCCCGTAAAGCATACTAAAAAACTTATTATTACTCGTAACATAATATCTATACGTTCCGTCTTGTTCTAAACCATTTCCGACAGTACTAATAATCCCTTGACTTAAATCATCTGTGGTTAAAATATAATCTGCAACACCTTCTGAAGCCGTTGGTGTAGCAGTAATTATGTATTTGGCCTCGGCACTTTCAGGGACTTCTACTTCAGTTGAGCTATCGTCATCACTACATGATGCAAATAGTGCCATTCCTGCAAATAAACCTAAAAGTAAATGCTTGTTTTTCATTGTAAATAATTTAATAATTTATAATTGTTGTATATAATTGATATTTAGCTTTAGAATGATAGTATATTATCGCTAAGGCTTTTTAAGGTTAATCGTTAAAGAAATGTGTATTTTAGTTTTCCTGTAAAACTCCGTCCTGGCTTTTGCAGACTAAAATTATCGTATAGCGTTTCATCAAGTAGATTTCTGCATTCTAGAGTAAATTGCAGTTTTTCATTGAAGAAAAAAGTCGATGTTATATCATGTGAAATCTGATCTGGAATGTCCAATTTACTAGAATCACTTCCTAAACTTGGCCAGTATAAATAAAACGCATGTACATACAACAGATTGTAACCTACATTTAACTGTCTATTTTTTTTGCCAATATTTGGGAAATTGTAACTTACATCTGCGTTACCATATAAATAAGGCATATTGGGTATTCTATCTTTGTATACAATACTTTCAACAGTTTGACCTTCTTCATATTTAGTATTGTTACGTAAGTTTTGATAGGTTAGATTCGCCCCCATCATTAATCGGTTATCCAACGCGTACCTCACTTCGGCCTCTATACCAGCGCTGGTGACAGCACCCAAATTATCCATAGTGGTAGTCGCTTGATTTGGACTAAATTTTTCGCGAATAAAGTCTGTTGTATTGCGATAAAAACCACTTGTATTAATTGTAAACTGATGCCTTTTATTAACGTAAAACCAATAACTAAGCCCCAAATTATAATTGCTACTATTTTCAGGTTTTAAATCTTTATTACCTTCTAAATTTATTTCATCACCAAAAATTTCGTTGGCTTCTGGCAGACGATAACTTTCTTCGAAGGACGCCTTAACTTGAAGGTTTTCGTTAATAAAATGAGTTAAGGCTAGACCATAACCTGTAGCATTAAATTTGTCTGTGTAATCTCTATATGCCACATCTCCATAATTCCCTGTAGGGTTATAGGCATCGGCGAAGGTGTTTTTCTGAAAATATTGCTTTAAAAAAATGGAGGCATTCCAATTATCACGCTTATAATCGAAGCCTAAACCTGTTATATTTTTTTTATTCTTTTTAGGTTGTTCGTAAATTTCACTATCTGGATTTAATTCATTTTGTCCAACTCTATCGAAAGTATTATAGGTATTACTCAATACAATATTACTGTGATCGTTAATTTTATAACTTAAATTAGCTGTAGATATACCTGCGTTATTTTTGTATTTATATAAGGAGTAAGAACGCTCTCCTCCTGGCCCATCATACTCTTTATAATCCCCAAACCAATTATATCGCCGATTCACCGTATCTATATTTTTTTCTTGACCTAAATTAATATTCGCATTAAATTTTAAATCTAAATCCTTGATTATAAAGTCGTCTTTCTTATACTTTAAACTTGGCATTATAATATTACCACGGGTATGCCATTTTCCGAAGACACTAACAATTCTAGCACCTGTTTGTATTTCTTTATAGTTTTGTCCTAATGTGATTCCAAATAAGAGTTCGTCTGCAAATTTTTTACCAACTACCCCGGTATTAACTATAACAGTCTCGTTGTGGTAAGTATCATGAAATCGTTCGACAGTCTGATCTGGAAAATACTCCCCAGTATTTAAATCTGCGACATCGACATTAACCTTATAATTATTATCGGAATAATTTTGAAATGCGTTTACTTGCGCAACAAATCCAGATTTTGCAACATAAATTGCATTTACAGTAGAGCGATGGGTATTAAAAGAACCGTAAGAATATGAGGCCTCTAAATGACTTTTTTTATACGTATTTGTTATAATATTAACGGCTCCTCCTAAAGCATCCGCTCCAAGACCTACGGGTACAACGCCTTTATAAACCTCGATCCGTTCTGCCATATTAACTGGAATATTATTGATTTGGAATGAGGATCCGAAATTATCCATTGGCACTCCATCAATAAAGAAACGTACTTGGTTCCCTTTAAAACCATTTAGAGAAAAACTCATTTGCGACCCTACACCACCACTTTCGCGAATACGAACTCCAGAAACACGGTCTAGTGCATGTGCCAAGTCTAAAGATGTATTATGTAGTTTTTCGGCATCTACAACGCTTACATTAAATGCTCTTTCTTTTACTTTTTGGATCTGACTCTTTCCTGTAACTAGAACCTCATCCAACTCGGTATTTGTCGGATTTAAAACTAATGAAAAACTTTTGTTTGCTCCAGACTTTATATTAAATGGGATTTGCTTAGTCTCAAAGCCTAGGTATGATATGACTAGCGTGTAGTCTCCGTTGTAATTTCCTAAAAAAGAAAATGTCCCACTATGGTCTGTCACCACACCTTGATTGGTTTCTTTAATTATAACAGTAGCACCTAAAATGTCTTTATTAGTGTCATCTTTAACAACACCAGTAATCTTACTTTGAGTAGACTGTGCCATGCAAAAAAGAGAACACAAACAGAAGTAAAAAGCAAGAAATTTGTTTTGAATTTGCATCTTAAAATTTAATTATTTTTAATTAGTCTAAATACTAATAAAATGCAAACTTATGTTTTAGAAGGGTCTACAAGCATACGCAATACGGATAAAAACCTACGTGAAACGGAATGAATTAGTCGCGATGTTTCACTAATAAAAATAACTTACTTAACACTAAAACCAATAATTTCAGAGCGAACTTGATCACATTAAAATTACACACATAAATTAGCTAATTATATTTCAGACTTTTAATTATGATTTAACAACTTCAGATATTGAGTCTGATTTCTTTTTTAATTTATATACTACTGCAAGTGCGGTTATTGAAAGTAAAATCCAAAAAAAATCCATTACAAAAATTTGTGAATACCCTTTTTGCCACGTGACCCACAACCAGTTTCCAGAAACAATACCATTAGCCACAGGAACTAAAAACCCTAAAATACTCCCTAATATTAAGGACATCTTATTGGTAAAGTAATTGTCTTTCTTCATTATAAAAATGGTACTCAAAATTAGCCAACCATAGAAGAAAACATTATATATTAATACTTTTTTTCCGCCTTCAAAATAATCTCCAAAACACTTTACAACTATAAATATTAAAGCTGTCATAGGATAGATACTTAAACAAATTGCCATATAGATGCGGACTAACCAAGTGTTAAATTTTTGTTTATACACTGGAACATTTTTCTTATCGCGAGCGACTAGCCAAATTAAAACTCCTGAGAGAATTACAAAGCAGGTAATAAGACCAAGCACAAAGTTAATGAGCTTCATCCCGTAGCCACCGTAATCGCCAAAATGCAAGCGTTTTAAAATATTTGTAGAACCTTCTATATAAGATGTTTTTGCATATGGATCTTTCTCGTCTACAATATTGCCATCCCTAGCATTAAAGGTTAAATAGCCTCCAGTTAAAAGTTTATCGTTATAAAACGGAGCACCTTCTACTTTTACATGCATATTTTTATCTCCATAATTAAAAATCTGAAGACCGTTAATCTTAATATTGGGCCACTTCGCTTTAGTTTTTGCTACAAAATCGTTAAAAGATACAGTTGTATCTAATGCTTCACCTTTTAATTTATATTCTATATTCTTTTCCACACTTACCGCCTGTTTAAAATCTTTAGCATCGTTTTTAAACAAAATAGATTCTATAGGCGGAAGCATAATACTATATCCAATAATTAAATATGCCCCAGTGACGGCGAACATAAACTGAAACGGTAGACCTATAACACCTAATGATACATGTGCATCCGTCCAAATGGTTTTCCATTTGGTATTGGGTCTAAATACATAAAAACTAGATACCATTTTTTTCCAATGTACTATTACTCCTGTAAGGATGGCGAAAAGGAAGAAAAAGGCTACCAATCCAGCCAATAAATAACCAGATTGCCCAATTAGATTTAGTTGTGCAAAAAAATGTAGTCTGTAGAAAAATTCTCCCAACGTATAAGAATCTGCATATCTTTCGGTTTTATAGGAAGAAAGATTGGTTACAAAAAAATTCCGTCGACCTCTCCTTTTAGTGACTTTCATATTTTTTGGAGGCGATATTAATGTCGAAGCCAACTGCCCTTCAATACGCTGATTAAACGATATATCTCTATTAGTGAGTTCATGATCTTGTTCTAGCGATTTTAATACGCTATTAAAATCTACCTCACTAAAATAATTCTCTGTGACCGGTTCGTTGCGTTCCCAAGCGATAATTTCATCCCTTAAAAAAGAGATAGATCCTGTAAAAAAAATAACATACAACGCGGCACTGATAATAATACCACTAATAGTATGCGTATGAAACATAATATTATATACTCGTTTAGACATAAAGACTATTCGTTAAAAAATAAAAGGTTGTTTATAATGGATAAGTGCAAAAAAAACAAGACTTATAAGCACATAAATGCCCCATATTTTTAATCCGTTTTTTGCTAAAAAAGAAATAATAAGTAGAACCACCCACAAGATGAAACCGGCATAACGCACCGTTATCAAAGCATTAGACGCATCCCAATACACGATTAAGAACATGTGAAATACTTCTGTTAGTAAATAACCTCCAAAAACACCTGCAGTTATTTTAATAACACGTTGTAACGGAGAAGATAAATGTTTTTTATTAGCTGGCATACGTTATTAAGTAAGGTAAATTTCAATTCCAAGGGAAAGCATTGTAATTAATACTATAGTAGATAGTTTAAAAAAACGAAGAGGAGCTACCAAAACAATTAAGCTACCAAGGGTCATTAAAATCATTAGAAAAGAGAAAGCACCTGCACCGATACCTAAATCAGCTATACAAATAAGCAAACTAACGAGTAGTAAAAATACAGCACAATATTTACTAATTTTATCATTTTCGTTTATTCGCTTTTGTAATTGGAGTTCGAATTGTAATGGAGCTCGCTTACTTGTGCTATACAACATATAAAAACCAAAAAGAGAAAAACTTGAAGCTAAAGTGACCATAGAATCTTTAAAAATTGATGACATGTATTTTTATTAAAACAGCTCTTATCTATGGAACTATCTAAAATTCTTAACAAAAACACATTCGTAAACGTTTTACATACACCCATTCTAAAACACTTCATTTATTATTAGTTTACGTATTAAAATCAGTGCAAAGCAGTAAGCGCTTGTCTTATATATATTTTTTAAATTAGGTATTTACCTAATTAATTATATTAAGTCTAAATAAATATAAAATCAAAATTATTGCTTTTTGGAGCTGATTAATTTACGTAAAACGGAATAAATTATACGCGAAACGGAGCAATATAAGACTCTGATTAAAATAACCCATTTCGTTTATTTAGATTAAATACAAATAACATACATTTGCTTAAACCACTGAAAACGGAATCTTAAAATGTGTAAAACAGCGTAATGATAGATAGTGTAATAATTGAAAATAATAACGAAATCATTTTCGATAAAGCCCCAGATATTGCAAAAGTAGATGAATGTGGTACCCAAGATTTTTACACCTCATTTATAGATAGAACGTATAACGGCTGGTATAAAGAGCAAATTTTCGATAACTTTAAAATTGGCTATGGCGCTTTATATGGAGCTGATAAAAAAAGAATCCGATTTAATTTTAATCAAGAAACCATTGGTTTGATTTTTATTCTGAAGGGCTCTTTGAGCATGAATATTAACAACGCTTTATACACTAATCACTTCGAGATCAACCAGCACAATATTTTTTATTATACGAGCGCAAACGATGCTATAGAAATAACAGATAATACTGTATCCATAGTACGTATAAATTTTAAGGTTGATTTCTTTAATCAGTTTTTACCAGCCGATCATAAATTTGAAAATTTTAGAAAACAAATTAAACAACATAAAAATCGTACGCTGGAGAAACATAATTATCAGATAACCACACAAATGCATTTAATTATTGATAATATTCTACATTGCAAACGCAAAGGCTTTTACAGAAAAATTAGTATGAATGCTTTAGTCTTCGAACTGTTGCTACTGCAATTAGATATGTTTAATCAGGGTAGCAAAAAAGACACTCACATTTGTGATACAAAAAAAATTATTAAGGTTAAAGAATATTTAGACTACAACTATACCCTACCCATGACTTTAGAGTTTTTATGTAAAAAATTCGGAACAAATGAATTCGCATTAAAAAAAGGATTCAAATCTACTTTTGGCAAAACTGTATTTGGATATATATCGGACTTAAAAATGCACAAAGCCAGAAATTTATTAATGGAAAATAATATTTCAATTGGAGAGGTTTCTGAAATAATAGGTTATAAAAATGCACAACATTTTTCTACAGCTTTTAAAAAGAAATTTGGAATGACACCAAGTAAATGTAATTCTTTCACCCATAGAAAATTATAAATATAATATTAATTATTAAGAATATATCATACATATTTTTTGCACTTGTATTCATGTGATTTATTGTAGCAGTAGTATAGACAATTCAGTTATAGCTAAAATTGTGGATTTTATTCAAGATTATTTTGGGTAAGCTTCTGTTCCGAAATATAGTTTTTCATGAAATGAAGCGGAAATGTGCTTACCATTCATTAAAAGCGAATTATATATAAATAAAGTAAGATGCGAAGCAATCGGTACATTAAGGTTGTTCCAAAAATGGAGTTTGATTACTTCCCGATTATTCTCGGGAATTAGCAAGCAACAGCAATAGACGACGGAAACCTTAATGTTGCAACCCCCTATTAAGCAAGCGGTTTTCTCGAAATAGAGCTTTTCCAGCCCGTCCGGCAGGCAAATGTGGAATGTCGTGGTAATAAACTGATTGAAAAAAAACTATACCTTTTCATTGGTTAAGCTAAACTATTCATAAATTTCAAGAGCAATAACTATAAGATAATAGTGAATAAATTAAGTTACTGAAAAAAACCAACTACTGTACTTATTCTGTGCGATCTGAAAACAAAAAGGCTTCACAGTTCTGTGAAGCCTTGTAAAAAAAAGTAGCGAGAACGAGATTTGAACTCGTGACCTCTGGGTTATGAACCTATTTTACAAGTTCACTAAAACACACCAAACACCAGTAAAATATACTGTTTTACAACACATTACAAAATTAAAGTTATAAAAAATCCCATTTGACATTGAATTATTCTGTACTTATTCTGTACTAGTTTTTAAAATATAACTATCTTTAAGTAAATCCTATTAATAACATGGCAAGTATAAAAGTAGTATTGCGAAGAAATATGATGAAGAAAGATGGTACGATACCCCTTGCTTTACGAATAAGTGAAAATTATAAAACCAATTATTCCTGGTTAGGTCAATATGTTCTCGAAAAAGATTGGGATTCGGACAAAGGTTTTGCTAAAAAATCTCATCCAAATTATAGCCGTTTAAATAATTTTATCTTAAAAAAATTAAACGAAGCCAATAATGTATATTTCGCAACGGAGGAATCACTAACACCTAAGCTTGCTAAAAGAAAACTTAAAGGGGCTAATGGGTCTAGATCTTTTTTTGAGTTAGCTTATGAACGCATAAAAGGCAAATATGATAGTGGTGTCTTTTCCGTTGCTAAATCAGAAATCTCTACATTAAATAATTTAGAAGAATTCTTGAATTTAAAGATTACAAGTACAAAATATCAGGTAGTAAAGGATATTAGAAACCGAAGGCTAGATAGAATCAGAAAGTCAAAAAATCCAGATTATAATTTTATTGAAAGTATTAATCATTTTAAAAATTCTAAAAAATTAAAATTTCGAGATATAGACGAAACTTTTATAGGTAAATACAAAAATTTTTGCACCGTATATTTAAAACAAAAGCCGAGAACAATTACGAATCAACTTATATTCATTAGAACACTTTTTAACGTTGCCATCAAAAATGGAGTTATAGACAAGAAATATTATCCATTTGCAGACAAAAAAGAAAAAATAACAATAAAGTCAGGTAACAAAATTGGTTTAAATAGAGAAGAAATTGAAAAAATTGAAAATCTCGAGCTCCTCGATAATTCAATAATTAGACATACTCAAAAAGTCTGGTTGACCTCTTTTTATTTTGCCGGAATACGTATTTCTGATGTACTAAAATTAAAATGGACAGATTTTAAAGACAACAGGTTATATTATACCATGAACAAAAATGAAAAACCTGTTAGCTTAAAAATTCCAATAAAAGCTGAAGCTATACTAAATGAATACAAGAAAATGAAAAGGTTTAATAAAGGATATGTCTTTCCTTTTTTAAGTATTGCCGACAAGAATGATGCTGAAGATATTTTTATAAAAACTAGAAATGCAACCAAATTATTAAATACTAATTTGAAAAAAATCGCAAAACTTTGTGAGTTAGAAAAACCATTAACCAACCACATTGCTAGACACAGTTTCGGTAATTTGGCGGGAGATAGCATTCATCCCTTAATGCTTCAAAAATTATATAGACATTCAGATCTTAAAACCACTTTAAATTATCAAGCTAATTTTATTCATAAAGATGCAGATGATGCACTAGATAGTGTTATTAATTTTTAATACCATTTAACAACTTAATGTTTTATCTAGTACTAAGCTAATGGCACTTCTAATACGTTTCAAACCATCAGAAGTATTAATGTCAATCCCACAAAAAGGTGTTTTAGTGGATTTGGAATGCAGCACCATGAAGTAACTTCCGGCAACAAGTAACGCTGATATGGCACGCAAATCTATATCTTTTCCTTCTAGTTCTGTGTCAATAAGCTCAAACAGTTCTGAGGCTAGTTGCTCTCTCTCGACAGACACGCTATCTACAAAATATGTTTTCTGACTTATTTCCCATAATACGAGTTTTTGTAACTCTGAATTATTATTGAAATAATCTAACTGGTTAAGTAAAAGTACATCTGCAATATCTTTAATTTCCAAACTGTTATTTTCTAATATCATTTGCTTAACATCTCCTAAAGTGTCCAGCCAATAGTCCTTTTTTCTAAAATAAATTTCGACCAAATTATTAACAGAATCAAAATACAAAGTTATAAGGCGCCTATCCAGACCAGCTTCTTTTGCTATATTCGTTACAGTTAATCCCACATAACCTTTTGACTCTAGCACCTTACCTACTGCATTAATAAGTTTCTGCTTGGATTTCTCCTTATCGTTTATAGGTCCTTGATATCTTTTTACCATTTTGATTTTTTTTATTACTTCTACATAAGAGATTAAAGAATTGATCTTATAATAGTTATTATGAGCTGTGATTCTAGTTCTTAAAAACATTATCGTTAATTTAATCAGATATTTTTACTAGATAATCAATTAAAAACGAGAATATTTGGATTTTAGCAAATTTTCATATTTTCCTTTTTAATTTTTCCCGCCAAAGAGAAAAACATATATCTTTATAATAACCAGACACTTACACCCCAATAAAGATACACTTAATCTTGATTTAATTAGAAGAAAGAGTATAAAATCTCATTCATATTACTAACCCTAAGCCAAATAATATGAAACAAACTGTACTAAATAATTTTCAGGAGGAATTAATAAGGATTAATAATTCCTCCCTAAACACTACTGAACGTGCAAATCGTTCTATTATTTCATGTAGAAAAACACTTGGCGCATTAAAAAAAGAGGTCCTTTTAAAAGGCTTTAAATCAACTCAACAAGAAATAATATTTTTTAAACATACCAAAAGCGTCCCTTTAAAAGAACTTATTTATTATTTAAAATTAAGATCTTTTGAATTACAATTGCCACGAAGTGGTAAAGAACTACAGTGTAAAATAATAAAACGTAAACTGAATAAATTAAATCGTTTCTTTCTTAGAAATATTGATTTTGGACAATATATGGAATCTGAATGTACACATCTAGATGAATATTATTATACTAGACCACAACACCAAGAAGATCATTATCCCTTTTCAAAATTGTATTATGAAGATTTTAGATTCAGCACACCTAAAGGACTGCTTTTGGCTGAATTTAAAGCCTATTCTGCATTTATGCTTTATCTTGAAAACCGCTTATTTTGTATTAAAAATCCATTACAAGAACAAGAAATCAATACCAAACTGACGAAAAAATTGGTATGGCCTTTTGGTTACGCAGCTTTTGTGGAACTTATTTCAGTTCTTAGTGCTGCCGAGCTGCACACAAAAAACAATTTAAGTATTATTGATTTAGCTCGTAAATTTCAGGAAATAATAGATATTCAGAATACTGGGTTTTATAATACTAGAAATGAAAATGCCAATAGAACTAAAGGTCTCACTCCTTTTTTAGATTCGGTGATACTTGCTTACATTAAGGAATTAGATAAAAAAAACAAATTCGAATAATGACAATTAATCCTAATTTTATAAAAATTAATTTCTCCCTATGACACCCTATAGGGAGTTTTTTTTACCCCCTATTTTCTGGCTATAATTCCACCTAAAAATACTGCTTTCCAACCCTTTACCATAGTTTTTGCATTAAAACCTAGGCTTTTTAGCAAATGTTAAATTATCACCCTATAGGGAATAAATTTCAACAAATCACCTCAATTTTACCTAAAGCAGATTAAATCAAACCAAAGGGCATAAAAATTTATTATCAACAAATTAAAGCCCCTTAATTAAAACCACAGTATTATGCCAACAAGTATTATTACAACAGACGATCTTCACGAATTCAAATTAGAATTACTTGACGACATTAAAAGACTTTTAAATGCTCACTCTAAAAGCAAAATAAATTCCTATCTCAAATCTTCAGAAGTAATGAGCTTACTTCAAATTAGCTCCAGTACTTTACAAAATTTAAGATTAAATGGAACACTTCCCCATACTAGAATTGGAGGGATTATTTATTATTCTTCAGAAGAAATTCAAGCAGTTCTTACTGAAAACACTATTAACAATATCGAAGACCTTTAAAATATGAATTACATAAGACTACTAAATACAGCTTTTGAATTATTTTATTCTGACACTAGGTTAAATCCAACTCATATTAGTCTCTATATGGCGTTATTTCAAGAATGGAATAGTAATCGTTTTATGGAAGAATTTTATGTAAATCGCAGAGATTTAATGAATGCTTCGAAAATTGGATCAAAATCAACATATCACCGATGTGTTTCTGAATTAAATTTATGGGGGTATTTAACTTATTTTCCATCTCATAATCCTTATAAAGGAAGTCGAATTAAAATGACCATTTTAAACACGAACGATCTGCCCGATTTGGGACAGTACAATCCCGTATTAGAACAACTTGCAGAACAGTACCATCCCAAAAATGAACCTCCTACAGGACACAACCCTCCCATACACGTACCAGTTGTGTACCAACACCGTCCTACCAGTGGACAAGCACTGGTACCTACTATAAACAATACTAAACAAGTAAATACTATAAAACAACCAAAGGGCTGGCAGGAGGTAAAATTATTTTTTTTTGAAAAAGATTTTAATGCTGATGAAGGAAAAAAATTCTTCGAGTATTACCAGAATCGGGACTGGAAAACTAGCAATGGAAATGACATTCGAGATTGGCGAGCCATAGCCATAAATTGGATGGATAGAACAGAGCTATTCGACCCTGGTCAACTTAAAAATAAAAAAGAAGTTAAGCCAAAATTCAAAGACCATCTAAAAACCAATAAAAACAAAAATTATGATCAACCTCTATAAAATAAAAGAAGGTGACGTAGAATATACACTTGGCCGATTTAACGGTGATACTGTAACCTACGATTTTAAGAATATCCTGGTTTATTTGGAAGCCAAAGGTAAAATTCTATTTGGTGAACATTTTGAAATTCATAAAGAAGACCACAAACTGCTTTTAAAATTATGTTGTTATTTCATCCAAGATAAGGATTACTGTAAAGCCAACGGAATTGATTTAAACAAAGGCATTTTACTTTCTGGCCCTGTTGGTTGTGGCAAAACCAGCCTTATGAATTTACTTCGAAATCTGTCTCTTAAACCAAAGATGTTTGAAATAATTGCTGCCAGGAATATTGTTTTTGCATACAACCATTTGGGTACAAAAACCATTCAAGATTTCGGAAACAACAAATGTTATTGTTTCGATGATTTAGGTATAGAACCAGTAGGAAAATACTATGGTAGCACTTACAACGTAATGGGAGAAGTACTTCTCTCAAGGTATGAATTGTTTCTAGAAACAAAGATAAAAACGCATATAACTACAAACCTAAATGCCACTGAAATTGAAAAACGCTACGGATCTAGGGTCCGTTCTAGAATGCGTCAATTATTTAATCAATTGACCTTTAATGAAACCACAAAAGATAAACGTAAATAATCACACTAATCATGAAAATAGCATCATATAATATCGAAAATTTATTCCATAGAGACCGTAATCTTAGCAAAGCTCAATTAAAGTATAGCCACATAAAATGGATAAATGAGTTGGACAGTCTTATATCACAAACTAGAAAATCTAATGCAGAGATTAGGAGAATTCGAGAACTAGCCTTCTTACTCGGGTTTGAAAATATTACGCATAGACCTTATGCTATTCTCCAAAAAAAAGCAAGTAATTTATATTTTAAAGGTTATGATCTTGAAGAAAAGACCAAGGTAACTTTAATTAATAATTATGAAGGTTGGATCGCTTTACAAACAAAACCTATCCCATTGCCGGCGATCTATCACAAGGCTAAAGTTATATCAGAGATAAACCCAGAGATACTTATTTTGCAGAACGTAGAAGATCGTGCTTCTTTGGAAGAGTTCAATAATACAATACTACCGACATTTGACTGTAATCCTTATACTCAAATTCATGTCATTCAAAATTCAGATAAAAATGGTATGGAAATCGGCCTATTGCTTCGGGAAGGATATGAGCTTTGTAATATTAAAACACATTATTTGAAACCTATAACAGAGTTTAAGATTATGTCTCCAAGACAAAATATTATTCGAGTGATTGCTGTTCATTTTAAAAGTAACATCCAAAACAAAGATGTTGTCGACGAATGCCGAGCGCATTTTACGACATATCTAGCTAATCGATTTAAAACAATATTAAAAAATGATGAAACAAATATTATAATTACTGGCACTTTCGGAGCTCCATCATATTGTTATTCCAACGCTCCTTTGATGCAGGACACCAAAATTAAAGACATTACTAAACACTTATCCTTTGAAGTTATTTTAGATGAAGGTGAAGATCAAAATTATCATCGTATAGGAGCATATAGAAAGGGAGTAAATATAAAGCAACAAGATTATATGTTATTATCTCCCTCGCTTTTTAACAAACTCAAAGACAGCGGACTAAACAGAAAAGGTGTTTGGCCAGAAAACCGTCCGAAATGGAGGCATTATAGCACTCTAAAAAACAAAATTCAGGAAGCTAGTTCTCATCCATTGGTTTGGGGCAATGTGGAATTATTATGAAGAATAGATAGATTTTATTTATATTCAAGATTTATTAGTACATGCCAAACCATAAAACTCCAGTGGAGTTTTGATCATATCATGACTAAAAAAACGATTCAACGCGCTAGTGCAGATGTAGGGTTTATGTTTATTGCCTATAACTTAAAAAGAATCTGGAATAACATTAGAAAAACGAATACACTTCTTGTTCAAGATCACTGGTCTTTAATTAGGCTTTTTACAGCTATTCTAACAAGTTTTGAAGAACCCTACAAACAAAATTCAAAATATAGAATCTTAGCTCACGTCTAATAGAAAAAACTGTATTTTAGTAGAAATATATAAAATTGCAGTCGGTTATTAGACGGACTGCCGTTGGCAACAAGCTGAAAAATGACGTCAAAAAAACACATTTCGATTGGAAAAATAACAGCTTTGATTTCATTGATAATCGGACTGATAATTTTTGGAACATATTATTTTACGACAAATGGAGAACTTCTTTTTCTCGGATATGGATTTGTAATTTTTGCTGGAATAATAAACCTAATAATTCTAATAGGGATTTTAGCAAAAGCTCAAAGTGATAAAACTAATCGAAAAAAATTATTGAAAACTAGTGGAATAATGTTATTAAATATTCCAATTATGTTTGGTTGTTTCTGGGTAGCGATGATGGTTCTTGGCAATATGCGAATTACATTCACAAACGGAACACAAAACAAACTGACTGAAATAAAAATTTTCGGTTGCGAAACGGAACAAATTGCAGAACTTGAACCAAATGAAAGTGAAACTGTTTGGGTTGGAATTACTGGAGATTGCTCAATATTAGTTGAGTATAAAGAAAATGGAATAAAAAAAACGGAAACAGTTGCTGGATATGTAACAACTGGTGGCGGACAAAAAATGAAACATAGAATCGACGGAAAGGACAAAGATATTCTATAAAAAAAAAGCCAGTTGCAAAGCCGTGTAAAAATAATTGCTTGGTTCTTGCCTACTCGGAAAACCCTGCAGATTTTCCTCTGGTTCGTTCCATTTTTGCTAAATTAGGTGCTTAAACACGCAACTATCCTTACACAAACTAGTTAGCGGCAAGTTACAGACAATAACTGCGCAATGAAGAATAAGATTGAAAGGACAAAAAATTTAGTAATATGAATACATTTTTAAAAATAGCGTTAGGGTTTATACTTGGAGAAGTCTGTACAGTTGGAGTTTTGTATGTTATCGGAACAATGAACAATGAACAATACAGAAGAAAATAAATTAAGAGAAGAAATCCGAATGCAGGCATTAAAAAATATGAAACAGTCTTTGGACGAATCCGATAAGGATGAAAATGACCAAAAAAATATCCAATCATTTGAACTCACCACAAAAAATGGTATAGTAAAATTACATATATGTCAAAAGATTCCGTTCAGATTTTAATGGGACGTCCACAATCAACCGATGTAAATGATTATGGATTTGGTGGAGTTATCGAAACGTGGAAATATAAAGGGACTAATAGATATGTTGATGAATTTACCATTGAGTTTACCAACGGAAAATTGAAATCGGTTCGTCAATTTAAAGACCATTAACTTTATTTTTATAGGCATCCCATATGTACAACATTACTCTTATCAGTACAATACATTCCGAAAATGGGAAATGTAATCATAATGAATTATATAAAATTCTTGAATCTATAAATCCCGAAGTGATTTTTGATGAACTGCCAAGCCATTATTTTGACATGTATTTTGGCAATTCATTTGATTTATATTATGCCAATAGCGTTTTGCGCAATCGGCAACCACCAAAAATGCCTCTCGAAGTAAAATGTATCAAAAAATACAAACAAAACTATAATGTTAAAATTTTACCTGTCGATATTGATGTAACAACAAAATTATCCAAACAACAGGATGAAATTCTCTTTATGTTTTCTATATTCTTTAAAAACGAAGATTATATAAAGTTAGATAATGAAAAAGAGCTTTTGATAACACAGGAAGGGTTTCGTTATCTAAATAGTGATAAATTTTTAGACTTTTTAGAGAGAAAGGAAGTTGTAGAAAAAAACATTATAGATTCTGAAATACAGAAGGATAGACTGAATAACGTTTACAAATTATTTCACACAGAACAACACGACAACCGCGAAAATGCAATGATTCATAATATTTACAAGTTCAGCAAAGAAAATCAATATAATCAAGCAGTATTTTTAATTGGGGCTGAACATAAAAAGTCAATAATGCAAAAAATTGCAGAATATGAAAAGCATTCAGGAATTAAATTGAATTGGTCGATGTATGGTGACAATAAAAAAATCTGCCGCTAACTTAAGACGCATATAGCTTATGGCGGGTGAACGTCTGCAAGCAAGGCATTCACTCTTTTGCCAGCCTTGGTTTCGGGGGACAGGAAAGTGCTTCGAAACCGCCACAAGCCATATGCAAACCGTTACCCAACATTTGACCAAAAAACCGTAGAAATTGAAATTTAAAATTGGACTTTCATTATTTTTTATTTTCGGATTTTTCTTTTTCAGAATAATCGGACCAATAATTACTGGAAAACTTAAAGATTTTCATATCAGAAATAATACAGGATTAGTTAAGAAAGCACCAGGTATTTTTAAGTTTTTCAATCTTTTTTTTAAAGGTTTCACAATATTCTGTTTGATTTATGTAGTGATGATTTGGACTGGATTTGTAACAATACCAAGCGAATAATGTTCTGGAAAAGAAAGAAAAATAAAACAGCGGAATTTAAATGTTCTGAATGTGGAAAAGTCCATTCGGAATGGCCTGCTTTGACTTTTAAATCACCAGCTAATTACGATTTTTTATCTGACAAAGAAAAAACTGAACTTGTAAAATTAGATTCTGACTTTTGCGAAATCCATTACGAAGACCAAATTGACAGATTCGTAAGAGTAACTCTAATTCAAAAAGTAAATGATACTTGTGAAAACTTGGATTATGGACTTTGGGTTTCGCTGAGTGAAAAAAGTTACTCGGATTATAAATCCAATTTTGACAATGAAAATCACGAAACTGGATATTTTGGTTGGTTATGTAGTGTAAGCTCCCCCTAAAACCGAACTATTTAAAAGTGTAAAAATAACATTATCATTAACCCCTTTTAATAATTTTAATAATCCCCTGTATCAAATCTACCAATGCAATATAAAACAGCTTCAAAACTATAAAATAGTAGTAATAATTTGTAATAGTTTTTTTGCAATGACTTCTAGGTTCTTGTGGTTTGAAAATATTTCCGCCTCCATTTTATTCGACAAAAACCCTAATTCCAAAAGTAGTGCTGGACAAAAAGCATTCATATCTCGTAAAACTTGAAAGTTGGCAAACTTTACACCTCTACTATCAAATCCCTTGTGTTTTTTAAACTGATCCTGTAACTGGTAGGCTAGCCATATAGTTTCTCTAGTGTTTTTCGTTAGATTTTTCCCTACATAAACTTCTACACCTCTTGCATTCGAATTTTCTGCATGATTACAATGCAAAGACAAAAACAAATCTGCGTTTAACGATTTGGCTAATCTAGACCGATCGGACAATGAAATTAATGAATCTTTATACCTCGTTAAGAAAATGAGATTCGGCTGATTTAACTTCGAATTTATTCGTAATATTTCCTTAGCAACCTCCAAAACGATGTCTTTTTCTTGGAGACCATTTTTCGCGACTGCACCGGAATCTTTTCCTCCGTGTCCAACATCAATAATAATTCGTTTTTGAATAGCGACATCTTGCCCTAAACAGATACACATATTGAACAGTAAAATCACAAAACTGACGTTTTTAAGACCCTTTTTCATTTTCATTTTTTAAGTTTTTAGTTACCACCACAATCAAAATCATAAATTTTAGTGCCAAATGAGACGAATTAAAACCAAATAGAATTAAATAAAATTATTTATTTAATTTATTGATTTTTAATTATTTACAAACAAATATATATAATTTACTGAGAGTAAAATCATTACTAATTTTAAAACTATATATGATGAAAAAATCAAACTATTTTACCGTTATTTCTTCACTGTTATCCACATCCCTTTTTGCACAAATCGGGGGTATCGAAGCTTCTGTAGATGATGTATCCAACACTATCAGAACCATTTTCCCTATCATATTAGGAGTCATATTCTTAGTAGGGTTTCTATTTAATGCAGGTCATTTCTTTGGAGAAAATGCAGACTTAAAAAAAGGAATTACTAGAGTTTTAGTATTTGTTTTAATAGCTGGAGCTGTTGTTGGAATATTCACTTATTTAATTGGAATCGTGGTGTAATATGAAACAATTTGAAGTGTATAAAAATATTAGAAAACGAGCTGTCATCTTCGGATTACCAATCACCCTTTTTGCGTTAATGATTGTGTCTATTGTTGGTTCCTTACTCATCATCATATTCTCCTTGAGTTTTAAAATGATTTTGATTGTTCTTGTTTTTAATGCTGCGCTTTACATCCTATTAACACGAATAAGTGCTAACCCAAACTTATTTCAGTTTTCAAAAGCTTTTCCAAAAATTATTAGTAACAAAAGACATTCCAACTTCGATTATGAACAAGATTAACCTTTCTGCATTTCACCCTATTTCCGATATTCAGGACAATATCATTTTTGCCAATAACGGCAATGTGGTCTTTTGCTTTGAAGGGAATCTTCCTGAAATCTACTCTCTTTCTGAAAAGGATTTTGAAGATATGCACGGTACCTGGTATCAAGCGTTTAAATCGTTACCAGTAGGAACTGTTATTCATAAACAAGATGTTTACTTAAAAAAGACATTTACTGCCAATCAACTTCCAAATAACTCATTTTTAGAAAAAGCAACACATGACCATTTTAAAGGTCGAGAACATTTAGACCATAGAAGTTATTTGTTTTTTGTCTTAACCAAAAACAAAGCTTTAAATAACCCAAAATACGTCAATCCTTTCCGAAGTGTTTCAAAACATACGATTCCTGAGTTAGATGAAAAGATAAAAAGTTTTGGGAATGCGGTAAGAGATGCAATTTCTTTTATAAATAACAATCGAAAAACAACCTATCGCCCACTCAATCTTCAAGACATTCAAAACTTCACGACTGATTATTTTAATGGGTTTAATGAAGGTTTTGACACTGATATTTTACTAGATAAGAAAAACGTCCATATAGGCGAAAATTATTTTGATGTCCTAGCCATCAATAGCGAACTGTGCTTTGGCGAAAGTGTACAAAGTAGCAAAACCAATGATAAATTCACTTCAGACGATTTTGTATTTCATCAGGGGTTTGTTGATGGTATAGGACTTACGCTAAATGAAAATCATATCGTCAACCAAATACTTTACTTAGATGACAAACAAAAATGGCGCAAGCAATTGGATAAAAAAGTTGAGGAACTTAATAAAAGTTCAAATTTCGGGTCTCAAAACAAAGTTATCCTTGGCAAAATTGAACACATATTGGAACAAATTAATGCGGATGACAATGCACGTATTATCCGAGGTCATTTTAATGTTATGTACTGGCATAAAAAAGCATCTGAGTTAGAAAAAATAACCTCTAAAATAAAAACAGAATTTAAAGAATTGGATGTTATCCCCTACTATCCACGTGGGGAAGAACGTAAAAATTACATGTTGAATAGTTTCTGTTGTTTCTCCTCTAATTTTTCGAACGCAGACCTATTTGTTACAGACCTAAAACATGCTTTGTGTTTATTTATAAATAATACTAATTACAAATCAGATAAAACCGGTATCATTTTTAATGATCGTGAACATAATATTCCTGTATTGAAGGATGTTTGGGATGAAGACAAAAAAAGGATCAAAGCTCGTAATTTTGCCATTTTTGCTCCAACAGGTGAAGGAAAATCCTTTTTAGCCAATAATATTTTACGTCAATATTTTGAAAGCGGTGTACGATTAGTCATTATAGATCTTGGTGGTTCTTATACTAAATTCGCTAAACTATATCCTGAAAAATATACCGTATTACGCTACGAAAGCGGCAAAAACCTTGGCATAAATCCTTTCTTTATTAGTCACGAAAATGATTTAACACCAGAACGCCTAGAGGATTTGTCTGTCTTTCTATTTGAATTATTTGCATCAGATTTAAAAGTGAGTAAAGCCCAATCTGTTTCCATTAAAAAGATTTTGCGTCATTATTACGATAGCACTTTAAATAATCACTCCCTAGATGATTTTTATAGCTTTATAGAAGGGTATCAAAACGACCTTTTGAATACCCTAAAAATCCATCCCGACTACTTCAATATTACAAACTTTTTACACGTAATGTCTGAGTATGTTGGAGATGGTATATACAGTTTTTTATTTGAACTTAGCGAAGACCAAACTTATAAAATTGAAGACAAACGATTAATTGTTTTTGAATTGGATGAAGTTAAGGATAATAAGGAAATCTTATCCGTGATGCTTAAGCTTATCAAATCTGCAATTCAACGTACCATATGGAAAAATCGCGCAGAAAAAGGCATCATTCTTTTTGATGAGTTTGCTAAACAACTCAAGTTTGAAAATGTATTAGAAAGTGTAGAGTTTTACTATCAAGCCATCCGAAAACAAAATGGTGCAATTGGTATTATTCTGCAGTCCATTAATCAGCTTCCAAACAATTCAACATCTGCTAGTATTTTAGAAAACACCCAAGTTATATACAGCCTAAATAATGAAAAGGGTTATGACGAGCTTGTAAAACGGCTTCATTTATCTAGCCACGATTTAAATCAACTAAAATCTATTAAAAACAATCTTTCCGGACCAAGAAAGTACACCGAGATGTTTATTAAAATCGGTAAAGAAAGTAACATTTTTAGATTAGAAGTTCCTAAAGAAGTTTACGCCGCTTACCTCACTGATGGTAAAGAAAACGAAGAGATTATGGCACTCTACAACCAACACCATGACATGGAAAAAGCCATTAAAGCATTCACCCTTAAAACATAGTATTATGAAAACTCTAAAATTTTTTATTCTAGCAGTACCCCTTTTTTTCTGTTTAAATATAAAAGCTCAAGGTATGCCTACTTACGACAACACCAATTTTATAAGTCTAGTAAAACAGCTTATAGAATCTGGAAAGCAAACGGCAAACATTATAAAAACAGTAGAATTTTTAAAAACCCAAAAAGAGAACATCGAGAAGGTAAACGATGTGGTTAAGCAGTTAAAAGCCGTGCGGGAAATTGGACAAAATAATCAGCGCCTTATTTCGGTGCTACAAGGCGATTTAAAAGCTATTCTTGATAGCCCGTATATAAAGCCTGATGAAGTAGCACGAGTCTCAAACTCGTTTACTGCTATCCTAGAAAACTCTCTAGATGTTATGAATTTCATAGATGAAATTTTATCTAGCAACTACCTAAAAATGACGGATGCTGAACGGACAGAGATGCTAAATCAAAAAGAACAAGAATCTAAAGAAATGGTGGTTAATGTTAACACCAAAACGCGTCGCTACCAAGACATCATTTCATTCAGAGAAATGCAAGATAAAATCAATAACCGAGAAACCCATTATTAAAAAATGACAGCATCAATACTTTTAGGCATTGGACTAGAATACATCGATTCGGTGTTTCAAACCATACAAAGCAGTAGTTTTTCGCAGTACACCATTACTGGGATGAAAACACTGGCGCTTATGTTTTTTCTGTTCAATATTCTTGAAAAGTATAATGAAGGTGTTGCAAATAAAGAGGGGTATACTTGGGGATTAAGTCCTGGAGATTTAATGAAAAATTTTGCAATAGTTCTACTAGTTATATTTTCTAATCAATTACTGGGCTTCTTTGATGGGATACTAGTGGCCATTGAAGGACTATACCGTGGAACAGCTCCAGCCCTACTTCCGTTACAGATGCAAGATTTACCCATAGAAGAAGACTTGAACTTAATGGATGCTGCTAAAAATGCCATGATCCTTTTATATGAAGCTTTGGTTACGCCTCTCTATGGCTTCAAAATTTTAGCATTTATCATAAGTCTATTTCTATGGATTTTAGACCTCTTTATTTATCCATTGTTTCTAGCCGAACGTTATTTTCTACTAGGAATTATGCAGGCATTTTTCCCACTAGTCCTCAGTTTATCTGTATTTAAAGCCTTCCGATCTTTAGCAATTACATTTTTTAAACTATATGCAGCTGTGTATATGCTTGTACCTGCTTTTTTTCTAGTTAATGTTTTTGTAAATGCCATTTACACCGAGATTAACACCAATTTTTGGACCAACCTATTTGGAACCGATTTTGGGCAAGGGTTCTTTGCCCCTATTGTTCAACTGGGTTCTGTGGGCTTCATCGTGTTTCTAAAATTCAAATTATATAGACGCGCAACCTCCTTCACCCTAAGATTATTTACCAATTAATACCATCTAAAATGAAAACACCCTATAAAAATATTTACACCGTCTTAAAAATCAACAGATTGATCGTTTTAGCAGTAATTAGCTGTGCATTTTTAACGTGTATCTTTTCTATTTGGATTGCCTACACAACCAATACCAAAGCTCTTAATAGTGCCTTTGCCATTAATACCGACGGAAGCATTATCCCTTTAAAATTAGTTACTCAAAAAGAAAATTTCAAGATTGAAGCTTTAGCCCATCTAGATTTATTTCATAATTATTTCTACAATATTGATGCGAGTAATTATGAACGAAATTTGGAAAAAGCGCTCTGGCTAGGAAACAGTGCTATAGATAATTTATACCGACAAAAGAAGGCTGATGGCGTATATAATCGCTTGCTACAATACTCATTAGTACAGAAAGTTTTGAGTATCCAATCCGATATTACTGAAACTAATGACACTTACGGTTTTACAACCACAACCATTTTTGAAATTAACAGAGGCTCCATAATTGACACTTACCAACTGGTTTCTACTGGCAATCTCATGGTCGTAAATAGAAATTTCCCTAACAATCCACACGGCCTATTAATAACAGATTATTTTGAAAACACTCTAAAAAAACTGAATGATGAAAATAGAAAAAAATAAAATCGTATTCGCTACAGTTTTGGCCGTGATTGTCATTTTCCTCATATCCTATACTTTTATGATTATGGGGGAAGATGATAATGAAACCGAGCACCTTCAACATACCGAGGTCCCAGAACTTGAAGCCAACCAAAAGGAATATAATTCTAAGTTAGATGCCATTAACGACTTAAAGGAAGTTCGGGAAACCAATGCGCCCAGTATTTACGATGAAAAATTAATTGACTCCCTTGGCTTTTTTGATTCAGACTTACCTGAACGCGAAAAGGAACGCATCGTAGATAGTATTTATGCATCCGAGAAAATTAAATATTCAGAACCAGCCTATCAAAATTTGGGTCAAAGAAGCATCAAGCCTAAATTAACTCAGGTTGTAGATTCTGCAGATATTAAAAAGAATCTACAGATTCAGGCCAAGGAACTAGGATTAGAGCATCAGTTATTTTTTGCTGCAGCACCACAAGCAAACAACAATTATATAACAGCAAATACGGATGCTTCCATTTTTGTTGTAGTAGATGGCAATCAAGTGATGAGAGCCAATAGCCGATTACGGATGCGTCTAACTGAAGCAGCACGAATCAACAACCAGTACATGCCAAAAAACACACCTGTTTTTGGTTTTATTAGCTTTCAGACTAATCGTGCTTTAATTGAAATTAAAACAATAAACCATCATCCAACACAGCTTAAAGCCTTCGATGTTCTAGATGGTAGTGAAGGCATTTATATTGAAAACAATTTCAGAAATGAAATCTCTACCGAAGTTTTAGACGATGTTTTAGGAGATATTAATATCCCTAGTGTGCCTCAAGTTGGAGGTATAACCAAAGTACTAAAACGTAAAAACAGAAACATAAAAGTGACTGTTTTAAACAACTACAAACTCATTCTAAAACCAACGCTATGAAATCATATATATCCTTATCATCCCTCCTGTTCTTAATTGGTTCTGTAACCTCAATAGCACAAAGCACTATTCATAATAATATGGCAGTAGATACCATTTATGCTAACGACACGAAAAATGTGGCACTCTTTTTTCCTCAGCCAATTCGCCAGGGCATAACTGGTGCAGATCACTTTGTATTTACATTTAATCGCGAGACCGAAAATTACTTAGGGTTATTACAAGCCAAACCCGGAAAAGAAAGTAATCTTCTGGTAATCAACAAAAACGGATCAATTTTTTCGTATATTGTAAGGTATAAGAAACATTTATCCCAATTCAATTACTTTATTCCAATGTCTAATAGCATTGGAAATGAAAAACCTGAAGAGTTAAATCTGAAAGTCTCTGATTCTGTTACATCGAAACCTAACAACAGAGATTATTATTACCAACGATTCTGTGATTACCTATTAGATAGACGCCAAAAACTGGGTAAAATTAATAAACAATACCAAGGAATAGAATTAAGCGTTGAAAACATCGTATTTGATACGGAAGAATTATATTTTGTTATTCAGATTGAAAATAAATCCAGTTTAGATTTCGATGTAAACTTTTTGAAGCTTTCTGTTGAAACCCGCCAAAAGGGAAAACAAAAATCTTTGCAACGTTTGTATTTCGAACCTATTTACAAACAACAAATGCCATTAAAAATTACTAAAAATGAAACGACAAAACTCGTATATGTGTTACCTAAATTTTCGTTATCTAACGACCGTCGTGCTGTATTAGAGTTAAACGAAAAACATGGCGAACGAAATATCGAATTAAAAATATCGCACCGATTTATAAACCATCCAAATTGATACCATTATGAAACATCTCTTCTTATTTACTGCAGTCTTTTTCCTTATATCGTGTTCTGAAAACAAAACGTATTCCCCTTCTGAAACTGCTAAAATTGTTGCCGAAAGTTTTTACCATAACGACACGTCAACACTTAAAGAATACACCACTACAGTCGGGTATTCTAACTTAAAAAGTATACAAGACATGTTTATAGTAGACAAAGATTCAGATATTAATTTTAAAGTTTTAGACGAAGCCATGGATGGTGACATAGCTTGGATAAAATACACAACCAAATCCGATCCAACTCCAGGAGTCTTTAAATTAATTAAAGAAAACGGCACATGGAAAGTTACTCATAACGGGCCACGAGATAGAGGCCCTTTTTAATCTTTAAAACAGGGTATTAAATTCGGGATAATGAAACGGAACAATACTACTCGCAACATTACTATCTTCTTTAGGACTAAATATGGCTTTGTTTACTGTATAGGTCTGCAATAAAGATTCATTATAACTAAATTTTAAAAGATCCTTAATTTCAGTATCTGAAGTATCGGAACTCAACCAACTTGCTGTTTGTGCTTCTCCTAAAATTAATGGTTGTCGGTTTTTCTTGTTATGAATTCTAGCGAATAACGGTGACGCTTCCTTAGTCAATATGGTAAATGTTATATAGGTATCTATAACAGAATATAAACCTGCAAGGGCTAAAGGCGATTCATCTTCATTTTTAAAAAAATAGGGATACTTTTTAGCCTTGTATTCATGAGGTTCAAAAAATCCTGACACCGGAATGATACAACGCCTTTCCATAATGGCATCTTTATAAATAAAATGTTGAAATGCCTTTTCTGATCGTGCGTTTAATCCACCACCAAATTTCACAGCCTCTTTATAATAGCTCGTAATCTCGTCCTTACTAGTGTCGTCCGGTACAATCCCCCAAACCCCTGGAGCCAATACTTCGGGCTTTTGTTGAGGAATCACCAACATATTAGGATGCGTAAAACCATTTAAATGATATTGAGGAGTATCGAAATACGACTCTAAGGTTTCATCGCTGATTTTCACTTTGAACTTATGCTCTATAGTTTTAACTTTAGCCGTTTGTGAGGTGTGGAAACACATATGGAGGTGTTTAATGGTTTTATCAAATTTACAACTTTTAAAAATTTAAAATTCTTACGTTATATATATTTATTCTGCTCAGTAAAAATTTGCCCAAAGCAAACTAAACTACTATTTTTATTTACTTAGACCTTTAAATTAATTATGACAAATTGGACAGATCAGATAACCATAGGGCAGGCAGAACTTACACAGGCTATCGGAAAGCATAAAGCTACTGGAATTCAAATAGAACTTTTAGAACTGGATGGAAATACGGCTAGAGTAAAAATATGTCAAAAATCAATTTTTAATGGCTATATCCTTAACCAAAAGCAATTGGTAGATATTGTTAAATCTGTTTTTGAACCTACTACCCTTCAAACTAAAGTCATTCCTGTAGTTTATTCCTTGCAAGTGAACCATATAGATTTGGATTGGATTACATCTAAAATGCAAGAATTCGGCATTAAAAGAAAGGATTTAATTAAACAACTCGCTATAGACAAATCTAGTTTAAGTTTGATTTTAAGCGGTAAAAGAGAACTTTCTAAGCCCATTCGAGCCACTTTTTTTTATTACTTTTTAACCTATGAAATAAATAAAGAATTTCGGGCATCTTTGATTTAGCATTAAAATTATATAAAAATGATCTAATTAGTTGTTCTTTGCAAGATAAAAAAACCTAGTGTTCAAGAGCATTTTCAATTTTACCAGATTCTTTTTCTTTATGACGCCACACCCAAAGTAAGCTGTCATACTCTATAATATCCCAATGGTTATTGAAAAATTCAAAACCATAATCCAAATAATCACCTGAATCTAATAAAAAGGAAAGTTGTAAGCGGTCGTTCTCATTAAATTGTATTGGAGTATCAAACACCTCAGTCTCATTTAACAGGTTTAAAAGCAAAGCTTCGTTCCGAATAGTAATTTCCGAGTCCAGTTCCACTGGCATTACAGTTATACCAATTACGACCTCTTCTTCTTCACCAATTTCTTTTAAACGATGAACAACCCAATAATGTTGAAGGTGTTCAATGTCCGTATCACAGGTACATAGTTTTAAATTTTTAGATACTTTACA
Organism: Formosa sediminum; assembly: GCF_007197735.1. Taxonomy (GTDB): domain Bacteria; phylum Bacteroidota; class Bacteroidia; order Flavobacteriales; family Flavobacteriaceae; genus Formosa; species Formosa sediminum. The sequence goes on from NZ_CP041637.1 coordinate 3,480,488, forward strand.
CATAAACAACTGTTGGTTTTACAGATTAAATTCACTTATTATTTTCATTATTTCTTCTCCATAATTCTCTACTGTTTTTGTACTGATTCCTTTGATGCTGAGTAATTGGTTTGGTTCTGATGGTTTCATAGCAACTATGTCTTGTAAAGAACTATTTCTAAGAATCCAGAATGGTTTAATCCCTTTTTTAATCGATAGGTCAAATCTCCATTCTTTTAATGCTTTGATTAATTTAACATCTTCTTCCTTTGGCTTTGGAAGCGTATAACTTTGTGTTTTTGGTACGCTATCTATTTCTTTTGGATCATTAATTAGATTCAATATTAATTCGCCTATGTCTTCTACTTTTTTGGAACCGATACCAAATACATTTTCAAGTTCGTTTTTTGTTTTAGGTCTTTTCGCTATTAAATCGGCTAAAGATTTATCGTTAAACATGCGGTATGCAGGTGCATTATGTTCTCTAGACCATTGCAAACGTTCCTCTTTTAAAATATATTCTAATTGCGCATCGGTTAATTGAGTAATCTTTTTGGCCTTGGTAGGTTGCTGTTTTGTGGTGTATTTAATTTGTATACCATGCTGTTTAGCTATATAAATTAAAGTTCCTAAACCTATAGCTCCATTATTTCGGCTGTATAAAACATTGAATTTCTTATCTGTTTCTTGATAGGTATAATTGGTGTTGTATTTGGATAATCTATGGTAATACTCACGCCCATATTCACCCAACACAGATGATAAAGAGAACCCTACTCTTAACCATTCTTCGTAAGTAGAGGTAATGTCTAAACTATTATTTTCAACTTCTTTAGCTATTGCCTCTACAACATCTACTTCTTTATTACCTGTAACATGTATTGGACCATGTACCTTGTACTCTTTTATAGCCACTTCTTTTACTTCTGGCAAATGAAGTTCTGGATACACTTCTGAAAACGGATTACAAAACAGGTTTTCATCGTAAGAGAGTAGCATACATCTAGAGATATCTTTGCAGGCTTTATCTATAGTGATGTTATATTCTTCTTTGTAATATTTTTCGAAAGCGTAGAACTGCTCTAAATGCGTTTCTTCAGATTTATTTATTTTGACAATTACTTTAATACCATTACCACTTGGACTTTTAAATGCTACATAGGTATATTCATCCTGCTTTACTTGATTAAAAACCTCATCATAGTTTGTGATGTCGTCGATATCTATTTGAAGTAATCCCGTATGTTCTATTATACCTTTAGCATTGCGTTCTTTAAAAATTCCTGATAAGGTTACGCAAGGTAATTTCGAAGTTTTGAGTTTATTCCTTTCAGACTTATCTTTAGTGTTACGTAATTGAGTAATCTCATTCTTAAGATATCCGTATTTTATAATTTCTATTAACTGATTGATGTCGCATTCTTCTTGCGGTATTTTTTGATATAGGTTTTTGAAAAGTGAAAAACTAAAATCTGAATTTATTAATTGCATTGGGTACTATTTGGGTGGTTTATAGATAATACGGGCTTAGCTTTTGATTTGATTTTTTTTATTTATACTATTCAATTCGGCATTGATAGGCTGTTTTATATTAAATTGTTTAATTGAGGTTATTATATTCTATAAATGTATTCATTTCTAGACCATCAATTTTTCTAATCTATCTTTTGTCACTTTCCAATTTGGATAGTTTTTTTCTAAAAGTTTATAAAATGAGTTACTATGATTTAAATGTTTTAGATGACAAAGTTCGTGCACTATTACATACTCAATACATTTCTTAGGTGTTTTAATAAGTTCAAGATTTAAATGTATATTCCCGTTTTTATCACAACTGCCCCAACGTTTTTTCATCCATCTATATGTTAATTGAGGTTCTTCTTTGTAGAATTCTTTAGCAATTGATTTAAGTTCATTAAACAACTGGTAAAAATGCATTTCTGCTTTCTTTTTATACCATGATTTCAAAGCCCCTTTAACAGCATTCTTATCCTCCATATTTACTAAAGACACATGAATATACCCTCCTGATAATTTAACAGATTCATCTTTATCCATATGAAGTTTTAATCTATACTGTTTCCCTAAATATAAATGTGTTTCACCACTTACATATTTTCGTTCAGGAGTTAACGGGTGAAAAGACAAAAAAAAGTCTTGTTGCTTAATTATCCACGGCGCTTTCTTTTTAATTTTCTCCTTAATCATCTCAATTGAACTTTCAAGCGGTGCAGAAACATTTACAGAGTTATCAGGAAAAACTTTAATACCTAAGGTTTTACGTTCTGTAAACTTTAAATTAAAGTGTATAATTGTATTGCCGTATTGGACATAATCCTTCATAAGTTACTTATATTTCAATATTGCTACTTTCAGACACTTGTCTATCAGGTGATCAATTTTATTCCAATCAGTATCCAGATTATAATTTCTTAAAAGCTCGTACAATACATCACCTAGTTCAATATTTATTTTACCAGTAACATCATTGTTTTTATGCCATTCAATTATCTTATTACCATTTAAATACATATGATTTTTAACAGTAGTATCTATAATTAAACCTACTTCTATGTGAAAAGGTGTTTTTAATAATTCGGTATTTTCATAAACCGATTTACTAAAATTATAAAATGCTAATGCTGCATCATTATTAGCCAGTTCTTCAGGTGCATCATCTGACCTCCCATGCAAGAATCTATCCTCATGTTCTTTTGCTCTTTTTAAGAATTCTGCTTCTGTTATTCTTTTTAAATAATACTCCTCAATAGTTTCCTTGATTAAATCGGCTAATTTTTTATAATAGACAGGGTCTTCTTGCATTTTTACATTAATAGCCTTTATTGTTCTGCTTGATATATGGTCTGCTTGAGCGGCTTTACCTGTTATTTTTTCAACTTCAGCCTCTCGCTCTTCCTTATCGAATATATTTACCAATTCTGTAACCTTCATTACCTCTCCCTCAGTAGAAATATGTTTATTGATAAGCTTCTGTATTTGAGGTTCAAATTCTTTATAAGACAAATCATCGTTATAACGTCTTTTAACATCTACACGTAATTTCAAAAAGAATAATGCATCTTTCTTATACATATCTATTTTCTTTTCAGATGTATTATTCACAAATTCTACAGAAGATAAGGCCATTTTTAAAAGTCTCGAAAAATGACTTAATTTTTCATAAAAACTATTTCTAACATCTTCTGGAGATAACATTTCTTCATAGGCAGATGGCTCTAGATTTTTATCCTTTAGTGTTCTGAAAATATCCCAAAGTTCTGAATGTGCCTGCGGTAACTTTTTAACTTCTTCATTAAGATTGGTTAAGGTACCTTCTAATTCGGATTCATCAAATTCAGCTAAACCAGAATATGTGCTCAATGCATTATCTAAATTCTCTAAATTCCCATAATAATCAATAATATACCCATAATCTTTACCTGGAAATACTCTGTTTACTCTTGCTACTGCTTGTAACAATGTGTGCTCTTTTAATGACCTACACAAATACAAGACCGTATTATTAGGTGCATCAAAGCCAGTTAAAAGTTTAGCAACCACAATTAATATTTCTGGATGTTCTCTTTTCTTAAAATGAGTAATCACACTTTTTTCGAATCGCTTTAAATCCCCATATTTATCAATCATTGCATCGAAGTAAGCATCCTCTCGTTCTTTGTCTTCATTTACATTATAAAACCCGTCTTCAGTTCCTTCTCGCTGGTCTGATTGCGTTACAATGACTTCAGAAGACACCATTCCAATCTCATCTAAAAATTGCTTATATAGCAAAGCAGTTTTTATACTTGGCGCTACTAATTGTGCTTTAGGCTTATACTTATCTTCTTGAGTTTGAAAGAAATTAGTATAGTGTTCTGATATGTCCCAAGCTCTCTCATAAATAACTTTCTTTGCTTTGTTTAATTCGTTAATCGTATTAAATTTCTTTTTGAGATTAGCTTTTCCATATTCTGATAGTGGTTCAGAAATTTTATCAAAAAATCGGTTTATAGGTTTTTCATCTACAGTTATTAAATTATGTCTTCCTTCGTACAATAATGGTATTACTGCACCATCCTCGACGGCATTTTGAACTGTATACGGCATCCCTATATACCCTCCGAATTTATTGGCAGTACTTCTTTCCTTTTTCATTAAAGGTGTACCTGTAAATGCTAAAAAGCAAGCATTTGGAAATACACGTTGCATACTCACGTTAAAGGTTCCATATTGTGTACGATGACCTTCATCTATTAACACAAAAATATTTGGCGATAAAAAAGGGTCTTTGCATTGCTTTACAGCTGCCTCAAACTTATTTATAATTGTTGTAATAATAGCATCACTTTTATCAGATAAGAGTTCTGCTAAATGTGCTCCCGTTCTTGCTTGTCTTACTTCTTTTTGGCATTTTTTAAAGGTATCTGAAATCTGATCGTCCAAATCTATTCTATCTGTTACCAATAAGATTTTAGGATTAGAAATTTCTGGACTAGAAGCAATCATTTGAGCTAAAATTACCATTGTGAGACTTTTTCCACTTCCCTGAGTATGCCAAATCACACCTCCTTGTCTTTTTCCATTACTATCAAAATGTGTTACTCTTTTTAAAGCATCTTTAATTGCAAAATATTGCTGGTACCTTGCTACTTTTTTGATACCTTCATCAAAAAGCGTGAAATTTCTTATAATATCTATAATACGTTCTGGACGACACAAACTATATAATAACTCATCTTGTTTTGTTAATGGTCTTTCTTCTTCTTCTAGACCATCAAAATAACGTCTCACATAATTAAAACCAAAGGTTCGTTCGGCAAACAATGCATCTTTTACGGCGTCTTTTAATGGTATATTTTTTAAATCTTTTAATGTATTCCAATATCTCGTTTCTACGGCTTTATTAGAAAATTGCTCTTTCCATTTAGCCCAGAATTCTTTATTTGTACCTGTTGTAGCATAGCTACCATCATTAGTTGTTAAACTAAGTAATAGATTAGAATACATATATAGAGATCTCACTCCCTTTTTACCAAAATTTCTTATATGCTGTTCTATAGCTAGATCTGTAGGTGATTTAGTTCCTTTTAATGCAGGGCTTTTACACTCTATTATTACCGTTGGTATACCATTAATAAAAAGTAATATATCTGGTCTATAGGTATCGGTTCTTCCCGTTCTTAACACACTAAATTCCTCGGTAACATGAAAAATATTTTTTTCAGGATTCTGCCAATCAATGTATTGTAAAGTATGACTCTTTTTATCGCCATCAATACTTTGCTCCATTGCTTTACCTAATGTAATTAAATCATAAAATGCAGCATTCGCATTTAAAAACCCTTCATTTATAGGTAAATCTTTTAAGGCTAGTATTGCTGTATTTATATTTGCATCTGAAAACTCATAGTTTTTACCTTTTCTCTGGATGCTATTTATTTTTTTAAGTTGAGTTTTTAATATATTTTCAAACAGGACATGAGACTTTTTATTACCTCTCCATTCTAAAGCTTGTTCTGGCGACACATAATTATACCCCATATTTATTAACAATTGTATTGCTGGGATTTGCGAAATATGATCTTCTAGAAATGATGGTGTTCTCATAATTTAGTAATGTTTTTTAATACTTTAATCTCTTTAGAAAAGGTTTTGTTTGACATATTCTTACCTAGATTTTGTCTAGATTTATATATCAACCTTTTCAATATTGACTTGTAATTTTGTTGTATTATTTGAAAGGATTTCAAACCATCAAAAGAGTCTTGAATTAGATTATTTCCTTTTAAATGAAAGTGATCATGTACTGAAATATTTGACACCTCATATAATTTTAAATACTCATCATTATCTTTTAAAGTGTTTATTAGGATTAAATCGGTATCATCTACCAAGTGTAGTAATTTTACATTCGCTTCTAAATTACTACTGTTACTATATATATACTCAAATTTCTTATCTAGTATAGTTCTTACTTTAATTTTATTTACGCAACCGTTATCGTATCCTTGAAGCAAATATTTTTTTCTATCGTTAGAGCCAATGGCGATAATATGCTGAATATTGTTATTACTAAATTTAGATTTGGAAATCATGAAGTTATTACCTTTAAGGAAATACAAGAAGGCTATTGGTTTATGAATTGACTTAACAGATCCTTTTTTTATTTGCTTAACTTCCTTTTTTTGGTCTGTAAAGAATTCAAATTTGATAGATTGTTGTCCTAAAGGCACATTACTTAAATCAAACTCGTTATTCATTTTGAGTTGTTTTTCCTCTATGGTATTCGGTTTATTTTTTTGATTATTTTTTCTTTCGAAAAATTTAAACAAATCGGTTCCTCTAAGAATTCTTGTCTCATTTCCTTGTCTTTGATAAAACTCATCTAATAAAGGCACAGGTGTATCATACTCTGGAATATTCATTTCTAAGTATTCCTTATCGTTTAATTTCAAAAACTTAAACTCTATTAAACCATTAATATCTTTATTAAAATACTCAACAATTAATTTTCTAATATATCTTTGGTATTCATCTGAGTCACCTTTAACCACCTTATACTCTTCTTCTAAGCCAATAGGGAAGCCATTATCATTTACACCAATATAAAGGTTTCCTCCTGCAGCATTTAAGAATCCAGAAACTGTTTTCATAATTACCAATCCTTGTTCCTTCCTATCAACCGCATTTTTAGCAGGGTGATAAAAGACAGACGTTTTAAACTCAATTGTTGTGTTTTCTTTACCTAAAGACAATTCCTCTAACCCTAACTCTTCTACTTCAGAATTTAAATTTGTATTTTCTGAAATTTCCAAAACGTGATCGAACTCCTCATTCGTTAATTTTTCATAAATTACGTTTTTAGCATATTCTAGAATTGCAGTATTAGTAATACCATTTTTGAGTAATAAATTGTTTGCTAAAATTAATTCTCTGATTTGATTTAAATTACTATCTAATTCATTTTTATTATCTATATCTACAAGCTTATCTATAGCGGTGACATCGTTATATGTAGCCAACAACTGATAGCTAGATTCTATTTGTTTTAAAAGCTGAAAACTATTGATTGTTTCCTCACCAATAATAGGAATATCTTTTAATTGTTGACCATTTTGTAAATTTTTAAATTGATGAATTAAATTTATCTGATCTATAAGTGCGCTGTAATAGTATGAACGAGAACTTTTAGTAATAGAGGTAAATAATCCTAATAAATGATAGATTTCGAGCCTAATTATTTGGTCCTTTTCATAAGTTATTAAAGATTCTATACATGTAATTAATTCTTCTATTAACCCCTTGTTTCCTGCAAAATCATTTACAATTTCTGTCTCAATTTTATCTTTTAAAAAATTTGTTTTAAATAGTTGTCTTAAAATTGATTTTACCTCCCATGCTTCATCAATTTTTTCAGAAATAGTAACTTGTAATGTTTGAAATTCTTTGGAATAACTTTCAATTTCCACATTGAATACTTGGCCGACATCTATATTTTCATGTGTGTAATTATAAGCATAACTTCCAAAACCTTCTTTTGTTAATAAAAAAACATCCTTACCTTTAATGTGAATAATTACCGCTTTAGTATGTGTTATTTTATTAATATTTAGCAACATTAACTCGGAAACTTGAGACAATAAACTAAAATGAAATCCTCTTTCCTCAACTTTTTGAATCATGACATCAAATTCATCTCCAGGGAATATAATTCCAGAAAAACCATCTAAATTCACTTTAGAAAATTGATCAATATACAGTACACCTTCACCTCTTTCACCTTGTCCTAAAATTTGCAAAAACAATAATTTATCGTTTCCTGGCAAGTAATTTTTGGCTCTAACAGTAACTATATCCCCTACTTTGATATTATGACCATTACTATTTACAACTTCCTTATCATCAAAATAATAAAACTCATTCCAAGCCTCTTCAAATTCATCCATATTATCTAAACCTGAAAGAGGTTTATTCAATTTAACACTTGAAGATATCATTAAAGTACCATTTAAATAACATCCCAAAGACTGATAATTTTTTGGATTCAGGTCACTTTTAATATGTCTGGGATTTACAAGATGAAACCCTGCTTCGGATTCAAAAATTGCCCCATTATTTTTATATATTTTTTTACGGATTTTAGGATGTTTAATTGGAGATATTAAACTAAAGTTATCTTGAGTAACATAGTTATAAATGTTAAAATCGTGAATTAGTTCAGACACTGTTAATGGTAATCCTTTAGAGCTTGTAATGCATTGTGTTGCATGAAACAGCAATCTTTTTTTAAGGTTAACATCCTCTTCTAAATAAGAATAAAATCTAAATAATGTAGCTGAATTTAATATCCAATGTTTTTTATTATCAATTTCAATATCTAATACAACCTGTAAAATAATAAGTCTGATAATTAATTTTATATCATTCTTATTTTCTTCCTGTAACACATAATTACGCGAACTTAATTTTACATTAAGTTGATGTTTTTCTGATTTTATTTTATACGCTAAAAGTCCATTAAATCTTTTGTATTCATGTTCTTCTAATTTACCTTGTTTTACAAGAAATGTAATGATGTCTATTACCTTAGAAGTACTTTGATTTAAAACCTCATCGGAATACAGGAGTAAATTTTTAAATATTGTAATGGACTTGATTCTTAGATATTGACTTCTTGTTATTTTTTCTAAAATATCATCAATATAGGCATATTGTTTTTCATCTATAATAATTTCTATAGCCTCTAATTTAGATGTAATGCCTTCTAACTCTTTTTCTGCCATATCGACAATACGATCTCTTGTCTTGTCTGAAAAATTACTTAAATAATCAGACCCTTCTAATATCCACAATTCTAAATCTTTAATTATATTTAAAAAGATTCTTGCTGTTTCGAATTCCTTTTTATTGACAAGCACTTTGATATAGACAATAGACACAAAATTAAGATAAGAAAACACCCAAGTATTTTCTCTTGTTTGATATAAGTCGAATAAATTAGAGAATGCTTTATTACTATTACCAAACTCTATAATTTCTTCTTCCAGGTTGAAAAAATAATTTTGAACCTTATCTGCATGTCCAATTTCTGAAAACACAGTATTAGCATCGTAAAATTTATTTTGAGGATTATTTAAGGCGTTTAACATTAAATACCCATTTTCGTGAATTCCTTTTAGATAGTACTGAACTGTAGTCCCTATTACATTATAATCTGCGCTATCTGTTATATTGTTTAGGTAAAACCGATGGGTAAAATCGTATTTATCTCTTAAAATATAGTAGTTAGTAAACCCATCTTTTTCTAATTCCTCAATTTCAAAACTATACACCTCATCTATGCTGTATAGATTTTTTAAAAGTTGTGTTCTATCTTGATATAAATACAGATTATTATGTTCTTTACCAGTAACCTTGCATCTAATTGTATTGCCAATCCAATCTTTGTCTTGGAAAGCGTAAGTTCTTACTTTGGCTGTAACACCATCTTTTTCGACAATAAAAATAGCATTACCATCGTCATACTCGAAATAATCAATAATTATAAAATTGTAATGTTCATTATATTTAAATTGAGTTAAATCGAATAGAACCTGCTTGGGATTATTTTGTGTTTCGGCCTCCCAAAGCACTTGATTTTTAATTAAATCGTAATCCTTAAATTTAAGCGTAATGCGATTATTATCAATTTGATTAGCAAAAAAACCGGGAATAAAAAGGATGATATTTTCATTATTTTCAATTTCATACCCCTTTTCTTTTTGTTTAACCACATCAAACACATAAGAGTTTCCTTCTTTGTAATCATTTACCACACTATAATCGAAAAAAGGATTTCCGTTATCTTGCATATATTTAATCCATAAAATAACAGTACCTCCTTCTGGTATGTAAATTTTCTTAGATGGGTACTCTTTTTTAGTTATACAATCCTGAACAATTGTAAAATGTTCATTTTGTTTTACTACCAAATACCATCTATGTTGTTTAGGTTCTACCCTTAATGAAGTAGTAACGTGTTTATTACTTTTTGACATTAAATATTGATTTTTAGCTAATTTTACTATGGTTTAATTGTAAAACGGTTTTGTAATAAATGTTAATACTTTTGTTTTACGTGTAATTTTAATTAATTTTGCAGGGTCAATACCCAAAGGGTAAAGGACCTGGCTTAGCACTTGTTGCATCGTTCGTATTGCCTTAAGGTACGTACCTCACTTACGAAGTGAGGTTTTTTTTTACCTTAATTTGAGTACGCATTGTACCAATTTTGAAATCTTCTACGCTCTACAGCATCTACCTTAAATGCTGTTACTAACTGCAATGCATTTGTAATTTCTCTTATTATTACTATATAATCTTTTTCATGTAACCAATAATGCTGTTGGTTTTTACCATTGGCATGTAAGCGTTCGAAATAGCGCACCCTTGCATTCTCTTTAAATAAAACAACAGGTTTAATCCAGTGTATTTTATTAGCTCTCTGGTTATCAAAATTTCTTTTCCCTGAATGCTTACTTTCTCTTGTACATATGTGTTCAAAACCAACTGGTTTATTTCTGAATAATGGATGTCGTGATTTTCGTTTATCGTAGGCTACTTGCACATTGTTTATAAAAATAGGTTCGTCTATCATATCTTTTTTAAACACACCGTATAATGCATACATTTGCTCTGAAGTAGGCTGGTCTATATCTAAATAATCAAATAAATCTTCAATTAAGTCGAGCTCGTGTTCTTCTTCAAAAAAATCTGTCATACTTATTTTTGAGTTTGAATTTGAAAATCGAAAATGTTGAATTTTTCTTCAAACGGCGGAGTACCATCGTGAATAGCATAACCGGACTTCTCTTCTAAATAGTTTACTATCTCTTTTTTTACTTTAGAGCCACCTTCTTTTTTATGAAGTTTTCTAGCCTTATATGTAATGGCACCTATAAAAAAATCTGATAGTTGTAAAAACACATTCTCGTCTGACCGTATATGCTGAAAGAAGTTAAATGGTGAATCTCTATTATATTTTTCTTTATATTCTACCTTAAGTCTTGTTTCTAATTTATTTAAACGCTCTTTACCTCTAGTATCTTTAATATCTAGAACCACTTTGTGAGGTGTTTCTAGGTAATTTACCCATGGATTTCTTAACAGCAAAAACACTAAAGTGTAGTAAAAAGAGTTATGGTCTCCTTTATTATATTTTGAATGGTCTAACTGACTTTTATTTTTTACTAAAATGGCTCTAAACTGGATGTCGCTTTCAAAGAAAAAATCGATTAATTCTTTATATAATTCTATTCTAGAATAAGACAGTTTATTCCATTTTATCTCGGTTGGAGACTTGTGGTTTAATTTAATAGTCTTAATTGCTTCTTTATATGTTGTATAATTTTCTGAAGCTACTTTAGTATAACCAATACACATTAATGGCTGACTGTCGTTTTCTAAATGACAACTTTCATCGATGTAGATATTGTATTTATATGCGTTATTCATTTATAATTTATTTACTGCCCCTTTAGCACGCTATCCTAATCTATTTTAACTCTAATTTTACCCGTTAGCAACTGTTGCATCAAGCCCTTCTTTTGAGACTTTAATTGTTTAAGGAAATCTTCATTTTGTTCTATTTCAGAGTCAATCAAATTTAGAATGCCACTTATAGCTTTTTGCTCCTTGTAAGAAGGTATTTTAACCATTATTCTAGGAAAATCTTTTTTACTCATAACTCTATTCCTACCGGCTCCTCCAGGTGATATTACATTAAGTAAATACTTAAATCTTGGTTGTAAAACATAATAACGAAAGAACACAGCATCAGAAACTCCTTCTTTAAATGTAAATGTTGGGAACCTATGAGATACTAAGCCACCTTCATCTTCCTTATTTGCTATTGCTATTGCTTGCTCCCATGCAAAAGTTATATTTACTACTAAATCATTTTCTTTGACTTCATATAAAGTTTCCATTGCAATAGAGTTAGGGTTAAAATTTGGCTTATGAAATATTCCTTTACCATGACTTCTTAACCCCAAAGCCAAAAACTCTTGTTCTGGTTTATTTATTGGCCTAAGAGTAGATTTAATATAATGACCTAATTCCTTTTCTTTCCACTCCTCACTAAACCCTGCCAAACGAGTTTTACCTGTTAAAAGCTGTTGCATTAGCCCTTTTTTACGCAGTTTTAACTTTTTAATAAGGGATTGGGTGTTTTCTATGGCTTCATCCCAATCGGATAAGATGGAAGCTATTTTTTGTTGTTCTGGGAGGGATGGAATAGGGATTTTTAAAGTTCTAACATCCTTTCCGTTTACAGCAGTGAAAGTACTACCTTGTTCTACCGACTTCCAAGACTCTTCGTACGACAATAAATATTGATATAAAAACTCACCATTAATACCGGTACTTTGAATAGAGCACATTCCTCTACCAATACATGCATTATGATAAGATTTTGAAATGGTACCTACAGGTGCCCTTACTGACATTAAAATATCATTTACCATACATTTTTTAGTAGGTCTTGATGTCCATAATCTTGGATTTGACCGTCTATCTTTAATATCAGCATTACCTTGTATTAAATAAACGCCTTCTCCTATAGAATTATAGGATTTAGAATCTGGAGATTGCCCCATACTTACATCAGCAACTGCTTGTAAATTATTAACCTCCCAATCTTCAGGAACCCAACCAATCTTAGTCTTTTTAAAACCATTCTTCTTTTCGGAAGTGTCGGTTCTTTTTGTGTTATTTTCAGTCATAATAATCAAACTTTTGGTTTATAAGATTCATTAGTTGTCTAAAATCTGATTCTTTAAAATCAATTTGTGGAGTATTGTCTTCAAATCCTTCAGCTAATTCATCTATTGAAAAGCTCACATCAAATACATCTTTAGAATTCAAATGTACCGTTAGCATATGTGTATTTTCTCCTTTGCTTAACTGAAAAAAGTATCGAATATGGTCAATTTTCAAGTATGGGTTTTGTTCTCTATAATCTATATAGGATTGGTAAAATGGTTGTGCAGGAAAAGCCCCTACCTTGTCATTATCCTCAATATAATACCCCTTAAATTTTACTTGAATATCTTTATGGCTAGCAAAAGAAAGTACAATATCTTTAATCTGTTTGTCTTTATTTAGAAAGTAGTTTTGTAGTGTTTCCATAATTAAAATCCTAATGCTTGTAAATGCTGTTCTAATTTTTGTTCTACCACTTCTATTTGTTGCTTTATCTCTTTTATTTCTTTTTGTGTGGCTTTAATATCTACTGGTTCTTCTTCTTCAAACGTATCTACATACCTTGGGATATTTAGATTGTAATCGTTTTCTATTATTTCTTCAAGTTTAGCTACATAGCTATACTTATCTATAGTTTCCCAGTTTTTATAAGTGGTTACTATTTTATCGATATTGGCTTCGCTTAATCTATTCTGGTTTTTAGCGTTCTCATACTCGTTACTGGCATCAATAAATAATACCTCGGTATTGTCTCCTTTGTTTTTATCGAATACTAAAATAGTTGCAGGTATACCTGTTCCAAAAAACAAGTTAGCAGGCAGACCTATTACTGCTTTTAAAAGGTTTTCTTCTATAAGTTGTTTACGTATTTTACCTTCGGAACTACCTCTAAATAACACACCGTGTGGCAAGACAACACCTGCTTTACCGTGTTCGTTAAGCGTCTCAATCATATGCGTTATAAATGCATAATCGCCTTTACTTTTAGGTGGAACACCTCTATGGAAACGGTTATAACGGTCTGCACTGGCATCATCTGCTCCCCATTTATCTAATGAGAATGGCGGATTAGCAACCACGACATCAAACTTCATTAAGGCATCGTTTTCTTTTAATAATGGATTGTTTAAGGTATCTCCCCATTCTATATGTGCATTGTCCATTTCGTGCAAGAACATATTCATACGTGATAATGCCCAAGTACTTCCGTTTACTTCTTGCCCATTAAGTGCTACATTTTTAGTACCGATTTCATCTGCTACTTTTAGCAATAATGAACCAGACCCACATGTAGGGTCGCATACCCGATCTCCCTCTTTAGGTTCTACCAGTTTAGCTAACAAGGTAGACACTTGTGAAGGCGTGTAGAACTCTCCCGCTTTTTTACCTGCATCTGAAGCGAAGTTAGCTATAAGATATTCGTAACTATCGCCAATAATGTCATTACCTTCAAGGTTAGAAGGTCTTAAATCTAACACCTCAAAATCTGTTAACAAATGCTTTAACCTTCTATTACGGTCTTTAGTTTGCCCCAAATTAGGTTCGGAATTATAATCTATATTACGAAACACTTTTTCTAATTTGGTCCTGTTAGCATCTTCAATATTTTCTAGTGCAATATTGATGAGTTCTCCTAAATTATCGGCATTTCTATTTTCGTAAAGATGGTCGAAGGCACTATCTACAGGCACTTTAAAACGCTCATGCTTCATAGCACGATCTACACGTTCCTCGTCTCCATTATACTTGTTTATATAATCGGCTCTTTTTTCTTTATTAACATCGGAGATGTATTTTATAAAGAGCATGGTTAGTATATAGTCTTTATATTGTGTAGCATCTATGGTGCCTCTAAAGGTATCACAGGCTTTCCAAACCTGATTATTTATTTCTTGTTGTGTTAACTTTTTCATGACATCTATATATTTTCACTCATTATTTTATTTATCAATCCTTTTTTCAGAGCCGTTCTTTTCTCTAACAATTCTTGTGTCAACCTTAAATCTTCATCTAACAGTTCTATAAAATCGACTATCTTTTTCTGTTCTTTTAAAGCAGGAATATGCACTTTAATTTCTTCAAGTTCTTTTTTAGGTATAGAGGTAATTGTACCCCCCGCACCAATAAGCTTGAGGTTATATTGAATTTTTTCTGTATTTAGGTATTGCGCTAAGTATTCCCCGAGAACTACTGAAGATTGTGTTCTAATAATATAAAAGAGAGAAGAGGGAATGGCCTGACCAAAATCTAGGCTATAAGCCCATGCAAAAGTACGGTGCCCTTTACCTGCTAAAATTACGTCGTTGGGTTGTAATAAAAACTTATTATTTTTACCATTAAGCTTCACAAAACTCTCTTCAAATTTAGCAGGCTTATGAAGGTTATTAAAGTGACCAGCATGCAAATATTTAACCTCTCCTTCCGCTAAAGGTTTTTCATACAAACCAAATTGTATCTCTGCTATATCTCCAAGTTTGTGAATCATAAAACACTCATTTTATATTTTTATTACATGACAAATATATGTAAAATATTCATTGTAGAGCGTTTCGAATTTAATTTTTAAATATTTTTTATTTTGTAGAACATTTCGAATTACATCATAAATATTCTGTATTACTTATAAACCAATGTTTTTAAACGTATTACTTGTATTAATATAATGGTTACTAAATGTATTGATTTGAATTTAAGTAATAAAAGATGAAAACCGTAAAATGAAGTCATTTATATGTCTAAATTAAGATTGTTGGCCGTAGAATTACCTAAATCTGAATTTAAAATTTAAATGGACTTTTTTTCATTTAAAGTTCGGGTTTAATGTGTAACAATTCCTATTATCAACCCTAAATATATTACTTTCTGTTAAGACAAGAATACGGCTTCCCGTAAAATAGAAAATATTTTAAATTAAATAAACTAAATCTTTACCCCAATAATATCATTGATATGCGTAGAGTATCTTGGCAATAAGCGTTCTTTTTTTCATTTTCCCCTGGCGGCCGAGGGATTGAGAGCACAACTTTATTTTATTATTGCCTATGGCATGTGTTAGATGCATTTATTTTAGGATATTCAAATTTTGAAAAGCTAAGCGTGTTAAATCTATCCTTTTCTTTATGAATGCATCCAAATCAAATGCTTTTTTAGGCTCAAAATTTGTTGCAAACAAATAAGTCTTATTTTTTAATTCTAAATACCCAACAAACCAACCATTATATTTTCCCTCGTCGGTTGACAAACCCGTTTTTCCACTAAGTTTATATTGATCTGTTTCTTCCATGACCATAATTTTCTTTACATTTTTTTCAGTTCTTTCAGAAATCGGTAGTTCAGAATTATAAAACCTCTTCAAAAAGTCAATTTGTTGCATTTGACTAATTCGTGACTCTCCCTTTAACCAGAAATTGTCGATATTAACTGAATCAATTTTTAAGTCACCATAGTTTAATTTTTGAACGTATTCATTCATTCTTTTTACCCCTATTTTTCTAGCAACTTCCTGATAACAGGGAACGCAAGAATACTGAAAGGCATCTTTCAACAGTAAATCTTGTTCCCATTCTTTCAACCACTTCTTTTCCCCATCCCATTTAAAAATAGCAGTATCACTTTCAATAACTCCTGTTTCAAGTCCTATTATGGAGTTTGCAATTTTAAAGGTAGAAGCTGGTAAATTACTCTTGTTTGACCACTCAAAATCATTAGAATAATATAGATCTTTGTCTAAATCATAAATTAATATTGAGCCTACAACATTAGAAGAATCTATGATTGACTGAAATTCAGGTATCAATATATTCTTATTTCCCAATTGCTCGTTCTCTATACTGATGGTGCTTTTATTGTCTTTACAAGAAATAAATAGCATTAAAATTAATATTGTTATTATTCTCATCTTTTTTAGTGATTGGTTGCCCCCTATATTAATCAAATTTCAACTATAATTAAAAACCACAATTATTTTAATTACTAAACATTAAAAGTGCCCTTAAGCTAAAAGTACGGTTTTCCGTAACACAACTATAATCTACAGCTTTACCTGAATAATATCATTGATATGTGTAGAATACCTTGGAGATAAGCGTTCTTGTTTCATCTTCCATTGGCGGCCGAGCGACTGAGCCCCAAACTTTACTTTATTGTTTCCGTAAGACATATTTAACCTGTCGACTATAACCATTAAGGGTTGGTGCTTTGGATTCTCATTTGAGAATAGACTAAATTGTTTTTGATTTTCTGGCGTTAGATTCATAACAATTACTCCCGCCTTTTTGTAGTGTAGGCCTTTTTTATAAATACAATCAAGCGCTTTGTAAGCTACTTTTATTAGGTCGAAGCTTGAATTGGTAGGCGTTTCTGTTTTGATAATTATATTGCGGTAATATTGTGGCAGGTCTTTACGAAATCCGTTAGTGTGTAGAAACACCATGACTGCATTAGCATGGGAGTTCTGATGACGTAATTTTTCGGCACAAGACACAGCAAATGTTGCCACACGCTCTTGAAGAGCTGCATAGTCTGTAATCATACCTTCGAATGATCGAGTGGTGGCTATAGATTTTTTTTTGCTTGGAGTTTCTAAATCTAGTGTGGGTTTTCCTTCTAAGTCGTGTTTTAACCTTAGTCCGATAACTGACATATGTTTACGTACCCAGTCGTCTGACTGCAGTGTAAATTGATAAGCGTTATTTATGTTTAATGCTCGTAAGCGTTTGGCATGTTTTCTACCCACACCCCAAACATCTTCTATAGCGGTCCATTTAAGTGCTTTTATGCGCTTTTCTTCTGTATCTATAATATAGACACCTTTAGTACGTTCTGTGAACTTCTTAGCTATTTTATTAGCGACTTTAGTTAAAGCTTTTGTTGGAGCAAAACCGATACTTATAGGGATACCCGTACCTTTAATAACTTGCTTTCTCATGGCCTCTCCTATTTCCTGAAGGTTGAAATATTGAAACCCATCAAACTTTAGAAATGCTTCATCTATACTATAGATTTCGATATCTGGTGAGAAGTTAGCAAGTAAATTCATGACTCGACTACTCATATCTCCATACAAGGCATAGTTAGATGAAAAGACGTGAATATTATGTTTTATAAATAGGTTTTTGTACTCAAATGCTGGCGCACCCATTGGGATTCCCAAAGCTTTAGCTTCGTTAGATCGTGCAATGACACAACCATCGTTATTTGATAATACCGCTATAGGCTTACCATTTAGAGCTGGGTTAAATACGCGTTCGCAAGAGGCGTAGAAATTGTTACAATCGACCAGGGCAAACATTAGAAATATTTTATCACGTTAATAACAATACCCCAAATGATAAAATCGTTATCAGATGTAACACGTATAGGCTTATAGTCATCGTTTTCGGCAATCAGCCAAACACAATCCTTTTCTATTTTAATCCGTTTTACTGTGAATTCACCATCGATAAAACAGACTGCTATCTTATTGTCTTTAGGCTCCAGGCTTTTGTCGACAATTAATAAATCGCCATCGTGAATGCCTACGTTTTTCATAGAATGTCCGTTGACCTTGGCGTAAAACGTCGTACTCGGATTTTTAATAAGATGTTTATTGAGATCGATATTAATATCTAGAAAGTCGTCTGCAGGTGATGGAAATCCTGCACTAATACCATTTACAAATGGTAGTTCTATAGCCGAATTGTATTCGGGTATAAAAAACGTAAGTGGTTTTGTTTGATATAATTTTCTAACTTGCATGCTACAAAATTAAACAATAAGCATTTAAAAATGTAGCAATATTAATAAGTTTAGGAATTAATTTTTAGGTAAGTCTACAAAAGAAAATTCATATGAGGACAAAGGCTTTAATTTAATTTAAAATAGGTAATATTTTTAACCACACTATTTTGTTGTAATAAGTTTTATTTTAATTTTTGTTGTTGGCTTGTGCTTTTATTTTCTTTTCTATTTCATCTACTTGGGTTTTGTAATTCTCCAATTCAAAATTATTAGTTTCCTTAACTATATTTAAGGCTATTTTATAATTTTCCTTTGCTTTTTGTAATTCGCCAAGTTTTTCATAAGCCATACCTAAGGTGGAATAAGCACCATAAGAATCAGGATGCTGTTCTAGGTTAGCTTTAAAGACATCTACGGCGGAGAGTTTTAGGTCTTCAATTTTTATTAAATCATAGCCCAAATCTCTTAAGGCACTTTCATTAGAAATTTCAAATCCATAAGTTTCGGAAGCCTTTTTAAAGTAAGCAATAATGTTTTCAACAGCTTTTTCAGGACCACCCTGAGCCATAATCGCTGCTCTGGTTTTGAACCTTTCGAATTGGGTAGGCTCAAATATAAATCGTAAACCAAAGAATACAGAAGGTAAACCTACAGAGAGATGAGATTCTTCGGGCATGGGGTTAAATTTAAATCGGAGTTCTGTATCTTTATGGGTATTAATGTAGTTTTCGAAGTCTCCACTTAATTTAAAAACATTACCACGCATATTACCACTAATTTCATTGGCAAGCGTCATATAAAAAGTTTGGTTCATTTTGGTCGGGTTGGGAAATATAAAGTCAAATCCTTTAGAAATATCATCAATTGGATACCATAAACTTGGGCTTATGGTAATATAAGCATTAAATAACTCAGGATGTTTTAAAAAGGAATATACATTAAAAACTCCTCCTAATGAATGTCCCGAAATTATCTTATACGGCGCGGTTCTATAGTTATTTTCTATAAAGGGCATTAATTCTTTTTCAATAAAGCCTATAAAATTATCAGCTCCACCGACACTACCTAATCGTTCTCGTTCTTTTGGGTCGAGATTTGAAGACTCGGGAGTAAGGTCACGATTACGGTGGGTATTGCGTATACCCACAATAATTATTTCAGGAATACACTGGTCAAAATGTAAAAATTCAGCAGAAGCTGCGGCATGCCTAAAATTTAAAAAGCTATCCAGTAAATACATTACAGGGTAAGTTTTATTTGAGGTCTCATAATTCTCAGGAAGATAGATTTCCAATAATCTATCTTCGTTAAGTATTTGAGAATGTATCGTGGAAGTATACCCTATAGTAATAGGGTTTTGAGCATAAGATGATAAACTGATTAAAATTAAGCCGATAAATAAATTGTACTTCATATTTTGTAGGTCTTTTTCAATTAATTACACCTGTATTGTATTATTTGCGAATAAATATTATTGTACTTAGTACTTTCTAATTGCTATTATAATTCCTGTAGACCAATTCATTTTAGTAAGATTGAAATCTTTTCTATTTTCTAAATACACAATTAGTTTATCAACGCTTTTTTGATGTCCTACTGGCCAATTTGGTTGAACTAACATATCATCAATAATATATATTCCACCAACTTTTATTAATTCAAGTGTTTCATCAACTTCGCAATATTTCCCTGGCCAAGCATCTGCAAAAATTAAATCAAACTTTTCTTTATTGTAATTTTTAATCCACTCCGTTCCGTCTGCACATACTATTTCCACTCTTTTATCTTGCCCGAAATAACTTTTGGCTATCTCAATCAGTTGCGGGTCGTTGTCAACGCTAATTAATCTAGATTCAGAGTCCATTCCGTCTATCATCCAAGAGAGAGATAACCCAATACCAGTACCTAATTCCAATAAATTTGCGTTAGGTTTAGAGGTTATCAATGTTCTCAATAAAGTTCCGATATAAAGGTCAGAAGGCATTGTAAATCCGATTTCTTTAGATTTATTTTCTATCTCGGAATGAATTTGAGGTTTATCTAAATTATTTAAATCATTCATAATTTTATTTTTTATCAGCCCTTGACATTTCCGAGTATTAATTTCAAATCATTAAATTAAAACTAGATTTTGTATACTTAGTAAAAATAAGGAATTTTTGTTGTTATTTTTTATGACACCACTTTATTGTATCAAATTTCATTCACTAATACTGTTTATACTCGTCGTTTTTATGCTATGTTTTAAATACATTGTTTTGGCAGTAGTTATTTCACGCTTTCGCCTAACAATGTTACTTTTTTTAACCACTTTTCTCTAAAATCCGAAATTGAATATTTTATTGTAGCAATAAAGGTTGTTTTTAAATAATCAATTATTTTTATACGGTGTTACCACACGTTATTATTCAGTATTTCAATTATTTTTTTTTCAATTTCAGGTTCAGAATCAGAATGTCCTCCGTTTAATATAAATAATTCACTATTCTTTAGTTTGGAATTTAATTCAATGGCAAACTTTAATGGACAAATTGCATCTTCTTTTCCGTGAACAATTTTGATTGGAATATGATTTATTTTTTCTAAATTTTTTAGAATATAATTTTCTTCTAAAAAGCAAACATTGCTTAAGTAGTGTGCTTCCATTATAGATAGAGATTCATAAGGAATCTGTTCTAAAATCCCCTCAACTTCTCTCTTTGTGATATTTTTTTTAAAAATAGATATTTCATAAAACGCCCATTCGTAAGAAAAGTGTTTTTTTTCTGTAGGCGAACTGTTAGTCATTTTTTCCAAGAAATATTTTGGGATTGAGAGTTGACTTTCTTTGGGTACGTTTTTACTAAATCTTTCCCATATTTTTGGAAATTCTTTTTTTACTCCACCATTTAAGTAGTGTTCATTGGATTCTTTATTTCCTAAATATATTCCTCGAAGTAATAATCCTTTTATTCTATTTGGGTTTTGAATTGCATAAACAAGCCCAAGAGTTGTTCCCCAAGAACCGCCAAACAGAATGACATTATCTATTTCCAAATAATCCAAAAGCTTATTAATGTCATTCACTAAGTCTTGAGTTGTATTCTCTATAATTGAACCAAAAGGGATACTTTTTGAGGCTCCTCTTTGGTCAAAAAATACAACTTTTTGTTTGTCAAAATTGAAAAATCTTTTATCGTGTTCAGAAAATCCTGATCCAGGTCCTCCGTGAACAAACAAAATCGGTTCAGCACCTTGATTTCCACAAACTTCATAATATATTTTGTGAGTTTGACTAACTTTAAAATAATTCATTCAGAGGATTTTCTTTTATTCGGGATTTTCATCTAATGTGTGGTAACTCCTTTTATCAATATTAAATATTCGTATATTAAAAATAAGCAAAGGATAACCGTTAGTTTAATCATTAAATATATTACTTTCTATTAAATCAAGGTTACGGTTATCCTTAAACAAGCATATTTCTTATTTAATTTTTATTATTAGTCCTTATAATTACCCATGAAACAAACACCGAATATCCTCATAAATACGTTCAAAATTCTGAGCTATTTCTTCATCTGAAAACACCCTAATATTCTGGGGTAATTCCCTTTTAATCCGCTGTAATGTGAACTGTACTTTTTTATCCTTACCGTCTGCATAGGTTATAAACTCACCCTGTTTTAATCTAAAAAATACATCGGCTCTTATTTTAGGAATTTCCTTTTCTCCTGTAGTTACTCGTGTGTCAAAATCTAGATTATGACCACGACTTATACTTTTGGTTGAGTCCTTAATAATTTCAAAAAAACGTTCGTAATATTTAGCCGTGTCGGGATCATTTACTTTTCCAAAAAATTGATACGACAGATTACTCAAAATCGCTTTGCTAGCCTTATCGCCATACATCATATCGTTCTGGATCTTGTCTTGCATTACATAAATAGTTGAGATATTATAACTTCTTAAAGTCGCAGGAATGCGGTGCATATTTAATAATCGGATGGTTGGTGCTTCTTCCATCAACAAAAAAGAAGGTTCTGAATTCCGTACACTCATTTGCTTGGTAATGGTATGCACAATGGCAGCTATTACTGGAGAATATGAGGTTTCAAACTTAGGGTTATTCACCACCGAAATTACACAGGGATTTTCTGAACTATTAATATTTAGAGGGACTTCATCTGCAGATAGGGCCATAAAAATACGTTGGGTACTTATCCGTTTCAGTGCATTAGCTAAGGTACTTTTTACACCAGCTGTTTGGCGCTCAGAATCCTTTCCACTTATAAATGCATCGGCCATCGCTCTAGATGTGGTATTCGATTCTAAAAATGCAATAAGACTGTCCGTATCAATATGCTGGTAGATCGCAATTAAATGCGGTAGTGTACAGTATTTTGGATAGTTGGTTTTTAACTTCCAAATCAAACCTCCAATCAAGCCTTCTGCAGCATCATTAAAAAACTTTGTGGTTCCCGAAGCTCCAGATTCGCGTTGCTCCAATAAATTTTCAATTAAAACTCTTGAAATTTCGTTTACGCTTTCTTCGTTTTCCAAATATCGCGGTGCTATTGGATTTACACGATGTACAATTTTATCAAAAGAAATGATTTTAAACGGTATACCGCTGTCCTTAAAAAGTGGATAAGCCATTTCTGTAAGTTCAAAATCTTTGTAATCATGGATAATACCACAAAATTTTGCCTGACTAAAGTTTTTTAAAATGCCATACACCACACTTTCAGTCTTACCACTTCCTGCAGATCCTATTACCGAAGCACCACGTTTTATGTTGTCTAGTTTAAAATCCCCTTTTGTCGTTTCAAAGTTGATTTGATACCTTATATTTTGATTCGTTGGCTGTTCTGTGTTATGCAAAAACACATACATTACAACATTAATTAATATAAGCGGACAAATAATATACTGCGTTATAAAAACCAAATGCATTGTTGAACTTAATGCAAATACATAAGCACCTAACATCAACAAATTGATTATAAACGCATACCTATTGAACCGATACATGGCATAAAAAAGTGCACAAACTAAAATTGATACCAATACCCATATGTTTTCATTTTCCTGCAGCATCTTTTTAATTTTAAATTCCGATAGAGCTTGATTTTATAGCGACCTCTACCCCTTTCCGTAGTTTATTAATTAGTTTTATGGCCAATTTATTTGGCGTAACTGGAATACTTGGTAGCATAGGAATATCACCAGCTCTCATTATTTTTAAGGCTATTGCTTTTTCATTAGTAGGTAATTTCATAAGCGCCGTAAAATACAATTTCGGATGCTTTTTAAAATTATTTCTAGCAGTATAGGTTTCTGCAAAATTCCGCTGATAGCCATATAATGTATCAAATCGTCTTTCCGCGTTTTTAAAGAATCCATCCCTATCAAAACCACGTTTTACCGTTTTACCATGCATCTCAGTTTCTGATGCTTTATATTTACTTCCTGGTGAAAGACTAAATGTATTTGAGGCATCCTTTCGACTCACGATAATATGAATATGCGTTTGATCTCCGCCTTTTGCCATTCCTTGAACGATACGTTTTCCATCTAATTGATGTGGGGCTTCTAGTTCTAATTTTAAAATTTCAGATTTCAATTTGGGGATATTTCCTTTTAACCGCCCTTCCTCTATGTTTCGAATCTTAGTTTTAAGATCTAGTATTTTTGATGCATAGAGTTGATTTTCTTTTACCGCTTTATCTGTACCTTTAAATGTTCTTTGATGTTCAATTTTAGCATAGTATTTTATATCGTTAATTGTTATCGGTTTTCCATTGATTTCACGATTAAAAGATCCCACATAATCTTTCATGATCTCCCTGGTATATGTTTTTAAATCGACTGAACTTTGCTCTATTTTTTTTAATTCATATTTTGAAGGACTAACTGTAATGGAATAAAATTTCGGTTCAGTTTTTTTAAGTTTGGCGCCATTCCCATCAATATCTTTTATTACTTCTTCGGCTGAAATTTCATCTCCATACTGATTAAAAAAATGTTCCAAATCTTCTTGCTCCAGGCCTTGATTTTCTTTCTCTAAATAGCCCACAAAATCTGCAGAACTTTGTGAATACGTGCCTCCTAATTTCTGAGGTGAAATAGTTATATACATAGCTTCAAGTTTTAAAGTTTATTGTTTACATTAAGCTTTTCTTTAAAACGTACTTCCTTCTTTTCTTGTTTAAAATTAGTCCCTGAATGTGATGGATTCTGAGAAAGATCCTCGTTTTGAAATAGCAACTCCATCATCGCTACTGTGGGTTTGGTTTGTGTCTTTTCCATATCCTTCATAATGGCGATTACTGCATTAATACGTTTCTTCAGAGAAGCTTCGATGGTTCGTCCTGTAGGTCCAAATGTTTCTTTTGGTGAGATCTCATTATAGAAGAAAAAATCAAGCATAGAAGACATCGCCTCTGTATGCGATTTAAAATGTGTTCTTGAAAATTCTTGAAAACGTTTAGCTGTTTCCTTTTTGAATCTAATACCAATAAATGAGTTCATAATTCGCCGATTTGTCGCAAATTCTTCCCTAAAACTGGGCGTTTCAAAGCCATTTGTCGCAAATTGCTGAGAGTCAAGAAATTACAACATTTTTAAACAACTGAATTTCAGTGTTTTAAAACAGAAAAGGAGTCCATAACATCGCTCCGCGTGTTACCCTCTTGCTACTCCTTTTCGTTCGCCCGAGGCGAACAAAATTCCTTACAATTTGCTTAAAAAGCCAATTGCCCTTTTAGAAAAATAAATTTCCAATATGTTAATAATTCTGATAAAAACGGTTCTCGGCAAAAGTAGAAATGTGACAACCATATACTGAATTTAGTTCTGAAATTCAGCATTTTAAAGATACACTATTTTTATGAAATGAAAATTAATTACACAGAAAAACACCTCTAAAATTTTAGAGGTGATCTCAATAATTTATAATAATTATTACCTTAATTTTTAATATTCACTGGGTAACATAAGCGTATTATTTACAAAATACAATCGTATTTTTTGAAGTGGAAAATCCGTTACTCTATAGGTTTGGGTTTCTAGAATATTATCATTTCCATCACTGTAAACTATATGCGCTTCGTAACCTTGTCGTTTCTGTTCAGCCTCACACAACCGTTTAAAATCAATAGTTATAAAATGGCTTTTATCCATTAAGTTTTTTGCAACTATTGAGGCATCGCTAATTAACCAAAAACACCTCCCATTTTCAGCTAAATATTTAATCCCTTCTGTAATAACTGAATCTGATAAAGTCATTTTATAGCATCTCATCGATCCTGTAAATTGATTTAAGCTAGCTTCTAAATTTATTCCTTGAGTATTCATAATTTTATGTATTAAGATTAAAAAATAAAGAGGGTAAAACGTAGTTATCGCCTTCCCTCTTTTTGATAATTATGTTTAGGCGTTATCAGGCTTAGAACCCAATAATAGAATCTCATCTGCAACCACCTCAGTGATGTAATGTGTTTGCCCCTCTTTAGAAGTATAACTTCTAGTTTTAAGCTTTCCAGTGATACCAACTTCCTTACCTTTTGAGGTGAATTTTTCAATGATTTCTGCTGTACTTCCCCAAGCAACTATAGAGTGCCAAGAAGTTTCAGTTTGCTTTTCGCCTTTAGCATTTTTAAAATGCTCATTCGTGGCAAATGAAAATCGGGCTACTTTTTTACCGTTTTCAAGATTGGTAATTGTTGGGTCTTGTCCAATGTTCCCAATTAACTGTACGTGATTTTTGATACTACTCATAATAAAAGATTTAAAGATTAATTGAATTACCATCCGAACCATTCAGATAGCTTGTGTGTATATTTTTTTTAAATGATTTACTTATTATATCCTGAGCGTTTTCCTTTTTTGTTTGTTTTGGTGCCGCTTCCTTTTGTATGTTTTTGTCTGATTTCATAAGATTCATTTTAGATTTACTTCATATAGTGCCCTCACTGTTACCTTTTTTTGTTGCTTATACGGTTTAAATATTTTGAATTGATGAGGACTTATAAAAGTGAAGCGCAGCGTAGTGGTTATGCAGTCTGTTCAACTTCAAAATGTTGGTATTTTGCTATCCAAAAAAAGGGAAGTAATAGTGAGGGGTCTGGGTGTAAGTCTAAAGTCTCTTATGAGGTACAAATACATTGGAAGCGGTACCAAATCCATAAAGAAGTTCAGTTTTAGCGAACGCTATTCACGGTTTTCGCTCTGTAATGAAGTGTTCTTCCTGGCGTAGCGGGAAGAGAAACGTAATGGAAAGCTAAAATTGGGGATTGGGTTCAAGACTTGTTTAGGTAAGCTCTTTTTCCGAAATGTAACTTTTTCGTGGAATGAAGTGGAAATGTGCTTACCGGCTTCTGAAAACGAATAATCTTTCTTAAGCAGGATGCTAAGCGAACGTAACGTTAATCGTGCAGGTGGAATGGAGTTAGATTGCTGCCCGTTTTTCCTCGGGATTTGCAAACAAGTGAAATGAAAACCGGAACGATTAACGTTGTGTTCAAGACTTTTTAATGAAGCGCTTTTCCCGAAATGAAGCTTTTGGCGGCATGTAATGGAAATGGGCTGAGGGTGGTTAGATCCATAAGGTAAATTATAAAAAACCTAACTTTTATCTAACATGAGAATTTTTATCATCCGTTTCTATTAAACTAAAATTTTACAAACCCATTAATTATTATAATGACTAAGAGCTGAGTTTAATTTTTTAAAAATGTTGCGCCGGAGTTGTTTTGGCGACAACACTTCTACAGCTTCACCAAATCCTAAAATGAGACGTTCCAACTCAAAATTTATATGCACAAATAATTCTATAACCACACTGCCATCTGGATTTTCACTTAAGACCGTTTGGGAATTATGGAAAGGTTTGGTTAAAACATAAGGCGCATTTTTCCTATCTATTTTTAAACGGACATGCTTCAGGTTGTGATGGTCTAAAACGGTGACACCAATGGTGTTCTTATAATAATCATCTGGGTTTATATCATTGGGTTGGTATTTAAGATTGAAATTATAATCGATGGCCACAATACGATCTAAAGCTAAGGTAAGTAATCGATCTTCGGCATGCGGTTTACCGACAACAAACCACCGGTTATTAAATTCTTTCAAAAAATAAGGATGCAATACTATGATACTGGGATGCTTCGATTTAAATGGCTTATAACTTATCAGTAATACTACTTCCTTTAAAACAGCCTGATAAATTTCATCTAGAAACTCCAATCCTTTTAAATCTTCATTTTTATCTAGATGAATGATTGAAAACTTATTCGTTTTTTCAGTATAAATTTTATCCTCCAATTTATTGAACAGCCCTTTCAATTCACCAAACAACGAAAAATCTTGAAACTGTTTCAGTATGGCAATGGTTTCAGAAAGCACTTTCATATCTGTTTCTGAAATTGGAATATTTGTAATAGAAAAATTTGGATCGGAATAGCGATAAAACTTCTTTTCATAGACTTCAATGGGCGCATTATATCCCAATTTATCACTTCTCATTAATTGAATATCCAATTGAACAGTACGTTTACTGACATTTACTGTTCGTCCTTCATACTCATACAACGCTTGAGAACAAGCGTCTATTAAACCGTCCAGCGTCCATGCCTTAAAGTTATTTTGAAGACACTTATTTATCGTTTTGTATCGAATTAAGGCATTTTTATTTTGAGCCATTACTAATTTATTTCAAGAAAAATAAACAAAATCAACAACTACGCAAAATAATTGCGCAGTTATTCATCAAATTTGTCAATATTTAACAATGCTAGTTATACACTATAAAAAAGCGCTCCGCTATGCAGAAGACATAACGGTGCTTAATGAAAACGAAGTTATTATGGAAAACACAGATTTAATTACAGGAAAAGACCTTAAAGCTCTTGGTTATCCACCAGGTACTTGGTACAAAGAAGCTCTTGAGTATATTAACAAACACGAATTAAGCGATAGGGATTTAGAAGCGTATTTAACCAAATTTAAACTCCCCGCTCCACTAAGGTTATTAGATCATCCAACACCTTATTCTAAAAATATAATAGCCGAAAACTTAATCGAAGAAGATAATAAGGAAAAAGTCCTTGCAACTATGAACGCCGTTATGCGTACTCCAACCGTGATCAATGGGTCGGTTATGCCGGATGCTTGTCCGTCTGGACCATTGGGAACGATTCCAGTAGGTGGTATTGTAGCCACAAAGAACGCCATCCACCCAGGTATGCATAGTGCTGATATTTGTTGTTCAGTTATGTTAAGTGATTTTGGAACAACCAATCCTTTATCCCTTCTAGATGCCGCTCATGCCTTTACACATTTTGGTCCCGGAGGACGGGAACGTGGAAAACAGTTTAAACTTCCTTCCGATTTAAAAGCTGCGTTTGAAGCCAATCCATTTCTTAACTCTCAAAAGAGTTTATCTATTGCCCAAGAACATTTAGGCACCCAGGGGGATGGTAATCATTTTTTGTTTGTGGGTATTTCAAAACAAACCGGTCATACTATGCTTATCACACACCATGGTTCTAGAGGACCTGGTGCCATCCTCTATAAAAAAGGTTTAATGGTCGCTAACAAATTTAGAGTTCAACTTTCACCAGAGACCTTGCCCGAAAATGCTTGGATACCCTACGACACTAGTGAAGGAAAAGATTATTGGGAAGCCTTACAAATAATTAGAAAGTGGACAAAGTTAAATCACGAAACCATACATGATGCCACAGCCAAACTTGTAAATAAAACTGTGGAGAACAGGTTTTGGAATGAACACAATTTTGTTTTTAAAGATGAGGATATATTTTACCATGCCAAAGGAGCAACACCTTTGGATCCGAAATACTTACCAGATATTACCGGCCCTAGGCTAATACCTTTAAATATGGCTGAACCTATTTTACTAGTTGAAGGAAAAACTACAGATACGAATTTAGGTTTTGCTCCACATGGGGCTGGTCGTAACATGAGTAGAAGTCAACATAAAAGAAATTTAGCTCATTTAACAAATGAAGAAATTTTCAAACAAGAAACAGCGGGATTAGATATAAGGTTTTACTCCAATGAAATAGATATTTCTGAACTCCCTAGTGCTTATAAATCTGCCGCTACTGTGAGGGCTCAGATTGAAACATTTGGTTTAGGTCAGGTTCTTGATGAAATCCATCCCTATGGCTGTATAATGGCTGGTGATTGGAAAAAAAATGCACCATGGCGTAAAAAGCGAAATAGAAAAAATTAGAGGTAACCGTAGATTTAGATTTAAATCTACGGTTTGATCTTTTAATATGAATAAATCAGATTTCTTTGAACCATCTCATAAAGTACAAAAATAAACCACCTATTAATTTACTTTTCTAATAATTAATTTACACTTGATCTAATAATACCTTGTAATAAAACCTCATTTGCTTCAATAAAGGTTGTAACCTGAGAAGATACATTTTCAACAATTTCGTTTAATTTTTCTTCGTCATTTAGAGATTGAAGAAATTTAAAATCTGATAAATAAATCTTCTTTTCATCAAAAGTAAGTTCTGTAATATGAGGCCAACATCCAGTTAGTTTATTAAAATCTGTATCTAAATTTAATACTTCATTTTTATCATAAATCCCCACAAACAATACCCCATCTCTATGTCCAATCCCACTAAAACCTTCAATTCCGAAACAAAGACGCTCCGAATGAAAATCATTTTCACATAACATTAAAGCTGCCGATTTTTGGTCTACCTTTCTTTTATTAGCTATTTTATAATTGTTTAATTTATTTTTAAGGTTGACCGCTAATTGATCTCTGAATCTTTTTTTTAATTTGTTAATTAGTTTATTGTAATTATTGGCTATATGAGCAGCTTCCTCAAGATTTTTAATGATAACATCATTTAACTCATTTTCTAATTTATTTCCCAAAGTATTAGTGATTTGTTGAATTAGTATTTTATATTGTTTAATGCTTTCCCTAAGAATAGGCTGATCTGACGCAATGGCTTGGCAATCTTCCAGCCAATTTAAAATTTCATTATTGTAAGCAATAATGTGATAATCTTCTCCAGCAATTAGATTACCTACACTTTCTTCACTTGGTTCATCTCCATATTTAGATAAATATAGCACCTTGTTTTTCGGCTTATTATAATTACAATACCGTTCTATTTGACCTAGTTGATCTCCTGCATCTATTTTATTTTCAATTGAAATTGAATTACCAGCTGCATCCGATAAATAAATATCTATTCGTCCTCCTAATCTACAGCCAATATCTTTTAAATTATCAACCAAATCGATATAATGTTCGATTTTTAGAGTGGCACTATAACAATTAAAATCGCTATATATCTCTTTAGGTAAAACTTTTAAAAAAGCCTTTAGAAACGACTCTTTCATTAGATGCGTCCCATTAGGATTAAGAAGTTCTCCTATAAAAGCCGAATGAGTTCTTACTTCATCGGTTTTGAGATTTAAAATATTATATATATTAAATAATTCTCCCTTTGCAATAGCTAATTCCTCATTATGTTTGATTATTTTATTTGTCTGATTTAAAATATTCGTGATTTTCTCCATAAATTTTTACTATGTTTAAAATAGCAGTTTAATTTTTTTATAAATTAAGACCTTTTCATATAAAAAGCCAAATTATTCTATTTTACTTATTTACAAACTAGGTCTATATAATTTTATGTTTTATAATTACATTGATTTTATTTTTATTTAACATCCCACTTTTTAAAAAACTCATCTATAGGAAGAAAATTTGCTTTATCTGGATTGTCTAATAAGTATTGTGCTTCTTTGTATGATTTCTTCACCCTTGCTGCTAAAAGAGCTTAAAGATGATCCTTTAGTAGCAAGGGTGATGTGCTTGGCTCCATAACTTTTGCCATCCGAAAAGGCAATAAGCATATCGCTGTATTCAACCATGGCGGCGTTACGAACAAAACCAGCTACCTTTTGAAATGTTTCCAATCTGGTTGCACAATTAAAACATCGTAATGGTGTTCCTTGGCAAACTGTATGGTGAAAAAGAATCTGTTCCTTTGGCACCTCCACAAATAATTTGCACATGGTTGAAGTGTTCCATCACATTTTCACATTGGATTTTTAAGGTTTGGTAATTTTCGAATGCTCTACTGCCAGCAAATAATGTACCTAGTAGATTTATGTTTCATTCTAATCTATTTCGACGTTTCTTCTATTCAGATTTGACTTCGCTTACTAAGTCGATTGTCTGTTTTAAAGTATTAGAAAGAAAGTAATTAATTGCATCATAATCATCCAGCTTAATCCCATCTTTAGCCTCAAGGATTGCGGTATTCCCAGCTGATTTAACAGAGCGATGTTCTAACGGGTGATATAATACACCTATAGGTTTCTTGTGGGTTTTAGCAAATTTAAATGTATGCATAGTTCCGCCTTCTATTTCCGATTCTATGATTATAACTCCTGCACTTAAGGCACTTTGTAGTCTATTCCTTTGTATAAAATAGTTTTTTTGCGGAACTGTACCCGGTGGGTATTCCGACAACAATACACCATCTTGCTCTAATATCTGATTTGCTAATTTCAAATTTTGCGTTGGAAAAATTTTATCCAGTCCACATGGTAAAACAGCAATAGTTTTTCCATTATTTTCTAAGGCACAAGTATGCGCCATAGTATCGGTACCTTGAGCCAACCCACTAACAATTACAACTCCAAATTCCAAACAATGTTTCGTAATATTATAGCCTTGTTCCAAACCGAATTTTGAAGGTTTTCGAGCTCCAATTACAGCTAAAAGACGGTTTTGGTTTAAAGTTTTTAAGCTGCCTTGCACATATATAACTAAAGGTGGGTTTAATATTTCTAGAAACTGTTTCGGATAAGATTTATCGTAAATAGTGATTACCTGTATGCCCAGTTGGCCTGATTTAACCAGAATAGCTTCAGCTTTTTTGATAGCTTGATCTATAGTTTCTGGAGAAAATTTAGGAATTCGCTTTAAACGAGATTGTGCCTCTAAAAGTGCCCGATTTAAATCTTCTGAAGACAATATTTGAAAAGAAATTGTTTTAATAATCTTATTGGCTATAACTGGCCCTATTTTAGGAAGTTGCAGTAAAGCGATAATATAGGTGTTTTTCATTTTAATTAAGAGTTGGGCTACCACAAATATAATTGCCTTAGCCGTTAATAAAAGGATTAATTTTAGTTTTTAAATACCAATGGGTGCTATGTGGTAATGCGTTTTAAAGTTGTTACCGACCGGGTAACTTCCTCTTCTAATTTATATTGATTGACTTTAGCCTGTAGTTTGTTGCGGTAATACAGGTTAGAAAAATCAGAAATAAGATCGTCTTTAGTCACTTTATGTTTTGTAATCAATGCTTCTAATTGCGCCTTTTCTATTTGGGGATGATGGCA
This sequence comes from Formosa sediminum, assembly GCF_007197735.1. Lineage (GTDB taxonomy): Bacteria > Bacteroidota > Bacteroidia > Flavobacteriales > Flavobacteriaceae > Formosa > Formosa sediminum. The sequence goes on from NZ_CP041637.1 coordinate 3,513,332, forward strand.
TAAATATTCAGATAAAACCACCAATAGCTTCATCTCGCTTTCGAGAGTTTTTTTTGCAAGGGCTAAGGCTTTTTCCATCATTTGTTTCATCTCTTGTTCTACGAATGCAAAATCGTGATAAAAAGGACTTTTTGAGAAATCACTATCATACCTAAGAGTATATTCACCTAAACCACTAATTTTATACATATTGGTTAAAAACACCGTCGCTTTATTTATATCTGAAGACGATCCTGAAGTCACATATTCTTTTCCAAATATTAATTCTTCTGCAGCCAATCCACCTAAATACATGGCCACATAATTAATTATATCCTTTCTATAATGAAAATTACATGGTGGCAAGGCTAACACAAAACCAAAACAATTTTCGGTACTTTTAGAATGTACATGTTCCGGAACATGTTTTAAAAGGATAGCCGATAAAATGGCATGGCCACTTTCGTGAACAGCTACTATGGCTTGTAAGTCATCATAGGTATTTTTTCTCAAATTTTCCATGGGTAAATACAATGCAATCTGTTTAACCGCTACAACGCTTTTATTACTTTTGTAATAGACAATAATTTTGGAGTTTTCCACTTTTAATTCAATACTGGTAATTGATTTTTTTTGTTGTAAAACTTCATAAATAATATTTGGAATATGAGATTTCACTAAGGTGTTTACTGTTGTAAAAACCGGACGCGCTCCTTGAGATGGAAATACACCTTCATTGTAAATAAGTTCTTCGAGAGTAGCATCCATAATGAATTGAATTCCTGAATACAACGCCAATGTATCTTTCAATTTAGAAAGTTCTGTAGCTATAATCTCCTTATAGGCTTGTTTAGATAATGCAGGAAAAATGATATGGGTATTACCAAGTCTAGACACTTGTTCTTTGCGAAATAGTTTAAATAACGCGGATTTAATTTCAGGGAGCGTAATTTTTAGAGACATGGCATAATAAATGTCCGCAGATACATCAGAACTAAAATTATTGACCATGTGGTAGGCATCATCTAAATTACCTATTATGAAAACAATACTTTTAGAAAAATCTAAGCCTTTACTGCTTTTATGGTCTACTTCCGAAGGTGCTATATAGCCTGTATCTAAAAGCTCCCAAATTATCCGTGTTTTCTCTTCATCAGTTTCACATAAATTGTTATCTAAAGTTCTGGCTAACTGAAATTCATCTAAAATTAGGGCTACAGATGGTTGTTTCATATCTTCATCTTTAAATATCTTTTGAATATTTAAAATATTAGAATGGCTATTTTTATCAGAATTGCCCATATCGAAATGATATACAGAATCACGCATATCCAATAATTCCATTATGCGTTTTATCAAACTAGTTTTACCAACACCTGTTAAACCCCATATATTAACAACCATAGGCCGCTCTTGAAAATCGGCTAAAATATACCAAGGCCGGATGTTTGCACAAACTTGATTAATAGCCTTATCTATACCGAAAAATTCTGTTTTTAAAACAGTATTCACTTTTTCCAGTCGCATATGTTTATATTCTAAATGTGCTTTTATCTGATCCAATTTGCTTGCCATACCTGTTATAATTTGATTACAAAACAAAAAAACAAAAATAGACCGACAATTTGTGTCGGTTTAAAATATTATTTTTAAATTGTAAAACAAAACCACTGTATATAAAACACTATCAAATGTCAAATCCATCATTATCAAAACGAACGCTTCATCTTTTAACTTTTATAAGAAACAAACATTATCCTACGAAAGCCGAGGTTTTAGAATACCTAAAAGATCAAGATATTTCGGTTTCGGAACGCACAATAGAACGAGAACTAAAGAGTCTAAGAAACGATTTTGGAATCGAGATCTCTCATTGTAGAAAGAACAGGGGCTATTACATAAATGAAGAAGAAAGTGTGGACTTAGTCTCTTTTTTCAAATATTTGGAATTGGTAAGTATAAGTGAAATTTTTTCCGAAGCTTTAATGAGCGACAACAAACTCAAGGAATACATACTTTTTGAAAACACACCTGTTTTAAATGGTATAGAAAACCTCGCTCCAATTTTAATCTCTATAAAACAAGGCTGTAAATTATCGTTCGAGCATTATAATTATTATAAGGACACGAAGAAGCAGTATACCATTTCACCTTTAATGATTAAGGAATATTTAAACCGGTGGTATGTTATAGGTGTTGTTGATGATTTGAACACCATACGCATTTTCGGTATAGACAGACTGAGCGATCTAAAACAAGGTGACCTGCTATCTGTAAATAGAAAGGATTTTGAAGAAGATTTAAACAAATTCAGTAGCATTGTTGGGGTGCGTGTAAATGATGCTTCATTGGAAAACATTGTTTTAAAAACCCATGAAAAACACATGCGCTATCTTAAAAGTTTGCCGCTTCATCAATCTCAATACATTTTACCCGATACTGAATCTGGATATTATAAAGTGGGTTATAATATTATTCCTAATTACGAATTCGACATCCAAATATTAAAAATGAGCATGGAAGTTGAAGTAATTTCACCACCTAGTTACCGGAATCATATAAAAAAGGAAATTGAAAAAATTTATAATAAATATCAAGATTAAACTATAATGAACACGGAACGCTACCTTACTAAATCCAGATTTAAATTAGGATTGGAATGCCCAACAAAACTATTTTACACACGTAAATCAGAATATGTAAACCAACAACTCTCAAATCCGTTTTTAGAAGCCTTGGCAGAAGGTGGGTTTCAGGTAGAAGAACTAGCACGAATGCAATACCCTGATGGAATTGCAATTCTAGGTAATGATTGGAATTACGGTCTTTTGGCACAGAAAACAGAAAAGCTGCTACAACAAGATCAAGTTGTGATTTTTGAAGCAGCCTTTCTATACAACAGTTTATTTATACGAGTAGATATTTTAGAAAAAAAAGGAAATCATATAAACCTTTTTGAAGTTAAGGCTAAATCGGTAAACGCAAATAACCATGAATCTTTCATAGGAAAGCGCGGAGGGCTTACTGCTGGATGGTCTACCTACCTTTATGATGTTGCATTTCAAAAATATGTAATACAAAAATGCCACCCAGATTGGAAAATTAAATCTTTTTTAAAACTAGTAAATAAAGATGCAGTTGCCACGGTCGATGGTATAAATCAGTGTTTTAAGATTTCAAAATCATCCGATTTAAGAACAGGAATAATTAAAAAGGAAGGCTTGCTGTTAGACGATCTTGGTGAGAATTTATTATCGGATATTAATATAGAAGTAGAGCTTGAGTATATCTATAAAAATAATCCACTTAATGAAACACTAGGTTTTGAAGCATTACTTATTATGTTTCGAGATCATTATGCTCAGGACAAGAAACTAATAGAGCCCATCGGAAGTCAGTGCAAAAGTTGTGAGTATTATACCGAACCCCCTACTGAAAGTGCAAAAAGTGGATTCCATGACTGTTGGACTACTCAGTTACAAATTACTAACCAAGCAGCAAATATGCCCAAGGTGTATGATGTTTGGAACTTTAGAGGGGCAAAGAAATTAATCGAATCTGGAAAATATTTTATCTCAGATTTAAACGAAGCGGATGTAAATCCGCAATCCGAAGCGCTTAAAATTTCGAATTCAGAAAGACGTTGGATACAAGTGGAAAAGGAGCAACAAAATGACAACACCCCATTTATAGAATTAGACGGCTTAAAACTAGAAATGTCCACCTGGGTTTACCCTTTAAATTTTATTGATTTTGAGACTTCTATGGTGGCTTTACCCTTTACGGCTGGCAGACACCCATACGAACAAACCGCTTTCCAGTTTTCCCATCATATTGTTTATGAAGATGGTCGCATAAATCATGCTACAGAATATTTAAATGCTACTGTTGGGGAATTTCCCAATTTCAAATTTGTAAGAGCATTAAAACAAGCTTTGGAAAAAAATGAGGGAAGTATTTTTAGATATCACAATCATGAAAATACAGTTTTAAATCAAATTCATGATCAGTTAGCGGATTCCAATGAACCAGATAAAACCGAACTTCAGGCATTTATAGAACGTATTACACACTCCCCGGGAAATCGCACCAAAAAATGGCAAGGAACACGTGATATGATAGACCTGTACCGCGTAGTAAAGGATTATTATTATCACCCCATTACCGAGGGTTCGATATCAATCAAGGCTATTTTGCCGGCAGTATTAAATTCGAGTATGTTTTTAAAAGAAAAATATGCTAACCCAATAGAAGACATACAAGTAACTAGTAAAAATTTTAATGAAGATCATGCTTTTATTACTATAAAAGACGGTCTAGTTATTAGTCCTTATAAAACACTCCCTGCTTTATTTGAAGATTGGTCTGAAAACCAGTTGGAAGATTTAGTTTCAGAAATGAGTTCTATTTCAGATGGAGGGGCTGCCCTTACTGCATATAGCAAATTACAATTTGAAACGATGCAGGAAAGTGAACGTTTGGAAATATCAAAAGGCCTTTTAAAATATTGCGAACTAGATACTTTGGCGATGGTTATGATTTATGAATATTTTAAATCATTGTAATTAAAATTTACACCGACATATTTTGACGGACTTACAATATACATTTGTTGAATAACATTACTTTATTTGATAGAATTATGAGTAAATCTATAAAGAAAATAAAAATTCATGGTATTACATCTGCAACATCAGATAAGGGTGCAAAAAACAATTCCGAGATGGCATTCAGATCATTAAGAAAATAAATGGATAACACTGCCTAGCTTCAAGAAAGCTTTCTAGCAAAACATATTTATATCACTATTTATAAAAATAGAAAAAATTATGAACATACTATACATTCACGGCTTAAATGGAAGTTTAAGTGCTGAAAAAAGAACAATTTTAGAAAAAAAAGGAACAGTATATGCGCCTGCGATAGACTTTGAAAACACACCAGATAGCATAGTACAAATTATAGCAAGTTATCAAGAAATAGACATCAATGTTGTTATTGGCTCTAGTATGGGAGGATTTGCCGGGTATTATGTTTCTAATGCATTGCAACGTCCAGCTTTGCTTTTTAATCCTGCTTTAGCAAAACGATCGGTATTGCAAAATGTCCCTGAATTACCTTATAATAAAAGCGTGCTAAAACACATTATTTTAGGCACAGCAGATAACGTTATAGACCCAAAGGATACGTTACAATTTCTTGGGAACACTATAGCATTTCACCCTGAGTACTCCATTCATTTGTATAATGATTTGGCACATCGAATTCCCGTAAAAATATTCGAAGAAGCTGTCTCAGAATTTTTCAGTAAACTTTGTTATTAATTATGAAAAAATTGTTTCTAGATGATTTAAGAACGGTGGATATGGTATATTCTAAATTTATGGTTTCAGAATTTGATGTTGTAAGAAGTTATCATGAATTTGTAACATTTATCATTAAAAATGGCCTTCCAGAATTCATCAGTTTTGATAATGATTTAGGTTTAGATGAAAACGGAGAACTTGCACCGGATGGTTTGGCTGCTGCTAAATGGCTAGTGTACAAATCGGGCTTAGATTTAAGCAGTTTAGAGTTTCATGTGCATTCTGCTAATCCCGTTGCTGCTGAACAAATTCGTGGACTTCTTAGTAATTATATTAATTTTTTAAATAAAAATAATTCCAATTTAACGATTGTGAAGGAAGATGAAGAGAACATAAATGAATTGGAAAGTCTTAAGCAAAGTTTTATAGAGGTTAGAGAACTCCTTAACGGGAAGGAATCGAAAGTATGTTTTTTTGATTATTTTGGCATTGATATCAACGATAAAAATATGAATATAGACGAAACTTTACAGCAAATTATTGAGTATAAAAAAAAGACCTTAAAAATTCCTAATACAGAAACTTTAGACGATATCAAAGAAATGGAAAACTATGATTATGAAATTACATCTTTGATTTTCGACTATTGTCTTTCTAAAAATTACAATATTAATGGGTTTCCTATAAAATACTTAGATTTCATAGAACAAGAAGATGAAGATTTTTATGATTTTTTAAGTTTTGAGATCAAATCATATTATGGGCTTAAAAATGCACTACTCCACGAGGAGGTCTTATTATTCTTTAAGACTTTTTACTACTATCCAGAAACTTCAGATCATACTGATGAGGCTTTTAGGGAAGATATCTTATTGGGAGTCCGAATTTTAGAGGACACAGGTATCAGTCTTGAATTTAATAAAGAAGAGTATTAATATGCTCTATAAGATTAACATATACCTGTTACTAACCCTTTAACAATTTTTAAAAGAAATTTGAAATTTATCCACCCTACATCCTATCCCAATCCAGAAAATAATACTGATTTGAGGAATTTCATTAAACTATATTATGGCAAGAAATAAAAGAAAAGGGATCCAATACCCCAAACAATTCATGAAAACCATGAAAAAAATTAAAAGAAAACGTATGCGAAACTTTCCATTGCAAACCCCCATAAAAGAGCAAGAGTTTAACACTGCCTCTATGGTATTGTAATTTGGAGCCATATTTGAGATTACATTTTCGTAATAGGACTACTTCATAATTTATTGATTTTTTTTCTTCTTGAATACCCGGAATAGCATAGTCCCCGAAAATTATTTTAAAGTGGTAATAGTGTTCATTAATTTTCTGTTTATTTAAATCAAATAGCTTCAACCTCAAGCAGCCTGTGCTGTAAGGTTAAAAAATCCGTTTTCTAATACACAATACTAGTTAACAACCTCACTTCATGTTCTTTTGCTTTCCAATTTTTCTCTGGATTTAGCAAACAAGTGCAATTAAATCCTCATTCTATATTTTATCGAAATTTCCATATTAGGATCTTTGCCTTGATTATTTGCTTCTACAAGTCTAATTATCGAGGCAACAAATGCGACTACTATTCCTATTAAAATATATTTGAAAAGTCATTAAAATGAAATCGTCTTATACGGCCGATTATTTGTAATAACATATCAACTATAGTTACGATTACGAAGAATATACAAATCTTCTCAATAGGTTAATTTCCTTTTTTCATTGTTATTAAAATAGGTTTGATAAATCACAGTATGGATTGATTTAATTTTTTAATTCCGTTGAACTGATTAAACCTAAAGGTTTTTTATAATATTTATTATTTTCATCTGTAGTTAAAGATATATGTTGCCATTTATAAATTAAATTCTGAAGTACATTCGGTTCAAATTTAAAAATTGGGCGTATGGTTAATTTGGTTCCAGAAGTCTTGTGAATGTTGTTTTTTTCAAAATAACTAAAAGAATCTCCAGACTCAAAAATGAAATTATTTGTCATAATATATCTGTCATGAGGTGTTTTTCTGGATAGTATAATAGATATATTTGAGAATCTTATATCGTGTTCATGCAAGGATTGTTCTACAAAACTATAAAGTTCGTCAACTGAACTATAAAGCGCTTCCCCTGGTTTAATAAAAAAGCTAATATTTATTCCTACACTACCTGGCTTAAGTATCGTTTTTAATAAAGGGATAATATTTTCTTTAAAAGCTACATTGTCCTTTAAGCAATAACGATCACTTATAAGAATATCTCTAAAACTATGTTTGTACTCAAATAGTTGTTCCCAATGCGTCAGAATTTCCTCTTCTTTTCCAACGGCGTAATGCTGAACATAAAATATGCGCTGCTTAGAAATTGTTTTCCATTTTAATAAGTCATTTTCAGGAGTTATAAAAAAATAGGGGTTATTCAACTCGTATTTTTCTGCACTATGATTATATTCTCTACCTAACCAAAACGAGCTAAACGGATGCTTTAATTTACTATACACATCCACGCGTTTAAGGTTCCTAAATTCGTTTTGACAATGTGATGAAATTTTAGTGTTATTTCTACCTGTGGTAAATTTATTTATTAAAACGGTTGCTAATTGTGCCGTTTTATTGTCTAGTTCATTTATTACTTGTTTTAAATCCGTCTCAAGTTTAATGTCAGATTTTGATTTAAAAAAATCAAAAATCTCAGCTAGAGTATCAGCCTCTTCAGAAAATCGTTCAGAGTTTGAAAATGTTTTAAAAAAATGTATAAGATAAAGGTCATCAATATAAGAAATCATCATAGCGCTTTAATTTAAATTAATTAAACCTAATGATAGATTAGATGCTTCATCAAAAAAACCTTCCCCAAAATCATTATTCATAAAACCATCATTTCTAATATCTAATTTATAAACCTGCTCTTCTCCTTCAGGTATAAAATTTGGATCATATAAATAATAAACAGCAACATTACCTGAGACAATACCTTTCTTACTAGCTATTAAGTATTGTATTTTTCTAATTAAATACTCTGAATGGGTTTCGATTAGAAAGTAGCAACCAAACTTAAGAAAGGCATCACAAAATAATTCAGCCAATTTACTTTGAAGCGAAGGATGTAGGTTAGATTCTGGTTCTTCAAATAATAAAATGGAATCTTTTTCAGTGAAGGCAAGTGTAATAATAGTTTGTATGATTTTATTAATACCTAGACCATTATCATTTAATTGAATCTCATTGCCCTGAAAGTCTTTAATAAAAATCGTAACACCTATAATATCATATTGTACTTTAATGGGTTTAGTTATTAGCTCTTGGCCTATCTTAAAATTTTTAAGCCATTTGTTTATAAAGTGTAATGTTTCTTCTTTTAAGTCATTATCTAAACTTTTTGTTCCAAATAATAAAAAAGGATTGTTAGAGTTTTTTTCTTCACTAAAAATAAAATTTCTAGTAAATAAACGGTCTTGCAAATTAAAATTAATTTTGTTCATAAAGTTAGAAATCTCTGAATATGAATCTGTAAATACGTTTTCAAAAACTGTTTTTATAGATTCAAAATAAATTTCAAATAATGATTTCCCATCATATATACCACATTCTTTTAAGTCAGGATCTATAGTTGTCACTTCACTTACTTTTATTTTACCCTTAAATATATCAACTTCTAGCGGACTAAGGTGTCCAATTTCTTTTTTAATAATCGTTTCACACAATTCTTTAAACATTAAGGTTGCTAAAGGTGTTTTGTAAACTTTAGTAAATAACGATTTAACATTTTCAAACTCAGTATTAATTTTAAGATCAAAAATACTACGGGCAGTGACGAAATTAAAATCCTCAAAATTTTTGTAATTATTATTTAAAAACGTTAAAAATTTTATAACAAAATAATTCTCGAACTCTAATTGAGCTTTTACGAAATCAGCCTTTGTAAAAATATTTTCAGCTATTAGAACAGATTTAATTTCTTGAATTTCTAAATCTGTAATACTTGTATTTAAAATATCTGGATCTCCTAAAACTAAATTAGTAATAGGCAAGTTAAATAATAAATCTTCAGAATAATGATCAAAAAATACTTCTGTAAACTTTTTTTGGTTAATGTTAAAAGGTTCTCGCTGATTCGTGTTTTCGTTCCATATATTATAGAAAAAATCGGATGGATCTATTAAAGCATCCTGCCACTCTGGAGGTGTATTTTCTATTTTCTTATCCATTATGTCATGTACCTTGTTTCTGTTAAATATGATTCCTTTGTTTTTTAATTCATTTACAAATACTAACTCCTCTTTGGTTAGTGCCTCTTTTTTTTCCAGCTTAGTGTCTAGGATAAAGATTTTATTTTGTAACATTCCAGAATCCCTAATACTAATTAGGTAATTATGTATGGTAGAAAAATTTGATTTTTGCCCATTTCTATTTAAGGAAGCTATCAATTCATTACTTCTACTATAATCACCTTCTATATTTTTCTGCGCAACATATTCTTGTATTGGCTGATAATTAAAACTGAAAAGTAATTTCTTGTCGTGGAAAAATTTTGCGGATGTTATTTCAATATTATTTATTTTTTTTCCATAAGTAAGTTCTATTCCTAATGGTATTCCGTACTCACTATCATATTCAAAACTAAAAGTCATGGCGTCCGACTTAGTACTTCTATTTAAATTAGATTCAAATTCACCAATCTTAGAAACAATTTCGTTTTCAAATTTTAAAGACTCTAGATTAGGTTTATTATTATCGCTTTTAAAATTACTATTCAACAGTTTAAACATTTTATAAATAGTGCTTTTACCACTATTATTTGCTCCTGTAAGAACCGTTAATGGCTTTATTTCAAATTCATGTAATTCCTTAAAAACTCTTATATTCTTAAACCCGATTTTTCTAATCATAACTTTAATTAATTATTTAAATTTAAATGTATTGATTTATTAAAAAAATGAAGTGGTATTTTCTTTAAAAAAATCATTTTTTCTATGCCTAGATTTATTTCTAAATACTAATAACCTTTTAATTGTTTAGTAAATAATTTGCTTTGATCTTGATTTAATGCCTTATTAACAGCTTGTTCTATAATAGAAAGTGTTCTCCCCATATCTAATTTATAGCCTTCTACTTGTGAAGCTTTCTTTAAAGTGTCTAAAAGCAATTTTTTCAAATGAACTCTCAAGGCATTCTTGCTATAAATCTCGCATCGAAATGTTTGTTCTGCAATTAATGTTCTATTCTTCAGGTCATAGATTTTAATACCATTTAAAAAACTATGTGTATGCCCTATTCCTATATCTTCTTTTATTATAATACCCTCAACTAAACGTAAACTATTAAAATATGTGTTACCAGCTTTAGATGTATAGCCCTCGGTGACTACTGAATTTAATGACCTAGAATAATTTATATTAGTTGTTGTTAATCCAAATTTTTCTAAAAAAGTTGTTTCGTTATTCATTGCTTATAATAGTTGTTGTTTCGAACAATGCAAACTTCTATTTGATGTATGCATTCTTAGTGCACAAATAAATTATATTTACATATTACAAATTTTATTCATGTTATACTTGCCTTTACACTATAGTATATCAGTAGCCTAACAACTATTATTAGATTCAGGAAAAGATAATGTTTTAATTAATGTTTAGAATTACATATATTTCTAAAAGAATTAGATACAAACCATGCCTAACACAAAACACGCCATTATAAGATACCAAGCATTAGATAAATGCTTTCGAAATTCCGCTAAAAGATTTTTTATAAACGATCTAGTCGAAGCTTGTCAAGTTGCAGTGGAAAATTTTACAGGAAAAGCTGAAGGTGTACAAAAACGGCAAGTATATGATGATATCGCCTTCATGGTTAGTGAAAACGGTTATAATGCCCCTATAGAAAAGGATAAGGTTGGTAGAAAAGTATATTATTACTATTCAGACATAAATTTTTCTATTAATAACCAACCACTTACAGAATCAGAAGCATTAGAACTTAAGGAAACATTAGTAGCCTTAAATAGATTTAAAGGATTACCACAATTTGAATGGATTGAGAATATGACTACCAGATTAGAGGCTTCATTTCAATTCGGAGAACAGGCGAATGAAATTATAGAATTTGATCAAAATGAATTTTTAAAAGGTAAGGAATTTATGAATTCCTTATATCATGCAATTATTAATAAAACAGTTTTAAACGTTTCGTATAAAAGTTTTAAGCTATTAGGAAATTCTCTTATTGAGTTTCATCCCTATTACTTAAAGCAATATAACAATCGTTGGTTTATTTTTGGTAATAACCCCAAATTCGATAACATTACAAACTTAGCTTTAGATAGGATTATTAAAATTGATATAACAAACAAACAATATTTGGAAACCCATATTGATTTTAAAGAATATTTTGAAGATATTATCGGTGTTACATATTTTGAAAATAAGAGGTCTGAGAAAATTGTACTGCAGGTTGAAAAAACGTTGTGGCCATATATTAAAACCAAACCTTTACATGGTTCTCAAAAAGTAAATGAAATACAACACGATTATGTGTTAATATCCTTAGAGTTAATTCCAAATTACGAGTTAGAAAGTATGTTGCTTCAATTTGGAGAAAGATTAACTATTATTAAGCCCGATTCATTACGATTATCCATAGTACAAAGGGTGATGAAAATGAATGAAAATTATAAATGTGCAGATTAATTGCATTCATTTATTGAATATTTGTAATAGAAAAAAACAAAATGAAATCATGAAAATAAATATTAGTAATTTCAGAGGCTATAAAGAGAATATCGAATTTGATTTACGTCCAATTAGTTTACTTATCGGCGCTAATAATAGTGGAAAAAGTTCATTTACCAAACTGTTACGGCTATTTAAAAACGGGATTGAAAGACTGAATTTTTCTGAAGGAAATCATAATTTATCTAGTTATGAGAGTGTACTAAATAAGAATGTGGATAGTAAACAAATGAAGGTTAAGGTCTCGGGAGCAATATCGTTTTTAAACGAGGAAACTACCCAGGTATTAGTATATACTAATGAGCCTTTTAATAAAGGCTATGAGGAAGAAAGCTATCCGGAGGCGTATTTAGAATCGTATAAAACGTATTATAAAAACGAAGTGCTGGTTCAAAAGATTAAAACTACAATTGTAGAGACGCAGCTGAATAATAATGAAGAATTTGAAGTTGAAAGTGATTCATTTTTGTACAGTGTTAATTTAGAATTGTTAATTCAAATCTTATATAACCAAGATATTTCTATTCCTAAAAAAGTTACTCTATTTGACTTTAATTTAAAATCTAATGTATTTATAAATGCAACTAGTTTAAGTCAATTAAGTCACGAAAATTATACAATTGAACCATTCGATAAAAAGCATTCTACTAAACAACTTGAAGAATTAGATAAAATAAGGTTGTATGGTGATGTTCCAGAACTAAATCTTAAAAATAATGATTCCTTTCTACTGTTTTTATTAGCCTTGAAAAATGAGTTGAATTTTATTGAAAAGGACTATTTACTATACGATGTCTTTTCTAATGGAAAAAATATTACTCAACATACCTCAGATGTCATAAAAGAAGTTCAATTTAAAAACCGCTATGTTACTAACCTATCTGAACTGAAAATTCTTACAGAAAATATAAAAAAAGAGCTTGAGGAAGTACTTAGTCCTATTTATGGTTTAATAGTAATAAAAGAAAATGCTCTTGGCAATATTATTTTTAACCTAAAATTACCTGCGCAATTCCAATTTAGTAATGCAATAACTACATTTTTTGGATCTCTCATTAATTATGAAGACCAACTTAATGCCTTGTTTAAAAAAGTTGAATATTTATCACCAGTAAATAAAAAGCACAACAGAATTTCTTTTTCTGAAAACTCTTTTGAGTTAGACCAATTATTGTATAAGTTTTTAAAAGGAAAAAATAACAATAGTAATAAACTAAATTTAAATGACTTAAGAGAAGATTTTATTCGGAAGTCTTTAAATATATTTGGAATTAAAGGGGAGTTTCAAACAGAATTACTGCATAATAAATATATTATTCCAAAAATTGTAGAAGGTAATAAAAATTTGTATTTAGATGAATTAGGGCTTGGTATTTCACAAATTTTAACTATAGTTTTATTTCTATTCGCATTTGAAGACGATTCTTATAAAGACCGTATTTTAATTATTGAAGAACCAGAGACCAATTTACATCCTAATTTCCAATCTAAATTAGCCGATGTATTAGCAATGTATTTAAGATATATTCCCACGAATAATGGTTCTATTATTATAGAAACCCATAGTGAGTATCTTGTAAGAAAATTACAATTTCTGGTAGCCTCAAAAGATGTAGAAATGACTACTGAAGATGTTATGATTCATTATGTGAATTCAGATGATAATGTAAGTGTAATTGAGCCTAAAGTAAAACAAATTGAAATTAATGAAAACGGTGGACTAACAGATACTTTTGGACCAGGCTTTTACGATGAGGCTACTAATTTACAGTTCCAACTGATTCAACTTAATAATGCACAAAGTAATTAAGTTATGGACCTTTATATTGAAAAAGCTTTTTTAGACGATTTCTATCTAACTGTAGATTTAAAACAACTAAATCAGGCTCAAAATTGCGTGATGAACTTCTTTAAAGAGTATGGTAACATAAATGCCTTTTTAGATATTAAAGTTAATAGTCTTCAAGAATTAGAAAATCTGAAATCTGAAAATTATGTATTTAATTATTTAATCAATGACAAAGCTTATAAATACGTATCAAGCGTAAAAGACGCTTTCTTTATTCAGGATAGTACCAACCAGACGGTGATTTTTACTCAAAATTCCGAACCCTGGTTTTCTGATGCAGAAGCTAAAGGGGCTTTATGTTTTTCTATCGAGAATTATGAGAGTAAAATATCAAAATTAATTCAAAGCATTGAAAGTATAAATTTTGATTTTGATGAATTGCCAAGTTGGAAATGTTTAGAAGAATTAAAAGCATTTCCCAATAACAGTATGATTATTTGTGATAATTATTTGTATGAAAAAGGAGGAAGAAAAATTAAAAATAACTTAATTCCAATTTTAGAATCTGTAATGTTACCTAATTCATTGTATCCATTCACATTAAAGATTTTCACAAAAGAAGTGCTCAAAAAAATATACGATAAACAAAAAACGATTAAACAATTAAAGAAACATAATAGTTTTATTCAAAGCAAATTGACTTATTTAGGACGAAAAATAGTAATTCAAACATCCAGCACAGCATTTAAAGATTATGATTTACACGCACGCGAACTAGTATCTAATTTCTATATGGTAACTTCAGGTAGAGGATTTAATGTGTTTCCTCGTGAAAATACGGGTGTATCTAATGAAATTATTATAGCCAATTCAATCTTTAATAAGTTGGGATATAACAGGATTTACAAACGACTTAAGTTGTATAATGAGTACCAATTAAAACTAAAGAAAATAGAGTCTATTAATTTTATTTATCATCCAGAAAAATAATTTTTTTATGTGTGTTCTTTAAATGCACACATCTAAGTGTTATTTGTCGTGTTCAAATAAAAACACAGTTTAATGTCAGGAGGTATAACTATTTTAGATTATTTACATTTCGATTGTCCAACAACAGAGCAAAAACAAGTGTTACTAGAAATGTCTGACTTTATTAAGGAATCGAGTAGAATGGATTTCTTTATACTTTGTGGTGCGGCTGGTACAGGTAAAACATCTATTACAACAGCCCTTATTGGCTATTTAAACACAAAAGATATAGTTTATAATATCGCAGCTCCCACTGGTCGTGCGGCAAGGATTTTAGGCAGAAAATCTAACACTATTAATAGTACTATTCATTCTTTAATTTATAGCGTGAAGTCTAACCCTAAAAATGGAGAAGTTGTTTTTCAATTAAAGCATAATGAAGAGAAAGAGTTTTCTGTATTTATTATAGACGAGGCGTCTATGATATCATCCAAAAAAGATGCCATTGAAGGAAACATCTTTAAAAGTAAAAATGCACTTCTTGCGGATTTAATTCGTTTTGTAAAAAATGGAAACCCTAATAATAAAATAATCTTTTTAGGTGATAAAAATCAATTACCTCCTGTAAATGAAAAACAGTCTTTAGCTCTATCTAAACCATACTTGTGTGATACATTTAATTTAGAAGGAATTTCAAAACTGTTAACTACAGTAAAGAGGCAAGAAGATGGAAGTTATATCTTAAAAAACGCAAACCTAATAAAGAAAGGAATTGAATCTAATATGCAAAAAGTTCCTCTAATTGGAGTAAGAAAACAATCTATAAATGAAGCTTCTAAAACGTATTTGAACGATTATAAGTCCAAAGGTCAAGATGCGGTCATTTCCATAGGGGCGACACATAAAATGAACATGATGTTTAATTCAGTTATAAGGTCTAAGATTTATGGTCGATATCCTAAATCTTTAATGGTAGACGATTTATTATTGATTTCTCAAACTTGGAGACGAAATGATATTCAACTTTATAGTGGTGACCATGTTGTAGTTAAAGAAGTTAATTTAAACGAAATTGAAACAGTTGCTGGTTTATCTTTTGTAAAAGTTAAATTATTAGGTAAAAATTTAGAGGGTAAAGAAGAAGAAATAGTAGATTATTTATTATTAGAAAGTATTCAAAATCCTCAAGGATTAAGTGCTAAACATGAAAATGCTTTAAGACACGAGCGCTTTAAGAAAAATAAAGTGTATAGAGAAAGTGGTAAGCCTTGGGATGACAGGTATGTTGGTGCTATTAGGGCGACTTATGGGCATTCTATTACATGTAATAAGGCACAAGGTGGTGAATGGGATAGGGTGTTTATAAATTCATATTTTATGCCCTCATTAAAATTTCAGTATACGGCAATAACAAGAGCTAAACAAGATGTTTTATTTTATTAAGAAACTATCTTTAAAAAGTAGTGAGAGACATAGTAATTATAAGAAACATAGCAAAACTACTTCATTATTTACCATATTGTTAGTTCAAAACTTCCTTTTTTATTTGAACTTCATTATCATACTAATGGTTAAAGTAACTGTAGAATTTTATTCAATTACACAGGTTACCAAATGCCCTACTAATTCATAAATTCTACCACCAAAAAACACCAATAACCACGGAATAAAATTAAGCCTTAAATAGTACCATTTCAACCCCTTATTCTGTACTTATTCTGTACTACATGAAATAAAAAAAGGCTTCACATTTCTGTGAAGCCTTGTAAACTCTAGTAGCGAGAACGAGATTTGAACTCGTGACCTCTGGGTTATGAATCCAACGCTCTAACCAACTGAGCTACCTCGCCATATTTTGAGGGTGCAAATATAACAACATTTTTAATGTGTACAAACATTTTTTAATAAAAGTTATTTTTTATTTAAATTATAAAGAAAGTATATAATTAATGTATATATTGAGCCCAATAATTTTTGAATTAACACATGGAAGATAAAATAAAATTTGAACTTGAATTCCCAATTCACGCCTCTCCAGCCCTTTTATATCAATACATTTCTACGCCTTCTGGTTTATCAGAATGGTTTGCTGATAACGTAAATTCTAGAGGTGAACTTTATAAATTTATTTGGGATGGAGCCGAAGAACAAGCAAAAGTAATAAGTAAAAAAAGTGGTGAACGTATTAAGTTTAGATGGCTACATGACGAAGATGAACCTTATTTCTTTGAGCTTCGTATTCAAGTTGACGAAATCACTAAGGATGTGTCACTTATAATTGTAGATTTCTCTGATGAAGATGAAATTAACGAAACTAAAATGCTTTGGGAAAACCAAATTTCAGATTTAAAGCATGTCTTAGGTTCTGTATAAAGGTTTTTTATATATTTTAAAGTATATTTGCCCGAAATTTATTCGGGCTTTTTTATGATTAACTTTAACGGTACAATTCAAGATAATAACACGATTTTAAATGCTAATAATAGGGGTTTTGCTTATGGCGACGCCTTATTTGAAACGATTAAAACATCTTACGGAAAACTTTTATTCTGGGAAGATCATTATTTTCGTTTAATGGCATCTATGCGAATTTTACGTATGGAAATCCCTATGAATTTTAATATGGAATTTCTTGAAAGTGAAATTAATAAAACTTTAGAAGCAAAAGGTTTAACTTCTAGTTCTGCACGTGTTAAGCTTACCGTTTATAGAAACGAAGGTGGATTATATTTACCAGAAACTAATAATATCTCTTTTATTATTGATGCCAAACCATTACCTAATGATTTTTATTTGATTTCTGAAAATGCATATGAAGTAGATTTATTTAAAGACTACTACATTTCTCCAAGCTTATTATCTACGTTAAAAACAAATAATAAATCTTTAAATGTTGTTGGTAGTATTTTTGCAAAAGAAAACGGTTTAGAAAACTGTTTAACTTTAAATACCAATAAGAATGTGGTTGAAGCTTTAAATGGAAATGTTTTTATTGTAAAAGGAAACCACATAAAAACGCCTCCTCTATCAGATGGATGTTTAAAAGGAATTATGCGTAAACAACTCTTGGATATCATTAAAGATATACCAGAGTATACATTAGAAGAATCATCCATATCTGCATTTGAATTACAAAAAGCCGATGAAATTTTTCTAACTAACACCATAGTAGGAATACAACCTATTACCAAATATCGTAAGAAAAAGTTTTTAAATATAGTTTCTAAAGCATTGATTCAAAAATTAAATGTAAAAATGAGATTGGGTTAATTATAACTAGGATTTTCTGGTGCATTAGACCAAATGCTGTATTCGCCACCAAATTCTAGCATTTTCTCTTTCCAAAACGACTCATAATCCTTTTCAATAATAGAATTTTGGTAAACATTTTCTGTTACTACCCAAGAATTAACACTTAATTCTTGATCTAATTGATTGCTTCCCCAACCAGAATAGCCTAAAAAGAATCTAATATCTTTTTCTTTAATCTGATTATTAGCAATAAGATCTGCTACAACATTAAAATCGCCACCCCAAAAAACACCTAGAGAAATCTCAATACTATCTGGAATTAATTCTGGTACTTTATGAATAAAGTACAAATTATCTTGTTCTACAGGACCTCCATTATAGACTTTAAAATTTGCGTCCATATTTGGAATTAGGTCTTTAATTGTAAATTCTAAAGGCTTATTTAAAATAAAACCTATAGAACCTTCACTGCTGTAATCTGCTAGTAGAACTATTGATCGATTAAAAGATACATCTCCTATAATTGATGGTTCTGCGATTAACAAACTACCTTTTTTTGGTTTAATTGTAATCATATTTCATAGGAATTTATAACTAAATCTAATATTATTTTTGTTAAAATCCAATGTTTGATTAAAATATAATAAAAAAAGCCTTCTAAAACAGAAGGCTTTTACTAATTTATTTAAAGTAAATGATTAGTTTACAGCTCCAGATAATTCAGATCCAGCTTTAAATTTAACAACTTTTTTAGCTGCTATTTGGATTGTTTTTCCTGTTTGAGGGTTTCTTCCTTCTCTTGCTGCTCTTTCAGAAACTGAAAAAGAACCAAATCCTACTAAAGATACTCTTTTTCCGTCTTTTAAAGCTCCTCCTATTTCAGTAAGTGCACTCTCTAATGCTTTTTTTGCAGCGGCTTTTGAAATTCCTGCTTGTTCAGCCATTGCATCGATTAAATCTGTTTTGTTCATAATTTTAAATTTAATTAATTAATAAATTGTTGGTTAAACTTTTAAATCCAATACAAATTTATACGGATTAGTCGACCAACCAAGCAATAGCAAGGGAAATTGGCGTATTTGTTAATAACTTCAATCATTTGTTAATAACAGATGTGCATTTCATCGATTTATTCTTAAGACGAGCTATAATAAGGGTTTACAGCATTTTTGCATCTATTTTAAAATCGTAACCGTTTAAAAGGTCTTTTGCTCCCATATTTCGCTTTCCAGGAAGTTTCATTGCTTTTATATTTATAAATCCTCCTGTAACAGCCACCTTAATTTCTTTTTTAGTATTATGACATGTTCCTATATCAAAATTATGAGACTCTAACTCTATGGTTGCTTCATAAATTTTAACATCTAAAACATCATCTCCGTTTTCTAGAATACTCCAAGCTGCAGGATACGGGCTTAAGCCACGTATTTTATTATATATTGCTTCTATGGATGCTGTCCAATCTATTTTACAATTATCTTTATTTAATTTGTAGGCTGTTTTTAAATCAGAATTTTCTATTTGGGGAGTTGTATTTACTGTTCCTTCTTCTATACGCTTAACTGTTTTTAAAACAAGTTCGCTTCCTAAATGCATTAGTTTATCATGTAATGTTCCTGCATTATCGTGTAATTCTATAGAAACAGCTTCTTGTAAAATCATTTCACCAGTATCTATAGCTTCATCTATAAAAAATGTAGAGACACCTGTAATCGTTTCACCATTAATAATAGCCCAGTTAATTGGAGCTGCCCCTCTGTAATTTGGCAATAAAGAAGCGTGTAAATTAAAAGTTCCAAATTCTGGCATATTCCAAACCACTTTAGGTAACATTCTAAAAGCTACTACAATATTTAAATTGGCATTAAGTGCTTTTAATTCGGCTAAAAAGGCTTCATCTTTTAAATTTGCAGGCTGTAAAACTTTTAAATCTTGAGACACTGCGTATTGTTTTACTGCACTTTCATTAAGTTTTCTGCCGCGTCCAGCAGGCTTATCTGGCGCTGTAACCACACCAACAATATTATAATTATGTTCGACTAATGTTTTTAATGTGGAAACAGCAAAATCTGGTGTTCCCATAAATACAATATTTAATGTTTTCATTTTTTTTATGTTTTTAAATTACATCTCTTTAAGTTATTAAGTATGATATAATTTATATGTATTTGTTTTTGTAACAGCAACAATTTGATGTTCTAACAATAATTTAAGTACACTTAATACATCTGCTTCTGTGCAGTGTATCGCATTTGCTAATGCTCTAGAAGATAAATGGCCTTGTTCTAAATGTAAAATAATTTGCTTTCTTATAACTGTAAAATCTACGGGTTTAGTTGATTTTATAGTTTTGGCAGCACCAACACATACTGAACAAATCCCACAAGGATTGCCATCTTTTTCTCCAAAATATTGTAATAATTGGATGGTTTTACATACAGTATCATTACTTACATAATCCAAAACACTTTGTACTTGGTTTTGTTTTAAATTATTTTGTTGCTCTATAATACTTGCAATTCTATTTATTGTTTTATCGTCTTCACGAGGTACAATAAAAGTAACTTGAGCATCTGTTTTAGTTTGTTGTAAACTTATAATTTCGTCTTTTGCTAAGGTAGCTAATGCTTTTAAGAGCACATGCTCCGGAATGGAAGCTTTATCTGAAACTAATGTTGTATTTATTTTAGTTGGATGCTCAAAAATACCTCCATACGTTCTTAATAAGGATTTTACTATAAGTTGTAATTCTGTATGTGTATCTAAATAATGAAATAATGATACATTAGAAATTATAAACTGTACTAATGTTTTATTCTGAAATTGTTTTGTTAACGTAATTATACTAGTTCGATCTAATATTTGCAATGCATTAAAAGCTAAGACACCATTAAATTTGTATACTTTACAAAACTCATTAAAATTAAAATCGTGTGTAGTTAACGCACCTTCTCCATATGAAATCTGACAATAATTTGAGAGTTTCCTATATACTTGCTTTATAAATGCAATATTTGGTAAGACCTCTAAAAACTGATTTCTAACTAATACTTCATCACTTTTGTTTTTAAGAATAACCGCGAACGCTTTTTCTCCATTACGTCCAGCTCTTCCCGCTTCTTGAAAATAACTTTCTAAACTATCGGGTAAATTTAAATGAATAACGGTTTTAACATCGGGTTTATCTATCCCCATTCCAAAAGCATTCGTTGCAACCATAACTTGTGTTTTATTTTGCAACCAATCGTTTAAACGATCGTCTTTTTCATGATTACTTAAACCGCCATGAAAAGCAGATGCCTCTATACCTTTAGAGTTTAAAAAATTAGCAATCTCTAATGTTAATTTTCTACTTCTTACATATATTATAGATGGTGCTGTATACTTTTTTAATATAGTTTCTATTCGATAATATTTATCATCTTCATGAAACACCATATAGGCCAAATTTGGTCTATAAAAAGATTGTTTAAAGAGTTTAGGTTTTATAAAATCGAGTTCAGAAATTATATCATCTACAACAATAGGTGTTGCAGATGCTGTTAAGGCCATACAATTTACTGTAGGTTGCAACCTCCTTAAAGTTGTTATATTTTTATAAGCAGGTCTAAAATCATTTCCCCATTGCGAAATACAATGGGCTTCATCAATAGCTATTAAATTTACATGCATTTGTTTAATGCGCTCTTGTACTAACTCCTGCTGAAGGCGTTCTGGAGAAATATATAAAAATTTATATTTTCCATAAATGCAATTATCTAACATGGTATCTAGCTGGTTGTATGTGAGTCCGCTAGTAAGCGCCATAGCTTTTATACCTTTATCTTGTAAAACCTGCACCTGATTTTTCATAAGGGCTACAAGAGGAGAAATCACAATACAAATTCCTTCTTTTGCTAAAGCCGGAATTTGAAAACACATTGATTTACCACCTCCGGTAGGCATCAATACAAAAACATCTTCGCCTTCAATAGCTGCCTGAATAGCCTCTTCTTGAAATGGTCTAAATGTTGTATAATTCCAGTAGCGTTCTAATATTTTTATAGGATGCTGCATTACAGCGATTTAATTTCTTTTAATATATAATCAGCTCTATTTTCAACCGTATCAAAAGGAACATCAATTAAAGTATAATTAAATCTTTCATACATATTAACTAAACAGTCATGTATTTTTAAAGCTTCTTCAAAACTTTCATAACGAACCGCATCACTCTTATAAATTTCTTTCCATGGTTTTAAAATAAAAACATGATCGTAAACCAAAGATTCGCATACGTTTGTAAATGTTTGCGGATATTCGTCACCAATAAAATCCATATATGCCAAAACGTCGTGTACACCTCGATCTAAAAAAATATAAGGTTCTACACTTAAATTTGCTTCATTAAACTGCGCTACACGACCATTTAATAAACGCTCACTAAACAATAATGGTTGCGTTAAAAACATCTGTTCTACACCGTCTTCTCTTGCTTGCAAGGTCACTTGCCTTGATATTTCTTCTAAACAAGAGTAGCCCATTTTTTGCAATTGGTGAATGATTGATGATTTACCTGTTCCAGGTCCTCCTGTTATAACAATTTTTTTCGTATTCAATTTGGCAAGGTTTTGGTTGTAAAATTCGTGATTTTAATCAGAAATAAAAAATGCTAATGAAATAGTATATTAGCAACTTAAAAAATAACTATGAGCGAAAAAAAAAATACAGAGGAGTTTTACGAAAAATTAAAAACACAATTATACGATACAACCGTTTGGCCATCTGAATATTTATATAAATTTATTGTAAAATCAGAACCTAAAAAAATTGCAGAAATAGAAGGTATATTTAATAATTTAGGAGCTGTAATTAAAACACAACCTTCAAAAAATGGTAAATATACCAGCATATCTATTAGCGTAAAGTTAAAAGATCCAGAAACTGTTATCGAAAAATATAAAGAAGTTATAGAAAACGTTGAAGGTGTTATCAGTCTTTAATTTTTTTTTGTATTTTGCGAAGGCATAATTACTTCGTGCACATTTTAATACTACACTAATATTTTGATAGATAACATAGAATACAACACCGAGCGTGAACATTTGATTATTCCTGAGTATGGAAGACACCTTCAAAAAATGGTTAATCACGCCAAAACCATTGAAAACAGAGACGACAGAAATAAAGAAGCAAATGCTATAATTGCTGTTATGGGAAATTTACAACCTCACCTAAGAGATGTCCCTGATTTTCAACATAAACTCTGGGATCAACTCTTTATCATTTCGAATTTCGAATTAGATGTAGATTCACCTTATGGTGTACCGGATAAAGCATTACTAGAAAAAAAGCCAGATCCATTAGATTATCCTCAAAACTTTCCAAAATATCGTTTTTATGGAAATAACATAAAAACTATGATTGATGTTGCCAATACTTGGGAAGATGGAGAACTTAAAGAGGCCCTAATTTATAGTATTGCTAACCATATGAAAAAGTGTTTTTTAAATTGGAATAAAGATACGGTAGATGATAATGTAATTTTTAATCATTTATATGAGTTGTCTGACGGTAAAATAAATTTAAAAAATACAGACGAAGATCTTTCTGATGCTTCCAGTTTATTACGCAATAAAAAGAAATACAACTCGTCTACAAACTCGAAAAAGACATACAAAAAAAACACAAACACAAATTCTAACCGTAATAGAAAACGCTACTAATAGCTATGGCTACATTTATTATAGAAGGACAACACCAATTAAAAGGTAGCATCCAACCTCAAGGCGCTAAAAACGAAGCTTTACAAATTTTATGCGCCGTACTTTTAACTGCAGAAGAAATTACTATTAATAATATCCCTGATATAGTTGATGTTAATAAACTTATAGACCTTTTACGTAACCTAGGTGTAAAAATTACAAAACTAGATAAAGGGTCCTACACCTTTAAAGCAGACGAAATCAATTTAAAATATTTAGAATCTGAAGCCTTTAAACAAGACGGTAAAGGACTTCGTGGTTCTATCATGATTGTTGGTCCGCTTTTAGCTCGTTTTGGTAAAGGTTATATTCCTAAACCAGGTGGAGATAAAATTGGACGTAGAAGATTAGACACCCATTTTGAAGGTTTTATAAATTTAGGTGCCAGTTTTAGATACAATAAAGAAGATCATTTTTATGGTGTTGAAGCTAAAAAACTTAAAGGTACTTACATGCTTCTTGATGAAGCATCGGTTACTGGTACCGCAAATATTGTAATGGCAGCCGTTTTAGCAGAAGGCAAAACTACAATTTATAATGCTGCTTGCGAACCTTATTTACAGCAACTCTGTAAAATGCTTAACCGTATGGGAGCCAAAATTAGTGGCATAGGCTCTAACATGTTAATTATTGATGGTGTAGACTCTTTAGGCGGAACAGAGCACCGTATGCTTCCTGATATGATTGAAATTGGAAGTTGGATAGGTCTAGCAGCAATGACAAAAAGCGAACTTACAATTAAAAATGTAAGTTGGAAAGATTTAGGTCTTATTCCAAATGTATTTAGAAAGTTAGGTATTACAGTAGAAGAACAAGGCGACGATATTCATATTCCTGCACATACAGAAGGCTACGAAATTCAAAATTTTATAGACGGATCTATTCTTACCATTTCAGACGCTCCATGGCCAGGGTTTACCCCAGATTTACTTAGTATTATATTGGTTGTGGCTACACAAGCTCGAGGAAGTGTTCTTATACATCAAAAAATGTTTGAAAGCCGTTTATTCTTTGTAGATAAACTTATTGATATGGGAGCTAAGATTATTCTTTGCGATCCACATCGTGCAACTGTTATAGGGCACGATTTTAAATCGAGTCTTAAAGCGACTACTATGACATCTCCAGACATACGTGCTGGTGTATCTTTACTAATTGCAGCTCTATCTGCTAAAGGTACCTCTACCATTCATAATATTGAACAAATAGATCGTGGTTACGAAAACATAGACGAACGTTTAAGAGCTATAGGCGCAAAAATTAAGCGATTGGATTAATAATAATTCAATACCTTTTAAAATATAAAACGAGCACATAATTAAATTATGTGCTCGTTTTATTATATAATAATATCCTTATAAATTAGCTTAATGCTTCTTTTAAAGCTTCAACAACTTCTTTTTCTTTATCACTAAATTTTACACCTCCAAAACCTAAAAAATCACCTTCTGTTCCTGATTTAGCGACACTTTGCGCAATGTCTAACAACCACGATTTATATTCTGCAACTGTAGCTTCAGATTCTTTTTCTTTAAGTACTAACATTGTAGATTTACAGTCTGCTAACACATTCACAATTAATTCTTCATTGGTTTTTACTTCATATGCCTTCAATCTATTTTTAAAACGGGTTTGTTCATCGGTGACATCTTCTAACACAACATCTACTTCTTTAGTTTGTGGTATAATGGTTTGAATTAATATATTATTTGGATACTTTTCTTTAGCTTCTAAAAAACTTTTAGCTGTAGCCATCATCTCTTTGGTAGATCCTACAAGCCCACTTTGTTCAACTCCTGCTACAATTGCTCCTACTAATTGGGGTAATACTGCAATTTTATTCCATTCCTCTTCAGAATATTGTTTTAATTTACTCATTAGTGTTCCGTTTTTTTTAATTTATATGTTGAAGATACGGAAATAAAAACACATTTGTAAATTACATTTTAGACAATATCGCATTTATTAAATGATGATAAAAATTTGCGTTTGAACTAAAAAAGATAATCTAAAATTGAAAAACTTAAATTTAAAACTTATCTAAATTTTATAAATAAAGAATAATTTAACTTGATTCAAATTACTAAAAAAGGGTAATTAATACACCTCAAAAATTAGTTTTAAAGCGCAAACAAAAAATATTTTGGTACCAAAAGTTAAAATTTTAACTCTTTAAACTTCTAAAATCATTAAAAAAAGCCCCTAATAAAAACCTCTAAAAAGTTGTAAAATTTGATTAATATTTAAAAAAACATGATAAAAGTCATATTTTTTTAAATATTAATCAAAATAAAAGGCAATAAACAAAACATATCGCAATAACAATTATGTTAAATTTATGTTAAAAGTAGATGGATAAAAGACTCTTTAATCCCAACAATAGCAAAGCTTTAGCCAATTTCGCACTAAAGCAATCGATTACCCCATACCCTAAGATGTTTGTTTTCTACCAAAATTCAATCATATCTTTGCATAAAATTAACACGAGTATATTTCAAATTTCGGCACAAGAAAGTGTCAAAAATCAAATTAATAACTATAAATTTTTAAATTATGAAAACTGAAAATCATCCCTTAAAAATTTCTCAAATTTTAAGTTTAATATTTACGCTCTTTAGTGCTTCTGTAATGTTAGCTCAAACGTACACATTAAACAATGATGCTTCAAAATTAAGTGTATTTGGAACATCAAGTTTACATGATTGGGAAATGGTTGCTGAACAAAAGAGTGGTTCAATAAGTCTAAACACAACAGCTGAAACGCCTTCAATTTCGGCTTTAAATTTAAAAGTCGTTGCAGAAAGTCTTGAAAGTGGTAAATCTGGTATGGATAAAAATGCTTACAAAGCATTAAAAACAGACGATCACAAAAGCATAGACTTTAAAATGGTAGATATTCAATCTATTACAAGCAAAGGTAATGGAGTATACGCTGTAAAAACCACTGGAAACTTAACTATAGCAGGAACAACAAAAACTATAACCTTAAATTTTAACTTAACTCTTACAGACAATAAAGTAAAACTAAACGGAAATTACACTTTTAAAATGACACAATTTAAAGTGGAACCTCCAACAGCCATGTTTGGTACTATTACAACTGGCGATGAACTAAAAATTGAATTTAATATAGTATTACAATAACTTATTTAAATTTTTAAAAACACAAAACGATGAAAAAGTATATACAACCTTTAATAATTGCAATTGTACTTATAGCTACTACAGCCAATACATTTGCTCAGGATAATAGAAATATTGACAACTACAGACAACCTGATAAACGAGGCATTAACGTATTTGAAGATCCAAAAGATACTATTTCTACTTTTGACCAACTTCACGTAAGAATGGGCGGATCTTTTGCTTTACAATTTCAAGGATTAGATCATAGTAATTCAGGAGATGCTCCTTTAGATGAATTAACTTCTAACTTTAATTTACCTACTGCAAACTTAGACTTAGATGTGGCTTTAGCTCCAGGTGTAAGAATGCATTTAAGAACATATTTATCTTCTCGTCACCACAACGAACCTTATGTAAAAGGTGGATTTTTTCAAGTAGATAAATTAGATTTTATTAAAGAAGGATTCTTAGATGACATCATGAAATATGCTACAATAAGAATTGGACAAATGGAAAATAACTATGGTGATGCGCACTTTAGAAGAACAGATAACGCACAAGCCATTTTTAACCCTTTTGTAGGTAACTTAATAATGGATTCTTTCACATCTGAAATTGGTGCTGAAGTGTATTACCAAAGAGATGGATTTATTGGTATGGTTGGATTTACTAATGGTAAAATGAACCAATCTGTTGTAGCAAATGCAAACGGAAAATCTGGAGGTGCATCATTCTTAGCTAAATTAGGATATGACAAACAACTAAATAACGACTTAAGAGTACGTTTAACAGGATCTTTATACAATACTGGATTTATACCAAGCTTATATTTATATAGTGGAGATAGAGCTGGATCAAGATATTACCATGTATTACAAGCAGAAGGTGCAGAAAGTGATAACTTTAGATCTGGACGTTTTTCACCAAGTTTTACAAATAGCATCACTGCTGTAATGATTAACCCTTTTGTAAAATATAAAGGATTAGAATTTTTTGGAACTATTGAAATGAACCAAGGAACTACAAATGCTACAAGTACTAGTGAAGCATTAGATGGTGAAACACAACAATATGCAGGAGAATTAATTTACAGATTTGGACAAAATGAAAACTTCTACTTAGGTGGGCGTTATAACGTCGTTAATTCTCAATATGACGGAACTGAAGATATGGACATTACAAGATTTCAAGCGAGTGCTGGTTGGTTTATGACAAAAAATATATTAGCGAAATTAGAATATGTAAACCAATCTTATGATGGTGGGACAGGTCTTTACGACGATGCTAAATTTGATGGTGTAATGTTTGAAGCTGTAATTAGTTTCTAACCCCTCTATTAAGAGTTATAAAAAAGGTTTTAAGAAGCTATTTTAAAGTGTGTCATTTATAATTTTCAAATCTTATAAATCTTTAAAATAGCGGATTAAAACCTAACATTAGATTATATTTTACCATAAAATCCTTACCATTACTAGTAAGGATTTTTTTTATATTTTTTATTATAATAATATATACTATTATTAAATTTAACTCATTCTCTATTAAATTAAACAAACAAAAACTATAATAAATTATGTTGTTAAAAAGAATAACACTCGTATTGGTTGTAATTATTAACGTATCGTTTATTAGTATTAATCACAAAAATAAAGTTCACGTTAGTATAAAACCTAGCAGTAAATTAACAATAAACGGAGAGACTAACATTACAGATTTTTCATGTGTATTTAATTCGGTTACATTAGATAAAATTGCACCTATTACTTATATTTCAAAAACTAATAGCACTATTTTTCAAGATGCTACATTGGTTTTAAACAATACAGATTTTGATTGTGGTAAAAGAATGATTAATAAAGATTTTAGAGCGCTCTTAAAAACCGAAACTTATCCAGAAATTATTATTCATTTAAATGAAGTTAAATACCCTAACTCCAACAGTGATGATGCTTATGCATTAGTAAATTTTATTATTGCAGGAACATCAAAACCTTATAAAATTCCAATAACTATTACAAAAGACGAATTACTCACAATACAAGGGGAAATCAGTTTAAACATTAGAGATTTTGGATTAGAAAACCCTAATAAAATGTTAGGTTTAATAAAAATTGAAGATGTAGTTTCTGTACACTTTAAATTAGATTTAGAAGTATTATAATTATATTAAACATTAATTATACAGCTAGTCACTACTACAATTATCTACAAAAAAATAAACAGCTAATATAATTTTTAATCTTTTAATAGTTTTATAATTATAATGTTTTAGTTAGAATTTACAGCCTTAAAATGTTAATTAAATTGCATAAAAAAGAGGCTGCCCTCCCAAACAGCCTCTTGATAAAAAAGTAGTTAATACTACTCCAACTAATAGCTGCTCAAATATATAAAACTTTAATATTCTAATTATACTGAAACACGTAAAAGATGTAACTTTTTTAAAGCTTAAATTTAACTCTCATTTTTCAGAGTTTTATTATTACTTGCTAAGTAATAATTAGCTTATACATGCCCCTAATTTCCTATATTAATATGTATGGCAAATACTACTTTAAAGGCTTATTACCTCTATAAACTTCCAGTAAATCTAATTTAATCATTTTAAACTCATGAATAAAAAAGCTAAATACGCCTTACAAAATCCTAATTATCTATTTTTTTTATTTTTTTTTAACATAAATTTAAGTTATTACAATTTAGTGTTATAACTTTGAGATTACCCAAATAATCAATAACATAAACCTACTGCGAATGCAAAATTTTACATATTCATCATTATTTTGGAAAATATTTAACTACTCAAAGTTTAAAACACCAATCTTAACTAAAAGCACTAAATTTAGCTTTTATTTATTAATATTTAGCATATTAACATTTAACTCGTTTAGTGTGAGAGGAAATGCTAATAGAATCATTAAACCCGATAAAAGTTATTTTTCTGAAAACACAACTAATTCATCTTCCAAGAGTAACGAGTTATATTCCATTCAATTAACTCAACCTAGTGAAATTAGTGGTGCGCGAACAGTGTGCCAAGGAAGTACCGAAACTTACTCTATTTCACCTGTTATAGGTGCTTCAGGATACACATGGACTATGCCTGATGGAATTAGCATTGTTTCAGGACAAGGCACTACAAGTGTTATTGTTTCCATTTCAGACACAGCTAATGAAGGACAACGGAATATAAGTGTACGAGCTTATAACAGTCTTGAAACTAGTCAAAATAGAGACAAAACAATCGAGTTTAAAAGACAATCTATTGCTCCTACTACAATTACAATTAACAATATAGCTTACACAGGTCAATCTATTTGTTACGATAGCCAAGGACAAACAAACAACATTCACATGAAAGTTTCAGGCGGAGATAAAGGCAGTAATGGAACTATAAGATGGTATACTGAAAGTTGTTACGGTAGTTATTTATCTAATGCAGAACAAATAGATGCTAATATTACAGCTGGTTCATCTAAAACCTTTTACGTTTCATATAAAGGAGATTGTAATGAAACTGAATGTATTGCCGTAACTATTAATACTAATAGTGGTGTAGGTGAAACAATTGGATCTATTTCTGGACCAAATAATGTTTGTAAAAACTCAAATAATATAACTTATACAGTCCCTACCGTTACAAATGCAGAAAGTTATACGTGGACATTGCCTCCAGGTGCGACTCCAATTACTGGGACATTACAAACTACGACTAACAGTATTACCGTTAATTATCTTAACGCCTCTTCTGGGCAAGTGACAGTAATTGCTAAAGGTGCTGGAGATTGTGGTGGTGTAACCAACCAAGCGAGCTTAGAGGTAACAACTACTAATCCTCTTACTACTCCAACATTTATAAATGCTAATACAGATGTATGTGTGGGAAGTATTCAAACATTTACTGTAACTGAAATTCCAGATGCAACATCTTATAATTGGACAGTTCCTTTAGGAGCAACTATTACATCTGGATCTGGAACACATTCAATAACTGTAGACCTTAACACTGCTTTAGCTGGAAATATAACTGCACAAGCTATAAATTCTTGTGGTACAAGTAATATAACTACGCTACCACTAACATTAAAAACCGTTCCAAGTAATCCAACAGCTATTACAGGACCTAATATAGTATGTGCTGGAGAAACAATGGTTGCATATGAAATATCTGAAATTATAAATGCAACCTCGTACCAATGGAGTATTTCTAATGGTTCTGCAACTTTTAATGGTTCTTCTTCATCAAATTCAATAGTTTTAGATATATCCAATACACCTTTGGCCAATTTTACAATTTCTGCTGTTGGTGTAAATGATTGTGGTGAAAGTAGTATAAATACAGAATTACTTGTAAATATAAATGAACGCTCTGTTGCTCCTACCACAATTACATCTTCCAATTCTAATACTATATGTGAAGGAACGTCAACAACACTTAATGTTTCTGGTGGTACTTTAGGTACTGGAGCAATTATAGAATGGTATTCTGATAGTTGTGGAGGCACACCTGTAGGTACTGGAAATAATATTCTTGTTTCCCCAACATCAAGTACTACATATTTTGCTAGATATAACGGAATTTGTAACATTACTGCATGTACCTCAACAACTATTAACGTAGACCCTTTACCTGATAGTGCTGGTGCATTAACAGGAATTAATGTAGTCTGTCAAGGCGAAAACAATATAGAATATTCTGTACCTTCCATTCCAAACGCAACTCATTATATTTGGACTTTACCTACAGGCGCAAGCATTGTTTCTGGAGAAGGAACCAATACTATTGAAGTAAACTATGATATCTTTACAGCTATTTCTGGTGTTATAACCGTCCAAGGTCAAAATGACTGTGGAACAGGAACAATTTCTGCTAATTATGGTGTTACAGTTAATCCTAAACCCATAATTTCTGTAAATCTACCTAGTCAGACTATTTGTAGTACTGATGCTATATTACCTATTAATATTTTAAATGATAATAGCGTAGCCGGAATTTCATATTCTTGGACACGTGATAATACAACAAGCCTAACCGGCATTGCTTCTAGCGGAACTGGAGCTTCAATCAACGGTTCATTAAGCAATAACACAAATAATCCTATAACAACTACTTTTACTATAACTGCTACAGCTAACGGGTGTTCAAGTCAAATTACAGCTTCTATAACAGTAAATCCAACTCCTACTGTATCAGCTACAAATACACTACAAAACATTTGTTATGGAGATAACATCACTCCTATCGTAATAAGCAATCCAAATAACATTGCCGGTGTAACTTACAGCTGGACTAGAAATAATACTACAGGATTAACTGGATTAGAAAGCGGTACAAGTGCTACAATTTCAGGAGCCTTAGTTAATACAACAAATTCTCCACAAACCACTACATTTACCATAACAGCTTTAGCAAATGGTTGTGAGGGCGAAACAATAACAGCTACAATTACTGTAAATCCAGAGCTCGTTATTTCTATAAATCCAGATCTTAGACCAGACGTTAATCAAACAGTTTGTAGTGATACAGAAATAACTCCTATAGAAATCTTAAACGATAATAATTTAGAAAATGTAGAATACTATTGGGAACGTACAGATAGATTTTCTGTGGTTAAAGGACTAGAAAGTGGAACTGGATCTAGTATTTCAGGAACATTGCAAAATACTGATTATAGAAATAGAATTATTACATTTAAAATTTGGGCGGTTGCAAACGGTTGTATAAGTAATGTTATTGAAGATATACAAATTAGAATAATACCTACCCCGATTGTTGAAGTAACTCCAATAGAGCAAACCATATGTAATGAAGGCACTATCTCAATGGCTATTGGTAATACTTATAACACGAATAATACAACTTACAGTTGGACTAGAGACAACACTAGTAATGTTACTGGAATAGCACCATCCGGAACAGGAAATGCTATTACAGGAACCTTAACCAATACAACTACCGAAACCCAAACCGTAACATTTACAATAACAGCTACACGACTAAAGTGTAGTACCACAACAACTGCCACTGTAATAGTGTATGCTCCTTTATCAACTCCTGTAATTGCTAACAGTCAAACTGTCTGTTGGGGAGAGTCACCTACAGATTTATATTTAAATGATGCTATTACAGGTGGTTCAGGAAATTATAATTATCAATGGCAATATAGACAGAATGAAAATAATGGTTCTTGGTCAACCATAGGAAATGGAAATACAACTTCTCCAAACAACTCTGGATTTTATAGATTAAGTGTGTCAGATAATGAATGTAGTACGATTTTATATAGTAATATAATCGAAATTGAATATGTAGGGATTGGAGGAGTGACAGATCAGCCTAAAATAACTAATGCACCTAGCACTACGGAAATATATTGCCCAGGAGATCCTATAAGTCCAACCATTACAATTGAACATTATGCTAGTAGCATAGAGTATGCATGGGCATCAAATGCGTCTTATTTTACACCTGCAACAGGAGTCATAAATGGTAATAGATCTGGTGGTTTATTCACTGGCTACGAATCTACAGCAACAATAAATGCAACTCTAAAAAACAATGGAAACAATACAATAATTACATCATTTTATATTACTCCAATATATGACTTTTTCATAGGTCCTGAGTGTTATTCAGACCCTATAGAGTTACCTTTACAGATTTACCCAACTCCAAAAATTCTTAGCATTACTGCTTCAGAAAACGAAATTTGTAGTGGTTCTAGTGCAGATATAATTGTAGATGGAAACATTACAGATAACCCAATGGAGTTTAGTTGGACTAGGAATGAAACAACAAATGTTCTAGGAGACTCAAGTGGTGAGTCTGGTATTATTTCACAAAATGGAGTATATACCCTGAATAATGTACTAACAAATACTACTTCATCACCTAAAACAGTTACTTATACTATAACACCAAAATCTACAACAGGGTGTGGTTCTGGTACTCCCGTAACTTATAGTGTAATCGTTCAACCATTTATTGCTGCTGAAGCTAGTTTAATAAGTACCATTGACTCTTGTGACGACACAACTGTACAATTAAGTGCTAATACTAATATATCAGGAACGTGGACCGCTTTACCTTTAGGTGGTGTATTCTCAGACATTACAGATCCTAATGCTACATTTACTGGCGAAAGTGGCACAAACTATACTTTAACATGGACCGTTGTAAATGAATCATTATGTGGTGAGAGTAGTAAAAATGTAACTGTAAATATTCCTGCATGTACAGGTAACGATTTCAATTTTAATGGTACTAATACGAGCGTGAACTTTGGAAATAATTACAATCTAAATGGTCCTTTTAGTATTGAAATATGGGCTAAACCAAATACAACGTCTGGACAGCAAACCTTATTTTCTAAACGTAGTGCTACAAGTACCACTTCTGGGTACGATTTAACCTTAAATGGAGGCTCTATTGCTTTTAATTATAACAACGGAACTTCTATCTATACCACAGGCTTAACAACTAACCGTTGGTATCATATCGCTGTAACCTATAGCGGTTCTGTATATAAACTTTATATAGATGGCATCCTTAAAGCTACACAAAATGGAGACGGTCCGCAATCTAATTCTAGTTTAGCACTGCTCGGAGCCAAACAATCAACCCTGCTACCTACAAATTATTATAACGGTTGGCTAGATGAATTACGTATATGGAACACCGCTTTATCTGAAGACCAAATTCGTGAAATGATGAATCAAGAAATTCAAAATAACGGAGGGAAAGTTAGAGGTGCAATTATACCATTAGATATTACAGGTAATCTAGATTGGAATACAAATTTAGTTGGGTACTACCAAATGGGTTCAAATATATTAAACGGAACTTTAACATCTGTTAATGGTGCTGCATCAGGTACTTTAAGAAACATGACATCTAAGCAACAAGAAACTGCACCATTACCTTACGAGACTAATGGAAATTCCAATTGGGATTCTGCCGCAGCATGGATGAATGCAGATGTAAACCAAATACCTAACAGCAGTGGAATTACATGGAATATTGTAAAAATAAAAAACAATATTACACTAGATAGAACGACAACTGTTTTAGGCTTAATTGTAGAAGATAATACCTTAACTGTTCCAGACAAT
The DNA here is from genome assembly GCF_007197735.1 of Formosa sediminum. Classification (GTDB taxonomy): domain Bacteria; phylum Bacteroidota; class Bacteroidia; order Flavobacteriales; family Flavobacteriaceae; genus Formosa; species Formosa sediminum. The sequence continues at coordinate 3,548,356 of NZ_CP041637.1, forward strand.
TCTCCTCTAACTGTATCTAAATATTTGAAATTAGATGGTACCTTAAAACTAGAAGGTGAAGCACAATTATTACAACCTGAAAATAGTATTGTAGATTATACAGGGACAGGAGAATTACACCTTGATCAGCAAGGAACTACAAATATTTATAATTATAATTATTGGGCATCTCCAGTAAGTACTTCTGGAACTACTAGTAATAGAACGTATAAATTAAATGAAGTCTTACATACAGGTACAACACCTGTAAGATGGACCACTAATTCTGATGGTGCTCCAGGAAATCCACCTTTTATTAGCACAAGATGGTTATACTTATTTGAAAACTATAATACAACAACTTTTAACTGGCACAAAATTGATGAAGATTACGACATTAACGTTGGTTTAGGTTATATTATGAAAGGTGCTAGTAATGCAGATTATACATTTATTGGACAACCAAATAACGGCGATTATTTAGTTAATGTATCTGCAGGAAACGATGCTCTTGTAGGTAATCCATATCCATCTGCTATAGATGCCAATACATTTATAACAGATAATCAAGTCATGCTAAATGACGGAGGTAATAATGGAGAAATTCGTTTTTGGAGACAATCTACTACAAACAATTCTCACGCAACCAAAGAGTATTTAGGAGGTTATGCCTCATTAAATTTAACTGGAGGAAATCCAGCCGTTGCTCCAGCTGATATTTCTGGAATAGGAGATGCAGACAATTACATTCCTAAACGCTATATACCAGTTGCTCAAGGTTTTTTTATTACTGCAGGACAAGCCGGTAATATTATCTTTAATAATGGTCAGCGTATTTATAAAACAGAAACTGACGGCAGTTCAATTTTCTTAAGAACAGATGGTACAGATCAAAACGATGACAACGATGTACAACGCATTCGTTTAAATTTCAAAAATCCTGATAATGCAACCAGACAATTATTGTTAGGGTTTACACCAGATAATGCTGCAACAGATGATGTGGATTTTGGTTATGATGCCACAAATTTTGAATCTATTTCTAGTGACTTATTATTTTTGATTAATGATAACACTTATGTTATTCAAGGGGTTGGAGCGTTTGATGAAACCAAACAATATCCTTTAGCTTTATTTATGGGAAAAGACGGAAATATTGAAATTACCCTAAATACTCTGGAAAATTTTGATACTGATATAGATGTCTTTATTTACGATAGTTATGAAAACACCTATACAAAAGTTAACAACTCTAAATACCAAATACATTTAGATAAAGGAGCGTATACAGATCGTTATTTTGTAGCGTTTAAAGAAGAAAATAGACTAGATATTATAGAAGATGAATTACGCAAGCTTTCTGTAAATTATTTAGGTAAGACAGACGAAATCTATATTACTTCACCTAGCCATATAACTATCAAACAAGTACAATTAATAAATATATTAGGTCAAACTGTACGTGTTTGGAATGCGACTAATGCTACTTTAACACATAATTGTAAAATACCAGTAAAACAAGTGTCTGAAGGAAACTACATTGTAAAAGTCCAAACAGATCAAGGTAATGCAACCAAAAAACTTAGCATTAAGTATTAATTGGTTTTTATAAATAATAAAAATCAAAAAGTCCCGAATGTATTCGGGACTTTTTTTTGCTTAATTCTATATCTTTTTAATACTTCTTAATAAATAGGTCATTTATTTAACAGCATCTAAAAGCGCATCAAAATTTAATTTATCCTGTGTGCCTTCAGCCATATTCTTAAGTGTAAAAACTTCAGATTTCACTTCCTCTTCACCTACTAAAACCACAAATGGAATTGCACGTTTATTGGCATGATTCATCTGTTTTTTCATCTTAGCAGCATCCGGATATAATTCAGCATTAATACCAGCCGCTCTTAATTTCTGAATAGCTTTTAAACTGTATAACGCTTCTGCATCTCCAAAATTTATAAATAAAACCTTTACATTTTTATTTACTGCTTCTGGGAATAATTCTAATTCTTCTAATACCAAATAAATACGGTCTAATCCAAAACTTATTCCTACTCCACTTACATCCTTAAGACCAAATATTCCAGTTAAATCGTCGTAACGACCACCACCACCAATAGATCCCATAGACACACCATCCGGTGCTGCAACTTCAAAAATAGCACCAGTATAATAATTTAATCCGCGTGCTAAAGTTACATCCAACTGTAAAGCAGCTGTTTTTAAACCTAAAGTTTCAATACCTGTATTGATAAATTCCAATTCTTCAACACCTTTTAATCCTTCTTCAGAGGTACTCAAAATAGATTTTAAACTTTGTATTTGTACTTCAAAAGTTCCAGATAAAGTGAAGAGTGGTTGCAATTTATCAATTCCGCTTTGCGGAATCCCTTTCCCTAACATTTCTTCTTTTACTTTCTCCTCTCCTATTTTATCTAATTTATCTAAAGCAACAGTAAAATCTATTAATTTATCTTTTGCACCAATAACTTCGGCTATACCAGATAAGATTTTACGATTGTTAATTTTAATGGTAACACCTTCTAATTTTAAAGCTGTAAACACCGCATCGTATAATTGCACAAATTCCACTTCTTGCCAAAGTGATTTAGAACCTACAACATCTGCATCGCATTGATTAAATTCTCTAAAACGTCCCTTTTGCGGACGGTCTGCTCTCCAAACGGGTTGCATCTGGTAACGCTTAAACGGAAATTCAATTTCATTTTGATGTTGCACGACATATCTTGCAAACGGTACCGTTAAATCGTATCGTAATGCTTTTTCTGAAATACTTGATGTTATTTTAGTTGAATTTTTTTCAGCATATAAATCTTCATCAACTTTACTAAGATAATCACCTGAATTTAAAATTTTAAAAATTAAACGATCGCCTTCATCTCCATATTTTCCCATTAGAGTTTCAGAATTTTCAAAACTCGGTGTTTCTATAGGTTGAAAACCATACGTTTCAAAAACAGTTTGAATGGTTTTAAATATATATTGTCGTTTTGCAACTTGTTCCGGATTAAAATCGCGTGTTCCTTTAGGAATACTTGGTTTTTGTGCCATTGGTATATTTTAATTTGAACGCAAATATCTAAATTTTTGATGTGACTTAATAAGATAATTTAATTTTATAGTAACTTTATTACGTTTTTGTAGTCTTATATAAAAACACCCAACCCATAACAATATATTCATGTTTTCACTTGTTCGAGAAAATATTAGAATTGCTTTCGATTCTATAAGAGGTCAATTACTTCGTACCATATTAACAGTACTAATTATTGCCATAGGTATTACTGCTTTAGTTGGAATTTTAAGTGCCGTTTCTGCTTTAGAAACAACTATATCTAGCGATTTCTCGTCTATGGGAGCAAATACATTTAACATTCAGCGTTACGAGTTTACTGCACGTAGGCAAGCTGGGGAACGCCAAAAAGTAAATCCTATTATTAGCTATCAGAACATTCGTGATTTTGAAGATCAATATAAATATCCTTTCACAAAAACATCCGTTTCATTTACAGGAACATCAATAGCTGAAGTTAAATTTGAAAACGAAAAAACAGATCCTGAAGTTACTGTTATAGGTGCTAATGAAAATTTTATACAAAATTCAGGTTTAAAAGTAGATCAAGGTAGAGAATTTAATGCGTTAGAAGTTGATAACAACTCAAATGTATGCATTATTGGTAGTGATTTAGTAAAAGCTTTATTTAAAGAAGACAATCCTATAGATAAAACTATATCTATTAGAGGATTTAAATTTAAAGTAATTGGCGCATTAGAATCTAAAGGCTCCACTTTTGGTAACAATCAAGATTTAAGAGTTATAATGCCCTTACAAAAAGCACGTTCTATTTTCACCAATTCAAATATTAATTATGCATTAAGTATTATGGTAGAAAAGAAAGAATTATTAGATCAGGCCCAAGATGATGCTATTATAACTTTTAGAAACATACGCGGTTTAAATCCTATTGAAGATAATAATTTTGGTATGGAACGTAGTGACGATTTAATAAACAGAATTGGAGCCATTACAGGAGTATTATCTACAGCTGCTTGGATTATTAGTATTATTACTATTCTGGGCTCTTCTATCGCATTAATGAATATTATGCTAGTTTCTGTAAGTGAACGTACACGTGAAATTGGAGTAAGAAAAGCCTTAGGTGCCAAACAAAGCACCATAGCTTTTCAGTTTTTTATAGAAACCATAATCATTGGTCAGTTAGGTGGTATCTTAGGAATGATACTTGGTATATTAATTGGTATCGGGTTTGCAAGTGCAGTCGATTTTCAATTTACTATGCCTTGGTCTGCCATGATATGGGCTAGTGTAATTACCTTTATAGTAGCTATAATTTCTGGATCTTATCCGGCATCTAAAGCCTCAAAATTAGATCCTATAGAATCTTTACGCTACGAATAAAGTATTTAATTAGCATTCACTAATTCATTAAAATAGGTATATAATTCACCCTTAGTAATGTTTGCACCTCGTTGTATTAACTTAAAAATATCTAGGTTTTTATCTTCAGAGTAGGTTTTGTTGGCTTGTAGAAACTCGACTTCATCATCTAATAAGTTTTTTCTTAACCATTCAAATCCTTCTTTAGTTGCTAAATCTTTATCATTTTTAAGCTTAATAGCAATTAAATGCATATTGGTTTCGCCAAGCGAAAATAAATGCATGTGTTGTCCAGAAATATGCTCTAGGTATTTTACTTTCCCTAAGACACCTTCCCAAACCAAATCACTAAAAACATCTAATTCTTGTTCTGCAACTTCGGGTTTTGTTTCTTTTATGGTTTTCCATTCTGCAGCATCTATAGACTGCGTTGCTAAGAAATTAATAAATTCTTGATGTAATTCTTCAAATTGTTCTTTTGTAAGTCTTGCGTACTTCATATGTAATTAATTTATAGAATTATAAACGGCAAAAGGTCTATCTGTTGCAAAGATATCTACGCCCAAATCTTGCCATATTTTATAACTTGTATCATTTTTAGTCTTAGCTTGTTGGTCCAAGTTTCCTAAAGTTCCAAGCATACAAACTATATTTTGTGAATGTAATTTTTCGTATAATGTAACATTAGACAATCGTGTTCCTGTAAATGCCAACATATTTTTTGTTGGAATATTAGCATCTAATAAATTATTAAATTCCGTTTCATTTCTTGCAGATACAGATAACAATAAGTCTGGTGCCAAATTGTATGCAGATTTTGCTTGTTGTACATCATAAGTAATTAGTATACATACGTCTTCTGCTTTTACTGCTCTAATGGCATTTATAACAACTTCCTGACTTACGCTTCCTTTAACATCTATAGTAAGTACAACATTATTGGCTTTACACCAAGATAGTACATCTTTAAATAATGGAATTTTATAAGCTGTTTTATTTCCATAATCATCTACTAAATTAAAAGATTTTAGAGATTCATAGGTTAAATTTTTAACTAAACCTGTACCTGTAGAAGTTCTATCTATTGCGTTATCGTGCATTAATACGAGTACACTGTCTTTAGTTTGAGCCACATCAATTTCATAGATTGCAGAAATACTATCATTAACATATTGTATGGTTTCTAAGCAATTTTCTGGGTAAAACGCTAATCCTTTACCTCCCCGATGAACACTTACATGGGGTAGTTGTGTATTAGACGCTTTAAATACCTCTATTAATTTTGAATCTTTTCTGGTTGTATTACAACTAAAAAAACTAATTAAAATACAAGCTAATAAAAAATGTTTCATATTTTTTTAAATTAAAAAAACCGTCTAGAACAAGTCTAAACGGTTTTAATATTATGATTGCTTTTAAATTAGTCTGCTTGAGCAACTACTTCAAAAGGGAAATCTACAGTTACTTCGCGGTGTAAACGAATTACAGCCTCGTATTTACCTAAACGTTTAACATTACCTCCAATTACAGTAATGTATTTTTTGTCTATAGACTGTCCTTCTTTAGCTATAGCTTCTGCTAAGTCGATGTTATTTACAGAACCAAATAATTTATCTCCTGATCCTACTTTAGAAGAAATTTTAATGTCTAAAGCTTTTAAAGCTTCAGCAATTACATTTGCTTCATCAACAATTTTTTGTTCTTTAAAAGCTCTTTGCTTTAAGTTTTCAGCCAATACTTTCTTTGCAGAAGGTGTAGCTAAAATAGCGCTTCCTTGAGGAATTAAAAAGTTTCTACCATAACCGTTCTTAACTGTTACAACATCGTCTTTAAACCCTAAATTTTCAACGTCTTGTTTTAATATAAGTTCCATTGTTATCGGTATTTTATTTTAATAAATCTGCTACATATGGCATTAAAGCTAAGTGACGTGCTCTTTTAACAGCTACAGACACTTTTCTTTGATACTTTAAAGACGTTCCTGTTAAACGACGAGGTAAAATTTTACCTTGCTCGTTTACGAATTTTAATAACCAATCTGCATCTTTATAATCTACATATTTAATTCCAGATTTCTTGAAACGACAATATTTCTTTTGCTTATTAGTTTCAATATTTAAAGGCGTTAAGTATCTAATCTCACCGTCTTTTTTTCCTTTTGCTTGTTGTTCTATAGATGACATAATTACGCTTTTTGTTTTAATTTAGCTCTTCTTCTTTCTGCCCAAGCCACAGCGTGCTTGTCTAGTTTTACAGTTAAGTAACGCATAAAACGCTCGTCACGTCTAAATTCTAATTCTAATGGAGTAATTACTTCTCCTGCTACTTGAAATTCAAATAAATGGTAAAAACCACTTTTTTTGTTTTGAATTGGGTAAGCTAATTTTTTTAAGCCCCAATCTTCTTTAGATATCATCTTAGCACCGTTAGAAACAAGAAAATCTTCGTATTTCTGTACTGTCTCCTTTATCTGTGTTTCAGATAAAACGGGATTTAAGATGAAAACAGCTTCATAATGATTCATATTCAAATCTATTTTATTGTTAAAAATGGCTGCAAAAGTACAGATAATTATTAGATATAACAAACTTGTTTAAAATATTTTAATATATCCCTTATATTAAGGTATCGTTGAACTACATAAGTTTTCACTTTATCGATATTTTTTTGTTTTTTATCCGATTTATTTGTACTATTGTCGATAACTTAACCTCAAACAATTAATGTTTATGACTTTAAACTGTGTAGTAGTAGACGACTCGGCAATACAAAGGCTGTCCATAGTAAAGTTAATAGAAAACCACCCTGCTTTAAACCTGATAGCAGAATACAGTAGCGCACTTGAAACTAAAAATGGTTTAAATACGCACAAGGTAGATTTAATTTTTCTAGATATAGAAATGCCTGTACTTAATGGTTTTGAACTTCTTGATGTTTTAAACAACAAACCTCAAATTATTTTTGTTACAGGTAAGACCGAATATGCTTTTAAGGCATTTAATTATGATGCTACAGATTATTTAAAAAAGCCCATTACAAGAGAACGTTTTATGCTTGCTGTAGAAAAAGCTATAGAACAACATAAATTAAAATTAGATTTTAACGAAGCAGAAGGCGAACATATTTTTGTAAAAAGCAACCTTAAAAAACGTAAAGTATATATTAACGACATAAAATGGATTGAAGCCCTTGGTGATTATGTGAAACTGGTTACCGAAGAAACAAGTTTAGTAGTTTTATCTACTATGAAAGCTTTTGAACAGGAACTTCCTGAAGGGAAATTTTTAAGAATTCATAAATCCTATATTGTTAATTTAGACAAAATTGACAGATTTAATAGTAAGAATGTTGAAGTTGGTTCTTTTGAAATTCCATTAAGTAGAAATAAAAAATCGCAACTTATTGATGCTTTAAACAGTATTTAATATGCGTCTACGTTAACTACTAGTCTTACAGACCTAAAATCTTTTACACTATTAAAGCTGTTGTTTATTTTAACGATGGCTTTTTTTGTACCTCCTAACGATTGTTTTTGAGGGATTTTAATTAGAATATTTTTATGAAATAAATTTCTAATTCTAGATACAGGAGGATCTTCTGGTCCCAATACATTATCACCAAAAATTTGCCGCAATGCTTTCCCTAACCATTGAGAAGCCATATTTACGCGATTAAAATCTTTATGTTTTAGAGTAATCCGAATTAGCCTGTATACTGGTGGATACTTAAAATTATAACGATCGTCCATTTGCTCCTTATACATAGCAGCATAATTATTAGTAGACACTTGCTGTAATATATTATGATAAGGGTTATACGTTTGTATTAAAACTTGCCCTTGTTTTTGTGTTCTTCCTGCACGACCAGACACTTGAGATAATAGTTGATAACTACGCTCATGAGCTCTAAAATCTGGAAAATTCAATAAATTATCGGCATTCATAATACCTACCAAAGCTACATTCCTAAAATCTAATCCTTTAGTAAGCATTTGTGTCCCCACCAAAATATCCATTTCTTGCTGTTCAAAAGCGGTAATTATTTTTTCGTAACCATATTTACCTCGTGTGGTATCTAAATCCATACGGCCTGTTTTATAATTTGGAAACAATAATTTAACCTCCTCCTCGATTTGCTCTGTTCCAAAACCTTTAGTATCTAAAGCAGTATCTCCGCAAGCTTGACATTTTAATTGCATTGCCATATTGTAACCACAATAATGACAACGTAATTGATTTCTATAATTATGAAACGTTAAACTAACATCGCAATTTGGACATTGTGGTGCATGTCCGCAAGTTTTACACTCTACGATTGGCGAAAAACCTCGTCTGTTTTGAAATAAAATAATCTGATGGCCTTCCTCTAAAGTCTCAGTCATAACATTAATCATTCTATCACTAAAATGACCTTTCATTAACTTTCGTTTTTGCTTATCTTTAATATCTACCAATTCAATTTTAGGCATTAAGACATTATTGAATCGCTTTGTAATTTCTACTAAACCATACTTCCCTTGTTGTACATTAAAATAACTTTCTAAACTTGGTGTTGCCGAACCTAATAGTGTTTTTGCACCATGGATATGCGCCAACACAACCGCCGTATCTCTAGCGTGATATCTTGGTGCAGGATCAAACTGTTTAAAAGATTGTTCATGTTCTTCATCAACAATAATTAATCCTAAAGAAGTAAACGGTAAAAATACTGATGAACGCGCTCCTAATACCACTTGAGCTTTTGGAGAATTTATTAATACATTATTCCAAACCTCAACACGTTCATGCGCAGAGTATTTAGAATGAAATACAGCAACTTGATCTCCAAAGTAATTTTGTAACCTATTTACCAATTGTGTAGTTAAAGCTATTTCAGGCAACAAATACAAAACTTGTTTTCCTGTTTTTAAAACATCTTCTATCAGTTTTACATAAACCTCTGTTTTTCCTGAAGAGGTTACGCCATGAAGCAAAGTTACTTGATGTGTATTATAGGTGGTAAGTATTTGTTTTAACGCCTCTTCTTGTTCAGTATTTAAGGTTTTAGAGGCTTCAACTTCATTACCCTGATATTCAACACGGTCTGTTTGAATAAAATATTCATCTAAAATAGATTTATCTATCAACGATTTTACAATACTACTTGAAGCTCCACTAGATTCTGTTAATTCTGAAACCTTTATAGGTTTTTTAGTTTTAGCAGATAATTGAAATAAGCTCATAACCACATCACGTTGCTTAGGTGCACGACTTAAATCATCTAACAACGCTTGTAAGCCTTCTGCAGTGGCATGGTTCTCTTTAAGTTTAACATACTTAACTAGCTTAGGTTTATACTTTTCAAAAACTTCTTCTTCAACGACGATTGCTCCCTTTTCTAAAAGTCGTTTTATTATTGGAAAGACTTGTTTTTTATCTACAATATCAATAATATCCTGAATTCGTAAAGAAGATTGATGATGTAAGGCTTCATAAATTAAAAACTCATCGTCTTTTAAGTCAGTATCGTGTATGACTTGTTTTGTGTTTTTACTTATTAAAGTTTCACTTTCTAAAATAAAAGCATTTGGTAAGGCTGCACGCATAACATCCCCAACAGTACACAAATAATAGTTAGACATCCAATCCCACATTCGTAATTGGGTGGCGGTTACTATAGGAAATTCATCTAAAATTTGATGTATCTGTTTAGCCTCATAAATGGTTGGTGGTGTATTATGCACTAACTTTACAATAGCGGTGTAAACTTTTGTTTTACCAAAAGGCACAGCGACACGCATGCCAGGTTTAATAAAACCAGATTCTGCTTCTGTTATTACATATGTAAATAAATTCTCTACAGGAATAGGCAATATAACATTTATATAATGAGGCATACATTAACGGCTTTTATGTAATTGGCGTAAGGATACATTTAACTCATAACCTAACAAAATAATATTTGCATTTAACCACAAATAAATCATTAAAATAAGTAACGCTCCAATAGAACCATAAAGTTCGTTGTATTGAGAGAATTGCTCTATGTATATACCGAATAAATACGACACAGAAGCTATTAAAAATGTGGTTAACAATGCACCTACAGAAAAGAATCGACTATCCTTTCCTTCCTTGGTACCAAAATAGTAAATGGTTGCTGTAGACACATAAATCATAATAATTCCAAATACATATTTAGATATGTTAACCCAAATAATACTACTATCTCCAACTTCCACACCTTGATATTCTAAGGTAGTAAATAAACTACCAAGCACATAAATTTCGACAAAACCAAGACCTGCTACAAAAATAATAACTAAAAAAGCTAAGATTAATGCTACTCCTAAAGCATATAAATACTGTCTTACTATAGTTCTAGAAAGCTCTGCATGATATGAATTTTCAAAAGCTGAAAACACAGCACTTATCCCATTAGCCATTAAAAAAATAGATAATAGAAATACTGTAGATAATAACCCGCCACGTTCTGAACGGTCTATATTTTCAAAAATATTTTTAAAGAAAAAATCTGATGTTGTAGGTGGTAAGAAGGATTCTAAAAAATCTAAAAACTCAACTTTAAACCCTTCTATAGGAATATGCGGAATTAAAATTAAAATAAATAACAAAAATGGAAATATAGCCATAAAAAAATTAAAAGCTATAGCACTTGCTCTAGAGGTTAATGCACCTTTAAAAACACCAATAATATATAATTCTAATAAGTCGTAAACAGATAACCCTTCTAATCCAGGTAATTTTAAACTTTTAAAAAATTTTACAACGAATCTAACTACCGGAATTTTATCTAGTTTATCCTCTATAGGTTTTGTCATAATTAAACCGCTTTCAGGCTTAAATCCATATTATAAACAGAATGCGTTAAGGCTCCAGAAGAAATATAATTTACACCACATTCTGCATATTTTCTTAGAGTATCTTCATTAATCCCTCCAGAAGATTCGGTCTGACACGTCTCTCCTATTAATTTCACAGCCATTTTAGTATCGGCGTAATTAAAATTATCGATTAAAATGCGATACACACCATCATTTTGAAGAATTTCTTCAATCTCTGCAAGAGTTCTTGCCTCAACAATAATTTTTAAATCTTTTTGGTTCGATTTTAAATAGGCTTTGGTTTTTGTTATTGCTGCAGTAATCCCTCCAGCAAAATCAATATGATTATCTTTTAGCATAATCATGTCGTACAGTGCAAATCTATGGTTTTCACCGCCACCTATATTAACCGCCCATTTTTCTAAAGCACGAATTCCAGGTGTTGTTTTTCTTGTGTCTAAAATTTTAGTTCCTGTACCTGCTAACAAATCTACATACGATTTTGTTTTTGTTGCAATCGCACTCATACGTTGCATGGCATTTAACACTAAGCGTTCAGCTTTTAAAATAGATTGAGATGCTCCTTCAACATAAAACACAATATCGCCATATTTTACCTTGGTCCCGTCTTCAATTAAAGTTTCTATTTTTAAATCGCCATCAATATAATTAAAAACCTTTTTAGCAAATTCTACACCTGCAATTATACCGTTGTCTTTTACCAACAGTTTTGCTTTTCCTTGTGCAGTAGCTGGAATGCATGCCAAAGAACTATGATCGCCATCACCAACATCTTCTCGAACAGCATTACTTATAATACCTTCTATTTCTTTATCGAATTGCGCCTTACTTATCATAAAAATTGTTTGTGGCTAAATTACTAATTGCGAATTTAAATTCTGAATAAAATCAAAACTAAAAAATTTCTATACTTCCTTTACCTTCCCTTACAATTACAGGCGCGTCTCCTGAAAAATCAATCACTGTCGAAGCTTGATTACCACCATAACCGCCATCCACAACTAAATCGACTAGATTATCCCATTTTTCAAGAATCAATTCAGGATCTGTTGTATATTCTAAAACCTCATCATCATCGCGAATAGAAGTAGATACTATAGGATTCCCTAGAGCTTTTACAAGTTCTAAAGCAATTTTATTATCTGGTACTCTAATTCCAACTGTTTTCTTTTTCTTAAAAACAGACGGCAATGTTTTAGCTCCAGGTAAAATAAATGTATACGGGCCAGGTAATGCTCTTTTTAGTACTTTAAATGTAGAGGTATCTATTTGCTTAACGTAATCGCTTAAGTTACTTAAATCGTAACATATAAAAGAAAAATTTGCTTTATCTAACTTCACCCCTTTTATTCTAGCTATACGCTCTAAAGCCTTGGTATTAGTAATATCACAACCTAATCCATACACCGTATCTGTGGGATAAATAATTAAACCTCCTTGTTTTAAAACCTCAATGATTTTTTTTATCTCTCTAGGATTCGGATTTTCCTCGTAAACTTTTATTAACTCAGCCATAATAACTATATTGTAGAAACGTTTACAAAGTAAGTAATTAATACTTTATAATGAAACCAATTAAATCCTTAATCATACTACTATTAATTGCCGTTACGAGCTACTCTTGTACATCGGACTCCAATTCTAGTGAAAATGATTTTACAGATTTAGAAGCTTCTGTTAAATTTAACGTGTCTTATGGCGATAATGAGTTTCAAACTTACGACTTATATTTACCCGAAAATCGAGATGTTGATACCAAAACTTTAATTTTAGTACATGGCGGGGGTTGGACGTCGGGAGATAAAAGCGACATGGATGCCTTTGTTGAATTAATCCAGAACGATTTACCTGATGTCGCCATCTTGAATATGAATTATCGTTTAGTAGATAATGCTACTGAAGCTTACCCGACACAAATTAACGACATAAGTTCTGTCGTAAACCATTTAAATGCTAATTTAGAAACCTACCAAATCTCAAGCGATTTCGGTTTTATAGGAACTAGTGCTGGTGCACACTTAGCTCTACTTTGGAGCTATGCCTTTAACGATTTAAATCAAGCCAAAATGGTATGCAGCATAGTAGGCCCAACAAATTTTACAGATCCTGAATATATAGAACAGATTGATTCTGAAGAACTTCAAGCATTAATAGAATTATACGGATTAGATCTAACTACTACATTTTTAGAACAAGTAAGTCCATACCTCCAAGTCACAGAAGATGCTCCTGCAACAATTCTATTTTATGGAGGTAAAGATCCATTGGTTCCCGCCTCTCAGGGTAGCGATTTACAAGACAAGCTTGAAGCCTTAGGTGTTATGCACGAATACACGCTATACCCAGAAGAAGGTCATGGTTGGGACGGATTAGAACTCCTAGACACTTGGTCTAAATTAAAAAGATTTATCACCGAAAATTTAGATTAATCTTTAGCATATTCCACGCCGCTGAATATTTAGTGTTTCACCGTTATCTCTAAAACAAATAAAAATAGACAAAAGCTATTATAATTACTCCAAAGGGCTTAGCTTGACGTTGCGTTTTTATTAATCTAACTAAGAAGCACCAAATTATAGCATCGTCTTGAATTTATAATATAGAAGATAAAAATTTCAAGTTTTGAAGATGAAGAATTACTATTTACTTTCTATGTAAATGATCATGTTTTTCCTAATGATTATTTACAACTGAAGCTTTGATACCATTCCATTAATAATTATATACAAACAGATAAACCACAAAAGAAGAAAGTCCAGAATAATGAATTCTGAACTTTTTAATCTTAACCTTAATATGTTTTTTTAGTTATCCGATAACTTCCAATTTAGCAAATCGAAGTAATAATTTCTTGTTACCACCATTTTCAAATTTAATTTCGGCTTTAGTATCTGCTCCCACACCTTCTATTTTTAAGACTTCACCTTTTCCAAAACGCAAGTGTTTAACAATGTTTCCTGCTGTTAATTTATTATCAAATAAATTAGCCTCTCCAGAAGCGGCATTGGTTTGACTAACTGGCGTTAATTTTTTAGGTGTGCTAATTTGGACTTTAGCAGGGCCTTGTAATTTTGGCGAACCTTTTTTCTGAATTGGTAGTTGTTTAGCAGGCTTAAATCTAATATTCCCCGGAGTTGGCGTATCGGCATCTCCAAAAATGTTAGCATCTAACATTGGATTCATTCTGCGCTCTTCTATTGGAGTAAGAATATCTAAGTATTGCTCATCTATTTCCTGAATAAATCGGCTTGGGTCAGAATCTACTAATTTTCCCCAGCGGTATCTAGATAAAGCATAGGTTAAATACGCTTGTTTTTCTGCTCGTGTTAATGCTACATAAAACAAACGTCGTTCTTCTTCCAACTCGCTTCTGGTATTCATACTCATAGCACTTGGAAATAAATCTTCCTCAAGTCCAACAATAAAAACATATGGAAATTCTAAACCTTTAGCCAAGTGAATGGTCATTAAAGCGACCCGATCATCCTCTCCATTATCATTATCTAGATCGGTTGCAAGCGCAACATCTTCTAAAAATTCGGTTAAAGACCCTGTGGTATCTGCGATTTCTTTTTGCTCTTCAACAAAATCTTTAATACCATTTATAAGTTCTTCTATATTTTCAACTTTAGCAACCCCTTCTGGTGTAGTATCTTTATTAAATTCTTTTATTAAACCTGTAGTTTTTGTAACATGCTCTGCCAACTCAAATGCATTCACATTCTGATTCATGACTTGGAAACTCTCTACCATAGTCACAAAATCTTTAAGCTTATTTTTTGTTCCCGAATTAATTTTCACATCGGTTTTATCGATGTGTTTCATCACTTCAAAAATAGAACGCTTATAGCCGTTTGCAGCTATTATTAACTTATCTATGGTAGTTTGACCGATACCTCTTGGCGGAAAATTAATGACACGTTTTAAAGCTTCTTCGTCCGAAGGATTTATAATAATTCTTAAATACGATAAAATGTCCTTGATCTCTTTACGCTGATAAAATGATAAACCGCCATAAATACGATAGGGTATATCACGTTTACGTAAAGCATCTTCCATTGAACGGGATTGTGCATTGGTACGATATAAAATGGCAAAATCTGAATGCTTAAGTTGCTCATTCATCTTCGTTTCAAAAATGGTACTCGCCACATAACGCCCTTCTTCCCCATCGGTCATGGAACGATTTACTTTTATTTTTCCACCTTCATCATTTGCTGTCCAAACAACCTTATCTAATTTCGTTTCATTTTTATCTATAATAGAATTGGCTGCATTTACAATATTTTTAGTCGACCTATAATTTTGTTCTAAACGAAACAACTTTACATTATCGTAATCTTTTTGGAAATTTAAAATATTATTGATATTTGCACCACGAAAGGCATAAATACTCTGAGCATCGTCTCCAACGACACAAATATTTTGAAAACGATCAGACAATGCTCTTACTATTAAATACTGTGAATGGTTAGTATCTTGATACTCATCTACCAAAATATATCTAAAACGGTCTTGATATTTAGCTAATACTTCTGGAAAGCGTGTTAAAAGTTCATTTGTTTTTAATAATAAATCATCAAAATCCATGGCGCCAGATTTAAAACAACGCTCTACATATTCTTTGTAAATATCGCCTAAACGTGGACGTCTAGCCATTGTATCGGCTTCAATCAATTCTGGATTTTGAAAATAGGCACGAACCGTGATTAAGCTGTTTTTGTATGAAGAAATTCTAGAAAACACAGATTTATATTTATACAAATCCTTATCTAATCCCATTTCTTTAATAATAGATGAAATTAAACGCTGAGAGTCTTGTGCATCATAAATCGTAAAATTTGCAGGATATCCTAATTTATCGGCTTCAATTCTTAAAATTTTAGCAAAAACCGAGTGAAATGTTCCCATCCACAGGTTTTTAGCTTCACTTTGGCCAACTATAGAAGCAATACGCTCTTTCATTTCGCGAGCCGCTTTATTGGTAAAGGTTAACGATAAAATATTAAAAGGGTCTATACCCTGATGCATTAAATAGGCTATTCTATAAGTTAACACACGTGTTTTTCCAGAACCGGCCCCTGCTATAACTATCATAGGGCCGTCTTTTTGAATGGTTGGTGCTAACTGTGCTTCATTTAACTGACTTAAATACTTCTCCAATGTTCATACAATTTAGGTTGTAAAATTAACCTTTGTTAGCCGTTTAACTAAATAGATTTATAAATAATTATAAACATTGCACATTTTACAAGTTATAAGTCATACGTGTTTTAAATAATACCGTCGCCTACAAATACTAATTTTAACCCTTCTTTCATGTTTAACCATAAGAAATTAAACACAGATTTGGTTTTATCTCGAGTTACTTGCCCATTTTTTTCTATAAAGCCATCCTTATTTTTATCGGAATCATTCCGTATAAAAAGATTAGCTATAGACGATAAAAAATTATTCCGCTTCTTCTTTTTATTTAAAATATTCACTTTCATGTTTGCATATTTTACATCAAAATTTACGGTAGATCTGTTTACATTTCCATCTATTCTAGCATAAATCTTATCAAATTGTCCTTCAAGTTTAATGTTTAAATTATGCTCTGTAAACCTATTTAATCGAGCAGCTGGTAACACACCTATTTGAGCTTTAAACATAAAATCATCTTGTTTATTATTTACATCAAACACCCAATTAGCATGTAATGGAGCTTTTCCAAAAAAAATAGTTTGTATATCTAATTCTGTTTTTGTTGGAGCCTCATAAGTATTACTTACATTTTTAATTGTAGCATTAAAATCGTTAAATGCAACACTACCTGCTTGAACATTAGCTTTTACCTTCTCTTCATAAACAATATTTCCGTGTTTTAACAATACTACAGGTAAAGTTAAATCGAAACTAAGATCTCGCAACATTTTGCTATATAACGGCTTAATTGTATAATCGTCTGCAACCAGTTTATTTCTATAAATTTTCGCATCAGGTTTTTCAATGATGATTGAATCTGATTTAAAATAAAAACGGTTATTATTAAAACCAAAATCAGGTTGTTTTAACCATAACGAATCTATTTCTACATTAAAATGATCGCGTTCTTTTTTTATAATCTTAGTTAATTCTTGTTTAGAGTATTTGGTCTTTAACTTTAAATCTCTAATTACCCAATTTTTATTTGTAAACTCTAAATTTTGCAAACTTAAGGTTTCATATATTCCCACATTAAATGTTAAAGAATCTGTTTGAATAGAATAGTCTGAATAAGTAAAGGGGATATTTTTTTGGGCTGAAGCGTCGTCTAGAACAATAGCATTAAAGGACATATTTACATTTTCCGATTTCAGAAAAATTGAGTCTGATGTGGCTTGATAAATGGTTAATTTTGCATGACTTAAATGTAAGTTATCAATTTTTATTTGCTTATTGAATGCTTGCAAAGGTTTATTTTGAGAATCTTCTGATGTAACTTTAGAGTGCTGTGTATCTGATTTAAAACTATTTTTTTTATAAGATATATCTGCATTTTCAAGCTCAATCTGATCTAAATGTATGGTCTTATTGAAAATAAATTGCCAATAACTTACATTTTCTAGTTTAAAATTATCAAGCTTTACATTTAGGTTTTTCCCCGTTTTATTCTGCTTAGAAAAAATTAATTCCGGATTTTCAACAAACAGCAACCCCTGAAACACATTAACATGCAATGCTGTGTAATTTAATTTCACATGTTCTGGAAGATTTGTTAAAGCCGATTTAAGCTTACCTTCTACAAATGGATTTGCAAAAAACACCACCACTAGACCCAACACACAAACTATTAATAACAAAACAGTTACACTTCTCTTAATTAGTCTAGACATTGATTGCGATGGATTTATATTTATACATAAAATTAAAACAATATAATGATAAAGATATCTTCCTTTATGTATTTGCTTTATTTATAATATATTTAACCCATTAACGAAAAAAAAAAAAAAAAAACGCATTATGAGTTTAGGTGACATAAGTTGGTGGATGTGGATTATCCTTTTACTTATTATTATAGCAATTAGAGATGTTTTTATTCAAAAAAGACATACCATTAGTCATAACTTCCCTATTGTAGGTCACCTCAGGTTTCTTTTAGAGAGTATAGGTCCAGAAATGCGTCAGTATTTTGTTGCTAACAACCGTGAAGAACTGCCTTTTAACCGTATAGAACGGGGATGGATTTACGCTTCTGCAAAACATGAAAATAACTATGAAGGTTTTGGTACAGATCGCGATATTTATGCCAACCAGCATATGTTTATCAATAACGCCATGTTACCTTTTAAGCCGGAAGGAGATCATCCAAACTTAAAAGACAATACATTTTTACCATGTGCAAAAGTAATGGGTGCACACAACAAGAGAAAAAAACCTTTTAGACCAGCCTCTGTAATTAATATATCTGCTATGAGTTTTGGATCTCTATCTGCTAAAGCTATGGAGTCTTTAAACAAAGGGGTAAAAATATCTGGAGCTTTTCATAATACAGGAGAAGGCGGTTTGTCTCCTTACCATAGCCATGGTGGAGATGTTATTTTTCAAATCGGGACAGGCTATTTTGGAGTTCGTGACGATGAAGGAAATTTTTCTATAGATAAACTTGTGGCGTTAACAAACAAAAATCCATTTATAAAGGCTATTGAAATTAAATTATCTCAAGGAGCAAAACCAGGAAAAGGAGGTGTTTTACCCGCAGCAAAAATCACTAAAGAAATATCTAATATTAGACACGTACCAATTGGTAAAGATGTAATCTCTCCTCCTGGGCATTCTGCTTTTAAAGACATCCCTGGGCTCTTAGAGTTTATAGAAAAAATTGCTGATCTTACAGGTTTACCAGTAGGTGTTAAAGCTGCTATAGGAAAAATAGAACAATGGGAAGAACTTGCAGACCTAATGATTGCAACTGGTAAAGGTCCCGACTTTATAACTGTTGATGGTGGTGAAGGCGGTACTGGAGCTGCGCCTCCCAGTTTTGCAGATCACGTGTCTTTACCTTGGGTATATGGGTTTAGCGAACTATATAAAGTGTTTTTAAAACGAAACCTTACAGACCGAATTGTATTTATAGGTAATGGCCGCTTAGGATTCCCAGCAAAAGCAGCCATGGCTTTTGCTATGGGAGCAGACTGTATAAGTGTGGCCAGAGAAGCTATGTTAAGTATTGGATGCATACAAGCACAAGTTTGCCATACTAACCGATGCCCTAGTGGTGTTGCCACACAAAATAAATGGCTACAAAATGGTATAGACCCTACTTTAAAATCTGAACGTCTTGCCCAATATTTTAAAACGTTTAGTAAAGAATTTATAGAAGTTACACATGCAGCAGGTTACGAGCACCCTTGTCAATTTAAAATGCATGATATTAATGTAAATGTAGATGATAAAAATTTAACGGCTAAATTAGATAAAACCTATAAGTACGAAAAAGCTCCAGTAGCATTTAAAAGCATGAAAGACTTACTAGATTGTCCTTATTTAGGAGGAAAAGCCAATTTAAATTAAGACCAAAATTCCTTAACCACTAACTTGTTTTTTATTTTACCTTAAGATAAAAACAATTAATTTTACAAAAAATTACAACCCTATGAATCCAGACACTTTAGTTAACTTATTTTTATATACTATCCCCGCATTAATAACAGGATTAATTGCTTTTTATTTTTTTAAAGAACATACCAAAAATGAAGATGGCAGACGACGTTTTTTATTAAAAAAAGAAATGCAAGTAAATGCATTGCCTTTACGATTACAAGCTTACGAACGTATGACTTTATTTTTAGAACGTATTACACCGTCTAAATTATTAATTCGTGTACAACCAATGTCTGAGGATAAAAATGATTACGAAACCTTACTTATAAGTAATATTGAGCAGGAATTTGAACACAATTTATCACAACAAATCTACATTAGTGATGAATGTTGGAGCATTATTCTTACTGCAAAAAACTCAACTATTCAATTAGTTAGAAAAGCCGCAATGTCTGAAAAAACAGATAGTGCAAATAAACTACGTGAAGTAATTTTATCTGAAATGATGGAGAAACGTGCGCCTAGTGATGCAGCCTTGTCTTTTATAAAAGAAGAAGTAAGCGACATGTGGTAAAACAAAAGTTCTGTGATGTGCTAACACTATTAGAACAAAACCAAAGTAACGTGCTAGAAAAAACAACTTAATAAGCAGAAAGAACAAACAGTTTATTAAGTTGTTTTTTCGTTTAAGAGAGAGGTGCCTCCATTAAATTGTTTCATTTTAGCATAATCAAAACCTTGTTTCCACCATTTTTCCATTAAAGGCTTACTAAATATCAAGGAATTCTCGGTTAATTGTGTAGGCGTATAATATAAGTTTAATTTTACATTTTTCTGAATAGCAGTTAATTTACCAATCACTATATCATGATATTCTAATTGGTCTACAACATGCCCAAACAAATTCATCATGAGCGAAAAGGGATTTTGTCCTAACACTTTATTTTCTTGCATTTGCTCAGACTCTAAAATCACTGCATCAACCTCTGTTGCCCCTCTATTTATCGCTTCTTGTATAGGCACAACACAGGAATATCCCCCATCTGCATATTCATATCCATTTACCGTAGCAATAGACATAAAAGGAATATAATTACAAGAAATCCAAATCCACTCACAAAACTCATCATACGTACACTCTTGTATCGATTTATATTCAACTTTGCCTTTAGAAAGGTTTGTAACTGTAACGACAACATCAGATTTTATTTTCCTTATAAGATTAAATTCTGTTGGTGTAAAATTTTTTTTAATATTACGCTTTAGGGATTTGCTTTCACCAAACGTACGTTTACGTTTTATAAACTGAAGTACTGAATTAAAATAATTGATTGAGACATACTCACGATCTCCTTTTTTATGTTGTACAAAAGGACTAACACTAAAGATATCGCTTTGAGAAACATTTGTATAAATATTATATAATTTATTTAAATCTCCTGTTGCCAAATGCGGAATCAATAAACTTCCAGTAGACGTCCCTAGATAAATATCGTATTCTCGCTTTTTTTGTTCTATTAAATATTGTGCTACACCACCAGCAAAAGCACCTTTGCTACCACCTCCAGAAATTACTAATGCTCTCATATTTATTATTCTTGCTGAAGTTGTTTTAAAATAATTCCATATTTAGGGTGTTGTTCTATAATCTCCAACATCTGTTTTGCTTTTTTACTTAGCCTCCAATTATGGTGTTTTGTTGCCTGCATGATGTTTGCAATTGTAACTTCGTTATAAATTTGCAAAGCATCTACATAACTTAACGCCAAATCCCTTACTTCAAAATCATAAATTGGTGCTGTATACTGAATTAATTCATTTAAATACTTAGAACTTAATTCGGGTTTAAATTCTGGAGTAGACAATGCTAAAACCAACCATAATTGTCTAATGTTTTTA
Source organism: Formosa sediminum (assembly GCF_007197735.1). Classification (GTDB taxonomy): domain Bacteria; phylum Bacteroidota; class Bacteroidia; order Flavobacteriales; family Flavobacteriaceae; genus Formosa; species Formosa sediminum. Next base: position 3,570,066 of record NZ_CP041637.1, read on the forward strand.
GATTTAAAACCGATATAATCCTGAGTGTGTTGTAAATATTCTGTACGTTTTTCTGGAAAATTCACCCATAAATTATACAATGCAATTTCTTGAGTTTGATAAGATTTATCGTCTAAAAACGTTTCATAAGTGTCCTGCAATGCTTTAGGTATAGTAGTTAGCTCTTGTGCTATAGTTTGTCTAACTTCTACCCCATTTTTAATCATTACATCTTTAGTAATCAATTCTGGTTGTTTTTTTAATAATTCTTGTTTTTCAAAATAATAGCGATTAGAGTCTAGTAGAAAATTAGTATCATGAGCTACAATACAATCTAACTCTTCTAACTGATTCATATAAAAACGCATAGCATCATTAGATGAATTTAAAACATAATCTAAAGGAAATGTATTAGACTGCAACCACAGATCGAAAAATGCATCTAAATTTTTACCACTCACCGCTTTAACTTCTGATATAAAATCGTTAGTGCTTACATTCTTATATTGGTGTGCATTTAAATAACGTTTCACAGCCAATTTAAAAGCTTTGTTGCCTATTTCTGCACGTAAAGCATGTAACAACCAAGCTCCTTTTTTATAAAAAGTTGTGCTTGAAGATTCTGGATTTAGCAATGTCGTACTTTGTCCTTGCTTATCCTGAGCTAGTAATTCTTGAGCATATTCATACATCCGCATATTATAATAATCACTCCCAAACACCTCACGTTCTGCCAGTAGAGCATAATATGTAGCAAAACCCTCTTGTAACCAATGGTGAGTTCCTGAGGTTTCGGTAACCAAATCTCCAAACCATTGATGCGCTAATTCATGCGCATTAACATTAACATAATTACGGTCTACAAAACCTATATCGTCAACCATATACGCATCAGAAAAAATGGTTGCACTTGTATTTTCCATCCCTGCATATAGAAAATCGGCGACGGGAATTTGCTTGTAATTTTCCCAAGGATACGGCACACCAATTTCAGTTTCCAAAGCATTAAAAATTTGCGTACTATATCTGTATGTTGGTTCTACTTTTAAAGAATCTTCTGGATAATAATATAATTCTAATGGAATATTATGTTTAGACTTAAGTGTTTGCTTCTTATATTTCCCAATGGCAAGGGCAAATAAATAATTACTCATAGGCTTAGAAGACACATAATGCCAAGATGTTAAAGAATCTGTTTGCACCTTTTCTTTTAATACGCCGTTTGCAATAACTTGAAAATTATTACGAAAATTGACTCTTAAATCTAAGGTTGTTTTTTCGTTCATATCATCAAAACTAGGAATCCAATTACTCGTATATTTACCTTGACCTTGAGTCCAAACTTGAGATCGGCCTCCATACTCCCAACCTATAAAATACATCGCTTTTTTGGGGTTAGCCTGATAATGTAGTTTAATACTATTATTATCACTTCTAGTAAAATTAGAGTATAACCAAATCTTTTTACCATCGTTTATAAATGGTATTTCTTGCTTGTTAAGCATAACTTTAGAAATATCCATACGTTGTGCATCTATAAAAATAGAATCTGTAGGCTGTAAAACATCAAAAATATAGGTTACATCTCCATAAATTTCTTTCTGAATAGGATTAATAGACACCTCAGCAGTAATCGACTTAAAATCAACTAGATTTATTTGCTGCCCCCATAAAAAGCTACTAAAAGCAGCTATAAAAACGTATAAAAAAGACTTCATTTATTAAATATAGCAAAGGTTTTAGTAAAATTCGTAAATTTTAAGGTTTTATGTTTAAAGGAATAGAATTATCTTCGTTTTTATGAATTCCAAGCTTCAAACTCCAATTGATTATTTAAAAGGTGTCGGTCCAAATCGTGCAGATTTACTCCGTAAAGAACTTGGTATTCATACCTATCAAGATTTAATTAATCTGTTTCCAAACCGCTATTTAGACCGCACACAGTATTATAAAATCACCCAATTACAACGCAATAATGCAGAAGTTCAAATTATTGGTCGAGTGGTTGGCTTAAAAGAAGTTGCACAAGGAAAAAGCAAACGTTTAGTAGCTACTTTTAAAGATGAAACTGGAGCTATGGAGTTGGTTTGGTTTCGCGGATTTAAATGGTTAAAAGAGAGTATAAAGTTAAATACCGATTATGTTGTTTTTGGGAAAACAAATGCATTTGGTAGTACTTTTAGTATGCCACATCCAGAAATGGAGTTATTAATTGAGCATGAAAAAAACCTTAGGTCTGCCATGCAACCTGTATACCCTTCTACCGAAAAATTATCGAATAAAGGGATTACAAATCGTGTAATGAGCAAAATCATGCAGCAATTATTTCTTGAAACTCATGGCAAATTTGAAGAAACTTTATCTGTAGATTTACTTTCTGAACTCAAATTGATATCCAAATCTGAAGCACTCTTTAATATTCATTTCCCAAAAAATCAAGAGCTCTTAGCACGCGCACAATTTCGTTTAAAATTCGAGGAGTTATTTTACATTCAGTTGCAATTAATTCTGAAAAATTTAATTCATAAATCAAAAATAAAAGGCTTTCCTTTCGACCAAGTTGGCGAATATTTTAACACCTTCTTTAAACAGCATTTACCATTCGATTTAACCAACGCACAGAAACGCGTTATTAAAGAAATTCGTGCCGATTTAGGCAGTAATGCACAAATGAACCGGCTTTTACAAGGCGATGTGGGTTCAGGAAAGACTATAGTCGCCCTAATGTCAATGTTAATCGCACTTGACAACGGTTTTCAAGCGTGTTTAATGGCGCCTACTGAAATTTTGTCAGTCCAACATTATAACGGATTACTAGACCTGTGTAAGGATTTAAATATCAGCATAAAACTACTCACAGGATCAACTAAAACTTCAGATAGAAGAATCATTCACGAAGCACTTGAAAATGGCGAATTAGATATCCTAATTGGTACCCATGCACTCCTAGAAGATAAGGTAAAATTTAAAAATTTAGGCCTTGCTATTATAGACGAACAACACCGTTTTGGAGTTGCGCAAAGAAGTAAATTGTGGAGAAAAAACCTAACTCCTCCTCACATTTTAGTAATGACGGCAACGCCAATTCCGAGAACATTAGCCATGTCTGTTTATGGCGATTTAGATATCTCTATAATCGATGAATTACCGCCAGGTAGACAACCTATTAAAACAGTACATCGTTACGATTCTAACCGCCTAAAAGTATTACGTTTTGTAAGAGATGAAATAGATAAAGGCCGCCAAGTATATATTGTTTATCCGTTAATTCAAGAAAGCGAAAATATGGATTACAAAGACTTAATGGATGGTTATGAAAGTATCGCTCGAGATTTCCCTTCACCAAAATATCAAATTTCTATTGTACACGGACAAATGAAGCCAGCTGATAAAGAATTTGAAATGCAACGGTTTATAAAAGGAGAAACTCAAATTATGGTTGCTACCACGGTTATTGAAGTGGGTGTTAACGTCCCTAATGCATCTGTAATGATTATTGAAAGTGCCGAGCGTTTTGGGTTATCGCAACTCCATCAATTACGTGGTCGTGTAGGTCGTGGTGCCGAACAGAGTTTTTGTATTTTAATGACAAGTCACAAATTAAGCAACGATAGTAAAACACGGCTAGAAACCATGGTAAAAACCAGTGACGGTTTTGAAATTGCCGAAGTAGATTTAAAACTACGTGGTCCCGGAGATATTATGGGTACACAACAAAGTGGCGTTTTAAACTTAAAAATTGCCGATATTGTTAAAGACAACGACATTTTAAAATTAGCACGTTTTCACGCATTAAAAATATTAAAAAACGACCCTAGACTTGTTAAACCCCAACATCGTCCTATTTTATTTACTTATCAGCAATTAGCCAAATACAAAAACATTTGGAATTACATTAGCTAAACTATTCGTTTTGAAGTTGCGCTATAAACATCTCAAATTCAGATTTATATTTTTCATATAAATCGCCAGTTGCAGGACCATTAAATCCAGTATGAATTTTTCTTACCTTTCCTTTTTTATCGATGTATATTGCCGTTGGATAAGACAACACATGATTTAACATAGGTAATTTTTCTTGTGCAGCAGCTTTATCTGTTGTACCATATTGCGCCAATAAAATAGGATATGGAATTCCTAGTCTAGATTTTAAACGCTCAATATTTTTAAAAGCCTGAGCTTCTGTTTTAGCATATTCAAACGCCAAACCAACAAAAGCAACATCCTGAGTATTATGCGTTTTTAAATACTCCATAAAATATTTACTTTCATCTAAACAATTGGGACACCAACTCCCCATAAGCTGAACCACAACCACTTTGTTTTTAAACTGACTATCTGATAAAGACACCATCGTACCAGTATGATCTGGAAACGTAAAAGCTAAAGCATCATATCCAGGCTTTAAAAACGTTAAAGAATCTGCATCTGCCAATTCAAATTCAGGATTACGTTTTGCTACAAACGGTTCTTTATAATGGTTTCCAGAATAAAACATCCCAGTCATACTGCTATCGGTTACTTTAGCTGTAAATAAAAATGCATGTGCACCATCAAAGGCAGATAACTTCATAGCATCTCCATCCATAACGCCTTCTAAAAAACGATAATCACCTGTAGTTGTTCTAAATGTTCCAGTAACTTTACTACCTTCTTGTTTAAATATCCCTTTGCCAACATATTGATCTGATTCACTATTTGGACTAAATGTGGTTTCCCAAACACCTGTAACATCAGCTTTAGGGCCTTTAACCGTTTTAAATCTATTCGTGTTTCCAAATTCTGCTTTAAAAGCTATAGAGCGTTTTAACCCTTTAATTATAAAACTACCTTGTAAAGTATTAGCATCAAGAATTTTAGCTTTTATAAAACCTTCAAATACAGGTGGTTTAATAGTGACACTATCATTCGCATATATAACTTCATCTACTTTAATATGTTCTTCTGCATTAAAAATGGTTAATAAGGTATCATTAATAACCTCAAAATTAAACGGTAAAAGCTCATTATCCTGTGTCTCTAAAGTTGCACGCCACATCCCTTTTTTTAATTTTTCAGGATGAGATTCTTCACAACTTAACAAACAAAAGACTAAACCTAACACTAATAAATAACGCATAAATCATTTTTTTTATTGACTATCGAAGAAACACAAAATTACTTACAATAAAAAACATTTTACAATTTTATAGACGTTGAAGTATTACTATCTTTGCGCTTTTAAGAAAACACGCTTTACATGAAGATTTCGTATAATTGGTTAAAACAATTTATTAAAACTGACTGGTCTGCAGAGCAAACCGGAGAACTTTTAACAGACCTTGGTTTAGAGGTTGAAGGTATTACTGCTTTTCAATCTGTAAAAGGAGGCTTACAAGGTATTGTTGTAGGAGAAGTACTAACTTGTGTGCAACATCCAAATGCAGATAGATTAAAAATTACTACAGTTAATATAGGTGCAGAAACTCCTGTACAAATTGTTTGCGGCGCACCTAATGTAGATGCTGGACAAAAAGTTCCTGTAGCTACTATTGGAACCACTTTATATACAGAAACAGGAGAAGCTTGGACTATAAAAAAAGGAAAGATTAGAGGCGAAGACAGCTTTGGAATGATTTGCGCTGAAGACGAACTTGGTTTAGGGCAGTCTCATGATGGTATTATGATTTTAGATGCCGATTTAAAACCTGGAACACCAGCAGCAGATATTTTTGATGTAGAAGATGACTTGGTTTTTGAAATTGGATTAACTCCTAACCGTGCAGATGCAATGAGTCATTATGGCACTGCTCGCGATTTAAGAGCAGGATTACTTCAAAAAGAAATACATGCTGAATTAATTACACCTTCTGTAAGTGCATTTCATGTTAACAATAGAGCTTTTCGCGTAGATGTAGATGTCCAAAATAAAGATTTAGCACCGCGTTATTGTGGCGTAAGTATCTCTGGTGTTAAAGTTGAAGAATCTCCAAAATGGTTACAAAACAGACTTAAAGCCATTGGTTTAACCCCTAAAAACAATGTGGTAGATGCTACTAATTATGTACTACATGATTTAGGACAACCGTTACACGCCTTTGATTACAACAAAATATCTGGACAAAAAGTAATTGTAAAAACTGTTGAAGCAGGTACGACATTTACCACTTTAGATGGTATTGAACGTACTTTACATGAAGACGACCTTATGATTTGTGATGCCGAAAAACCTATGTGTATAGCAGGTGTTTTTGGTGGCGAACAATCTGGCGTAACAGAAAACACCTCAAATGTGTTTTTAGAAAGTGCTTATTTTAATCCTGTAAGTGTACGTAAAACTGCAAAACGTCACGGGTTAAACACAGATGCTTCGTTTAGATTTGAAAGAGGAATAGACCCAAATTTATGTGAATACGCATTAAAACGTGCAGCTTTACTTATAATTGAACTTGCTGGAGGAGAAATCTCTAGCGATATTTTTGATTCTTATAGTAATAAGATCGAAGACTTTCAAGTACGTTTAAGCTTTGATAATGCAAAACGTTTAATTGGTGAAGAAATTCCTAAAGATATAATTAAACGCATTTTAATGTCTTTAGATATTAAAATAAATAATGTTACAGAAACGGGACTAGGTTTAACTATTCCTGCGTATAGAAACGATGTACAAAGAGAAGCTGATGTTATTGAAGAAATACTACGCGTATACGGATATAACAACGTTAAAACCTCAGAGAAACTACAGGCATCCATCTCAAATTCGTCACGCTTTGAAGATCATAAACTTCAAAATATTATCGGGACACAGTTAGCTGCTCAAGGTTTTTTTGAAATTATGGCTAACTCTTTAACTTCTCCAGATTATGTAGCCTTAAGCGAGCAGTTAAAAGCTGAACATAACATTAGCATGCTTAATCCTTTAAGTAACGATTTATCTGTATTAAGACAATCGTTATTATTTTCTGGCTTAGAAGCTGTATCGCATAATATAAACAGAAGACGGCCGCATTTAAAGTTTTTTGAATTTGGGAAAACCTACCATCAGTATAACGAAAATCGTGAAGAGTTTAAACATTTATCACTTTTTGTAACAGGTAATAAAACTTCTGAAACTTGGAATAGTCCAGCTCAAAAAACAGATTTCTTTTACATAAAAGGTGTAATTAGTACCGTTTTAGAGCGTCTAGGTCTATCTAAATATAAAACCGCTCCTATTTCTAATGATATCTTTAGTGAAGGATTAGAATTTGGCTTAGGAAAAACAAAACTTGTAACGTTTGGTTTAATTAAATCTAGCATATTAAAACATTTTGATATTTCACAGCAGGTTTTATTTGCCGATTTTAATTGGGATGCCATTATTGATTTTGCAAAACATAACAAAACCAAATACTCTGAAATTGCTAAGCACCCAGAAGTACGCCGTGATTTTGCTTTGTTATTAGACGATCAAGTAACTTTTGAAGACATCTTTACCATTGCAAAACAAACAGAAAAGCAGCTTTTAAAAGAGGTTAACTTATTTGATGTATATCAGGGTAACAATTTACCAAAAGGGAAAAAGAGTTATGCTGTGAGCTTTATTTTGCAAGACGAACAAAAAACACTTACAGATAAACAAATCGATAAAATTATGTCTAAATTACAATCTAATTTTGAACAGAAATTAGGAGCAGAATTAAGATAAAACACTTTCTACAAATAGTACATAACAATAAAGCCTGCATAATACAATGTAGGCTTTTTTGTCTCAAAAATTAAAGAATAAAATTAAATTACTTTTACGTTTATTGCGTTTAATCCTTTTTTACCTTCTTTTAATTCAAATTCTACGGTATCTCCTTCTTCGATTCTGTCTATTAATCCAGAAACGTGAACGAAATATTCGTTACTTGAACCTTCTTCGATAATAAATCCAAATCCTTTAGATTCATTGAAAAATTTTACTGTTCCGTTTTTCACTGTATATAAATATTGTTAATAGTTTTAACAAAATTAAGATTATCTACAACCTGACAAAATAATTTTACATTTTTATTTCGTGCCTAAAATGAAGCTCTTACATCCTAAATTTTAAGTTTTAAGCATAAAAAAACCTATCAATAAATTGATAGGTTAAGATCATAAAAAGTATATATACTTAAGAAAGTATTAGATTACTTTTACATTTACTGCGTTTAATCCTTTTTTACCTTCTTGTAAATCGAATTCTACTGCATCACCTTCACGAATTTCATCAATTAATCCAGAGATGTGTACGAAATGTTCTTTGTTTGTGTCGTCTTCAATAATGAATCCAAATCCTTTAGAATCGTTAAAGAATTTTACTGTTCCTTTGTTCATTGTAAAATATTAAATAATTATAATTGTTACAAATGTAAGGTTATAAATGAGATAACCGACTAATTTTTAGTTTTATTTTAAAATAAAAAGAAAAGCCTTGATTTTACTGGGGTTTAAAATCTAAATTAAAAGTTGTATCTTTATTAGTGACTAAATTTTATAAATCATGGACGATTCAGATTATACAAAAGTATTTACAGGAAGTTTTATAATTATTCAACTTATTGTAGATAAACTTGAAGCTGTTGGTATTAAAGCCATTGTTAAAGATGAAAGCGAATCTGCTAGACTTGCGGGGTTTGGTGCTTCTATACAAGGCCAACAAGACCTTTATGTTAGCAAAGAAGAAACACATGATGCTTTAGCTATTATTGAAGCTGTAACATCAGACTTAGAAGTATAAAAAAAGCCTTGATATAGTATATCAAGGCTTTCTAATATTATTACAAAACTTTTACATGTTGTACATTTTAGCACGTTGCTCTTTAGTTTTAGGGTCTTGCATATACTCGTCGAATGTTGTGTAACGATCTATAATACCACTTGGTGTTAATTCAATAACACGATTCGCTACAGTTTGAGCAAATTCATGATCGTGTGTAGTGAACAATACCGTACCCTTAAAATTCTTTAAAGAGTTATTAAATGCGGTTATACTTTCTAGATCTAAATGGTTTGTAGGCTCATCTAACATTAAAACATTAGCTCTAACCATCATCATTCTACTTAACATACAACGCACCTTCTCTCCTCCAGACAACACATTAGATGTCTTTAAAGCTTCTTCCCCACTAAAAATCATTTTTCCTAGAAATCCACGAACAAATACTTCTTCACGTTCTTCTTCTGTTGTTGCCCATTGGCGTAACCAATCTACCAAGTTTAAATTGTTATTAAAGTACTCGCTATTATCTAGTGGTAAATAAGATTGAGAAGTAGTTACACCCCAAGAAAACGTACCTGAGTCTGGTTGTTCTTTATTATTTAAAATTTGATAGAAAGCTGTTGTTGCTCTAGAATCTTTAGAATACACAACTACTTTATCCCCTTTATTAAGGTTTAAATCAATATCTTTAAATAAAACTTCTCCGTCTATTGAAGCAGATAGTCCTTCAACATTCAAAATCTGATCTCCGGCCTCTCTATCGCGTTCAAAAATAATTGCAGGATAACGTCTACTTGTGCGTCTAATATCCTCTATATTTAACTTATCAATCATTTTCTTTCTACTTGTTGCTTGTTTACTTTTTGCAACGTTTGCTGAGAAACGACGAATAAACTCTTCTAATTCTTTCTTTTTCTCTTCAGCTTTTTTGTTTTGCTGAGCATGCTGTCTCGCTGCTAATTGAGACGACTCGTACCAAAACGTATAGTTTCCTGAATAGTGATTAATTTTTGCAAAATCGATATCTGAAATATGTGTACACACGGCATCTAAAAAGTGACGGTCGTGAGATACCACAATAACACAGTTATCAAAATTAGCAATAAAGTTTTCTAACCACGTAATGGTCTCATAATCCAAGTCGTTGGTAGGCTCATCCATAATTAAAACATCTGGATTTCCAAAAAGAGCTTGCGCCAATAATACACGTACTTTTTGCTTACCATCTAAGTCTTTCATTAACGTATAATGATAATCTTCATTAATACCTAAATTAGATAGTAAAGCAGCTGCATCACTATCTGCATTCCAACCATTCATTTCTTCAAACTGCACTTGAAGTTCACCAATCTTTTCTGCATTTTCATCTGTGTAATCGGCATATAAAGCATCGATTTCAGTTTTAATTTTAAAAAGTGGCTTGTTCCCCATTATTACGGTTTCCAAAACAGTATGTTCATCATATAAATTATGATTTTGTTCTAAAACCGACATACGTTTGCCAGGCTCTAAATGAACATGACCAGATGTGGGTTCTATTTTACCTGATAGAATATTTAAAAAAGTAGATTTTCCAGCACCATTAGCACCAATAATTCCATAGCAATTACCTTGATTAAAGACCGTGTTTACTTCATCAAAAAGAACACGCTTTCCAAATTGTACAGAAAGATTTGAAACTGATAACATATATGTATTTTTATTTTGTTGCAAAAGTAGGAAAATTACAATCATAACACGAATGAAATTAGATCTTAATAACATTTAACAGCCTATTAACAGCACAAATAGACTACAACTCATATTTTTGTTTTTAAGCTATCTTATTTTAAAAATTAAGAGCACATCCATTTTATGAAACACCTTTACTTCATTTTTTTACTTTCGATTTGTTTTACTGCCTGCAAAAAAGACACTAATCAAGACAAAATGACTTGTGCTTTTTTAGGAGGTGAAATAATTAACCCTAGTAACAACTATGTTGTTATCTCTAAAGAAAACAACGTATTAGACACTGTTACCTTAGACAATAATAACAGATTTTTATATAAAATAAATCCTATAGATCCAGGGTTATATACGTTTTCTCATGGTGGCGAAATACAAATGATATTTTTAGAACCAACAGACAGTATTGTATTACGACTAAACAATCTAGATTTTGATGAATCTTTAGTTTTTACCGGTCATGGAGCAAAAGAGAATAATTACTTAATTAATATGTTTTTAAAAAATGAATTGGTAAGTAATAAAATTCTTAAAATGAGTCAGGCATCTCCAGAACAATTTGAGCATGATTTGGATTCGATTAAAAACGAATTTCAAAACGATTTGAATGCTTTTAAAACAAAGTACAATACATCGCCTTTATTTAATGAAATCGCGCAAGCCAATATAGATTATAATTTTTATGCTCAAAAAGAATTATATCCTTTTACGAGTTATGGAAAAACAGAGCGTAAAAACTTTGAAAGTTTACCTAAATCATTTTACACTTATAGATCTAAAATTGATTATAATAACGATAAATTAAAAAATTACTTTCCATATTATAGTTTTTTAAAATATCACTTTAACAACATTGCGTTACAAAGACATTTTACACATTCTAACGACAGCGTTTTTAATAACAAATCTTTAGAATATAATTTAGATAAAATTCATTTAATAGACAGTTTAATTACCAACGACTCTATCAAGAATTCCTTATTAAAATTTGCTGCTTTTAGATATATAAATGCTTCTAATAACACAGAAGACTATTTACCATATTTAAACTCTTACCTCGAAAAAAGCACTTCTAAAAAAAATAACTATCAAATTAAAAACCTAATAGAATCTTTAATAAAATTAAAGCCAGGAAGCACTATACCCAATACTTTAGTTTCTAATGAAAAAGGTAACGAGTATCAAATAAACGATTTTATAGATGGTCCTACAGCTATTTATTTCTGGTCTTACAATATGAAAAATCATTTTATTGAAAGCCACAAAAAGATAAAAGAATTAAGAGTTAAATACCCAGAAATAGATTTTATAGCAATAAATATTGATGAAAACAAAGAGAGTTGGGTTAATTACTTAAAACAACATCATTATTCTCTTAAAAATGAATATCGTTTTATGACGCCTGAAAAATCTAGACAAATTTTAGCTTTAAATACTATTAATAGAGTGATTTTAGTTAAGAAAGATAAAACTATAGTTAATAGTAATACCAACATGTTTTCTAAACATTTTGAAGTGGAGTTATTAGGTTTAATTAATCAATAAAAAACCCTCAACTTTTACATTGAGGATTCTTCCCATAATTAACACTATAACAATAATTATATCTTTATTTAGTACCGTTTAAAAATTTAGGTTTTAAAACTAACATAGCCCAAGCCCAATTTTGCGTGTCTGCAGCATCATTTTCTGCTACGCCTTTTAGCTCATACATACCGTCTGAGGCAAACATTTGAGAGTATCCTAGTTTTAAAGCAAAACCTTTAAATGTTTTTGAGTACACTAAATCTAATTCTGTACCTAATGATTTTTCACCACTAGCTAATTCTTGTTCTCCACTAAAATTTAATACTTTTACTAACAGGCTAGACGTTTCATTTAATTTAAAATTAGCACTCACATGCACATCTACTAAACCAATTGAATTGGCATGATTACCTACATAAAAGTAATCCATGAACCCATTAAACTTATGGTTGGTTCCGTATAACGGAAAGAAAGCTCCTGTTTCACCTGCGTCTGCATCGTTACCACTTATAACCTCTACTCCTGCACCTAAACCTATACCGCCAGACAATTTATACGTTGCTTCTAAACCTACTAAAAATGCACTTTTAACAGACAATTCATTAACACGCTCTCCTGTTTGCAAATAAGCATTACCTGCCAATCCAAAAGCTCCAGATTTATAATTTAAATGCGTTCCTATAGTTTGTAAACTACTTACTCCAAAACCATCATAAGTTCTTACCCCATCAACCAATTCAAAATTTTGAAAGGTATTATTAAGTATTAACACACTTGCAGAAAACGTGCTCCATTCTTTCTTTAAATACCCGTATTGCATAGCTTTATACGTAAAGAATCCTGGATCTTCTGTATATTCGTTTCCGGTACCTACATAACCACTAATATTACTAGTATAACTATCAAAATCTTGATTAAAAGCTAGACCTACATCAAACATAAAACCATCTTTCTTGTATTTTATTAAGGCTGCGTCATGATTGCGCCCCATTTGTGCCCAATCTAAACCTCCCATTATACGCTGATCATCGTAAGACAATACCTGCCGGCCTAATTTTGTTGAAAAGCCTGAACCCAATTTTATATCTGCCCATGCCTGAAAAATCGCAAACGAATTGTTTGCATCTACAGTATTTATTTGTCTATTCTCTCCCCAAACTAAGACATCTTGCATGCTTAAGTAAAACGAATAAGCATCCGTTTTATATCCTGCATTTAAACGTGCCCTTGTACTTATTGAAAATGCTGGTTCTGCAGATTCTGGCATAACACTTCCAAATCCATGTCTATATTCTGCACGAGGTCTAAATTCCCCATCTAATGTAAATTGTGCTTGAAGGGCTTGTAAACTCCCTAAAAAAAGAGCTAAAACTATTAATTGCTTTTTCATTTTTTGTTTTTTTGGTTTATTGTGTGATTGGTTGTTTTTGTATTTTAATGTTCTAAAAAATCTATTAAATGTTTTCTGTATGCATAATAATCGTTGTGTTCTAAAACTGATTTTCTAGTTCTGGGACGCTCAAATTCTATATTTAAGATGTCTCCTATTTTTGCTTTTGGTCCGCTCGTCATCATAACTACACGATCTGCTAAAAAAATGGCTTCATCTACATCATGCGTAATCATTACGGCTGTAATCTTTTCTTTATTCCAAATTTCAATAAGAATATCTTGAAGTTCACCACGTGTTAAAGAATCTAACATTCCAAAAGGTTCATCTAACAACAATACTTTGGGTTTAATAGCAAAGGCTCTCGCTATACCTACACGTTGTTGCATTCCTTGAGATAAATCTGAAGCTTTTTTATAAAACGCATCCTCTAACCCAACTTTTTGTAAATAGTATTTCGCAATATCGTGTCGTTGTGCTTTTGAAGCGTCTGGAAACACTTGATTAACACCTAACAACACATTTTGAAGTGCCGTCATCCAAGGCATTAAACTTGGCGATTGAAAAATAACACCCCGATCTGGACCTGGACCTTTAATACGATTGCCTAATACAGATATACTTCCACCTGTAATTTCGTTAAGTCCTGCAATCATAGATAACATGGTGGTTTTTCCACACCCAGAATGTCCAATTATGGTTACAAATTCTTCTTTCATAATTTTTAGATTCAAATCTTCTAATACCACATATTCACCTTTAGGAGTCGGGTACACTTTTTTAAGCTGATTTAAATCTAACATAACATTAGCCGAAGGATAAATAATACCATTTTCGCCATCTAGATGAGGAATTCGAGTCGTGGTTATCTTTGTATTCATGAGATTGTGTGTTTTAGAAATTTCCAACAAAACTTTTAGGTTGTAAATCTGGTAATATATATTGTTTTTTAGCTTCCGATTTTCTCTGATTTCCTATATCCATTAAATACTCTATAATTGCATTTCTAGTGGTTTTAAAATTAGGATTATCATTTAAAGCTGTTTTATCCCTCGGTCGTTCTATATCTATTTTAAACTCGGGTCCTAATGTAGCATTTGGTCCTGGGCGCAAGGGTATAATTCTGTCGGCCATATAAATTCCTTCATCTACATCGTTAGTAATTAATAATGCTGTTCGCTTTTCTTGTCCCCAAATATTTAATATTTCGTCTTGCAAATTCCCTCTTGTTAATGCATCTAGAGCCCCTAGAGGTTCATCCATAATTATCATTTCTGGTCTCATAGCTAAAGCTCGCGCTACTGCTACACGCTGACGCATACCTCCAGACAATTCATTAGGACGTTTATGCATGGCTGGAGTTAAATTTACCATCTCTACATAATCTGATACTAGACTATGCAATTCTGTTTTCGATTTTTCAGGAAACACCTCTTTAACAGCCATATAAATATTCTGAGCAACTGTTAACCATGGCAATAACGAATAATTCTGAAATATAACCCCTCGCTCATGGCTTGTGCCTGAAACAGGCTGTCCCTTAAATAACACCTCTCCTTTTGTAGGCTGAATAAGGCCATTTATTAAATTAACTAAAGTTGTTTTTCCGCTTCCTGTAAACCCTACAATGGCTACAAATTCTCCTTCTTCAATAGTTAAATTAATATTGGAAAGTACTTCTTGAGCATCTGCTTCATGTCCGTAGGTTTTACATATATTATGCAATTCTAAATATGCCATAATTTAAATTTTTATCAGATTAAATACCTTCGCTTTTATTGAATGATATAGCGTTTTGAATGGTTAACATGATTCTATCAAGTAAGAACCCTATTATACCAATAACAAACATGGCTACAATAATTTTTGAATTTGAATCGTTTGCTCCATTCTGGAATTCTTCCCATACAAACAATCCTAATCCGGGACTTTGAGCCAATAATTCTATAGCTATAAGCACCATCCAAGCTACAGATAATGTAATTTTTAAACCTGTAAAAATTAAAGGGAGAGACGATGGTAATATAACTTTAAAGACTTTTTGAAACGGTCCTAATTTTAATACTTTAGCAACATTTATATAATCTTTATCTACAGACGACACTCCCATAGCAGTATTTACTAAAGTAGCCCACATAGAACATAATCCTACACTTATAAATGAGATTACAAAAGAGCTATCATCTGTAGAATCGATTAAAATTGTTTTTACAATCATAAATACGAGTAAGTACCACACTACCGGAGACACTGGTTTAAAAATTTGAATAAACCAATTAAAAGCACTGCGCAACGTTGGACTTAATCCAATAAGTATACCTAAAGGCACAGCGATTACTAAAGCCAAAAGAAAACCAGCAAACACAGTTTTTAAACTCATTACAATTTGATCTATAAATGAAGGTCTCCCAGTATATGTTATAGGTGCTTGACCCGAAGCTATACGTGTTTCGTTTAGTGCCTTTGTTTTTTGTTTAAATGCTGCCTTATCTGCACTAATTACATTGTGATCTCTTAATAACGATTTATAAGATTCCCAAACTTGACTAGGTGCAGGTAAAGTGTTAGGCTGGCAACTAATATTACCAGAGGCAATACAAGCTCTCATTTCATTAGCAGCAGCTTCCCCTTGATCTGTTAGTGCCTTTTCAATTTTAAAATTTGCTTCTCTTTGGTATAACGCCTTTGCTCCCAAATGCCACAATCCAATAAACAACAATATAGAGGTAAGTGGTACAATGACTTTTCTTAAAAAGCTTACAAAATCTTCTCTATCTAAATTTCCTGTGAATACTTTTTTTAAGGTACTTAAAAATCCTAATCCCATAAATTTACTAACGCGTCCTAAGGTTATACTCTGCTTCATGATTATGTGCTTTTAATTTTTTTATTATTAAATTGAAGTATCTTTATTCCCTATAGAAAAACTATTTATATACTCGATAGGCTTCTTTGCATCGAAGACAGTACCATCAATAAAATCTGTAGTTGCCGGCTTATATCCATCTGTTTCAGGAATATCACTTGCAGGAATATGACCTTCTTCTGCTAATAGCCCAGCTGCTTTTTTCCAAATATCAGGTCTGTAAATATCCTTTATAGTTTCGCCATACCAAGCTTCAGACTTAGACTCATGAATTTGTCCCCAACGACGCATTTGTGTTAAAAACCATATACCATCTGAGTAAAATGGATAAGTAGCATTGTATTTATAAAACACATTAAAGTCAGGCATAGCTCGCTTATCTCCTTTTTCAAACTCAAAAGTTCCAGTCATTGAATTTGCAATAACAGCCTCGTCTGCTCCTACATATTGGGACATTGATAAAATCTTAACTGCTTCCGCTCTGTTAGATGGCTCGTCTAACCATTTACCAGCTCTAATTAATGCTTTTGTTACCGCTACAGCCGTGTTTGGATTATCTTCAACAAACTTTTTAGTCATTACAAAAACTTTCTCTGGGTTATTCTTCCAGATATCGTAATTTGTTACAACAGGTACACCAATACCTTTAAATACCGCTTGTTGGTTCCATGGCTCGCCAACACAGTACCCATAAATAGTTCCTGCCTCTAAGGTTGCAGGCATTTGTGGTGGTGGCGTTACTGACAATAAAACTTCTGCATCAATTTGCCCTTGAACATTCTCTGATGTATACATTCCTGGATGTATTCCTGCGGCTGCTAACCAATATCTAATTTCATAATTATGCGTAGATACCGGAAAAACCATCCCCATTTTAAATGGCTTTCCAGAATTTCTATATTCTTCAATCACTGGTTTTAAAGCCTCTGCCTTAATAGGATGAATAGGTTTACCTTCTGAATCTTTAGGCACATTAGGTTTCATTTTAGACCAAACATCGTTAGAAACTGTAATTCCATTTCCATTTAAATCCATTGAAAAAGGTGTTACTAATTCTGCTTGTCTTCCAAAACCAGCACCTGCTGCAATTGGCTGACCTGCTAACATATGAGAACCATCTAATTGACCATCAATAACACGATCTAAAACATTTTTCCAATTAGATTGTGCTTCTACAGAAACAAATAAGCCTTCGTCTTCAAAAAAACCTTTTTCTTTTGCTATAGCTAAAGGTGCCATATCTGTTAACTTTATAAACCCAAATGTTAATTGTGGTTTTTCAATAGTTAAAGCTTTTGTTTTTGAAGTTTCTGTATTTACGTCTTCAGTAACTGTTTGTTGTTTTTCTTTCCCTCCACAAGCTCCAAGCAAAAAGGCTAATGGTAGAATAAAAATTGATTTTTTAATTAGTGTTTTCATATTGTGTTGATTTAAATATTAAGTACTAATACTTAGTTTTTTACAAATATATAAGTAGTCTTAAATATACCTTATGATTTCACGCATAAACAAAACACTTTTTTAACCATATAAAAAACTGATAAAACACAGGTTACACATATAAACAACTAAAAAACAATGATTTAAATAAATAAAGTAACTAACTAGAAACACAAATAACATAGTCACAATTACGTAAGTAATTATAGCAGACTAAGAAAAATAATGATATTTGGTAAGATTTTAATATACATTAGAAATGTTCTACTTTTCCAGTAAAACCTTTAAGAAGTTGTAGTAAAATTAACTGTCAAGAAAAAAATTATGAGCACTTATTTCATTTTTAAGCCCCTCAATATCACTAATTCCTATTTTTTTTCCTCTAGCAATAATTAATTTTTCTTTTTTTAAAGCTGAAAAAATTCTGATAACTTGTTCTTCAGAAGTTCCTGTGTAATCTGCATATTCTTTTCGGCTTAACGGAAGATTTAAAAAGCCATTAACAGCACCAAATTTTCTATTAATGTAAAGCAACATATCGGCAACACGTTCGCGAACTGTCATTTGCGACAAGGACTTCACTTTAGCTTCACTTTTATTAAGCTCGTTTGCGTAAAACAGCATCATATCATAAGAAAAATGAGGGTTTTCAAACAAAACATCTTGTAGTACTTGTTTAGAAAAGCAACACAATACGGTATGCTCTAATGCAATTGCACCTATAGAATAACTATCTGCTGTACCAAATCCGCGATGCCCAATTATTTCGCCTTCATTTGCAAAGCGTACTATATGTTCTTTGCCATGAATACCTGTTCTAAATACTTTTACTTTACCTTGCTTAACAAAATATAAACCACTAACTGGAGCGCCTTCAATTATAAATTGTTGTCCTTTTTTAATTTGTAATGTACTCTTATTATTAACAAAGTTAGAATTTTCTAGTGTACTAATGTTTCTTTTAATTAAACAAGAACTATTTGTGCAAGCTCCACAAGACACACCTGAAGGTGTAAGTTTTTGGTAAGATATATGTGAAGCTGTAAGCGCCATTAAATTAAGTATTTAATACAATATTAAGTAATAATACTTAGTTTTTAATATAACAAACTCATTTTTATGATATTCTAATAATTTTAAAGCTAAACTTTTAATACTTCACCATAATATTAAAACAAATAACAATTCATCAACAGAAACAACACCTTAACTACTAATACAATATGTTATAAACAACTAAAACATATTACATTACGATTACAAAAGCTATAAGCAATAAAAAATCCCCAACATAAATAATGTTGGGGATTGTATATAAATTAAATTCGGAAATTAGTTTCCTTTCTTATAATCTTCTAAAAATTTTGCTAAACCACTATCTGTAAGTGGATGTTTTAACAAGCCTTCAATAGAACTTAATGGTCCTGTCATAACATCTGCACCCAATTTAGCACAATCAATAACATGCATAGTATGACGTACAGAAGCAGCTAAAATTTGTGTATCGAAAGCATAATTATCGTAAATATGACGGATTTCTGCGATAAGATTTAAACCATCTGTAGAGATATCATCTAATCGACCAATAAATGGAGACACATACGTAGCTCCTGCTTTAGCAGCTAATAAAGCTTGACCTGGAGAAAACACTAAAGTTACGTTTGTTCTAATTCCTTTTTCAGAAAAATACTTACACGCTTTAACACCATCTTTAATCATTGGTAACTTTACAACTATTTGCTCGTGTAACTCTGCTAAAGCTTCACCTTCTTTAATCATACCTTCAAAATCTGTAGCGATAACTTCAGCACTCACATCACCGTCAACAATATTACAAATGTCTACGTAATGTTTTAAAATATTATCATGTCCGGTAATCCCTTCTTTTGCCATTAAGGACGGGTTAGTAGTCACACCATCAAGAACGCCTAATTCTTGAGCTTCCTTAATTTGAGCTAAATTTGCTGTATCAATAAAAAATTTCATTATTCTATAATTTAATTATATATTCTTGGTTGCTAATTTACAATATTATGGCAGTTAAAATTTACATTTTATAAAAATAACCGCAACTATTTACGTAAACGTTTACTATATTATAATTTATAATGATTTAATAACATGCGCTCGTAGACTTTATCTGGCAACACACGCTTTAATACTATAGATAACTTTTGTATAAACTCTCCTACTTTATAATGTATTTTAGGCTCTGGTGTATTAATTATTTTAAAAATAGCTTCAGCCATAATTTTAGGATCCTTACCAGAATCTACATGCGTGTCCATTAATTTTAAAGTATTACCGTATGCTGTTTTATAAGGTGAATTTTCTTTAACAGGAGCATGAAAACGTCCAGCGGCAATATTTGTAGCAAAATCTCCAGGTGCCACATTTGTCATTTTTATATTGAAACTTTTAAGCTCCATTCTATAAGCTTCTGTTACCAATTCTAAAGCACCTTTACTTGCACTATATATACCTCGATATGGTAACCCCATATATCCTGCAATTGATGTAACATTAATTATTAAACCACTTTGCTGCTTACGCATTTGTGGTAATACAGCTTTAATAACTTCTAGAGGTCCAAAGAAATTAGTGTCAAAATGACTTTTCATTTCTTGTAAAGGTATTTCTTCAATTGGCCCTGTTATGCCCACCCCTGCATTATTAATTAAAACATCTATACGGTCTTCTCGATCTAATAATGATTGGATACAATCTGAAATGGTTTCTACCTCTTTTACATCTAATTTTAATATAGGAAATTTACTTGAAGTATAACGTTCTGGAGACCTACTGGTACCGTAAACTCTAAAACCTTTTTCTGTTAAATATTCTCCGATAGATTTTCCTATTCCTGAGGAACCACCTGTTATTAATACAACTTTAGACATACTATTATTACTCTGTTTAAGTGGGCAAAAATACGATATTAAATAAGGAAAAATGAAGAGAAATTTAGGAAACTATAAGGCATAAAAAAAGGCAAGCTACCTACATCACACCGCTACGACCATTTACCTTTGCTGCGTTCCCGCCCTGGAGGATTCAACAGGAGCTGGTTGTGTAGGACTTGCCGGTGCAAATATACATCCTTTTTATTTTTACACAATGATTTTTTTAACTGATTTTAAATAAATAAATTGCTTAAAATTTAATATTACAAATGAAAGCTAGCAACATACTCTCTATCATATTTTTAGGTACCACATTATTTTCTTGTGGCAGTAGCTCTAACGATAAAAAAAGTGATTTTTCTTTACAAACTAATGCTCCTGGGAACGGAATTTCACTTCATAAGGACTTAAATTTATCTATAAAAAACCCTAAAAACCTTCAGATAGACTCTGTAGAATACTCTATAAACAACGTAAAAATTCCCTCAACATCTAATTTAAGTCAACAAAAATTAGGAAAACAAATTTTAAAAGCATCAGTATATACTAACGGTGAAATACAAACTCTAACACAACCCTTACTTATTTTAAACGATAAAAACCCTAAAGTTTATACGTTTGAACTTTTAAATACCTTTCCTCACGATATTACCTCATACACTCAAGGTTTAGAGTTTTATAAAGATACTTTGTATGAAAGTACAGGACAATACAAAGAATCTAAACTTAGAAAAGTTGATTACAAAACCGGAACAGTATTTAATAATATAAATTTAGCAGATGAATATTTTGGTGAAGGATTAACTGTTCTACATAATAAATTATATCAATTAACTTGGCAAAAAGGTACAGGATTTGTTTACGATGCTAGTACTTTAGAAAAACAATCTAGTTTTAAGTATAATAATAGTAAAGAAGGCTGGGGACTTTGCAACGACGGCAAGGTTTTATATAAAAGTGATGGCACCGAGAAAATATGGATTCTTGATCCTGAAACCTTAGAAGAAAAAAGTTACATACAAGTATACACCAATAAAGGCAAGATTGGACGTGTAAACGAGTTAGAGTGGATTGATGGTAAAATTTATGCCAATATTTATCAAAAAGACGGTGTTGCAATTATCAATCCTAAGAACGGTGCTGTAGAAGGTGTTATTGATTTTACACCACTTAAAAAGAAAGTGACCCAACACCAAGGTTTAGATGTTTTAAACGGTATGGCTTATAATACCAAAACTCAAACACTATTTGTGACAGGAAAACGATGGGATAAATTATTTGAAGTAACGGTAAAACCGAAAAAATAATTCATGAAAACATTTGAACTTCATGTTACTGTTACAAAAAATGATTTAGACGAATTAAACCACGTTAACAATGTACGTTATGTACAATGGATACAAGATGTAGCAAAAGGCCATTGGCAAAAAGCAGCTACACCAAATATGCAGGAACAATACATCTGGGTGGTTATAGAACATCATATTTTTTATAAAGGCGAAGTACTTTTAGGAGATGAATTACGATTAAAAACATTTATTAAAAAATCTGCTGGTGTTAAGTCTATTCGTGTAGTTGAGTTATATCACAACAAAACCGAGAAACTTTTACTACATGCAGAAACCCACTGGTGCTTAATCCATACACAAACCAAACGTCCTACTCGTATACCTCAAGATGTTAAAGATATTTTTATATAATTACAACCATTTTAAACCGTTAGTCATTAAATCTTAATTATCGAGTAAAAGTTATATTTTTACCTAAAATCTCTCGAGATCCTGTTTAGTATTATGAAACGTATTATCTATTTTATTTTTTGCTGTTTATTTCTAACCCTTTGGAGTTCATGCCGAAAAGACTTCGACTTTACTCCTAGTAACGGCACACTTACTTTTTCTAAAGACACGGTTTATTTAGATACTGTTTTTTCTAATATTGGATCGAGCACTTACAATTTAAAAGTATACAATACGAGCGACAATGATATTGTTATTCCTTCACTTAAATTAGCGTTGGGAGAAGATTCTAACTACCGTTTAAATGTAGATGGTATGTCTGGAAAAATCTTTGAAGATGTAGAAATCCTTGCTAAAGATAGTATGTATATTTTTATTGAAACCACAATAGATTATAATGATTTCTCTAATACAGAAAACACCTATTTATATACAGACGAAATTCAATTTGATTCTGGTACAAATTTTCAAAAAGTAGATTTAGTAACTTTGGTTAAAGATGCTGTATTTATATATCCGAGTAAAAATGATGAAGGCATAGTAGAAACTTTAACGCTAGACATAAATGGTGAACAAGTTGAAACTACAATTCAAGGGCGGTTTTTAACAGAAAACGAATTACACTTTACAAACACTAAACCCTATGTTATTTATGGCTATGCAGCTGTACCAAATAATTCTATAATGACTGTAGATGCTGGTGCACGTTTACATTTTTATACAGACTCTGGCTTATTTGTAAGCGAAGGAGCGTCTTTACAAGTTAATGGCACCTATAGTAACGATCAGGATAATTTAGAAAATGAAGTTATTTTTGAAGGCAACCGATTAGAACCTAGCTTTTCAGACATTCCTGGACAATGGGGAACTATATGGTTATACGACGGCAGTATAAATAATAGCATAAATTACGCCACTATAAAAAATGCTACCGTAGCTATTTTAAGCGAAGGCAATCCAAACGAAAACAAACTCACTTTAAAAAACACTCAAATTTATAACAGTAGTAATTTTGGTGTATTAGGCAGAAACACATCTATAACAGCAGAAAATATTGTAATTAATAACAGCGGACAATCATCTTTTTCAGCAACATTAGGCGGTCGCTACAATGTTACGCATGCTACAATTGCAAATTACTGGAGCAGTAGTTTTAGACAATATCCTGCATTGTTAATTAACAATTACTTGATAGACGATGAAAACACAACATATTTAGCAGATTTGTCTGAAGCTAATTTTAATAACTGTATTATTTATGGTAATGATAATCCTGAATTTGTTTTAGACGAAATTGAAGATGACGCCGTTGCATTTAACTTTAAGTTCACAAATTGTTTAGCACGTTTTCAAGTTTCCTCTAGCAACAATTATACTGGTAATAATTATGATTTTGAAAACACTACACATTACGAGAACATGATTTTTAATGAAGATCCCGATTTTAAAAACACAGCTAATAATGCATTAATTATTGGTGAAGACTCCAAGGCCATAAACCAAGGTAATACAAGTTTTTCTAATCAAGTTCCTCTCGATCTTTTAAATACAAATCGAACAAATTCTCCTGATTTAGGTGCTTATCAGCATACTATTTTTGAAGAAACAGAATAATATATTATTTACCACTATAGATTAAATCGCAATACCAAAACCCAGAAGGTTTACACTGCTTATTTGGTGCGGGATATTCACGATAGGGTTTACCTCCTACTTCAGAAGCTATTGGCGAATTAAATAAAGAACCGTCGAAGCAAAAAGTATGAAATTTTCCATTCTCACCACAAGGATCGACATTTTAAGGCAAATTATTAATCATTGCTTCTGTTAGCTCCGGACCTACAAAATCTGAATTAAAATATTTAGCGTCTTAACAAACTACAATGGCATTCTTATCATCCTGTAACAGCTCAAACAATGCCAGTGCAGAATCTTTACCTGTACTCCAATTAAAACAGGTTTTAATACTTATAATAGTTTAATCTACATACATTACATCAGAAAATGGATGAATAGATTTACTATCACTTATCTCTTCTAAAGTATTTACATCAGAACTTGTTTGTCGTCTTCCTATTCCTGTAATATCATCTAAAGCAGCAGCTAATAAAGGCTCGTTAACATCACCCAACACTCCTAAGTTACCATAATCTTCTTTTAGATAAATATCTGGGTCTAAGCCATCATAATAATCTGTCTTTCCATTTGCATTTAATGACTTATAAATTAAAGGCTGCATTGCATACGTATGGGTTGCATTTACTTCTGTCTTACTAAAAGTTGGCGAGTCATACACTGTTCTAGATGCTTGATATTTACCTACTGTGACATCTCCAACCTGAACAACATCTATATAAGGTTCTAAACCATTTATTATTAATTCGCTAGCAGATGCTGTATTGTTAGAAGTAATTACATATACTTTATTAAGATTTAAATGATTTATAGTTTCACTAAAAGTAACAGAGTTAGATGTGGTTACTTTCTCCATAACATCTACAAACGGATTCAATAAATCGTCTGGACTTTGAGTTTCAAAATAAGTTTGCCAATCACTATTCCATTGTTCTTTTACAAAAACTTCGCCTGTAAATTGCCCTGTAATCATAGATGCTAACCATGTCGCTGTACTCACAGAACCGCCAGGATTATAACGTAAATCTAATACCAAGTTGGTTATGCCTTCACTTTTAAAAGTTCCAAAAACTGCATTTAATTCAGAATCGAAAGCATCTGTTCCTGTAAAGCCATTATACATTAAATATCCTATTTTTTTACCATTAATAGTAAAAACTTCCTGATCGTAAATTGGATTTTCTGTATATACGGATTTTACTAAATCTATTTCTGTAGAAGTGCTTGTTACCTCATCATCTTCTGTAGTTACTGTACCTTGATTATTATAAGTAGCTAATCCTATAGTATAAGAATCGGCTTCTAAAAGATCTATATTAGTATCTGAAGACGAGTTGTAATATAAAGTTATTCCATTTACGGTATTAAAAATATCACCTCGTTTTATCCCTTTAGCTTCAGCATCTGTTCCGGGTAATACATAGCGAACATAGCCAAAAACCACATCTGCTACACCTAGTTTTACCAAACCGTATTCCATACCATTTGTAGTTGTTTCTCCACTAAAATACTGCTCTAAAGCAATATAATCATCTGTAATCCAACTAAAACGATCTTCAGTATCTGTATTATACAACAAACTATTAAACAAATCTTCTGGGGAAGAGTAATTATTTAAATAGTTTAAATATTCGGTATTTGTAGCAAATCTGTCATCATATAAATTTGGAACGTAGTCTTTATATAGATAGTATCTATTCATCCCACGCCAAACAAAATCATTAATGTCTGATGCCGTTACTGAAAAATCATCTTCATCTTTAGCACAATTAGTGAAACAAAATAACATCACTAATATGTAGAAATAGGGTTTTAAATCTTGCATGTTTACTTAAGGTATAATCGCTAAATTTACTTGAATTAAAATCAGTTTAAAAATTTTTAGTAACAAAATATATAATCAGTCGTCGTAATATTAAATAACCACAAGTAGAAGTAACCGACCAACCAAATGACTCAGTCAGAATTTTTAAAAACTGTAATGCCCTTTAAAGATAAAGTGTATCGTTTAGCAAAACGATTACTGGTATCTAATGAAGAAGCAGAAGATGCAACACAAGAAGTGTTACTTAAATTATGGTCTAATAAAAAGAAAATGGAAACTTATAAAAACATTGAAGCCTTTTCTATGACTATGACTAAAAATTTGTGTTTTGACAAGTTAAAATCTAAACAAGCTCAAAATTTAAAAATTGTACATAGTAATTATGAAGATCATAAAACCAGCCTTCAAAAACAGGTTGAAACAACAGATAGTTTAGATTGGGTTGGAAAAATTATTGAAACATTACCAGAACAACAACGCCTAATTATACAATTAAGAGATATTGAACAATACGATTTAGATGAAATTTGCAAAATGCTGAATATGAAAAATACAGCAGTAAGAGTTGCTCTATCTAGAGCAAGAAAAACAATACGAGAACAATTAACTAATACACATAATTATGGTATTAAATAAAATAGAACAGTTACTTGAAAAGTACGAAAATGCAGAAACTACTTTACAAGAAGAACAAGAATTAAAAACTTACTTTTCGCAAGACCAGATTGCACCTCATTTAGAAGTGTACAGACCATTATTTGCATATTATAAAGCCAGTAAACATGAAACATTTACCAAAGACATTCCATTAAAAACTAAAAACACAAATGTGTATAAATGGTTAACAGTCGCAGCTGTAGGAGTATTAATGCTAGGGTTTTATTTTAATACGTCTAAACACATCACAACAACCGATGACGATTTAGGAACAATTCAAGATCCTGAACTAGCCTATAACGAAGTTGTTAATACTTTAGAACTTATTTCTAAAACACTAAATAAAGGTACAGCTACAGTCGGGTATTTACAGACCTACAATCAAGGAATTGCAACAGTAAATTACATTCACGAATTAGAACACACGTCTAACATTATTTTCAAAAACAATAAATAAAAATTATGAAAACGATAAACAAAAACCCAAATACAATGACAAAAAAAATAATCTTATTTGCCTTAATAATGGTCTTACTTCCTGCAAGTATGATGGCACAATCTATATTTGACAAGTACAGTGAAAACCCAGATGTAACTTACGTTAACATTAAACCAAAAATGTTTCAGATGTTAGCAAAATTAGACATTAGCACAGACGATCCAGAATCTCAAGCCTATTTAAATATGGTTAATAGCATTACAAGTTTTAAAACTATAATTACAGACGACAAAGCTATAGCGGCAGATATCTCTAAATGGATGACTTCTAAAAAAGGGGGCTTAGACGAGCTTATGGAAGTTAAAGATGGAGGTCGCGAAGTAAAATTTTATGTGAAAGAAGGTCGCGATGCAGATCACGTAAAAGAATTATTAATTTTTGTGAATGGTATAGGTGATTTATCTAAAGATGCCAATATTGAAATTAACGGTAAAAACCGTGAAATTGAAACGGTAGTTGCACTTTTAACAGGTGATATTGATTTAAATGAAATCTCTAAACTTACAAGTAAAATGAATATTCCTGGTGGCGAACATTTAAAAAACAAATAACATTCAACCTATAACCGAGTACTTTACACATAAGTACTCGGTAAAATACTCTTAAAACATATGAAAGCACAGCACTCTATTTTTATTCTAGCAATTTGTTTTACTTTATTTCTTACAAGTTGCAATTCTACCCCTACACTACAAACTTATATTGTAGATCACCAAGAAGCTCCTAACTTTACAACGGTAGATTTACCTCTATCTGTTTTAAAAGTAGATCAGACTAAATTAAATGAAGATCAGAAAACAGCTTATAACGCTATAAAACGATTAAACTTTTTAGGCTATAAAAAAGAAACAACTGATTCTGATACTTATTTAAACGAAAAAACACAAGTAGAAAACATTTTAAACGACGAGGCGTATAATGAACTTATGGTCATTAATAATCATGGAGGAAAGTTTACGCTTAAATATCTAGGAGATGATGACCAATCTATAGACGAGTTAATTGTTTACGGCAATGCTAAAGATACAGGTTTTGGAATTTTAAGAGTATTAGGAGACGATATGAATCCATCGCAAATTATGTCTTTAGCCAAAGTTTTAGAACAAGGTGATGTAGACATGTCTCAAGTAGAAGGGCTTGTAAAGTTCTTCAACTAGAGCACCATTAATAATAAAAAAAGGCTACTCAAAATATTGAATAGCCTTTTATATTTATATAACTAAAGGAAATTATTTAGTCACTTCACTTTTATTTAAAGCAGAACTCATTTCCATAGAAATAGATGCTCTTTCAAACTTAATCTTACCTGCAAGTGTTTCAATTACACAAGTATTATCTTTATCGTTTAAGTCTACAACCTTTCCGTGCATACCACTTTTAGTAATTACACGATCTCCGCGTTTTAATTCGCTAGCGAATTTCTTTTCTTTTTTCTGACGTTTCATTTGTGGTGCAATCATAAAGAAATACACAACCACAAACATTAATATAAACGGTAAAAATGAACTTATACCTTCTCCCATTATCTTAAGACTGAATTTGAGGTGTTGCTAAATGAGGTTTTACTGCCGAGTTAGGATCAGGCTTAACAAAAGCTTTAATCTTAACCATATCCTTACCTGATTCAGTATTAGAAGTTACAGTAATTGTTTTTGTAACATTGTTAGCTCCAGAACCGTTAAATTTAACTGTAAATTTACCTGATTCTCCTGGTGCTAATGGTGCTTTACTCCAATCTTGAGGAACTGTACATCCACAAGAACTAGCAATATTAGTAATCACTAAAGGCGCTTCTCCAGTGTTGGTATATTCAAAAACAGTTTCAACAGCAGTTTTAGATTCTATTGTTCCAAAATCGTGCTCTGTCTCTATAAATGTAATTTTAGGAAATTTAGAAGAATTTGCATCACGTTCTGCAGCTACAGCTACGTTTTCTTCGTTTACTTTTTTTGAAGCATCCTCTTTACACGCTGTAAAAGCGATTAGACATAATGCGCCTAATCCTAATATCATTTTTTTCATAATAAATATTTTTTTTAAAGTTATAAAAGTAATAATTATTTCCAACTACATCAACCCTCTTCCAACTTTATTTAAAGTTCCGTTTTGCTGATATTCTTTAACCAATTTATCTAAAATACCATTTATAAAAATACTACTTTTTGGAGTTGAATATTCTTTAGCTATTTCCAGATATTCGTTGATGGTAACTTTAACAGGAATAGATGGAAAATTCTGAATTTCACACACGGCCATTTGCATTAAAATATAATCAATTTGTGCGATGCGTTCCGCTTCCCAGTTTTTAGCTTTTTTATCTATTTCTGCATTTAATTTGGTAGTATTTAAGATGGTTTTCTTAAATAAACTCACAGCAAATTCTTTATCGTCTAAATCTTTATATAACTTAGGTACAAAATAAGACTCAGAAACATTGGGCTTACTTTTACGCAATAATTTTAATATGGCAGTATTAACTGTAGGTAAATCGTCTAACCATGTTAAATTTTTATCTTCTAAATAATCGTATAATTTTTCGTTTGGTGCAATAATTTCTTTAAACACATCTACTATAAAATGCTTATCGGCTTTAAAATCTGAGGTACGAGTTTGCATGTATTCTTTATACAAATCGCTAGCCAATATGGCTTTATAAATAACGTCTACATATTCGTTATCTAGAGTCCAATTATCTACACCATACGTTCTTATAGTATCTTGAAGAAGGCTGTTATGTTTTAATAATTGAAGCACTTCATTATTAACCAATTTTTTATTTGGATTTTTATCTTCTGAAGTTGCTAAATGTTTTAATTGAGATTTATCAAGGTGATCTTCAACACGTTTTTGAACCTCAATTAATAGTGATAATTGTAACAGATAGAGATGATACATATCGTCTAAACTATTTATTAAAAACTTCTGATCGTTTTTAAAATCTCCACTTTCACCACCTTTAAAAGCATAGATGGTTTGCATTACTTTTACGCGAATATGTCTTCTATTAAGCATAGTTACAAAGAACTTTTAACCTCCTTTTTTGGAGCATGAATGATTACCTGGCAGGCATTTTTAATTATAAAAGCCGAAAGTTAAATTAACTTTCGGCTGCAAAAATAAGGTTTTTAATCAAATAACATTATTTATTATTCGCTTTTTTTCTAGCATCTATTCTAGCTGTAGCAACACTTAATGCGGCCTGATTTGTTGTCATTTTATACACATCGGCGTTATTAAGAATTTCTAGAGTTGTATTATAAATATTTTGAGTTTTACTCATAATTTCATCCTTCCCGTATTTTGCGATTTCTGCATATACGTTAATTATACCACCAGCATTAATTAAAAAATCTGGAGCATACACAATCCCTCTATTTTGAAGAATAGCACCGTGTACTTGCTCATTAGCTAACTGATTGTTAGCTGCACCAGCGATAACTTGTGCTTGTATTTTATTTACAGTATCGTCGTTTATGGTTGCACCTAAAGCACAAGGAGCATAAATATCTACAGCTTCACTATACAAATCTGTTCCTTGATAAATTTTAGCACCATAAGTTTTACTTACAACTTCTAAACGCTCTTTATTTAAATCGGTAATAATAACTTTAGCACCTTCTTTAGTTAAATAGTCTACTAAAGTTTCACCAACATGTCCTATACCTTGAACCAAAACAGATTTACCGTCTAGATTTTCTGAACCAAATTTAAATTTGGCTGCAGCTTTCATTCCCATATATACACCATAAGCTGTAACTGGAGAAGGATTTCCTGCACCCCCTTTAGATTCTGATATTCCTGTTACATAAGGTGTAACTTCATGAACCAAATCCATATCAGACGTTTCCATACCAACATCTTCAGCAGTAATGTATTTTCCGCTTAAAGAATGTACATATTCACCAAATTTTTTCATTAATTCTGGCGATTTTTGTGTTTTGGCATTACCTATAATCACAGCTTTCCCTCCACCTAAGTCTAACCCAGTAACGGCTGCTTTATAAGTCATTCCTCTTGACAAACGCAACACATCGTTTAACGCTTCCCATTCGTTATTGTAATTCCACATTCTAGTTCCTCCCAATGCAGGTCCTAATACCGTGTTATGAATACCAATAATTGCTTTTAAACCTGTATCTTTGTCATTGCAAAAAACAACTTGCTCATGATTATTAAAAGAATGTTGTCCAAAAACCGGATCAACTTTATACAGTTCATTTGCACTTAAAACCTCTGAAACCATTTTAATTATGTATTAATTATATTTGATTGATTTGATATTTTAATAAAAACTAGATGCAAATCTATATCTTTATTACAATATTTTCAAACAAATAAAGGTTAAATTATGAATAATTTAAATTAAAAAATCTTAACCGGTTAATGAAATCCCTTACACACCTCAATAAATATTTCCTTAAATATAAATACCAATTACTTTTTGGAATAATTATAACCATTGTTGCTCGTATTTTCATGCTATTTACACCTCGATTTGTGCGAGAAATATTTAAAGTAGTAGAAGATTATCATAATGGTATTATAACAGACGTTAGCGTAGTACGTTCAGAACTTTTAGAAGATATCGCCTATATAATAGGTGCAGCTATAATTGCTGGTATTTTTACATTTTTAATGCGTCAGACTATAATTAATATGTCTAGACATATAGAGTTTGATTTAAAGAATGAAATCTACCAACAATACCAACGTTTATCGTTAAACTTTTACAAAAAAAATAGAACGGGAGATTTAATGAATCGTATTAGTGAAGATGTTAGTCGTGTGCGTATGTATGCTGGTCCAGCCATAATGTATACTATAAACACTATTACATTATTTATTATAGCGTTAATATATATGTATAGTGAAGCACCATCTCTTACACTTTATACGGTATTACCACTTCCTTTCTTATCGCTTGCCATCTACAGACTAAGTAAAGAAATACATAAACGCAGTACCATTGTACAAGTATATTTATCTAAACTATCAACCTTTACTCAAGAAAGTTTTAGCGGTATTTCAGTAATAAAAGCAAATGGTATTGAACCACAAACGTCTGAAAATTTTGAAACGCTTTCGCAAGGTAGCAAAGACAAACAACTCGCGTTAGTTCGTGTCCAAGCCTTCTTTTTTCCTATGATGGTGTTATTAATTGGTGCAAGTAACTTAATTGTAATTTATATAGGAGGAAGACAATATATAGATGGAGAAATTGAAAGTTTAGGAACCATTGCCGAATTTATTATATACGTAAATATGCTTACCTGGCCAGTGGCAACTGTTGGTTGGGTTACATCTATAATTCAGCAAGCTGAAGCATCTCAAAAACGTATTAACGAATTTTTAAACATAAAACCTGAAATTAGTAATACTACTGAAGCTCCTTCTAACATTAATGGGAATATAGAGTTTAACAACGTGTCATTTACCTACGATGACACTAATATACAAGCATTAAAAAATATTAGTTTTTCAATAAATAAAGGAGAAACATTAGCCATTATAGGTAAGACTGGCTCTGGAAAATCTACCATTTTAGATTTAATAGGCCGCTTATACGATTGTAATTCTGGAGAAATACGTATAGATAACACAAAAATAAGTCAACTTAATTTATACAGTTTAAGAGACAGCATAGGCTATGTTCCCCAAGAAGCATTTTTGTTTTCAGATACCATAAAGAATAATATTAAATTTGGAAAAGAAGATGCCACAGAACAAGATGTAATTGAAGCAGCTAAACTATCACAAGTACACGAAAACATTTCTA
This sequence comes from Formosa sediminum, assembly GCF_007197735.1. GTDB lineage: Bacteria > Bacteroidota > Bacteroidia > Flavobacteriales > Flavobacteriaceae > Formosa > Formosa sediminum. Next base: position 3,602,737 of record NZ_CP041637.1, read on the forward strand.
AATTTTCTAAAGGCTACAATACAGTATTAGGAGAACGCGGTATTACATTATCTGGAGGCCAAAAACAACGTGTTTCAATTGCACGAGCAATAATTAAAGACCCTAAAATTTTATTATTCGACGATTGTTTATCAGCTGTAGATACAGAAACAGAAGAAAAAATACTTAAAAACTTATACAACGTATCCTCTGGTAAAACAACCGTAATTGTAAGTCACAGAGTCTCTTCTGCAAAAAATGCAGATAAAATTATTGTTTTAGACGATGGCGAAATTATTCAGCAAGGTACACACGACTCATTAATTAACATAGAAGGTTATTACAAAACCTTATATTTAAAGCAACTTAGTGAAAAAGAAATATCATAATTTGTTGTTTAGTATTTCTTTTTTTTAGATTTTTGAAAGGAAATTTGCTTTATGTTTACAACTAAATTGAATTTCTGTTTTAATATTTTTTACGTTATTATAGCTTAAAATTCTTACGCTATATTAATAAAACATAATAATCATTTATTAAAAATCTTGTAACACACTCAAGATTAATAGTATTTGAAATTTAAGACAAACCAATTAAAAGCATTATTAGCAATTAAAATAAACATTTAAATCTTATAATAGTAAAATATGAGTATGGATACTAATGGCATGATGGAGAAAGAGGAAATTTTTTCTAAAGTATTAAGAGCAGGTAGACGAACGTATTTCTTTGATGTTAGAGCTACCAAAGCTGGTGATTATTATTTAACAATTACAGAAAGTAAAAAATTCACTAACGATGATGGATCATACCATTATAAAAAACATAAAATATATTTATACAAAGAAGATTTTTCTGAGTTTAGAGATATTTTAAATGAAATGACTGATTTTATTATTGAAGAAAAAGGAGATGAAGTTATTAGTGAGCGTCATCAAAAAGATTTCAAAAAAGAGTACGAAGATAGTGAGGAAGAGATTATTGGAGTAAACCATAATTCCGCCGAAAAATTTACAGATATTAGTTTTGATGATATTTAATCCTTAAAACATATTTAATATAAAGCCGTTACTGTGTAACGGCTTTTTTTATAACCATAAATAAGTATTAAATTTTAACTGCTAATAATGCCAAGAATACTATACCTAATATAATATTGAAGGCTAAAGACCAACTCAAGCTAAGTCCTAAAATTATAAAAACAATTAGCAACCATACTGGTACAAGTGTAACGCCTAAAGCAAATCTAAATGTACCTGTAAACTCTTGTTCTTCAATTTTTGGTTTAACAACAAAAGTCCACATAGCATAGACGGGACCTAACACAATTTTTAAAAGCATAGTTAATACTTTTTTAAAAGGTTTTAGAAGCGATGCAGATGTACTAAATCCTACTAATTTTTCTCCACTATTTAAATAATGATTTATAAGCTTTGGTTTTAAAAAATCTGCACCTTCCTGTTCTAAATTTTTAATTACAACATCGTAATTATCATCAATATGTGTGGTAAGTAATTGTATTTGATCTTGAATATCTTTTTTTAAGGCATTTACCGCATCTGCTTTTTTTAAATTAGAATACATTTTTGCAGAGATAGGTTTCCCTATATTTAAATACATACTATCTGCAAATGCTTTGGGATTTTCGTAGTTTACTCCAATAGGTAAAAGCTGCAAATCTAAATCGGGATAAGTCTCTAATGTTCCTAAAATAATACGTGTAAAACCTTTACTTAACGGACGAACTTTTCGGTTTATATTATGGCTGCCTTCGGGAAAAACCACGAGGGCTTCATTGATTTTTAATAAATCCTTACAAACTTCAAAAACCTCATTGTTATTTGTAATATTTTGCCATCCGTCTCTAACCCGATATACAGGAAGCATATTTAAACCTTTTAATAATTTAGCGACCAAAGGTTTTTTAAAAACTGCAGCACGCGTTAAATAATAACAAAACCGTCTAGATTGCGTTGCTATTAATAACGGATCTAACAATCCATTTTGATGATTAGACAATATTAAAACAGGCTTAGTTTTCGGTACAAATTGCAACCCATTTACATGTATTTTTTTATAATAAAAAAATAAACCTAAAGACATATACGCCTTTACTACATGTAACTTAATGTATTTAAAAATCATCTAAAATTTTGGATTAAACTACAAGAAATAAAGCTAAAAATATTCTTGAAATAAAAGCATAAAACTAAAATAAATTAAAGTACAGGTGTTCCATTTTTAACTTGATGCTCTGGATATAATAACATAACATCTTTGGCTTTCACTGCTCCAACAACTAAACACTCACTCATAAATTTAGCAATTTGCTTTTTCGGAAAATTTACAACTGCTACAATTTGTTTATGTAGCAAATCCTCTTTAGCATATAACGTTGTAATCTGAGCAGATGTTTTTTTAACACCTAGTACTCCAAAATCAATAATAAGTTGATAAGCTGGATTTCGAGCTTCAGGAAAATCATTAACTTCCATTATAGTTCCTATACGTAAATCGATAGCACTAAAATCTTCAAAATTTATGGTTGGTTTCATTTTTTAAAAATACGAATTATTACGAACTTTGATAAAAATATAAATAATGGCTAATACACCTTCTAACATGATGCCTCTTGGCACAACAGCTCCTAATTTTACTTTAAAAGATACAATTTCTGGTAAAACAATGGCTTTAGATCAATTAAAAGGAGATAAAGCAACAGTAATTTTCTTTATATGTAATCACTGTCCGTTTGTAATACATGTTAATAAGCAGTTGGTACAATTAGCTAAAGATTATAAGGCACTAGGTGTAAATTGTATTGCCATTTCTAGTAACGATATACTAAACTATCCGCAAGATGCTCCTGATAAAATGAAACAGGTAGCATTACAAGAAGGTTATATTTTCCCTTATTTATACGACGATACCCAAAGTGTTGCCCGTGCTTATGATGCTGCTTGTACACCAGATTTTTATGTTTTCGACAATAAATTATCACTTGAATATCGCGGACAATTAGACGATTCTAGACCAGGAAACAATGTTCCTGTAACAGGACAAGATATTAGACATGCATTAGATTGCATCCTTAATAATACCGAGAATTTAAATCTGCAAAAACCAAGTATTGGATGTAATATAAAGTGGTTTAAAGAGTAATCCAGCCTTTACGTTCTAGCGCTTTTACTATATGTGCATAATGGTGGCTGCTATGCCAAGCATAATTTCCTATATTTTCTTTAACTGTAATGGTGCGGTTACTCTCTGGATGAATAAAACTTTTATTTAAATCTTGCTCATTAAGCGATTTTAAAAGATAAACCATACGTTTATGTACAGCTTCAATATGCATTAAGGACATACTAACTGGAGCTTTTATAGCATCTTCTAAGTTAGACCATGCGTTTTGATCGTAAGCTTTAATAACGGGATTATCTTCTGTTAAACTCCATTTAAAACGCGTATAACTATGATGATGACTATCTGCTATATGGTGTACTAATTGTCTAATAGTCCATCCATTTGGTCTATATTCAGTATCTAATTGAAAATCTGTTAAAGGTTGCACAATACCATTTAAGCGTTTGGGAAATTTATCTAGAACACCTATCCAATTCTCAATATGTTTAGATGTTATAACGTCTGGACAAACAAAATGTCCTACAGGATATTTCTGAGATTCTAAATTTTCCATAATTAAATTGCTATTTATTAATTCTTTTCTAAAAATAATACATAAATCCGAAACTTATACGCATTGCATCACGACTTTTATCAATATCTATTTCTTCAGTGTTTGCTAAGCCATTAATATTTAAATCTTTTACACCGTAATCTAACTCTATACCTACAGTCATTCTATCATAAGCATCATACATAAAGTTTAAAATACCATAATAATGTTGATGTTTAAAATCGCCAGCCAATACTAAAGTTTCATCAAAATTTTCAGCATTTATAATTACCAATCTTTCAGAATCATGTAAACTAAATCGAGTAAACCCTAAAACGGCATTAGTGTGCAGTTTTTCTGTTATAAAATATTCGTAAGAAGCCCAACCGCCTATTGCTGGAGTGGGTTTTAAATTATTCTCGATAGCTGGATACCCATCATAGCCATTTCCTGCTACAGTAGTTAAATATGCCGAAATCCCTTTTCCTCCTACTAATTGAAATTGAATATTATTTTTTTCAGGTTTATAAATTCCACTAAAAGTCACACCGTAACCGGTAAAATTATCTATTTTTTGATCTAATTTATACCTGATATGTCGCCATATAGACGACATTCGTAAATGCCCCCATGTTTGTTTGTACTTTATTGCAAATGTAAGATCTGGAGTAAATTGATCTACCTCTTCTAACAGCGGCTGTAACTCTTGATAAGCAAAATCAGTATCTATGGGAGCTTCTATACTTGCTTCATAAATCCAAGCTGTGTTATTAAAAGTATTTATATATTTTACATGTGGTGTTCTTATCCAAATTCCAGAAGGTGGTCCTTCCCACTCCATTATATTTGGCCAAATATCTTGATCTCCAAAATTATTCCACATTTGTCCTATTTGCCAATGTGTAGTTTCAACATAAGCTTTACGTAATCGCATTTGTCCGTTACCTCCCCAAAAGTCAGATTCTACAACCGCATAAATAACTTTCCCATTTTTCTGAACATAGGTTGTACTTAATCGTAATTGAGTTTGGTTTAAATCGACATTTAAACTTTTTATATCATCTGTTTCAAACACATTAATAGCACCAACATTAAACGTTTCACTATCATTTAATCCACCATAAATATCTAAGTAGCCATTCACTTTCATATTTAACACCTAAACTGGTTTTAAACCTAGGAGATTTGCCAACAGAATCTTGAGAAGTAACTGTTAAAAAAGGATCTTGAGCATAGGTAAAAAAACTATGCATAAACATATTGTGGTTAGTACTAACTTCATTGATTATTAGTTTACTGTATTAAGTTACTCCTTTTTTTAAAAACTATTTAAATACAAGACATAAAAAAAGCTACCAAAAGGTAGCTTCTTAATTGTATGCTCATTAAATGATTATTTTACATCCATTAATTCTACATCGAAAATTAAAGTCGCATTTGGAGGAATAACTCCACCTGCACCACGAGAACCATATCCTAAATCGCTAGGAATAACTAAACGTGCTTTATCACCTACTTCTAATAATTGAATTCCTTCATCCCATCCTGAAATAACCTGACCAACACCAATTGGAAATTCGATAGGCTCTTTTCTTTTATATGAAGAATCAAAAACAGTTCCGTCTTCTAGCTGTCCTTTATAATGCACAGAAACAGTTTGTCCTTTAGTTGCTTTTTTACCGCTTTTTGAAGCTTGTAATACTTGGTAACGTAAACCACTCTTTGTTTTATTAAAACCAGCAGCAATTTTATCTAGTGCTGCATCTTGCGCAGCTCTAGCTTCAGCTAAACGTTTTTCACGAGACCCTTCAAAAGTTCTAAAAGCCTCTACAGCATTAAATGCCTGAGCTGCATCACCAACTCTAACTATTTCTAAACTTTCAATACTATCGCCTTGAGCTGTTGCATCTACCACGTCTTGGCCTTCTACGACATGTCCAAAAACGGTGTGTGCATTATCTAACCATGGCGTTTCTACGTGTGTGATAAAAAACTGACTTCCATTTGTTCCTGGTCCTGCATTTGCCATAGAAAGTATCCCTGGACGGTCATGCTTTAATTCTGGATGAAATTCATCGTCAAATTTATATCCAGCGTCACCAGTTCCTGTTCCTAGCGGGCAACCACCTTGAATCATAAAATCTGGAATCACACGGTGAAATTTTAAACCATCATAATATGGTGTTCCTTGTGGCTTAACCGAATTTTCTAAATTCCCTTCCGCCAAAGCAACAAAATTACCTACCGTACCTGGTGTTTTTTCAAATTCTAAGGCTACTAATATGGTACCTTTTGTTGTATTAAACTTTGCGTATAATCCGTCTTGCATTTGTTTCTATTTTAATGTCCCGCAAATATAGAAAAATGATTGGCTAATAAAAAACACCGGTGCATTATCATGGTGTTAAGAGCCAATGATGTATAATTTTTTAAACATGATAAAAATCAGTTCATATTTCGTAAAAAAATCTGTTCTTTGCACAGATTTTTATAACTTTTTCAATAAGAACAACTTTATGGTTTAGTTTTTGTTAAAATAAGGCTAAAAATCATTAATTTCGTAAAAAACAAAACAATTTTTAGTAATGAGCAAAGGACTTTACATAGCCACCTTAGAACCCGATAGTGGAAAATCGATCATTTCACTGGGTTTAATGCAAAATCTTTTAGGGAAAACTGCAAAAGTAGCCTATTTCAGGCCAATAATAGACAAAATTGATGCTAATAAACGAGACAACCATATAGACACTTTATTATCTCATTTTAATCTAGATATTCCATATACTGAGACATATGCTTTAACAAGAAATGAAATTGTACAAAACAGAAATGCAGGTAAAATTGGAGATTCTTTAGATCTTATTATTAAAAAATATAAGGCCTTAGAAGAAAAGTACGACTTTATTTTAGTTGAAGGTACAGATTTTCTTGGAGAAGGTACAGTATTCGAATTTGATTGGAATGTAAATATTGCTAAAAACTTAGGGCTACCCACAGTCATTGTAAGCACGTGTGTAGATAAAACGTTGGAGGAATTTACTAACAATGCAGAAATGGCTTATAAAACTTTTAAAAGTCATGATGTAGAAGTTATCGGGTTAGTTGCCAATAAAATTCAACCAGATAACATTCTTGTGCTTCAAAAAGCCGTGAGTGTATTTTTACCAGAAACGGTAGAGTTTTCTGCAATCCCAATGGTAAAATCTTTAGCCTCTCCTACTATGAAAGAGATTAAAGAAACATTAAATGGAAAAGTTCTTTTTGGCGAAGAACATTTAGGAAACTTATCTGGACGTTTTGCGGTAGGCGCTATGCAACTTCGTAATTTTATTACGCATTTGCACGAAGGTTCTGTAGTAATTACTCCTGGAGATCGTGCCGATTTAATATTAGGTTCGCTTCAGGCACATGCATCAAGTAATTACCCTAATATATCTGGTATTATTTTAACCGGAGGTATCCTTCCTGAACCCTCTATATTAAAATTAATAGATGGCTTATCTACCGTAGTTCCTGTTATTTCTGTAAATCACGGAACCTTTAACACCACTCGTAAAATTGGAAACATTAAGTCTAATATTTATGCAGAAAGCAAAACAAAGATTTTAACTTCTTTAGAAACGTTTCAAAAACACGTACGTGTAGAGAATTTATTAGAAAAGCTTACATCTTTTGAAAATAAAGTGACCACACCACGCATGTTTCAATACAAATTAATTCAGAAGGCGCGTAAAGAGAAAAAACGTATTGTACTTCCAGAAGCTTCAGACCCAAGAATTTTAACAGCTGCAGCACGTTTAGAAGTTTTAGATTTAGTAGATATTATTCTTTTAGGTAACCCAAAAGAAATTAAGGAAAAAGTAACTGAACTTGGTTTAAGTTTAGACTACACTAAAACTAAAATTATTTTCCCTTCAGATTACGAAAATTTTGAAGACTACGTAGAAACATTTTACGAATTGCGTAAACATAAAAATGTAAACATGGATATGGCTAGAGACATCATGAACGATGTGTCTTACTTTGGTACCATGATGATTTATAAAAATGATGCAGATGGTATGGTTTCTGGAGCAGTAAACACTACAGGACACACAATTTTACCAGCATTACAGTTTATTAAAACCAAACCAGAATGCTCTATCGTTTCGTCTGTATTTTTTATGTGCTTAGACGACCGAGTATCTGTATTTGGTGACTGTGCCATTAACCCTAATCCTAATGCAGCACAACTTGCAGAAATTGCAATTTCTTCAGCAAAAAGTTCTGCCGCATTTGGTATTGAACCACGCGTTGCCATGTTATCTTATTCTTCTGGATCTTCAGGAAAAGGAGAAGATGTAGATAAAGTAAGAGAAGCTACAGAAATTGTTAGAGCACAATGTCCAGATCTTAAAATTGAAGGCCCAATACAATACGACGCGGCAGTAGATTTAAAAGTAGGACAAAGTAAAATGCCTGGTTCAGAAGTTGCCGGACAAGCCACAGTACTTATTTTCCCTGACTTAAATACAGGTAACAATACATATAAAGCCGTACAAAGAGAAACTGGTGCCTTAGCAATTGGACCAATGTTGCAAGGGCTAAACAAACCCGTTAACGATTTAAGTCGTGGTTGTACTATAGACGACATTTTAAATACAGTGATCTTAACAGCCATCCAAGCTCAAGGTATTTAATCTTAAAAACTGAAAATAAACTAAAAACAAAAAAACAAACATGAAAATTCTTGTAATTAATTCTGGTAGTTCTTCTATCAAGTTTCAACTTATCGAGATGCCTTCAGAAACCGTAGTTGCTTCTGGACTGGTAGAGCGTATTGGCCTAGAAGATGGAGCTATACATTATAAACATTTAACAGACAAAGTATCCTTAACATTACCTATTCCTAATCATGCAACAGGTTTAGCTGAAGTAGCTAAATTATTGATGAATGAAAAAACAGGCGTTATTAAAGACGTTGCAGAAATAGATCTTGTGGGACACCGTGTGGTTCATGGTGGAAAAAAATTCTCTGATCCTGTTGAAGTTACTCAAGAAATTAAAGACAAAATCCGTGACTTATTTTTATTAGCTCCATTACACAATCCACCAAATTTAGATGGTATTGAAGTTGCAGAAAAAATATTTACAAAATCTAAACAAATAGCACTTTTCGACACAGCTTTTCATCAAACCTTACCAGCAGTTGCGTATAAATATGCTATTTCAAATAAATTTTTAACCGAAGACAACGTTCGTGTTTATGGGTTCCATGGGTTATCTCATAAATATGTTACAGACCGTGCGGTAGAAATTCTAGATAAACCAGATGCAAAATTAATTTCTATACATCTTGGTAATGGTTGTAGTATGACAGCTGTTAAGGACGGGCAAAGTTTAGATCATACTTTAGGTTTCGGACCTAACGATGGTTTAATTATGGGAACACGTAGTGGTGCTATAGATCAATCTGTTATCTTTTTCTTAATGGATAAGTATAACTATACTAAAGATGAAATAATTACTATTTTATCTAAAGAAAGTGGTATGTTAGGCTTAACAGGTTACAGCGATTTACGCGATATTGAAGCGCAAGCAGAACAAGGCAATAAAGATTGTATTTTGGCTTTAGAAATGAATGCTTACCGTGTTAAAAAATTTATTGGTGCTTACACAGCTGCGCTAAATGGTTTAGATGCTATTATATTTACAGCTGGTATTGGAGAAAACAGTGCTACAATAAGAAAAATGATTTGCGACCAAATGGATTATTTTGGCATTGATTTAGACGACACTTTAAATGCAGAACGTTTACCAAATGCTAGATTTATAAATACAGCAAATTCTAAAACTAAAATTTTAATAGTTCCTACTAACGAAGAACTTGAGATAGCTACAGAATGTTATTCTCTTTATAAAGAAAAGACAGTAACTGTATAATTATAAAAAAGCCTCGTTTAAATAAACGAGGCTTTTTTTATATTCTTTTAAATTAAAAAGTATCATTTAATTTGCGACTTCACTTATAAATTTAATTCGACATAAGCGTAATTCTTCATCGTCATAATCACCATCAAACTCTTCAATAGCAACATCTATTTTATCGGTTTCAGATTCCATAAAATAATCATGAATTTCTTCTTGTTGATCTTCATCTAAAATATCATCAATCCAATAAGAAATGTTCAATTTTGTTCCAGAAAAAACAATAGCTTCCATTTCTTTTATAAAATCTTTCATTTCCATCCCCTTTGCTGTTGCAATATCATCTAATGGTAGTTTTCTATCTATACTTTGAATTATATATAGTTTCAAAGAAGAATTTGTTCCTGTAGATTTAACAACCAAATCGTCTGGACGCATAATATCATGCTCTTCAACGTATTCTGCTATTAATTTCACAAAATCCTTACCATACTTTTTGGCTTTTCCCTCTCCGACACCATGCACATTAGAAAGCTCTGCAATAGTCATAGGATACTTGAGCGCCATATCTTCTAAAGATGGATCTTGAAAAATAACAAATGGAGGGACACCTAATTTTTTAGCATTGGTTTTACGTAAATCTTTTAACATACGCATTAGTGTGGCATCTGTAGTCGCAGCACCACCTTTTACTGCAGTAACTGTACCTTCTTCTGTTTCTTCACTAAATACGTGATCCTCTGTCATCATAAATGAACTAGGATTGTCAATAAAATCCATGCCAGACGGATTAAGCTTTAAAACACCATAGGTTTCAATATCCTTTTTTAAGTATCCAGCAACTAAAACCTGACGTAATAGTGCCATCCAATATTTACTTTCATGATGTTTCCCTGAACCAAAAAATGATTGCTCATCTGTTTTATGGGACTTAATTAAAGCATTTGTTTTTCCTACAATTACACTTACTAAATCTTTAGATTTATATTTTTCTTTTGTTTTACTCACTATATCTAGAAGTAAAACAACATCGTCTTTAGCTTCTTTTTGCTTTTTAGGATGACGCACATTATCATCCATATCTCCACCTTCTCCAGTTTCGTTATCAAATTCTTCACCAAAATAATGAAGAATAAATTTACGTCTGGAAATAGAGGTTTCGGCAAAAGCGACCACTTCTTGAAGTAGAGCATGACCAATTTCTTGTTCGGCTACAGGTTTTCCAGACATGAATTTTTCTAGTTTTTCAATATCTTTATATGCATAATAAGCTAGACAGTGGCCTTCGCCTCCATCACGACCTGCACGACCTGTTTCTTGGTAGTAACTCTCTATACTCTTAGGAATATCATGATGAATAACAAAACGCACATCGGGCTTATCGATCCCCATACCAAATGCAATAGTTGCCACAACAACATCTACATCTTCCATTAAAAACATGTCCTGATGTTTAACACGAGTTTTGGCATCTAACCCAGCGTGATATGGTAATGCTTTTATACCATTTACTTGTAAAACTTGTGCTAACTCTTCTACACGCTTTCTGCTCAAACAATATATTATACCAGATTTTCCTTCGTTTTGTTTTACAAATCGAATAATATCGCTATCTACCTGTTTAGTTTTTGGACGTACTTCGTAATATAAATTAGGTCTGTTAAATGATGCTTTAAATGTCTGAGCATCACTTATTCCTAAGTTTTTAAGAATATCTTCCTGTACCTTAGGTGTTGCTGTTGCCGTAAGACCAATAATAGGTATATTGTCTCCTATACGTTTAATAATATGTCTTAAATTTCTGTATTCTGGTCTAAAATCATGACCCCATTCACTAATACAATGGGCTTCATCTATAGCCATAAACGAAATTTTTACAGAACGCAAAAACTCAACATTTTCCTCTTTAGTTAAAGATTCCGGAGCAACATAAAGTAGTTTAGTTACGCTATCTGTAATATCTTGCTTTACACGTTTAACCTCCGTTTTATTTAAAGACGAGTTTAATACGTGTGCAATTCCTTCTTCATTAGAGATCCCACGAATGGCATCTACTTGATTTTTCATTAAGGCGATTAAAGGTGAAACAATAATCGCTGTGCCTTCTTGCATTAAAGCTGGAAGTTGGTAACATAAAGATTTACCGCCACCAGTAGGCATAATAACAAATGTATTCTGACCACTTAAAATACTTTTAACAACAGATTCTTGCAAGCCTTTAAAGGCATTAAATCCAAAATGTTTTTTAAGAGCAGAATGCAAGTCAATTTCAACTTTAGACATGTACTTTTTTTATATTAGTTTACATATTTATTACAGCGAAAAAAACCTAGGCTATTAGTTAATTCGTTGTATTTTGAGAACCTTCAATGTTTTTTTTCGTTAGTTTTGCAAAACAAATCTAAGCGATTTTTTTTTTAAAAAGCTCGTTTATTTTTAAAGGTAATAAAATCTTTAAAAGGATTAACTTAAAAAAACATTAAATTTTGAATAAACACCAAACCATCATAAACTCTGCCAATCAAGTCTTTGAGTTAGAAGGTCAAGCTATATTAAATTTAAAATCTTATATAAATGACAGTTTTGTAGCCGTTGTAGACCTTATTTATAAATCTAAAGGTCGTATAATAATTACGGGTATAGGTAAAAGCGCCATTATAGGAACCAAGATTGTTGCCACACTAAATTCTACCGGAACACCTGCCGTTTTTATGCATGCAGCCGAGGCTATACATGGAGATTTAGGGCTTATTTTAAAAGATGATATTGTAATTTGTATTTCTAAAAGTGGAAATACTCCAGAAATAAAAGTTTTAATTCCTTTAATAAAAAGTGCACAAAACACCTTAATAGCTATTACCGGAAATGAAGATTCTTTTTTAGGTCAACATTGTGATTATTTTTTAAACACTTATGTTGAAAAAGAAGCTTGCCCTCTAAATTTAGCACCTACAACAAGTACTACAGCTCAATTAGCAATGGGAGACGCACTTGCTGTTTGCCTATTAGAGATTCGTGGTTTTTCTAGCAGGGATTTTGCTAAATATCATCCTGGAGGCGCTTTAGGGAAAAAATTATATTTACGCGTTATAGATATATCTAGCCAGAATAATAAACCTCAAGTACAACCAGAAACCAATATTAAAGAGGTAATTATGGAAATATCTAAAAATATGCTTGGCGTAACAGCAGTAATAGAATCCAATAAAGTTGTGGGCATTATTACTGATGGTGATTTAAGACGTATGTTATCTAAAACAGATAATTTTATAAGCTTAACCGCTAAAGATATTATGGGTAAGTCTCCTAAAATTATTAACGAAAACGAAATGGCTATTAAAGCTTTAGAACTTATGGAAACTAACGACATCTCTCAATTACTTGTTTCAGATAATGATGGTGACTATGCGGGTGTTGTTCACATTCACGATTTAATAAAAGAAGGCATTATATAATGGCAAAGAAAAAAAATGTTAACGAGATGTCTTTTTTAGATCATCTTGAAGATTTAAGATGGCATTTAATTCGTGCAACACTAGCAGTTATGATTGCTGCTGTTTTGGCGTTTTTAGCAAAAGGGTTTATTTTTGATACTCTTATTTTTGGACCTACCCAACCTACTTTTTTTACTTATGATATTTTATGTAAAATCTCTAATGCTTTAGGATTAGATGATAGTTTCTGTTTTAATGAAGCTGCTTTTGAAATACAAAGTAGAACTATGGCTGGGCAGTTTTCTGCACATATTTGGACGGCTATAACAGCTGGATTTATTATATCCTTTCCTTATATTCTGTATGAATTATGGAGATTTATAAGTCCTGGAATGCACCCTAATGAACGTAAAAATTCTAGAGGTTTTATAATAATTTCATCTATTCTTTTCTTTTTAGGAGTACTATTTGGCTATTATGTAATTTGTCCGTTATCTATTAACTTTCTTGGGACATATCAGGTAAGTAGTAAAGTACATAACGATTTTGATTTAAGTAGTTATATTAGTTTAATACGGTCTTCTGTTATTGCCTGTGGTATAATATTCGAGCTTCCTATAATTATTTATTTCTTAGCTAAAGTGGGCATTATAACTCCAGAATTCTTAAAAAAATACAGAAAATTTGCTCTTGTGATTGTTTTAATTGTTTCAGCAATAATTACACCACCAGATATTGCAAGTCAAGTTATAGTTGCTATTCCTGTGTTAATTCTATATGAAGTAAGTATTGTTATCGCTAAATTTGTAACCCGAAAAGAACGATCTAAATCTAAAGCAATAAAAAATGTCAGATAATATAACCGAATTTAACGACTACAGAGCCAAAATGAATGATCGCATTTTGAGCGATGATAACAAAATTATAAAACGTATTTTTAATTTAGACACCAATGCGTATCAAGCTGGAGCTCTAGATGTTAAAACTAAAGAATTACTAGGTCTTGTAGCATCTACGGTTTTACGTTGTGATGATTGTGTGAAGTATCATTTAGAGACAGCATACAAATCAGGTTTAACACGTGCAGAAGTTGTAGAAGCGTTAAGTATTGCTACACTTGTGGGAGGTACTATTGTAATTCCGCATTTACGTCGTGCCTATGAGTTTTGGGACGAGCTAGAAGCTCAAGACGCATAAATATTACCAATGCTATAAAATTAGAAGTGCTAATTTCATTACTTTAGCACTTCACTTTTTTTAATCAGATAAAAAACGCCCAAACGTGAAATTAAAAGCAGAACATTTAATGAAGTCCTATAACGGACGAAAAGTTGTAAAAGATGTCTCTTTAGAGGTTAATCAAGGTGAAATTGTAGGATTACTTGGCCCTAACGGTGCAGGAAAAACCACATCTTTTTATATGATTGTTGGCTTAGTTAAACCTAACGGCGGAACCATTTATTTAGAAGATAAAGAAATAACCAAGTATCCCATGTATAAACGTGCACAAAACGGAATTGGGTATTTGGCACAAGAAGCATCTGTTTTTAGAAAACTAAGTATTGAAGACAATATTTTAAGTGTATTACAACTTACCAAATTAAGTAAGAAAGAGCAACTCATGAAAATGGAATCGCTTATTGAAGAATTTAGTTTAGGGCATATTCGTAAAAACCGAGGCGATTTATTATCTGGAGGAGAACGCAGACGTACAGAAATTGCACGTGCACTTGCTACCGACCCTAATTTTATTCTATTAGACGAACCTTTTGCTGGAGTAGACCCCGTGGCTGTAGAAGACATTCAGCGTATTGTAGCACAATTAACTAAAAAAAATATTGGTATATTAATTACAGACCACAACGTACAAGAAACATTAGCGATTACAGATAGAACATACCTAATGTTTGAAGGTGGTATCTTAAAAGCTGGTAAACCTGAAGAACTTGCAGAAGACGAAATGGTGCGTAAAGTATATCTAGGTCAGAATTTTGAGCTACGTAGAAAGAAATTAGATTTTTAAATCGTTCATCTTTATTTATATACGACTTCTATTCAACACAATAAATATCATTCTAAAAGAAAAGAAACTGCAGACTCAGTAATCTTAGAATCCTTTTGTCTAGGCTTAGCAAGCAAAACATTGGTAGTAAAATTACAATCTAAATCTACAAAAGAGAGTTCTGGATAGTTATGACTCTTTTTTAAACTTCTAGGTATAATAGAAACCCCTAAACCATTTCTCACTAATTGAATGATAGAGTTTATATTATTAGATTCGTGAACAATGTTTGGCACAAATCCATATTTAGCACATATTTCTAATAATGCATTATAATAACTAGGAGCATAATCTTTGTTAAAAAAGACAAAGACTTCATTTTTAAACTCACTTAAATCACCGGATTTATTTATTTTATTAGCGTTAAAAATCAACACATAAGAATCTTTAAACCAAAGTTTCGAATCTATTTTTGTAGATACTAAAGGTGCTCTTACAATTCCTAAATCTAGTTTATTTTGCTCTAATGCTAAAATTTGCTTCACTGTTGAAACTTCATATAATTTTATATTGAGATAGGGATATTTCTGTGTTAAAAACTGAACAAGATTTGTAATAGTTTCTGGACATATAGAACTAATATACCCAATCTTATACACGCCATTTACATGCTCTGAAATCTTTTTAGTTTCTAAGACTATAGCTTCTAAATCTTGTAAATGCTTTGTTAGTTCTTGATTAAAATATGCTCCTGCAGCTGTTAACATCACTTTTTTATTACTCCTATCGAATAGCTCTACACCAATCTCATTTTCAAGCTCCTTAATCTGTCTACTCAATGGCGGTTGTGAAATACAAAGTACTTCAGATGCTTTTGTAAAATTTAATTCTTTAGCAACCGCTAAGAAATAGCGTAAATGTCTCAATTCCATATAATACTTTTTAAGTATAAATAAATGACAAAATAAGTCTTTTTAAGTATTATTTATAACAATTACTTTTGAAAAAACTTATATAATCAATTTATGATGAAAAAATCTACCGTAGAAGAAATTAAATTACGTTTTGACCATGATGTAGAACGGTTTTCAAATTTATATACTGGTCAAATTGCAACAATCGATGCACAAATAGCTCTAGAACTTATTACTGAAGCTTCTAAAAGAACAAATCCTAATGCTAAAAACGTATTAGATATTGGTTGTGGCGCTGGAAACTATACCTTAAAACTATTGTCTAAAATGTCTGGTGTAAATTGCACACTTGTAGATTTGAGTAAACCCATGCTAGACAGAGCAAAAGAAAGAGTTTCTGCTAAAACAAACACTATTGTAAACACAATACAAGGAGATATTAGAACCGTTAATTTAAAAGAAAATCATTTTGATATTATATTAGCTGGAGCAGTATTACATCATTTAAGAGATGATAAGGATTGGGAAAAAACTTTCGAAAAACTGTATCGTTTACTTAAACCTGGTGGTTGTTTAATGATTTCAGATTTAATTACACAAGAAATAGAGGCTTTAAACCAATACACTTGGGAATGTTACGGAACCTATTTAGAGAGTGTTAATGGCAAAGCATATAAACAAAAGGTCTTAGATTATATAGAAAAAGAAGATTCGCCTAGATCCATGACCTATCAATTAGAATTGATGAAAAAAATAGGATTTAGACAAACAGAAATACTACATAAAAATATGTGCTTTGGTGCTTTTGGAGGCATCAAATAACACATAATATCTCTGTTGTATTACAATATTAATAGCTGCC
Source organism: Formosa sediminum (assembly GCF_007197735.1). Taxonomy (GTDB): domain Bacteria; phylum Bacteroidota; class Bacteroidia; order Flavobacteriales; family Flavobacteriaceae; genus Formosa; species Formosa sediminum. Next base: position 3,619,511 of record NZ_CP041637.1, read on the forward strand.
TTTTATCACAATATCTAACATAGACATAGCGACATAAACCAAAATAATTAATGGTATAGCTGCAAATTGCAATAAAATTAACAATAACACACTTATTATTAAAAATACATAACGAATGGCATTAGGCTTAAATCCCCAGGTTTTAAATTTTAAAGCAAATAAAACTATAGGTGCATTTAATAAAAAAGTACTTGTAATAGTTAATGCTATAAGCACACCTTGATTCATTATAATTGCATTCATCATCTCGTTATGCTGCAATTCAAGAATTAATGGTAATGATATTATTAAAAGAGTATTTGCTGGTGTTGGTAAACCTTTAAAATAATCTTGTTGTTCTTCATCTAAATTAAATTTAGCAAGTCGATATGCCGAAGATAATGTGATAAAAAAACCTATAATAGGTAAGAAAGAAGGCAATATATCTTCTCCACTAAAAAAGGCATTCCAAGAACCTTCATCTATAGCTAACTCTGGTCTATCTATACTTAAACCTAATAATTTAAACATAACTATCCCCGGAACTACACCACTAGTAACCATATCGGCAAGCGAATCTAATTGCAAACCAAGCTCTGAAGACACACCAAGTTTACGTGCTGCAAATCCGTCAAAAAAATCAAAAAACACACCACCAAAAACAAAGGCTGCAGCGGCTATAAAATGATTGTGAGCTGCAAAAACAACTGCAATACATCCACAAAATAAATTTAATAAAGTCAGCGCATTAGGCACATAATTCTTGATTGACATAGGGTATTTAATTTGTGTAAAAATACTAAAGAAATACGGTCTAAAACAAAACCATTTATATAAATTAACACAATAAGAAACCCTTTTTTAAGTTAATTACTACATTGGCTCGTATAAAAAACTATTATTACAAGGCTAGATACGCAGTATAATGGTAAAAAATAAAGTTTTTAACCAATTAAATTATCTGCATATTTGTAAAAAAATTAACATTGAAATTACTATTCACCACAATTTTCGTTTTACTTACAGTTACGGCCAATAGCCAAACTGCTAGAAAATACTCTAACGAATTTATGAATATTGGTGTAGATGCAGCTGCACTGGGAATGAGTAATTCCGTAACTTCTCAAACTTCCGATGTTAATTCAGGTTATTGGAATCCAGCAGGTTTAATCCATCTAGAAGATAATCAGCTTGCATTAATGCATTCAAGCTATTTTGCCAATATAGCCAGTTATGATTACGCTGCTTATGCAATGCCTATAGATAACCAAAGTGCTATGGGAATTTCATTAATTCGATTTGGGGTGGATGATATTCTAGATACAACACAACTTATAGATGATGAAGGGAATATTAACTACGACCGGATCCAGCTATTTTCTACAGCAGATTACGGTGTTACCTTTTCTTATTCTAGAAAACCAACATTTGCTGAAGGGTTAAGTTTTGGTGTTAATGCTAAAGTTATTAGACGTATTATAGGTGAATTTGCAAATTCTTGGGGATTTGGTATAGATGTTGGAATTCAATACCAAACCGCTTCTTGGAATTTTGGAATTATGGCTCGAGATATAACCACAACGTATAATGCTTGGCAAATAAACGAAGATAAATATCAGACAATTCAAGATGCTATTGATGGTCAGAATCAAGAGTTGCCTGAAACTACAGAAATTACGATTCCAAAATTACAATTAGGAATTTCAAAATTATTCGAGTTTCATTACGATTATAGTTTAGAAACAGCCATAGATTTACAAATGCGTTTTGAAGAAAATAATGATATTATATCGTCCAGTACCATTAGTATAAATCCATCTTTCGGACTCGAATTTGGGTATTTAGACATGGTATATTTACGTGGTGGTATGGGAAATTTTCAAAACGAGCTCCAATTAGATAATACAGAAAAGCTTAGTTTTCAACCTAGTTTTGGTGTTGGTTTTAAATATAGAGGTATTCAAGTAGATTATGCTTTTACAGATATAGGCGACCAAAGTGTAGCTTTATATTCTAATGTGTTTTCTTTAAAATTGGATTTTAGTATCTTTAGACACTAATCTAAAGGATGAATTTATCCTTATAACTTTTAGTTTTTACTCTGTGAAACACTTCTTATTAGCCCTTGCAACAGGATTATTATTAGCTCTTGGCTGGCCAACAAACGGTTTTCCTGTACTTTTATTTGTAGCTTTTATACCATTATTATATGTAGTACATGACATTAAAGTACACGACACCTTAAAATATAAAGGCTGGCGAGTATTTGGGCTTTCTTATTTAGCATTCTTTATTTGGAATTATATTACAACTAACTGGCTACAATATGCTGATATTTTTGGTGCTTGCTTCGCCATTTTAGTTAATAGCTTATTAATGGCTTTTTTAATATTAATCTATCAAGCCGTTTCTAAACGGACAACAATTAATAAATCTCTTTGCTTCTTAATAACACTTTGGATTTGTTTTGAAAAACTCCACTTAAATTGGGAGTTTTCTTGGCCTTGGTTAAACTTAGGTAATGCTTTTTCTGAATATCCAAAATGGATTCAATGGTATGAATATACTGGTGCATTTGGTGGCACACTTTGGGTGTGGTTAGTAAATGTTATACTATTTAAAGCCCTGTTATTATTCTTTAAATTTTCAGATAAAAACATTCTTAAACGCGCCGCATTACAAACTACAGCATTAATCTGTATCCCTATAGCAATATCTATATTCCGCTATTATACTTATACTCCAGAAACGCATACTATTGAAGCCGTTGTATTGCAACCAAACATAGATCCTTATAGCGAAAAATACAATGCAACAAACAAACAGGTTGGAAATTTATTACAACATTTAGCCAAAGAAAGTATAAGTGAAAAAACTAATCTTTTAGTCACTCCTGAAACTGTTTTGGCAGAAAATTACGGTGTAGATTTACCAAGTTTTAATAGCAGTCCAGAATTTTTTCAAGCTAAAGCGTTTGTTTATAATTATCCGAATTTAAATTATTTACTCGGATTACAATTTTACGAGAAGCATACCAATAAGGCAAATATACTCCCAACTTCAAATCAATACAACGATCACTTATGGGTCGATTATTTTAACTCTGCTGCATTAATAAATTCTGACAAAACAGCTTTAATTTACCATAAATCAAAATTAGTGGTTGGTGTAGAAAACTTTCCTTATCAAAGTGTTTTAAAACCTTTAATAGGAGATGCCATGTTAGATCTTGGTGGTACGGTTGCTATGAAAACAACTCAAAAAGAGCGTTCTGCATTTACTTTAAAAAATACAAATTACAAAGTAGCACCTGTAATTTGTTACGAATCTGTTTATGGCGAATTTGTAACTGGTTATGTTAGAAATGGCGCTAATGTATTAGCTATAATGACTAATGATGCCTGGTGGGGAAATACACAAGGCCATAAGCAACATTTAAGCTACGCTAGAATTCGTGCTATTGAAACCCGGCGTTCTATCGCAAGGAGTGCTAATACGGGAATTTCTGCATTTATTAATCCTAAAGGAGAGTTTATAAAAACCTTAGCTTACAATACACAAGGCAGTCTAAAAGCGAGTATTCCTGTAAATACAAATATTACTTTTTATGTTAAAGCAGGCGACTATATTGCCAGAATAAGTATGTTTTTAGCACTAGGATTATTCCTAATTACATTTTTTAGAAAAAAACGTTACTAATTTTAATGAACTAAAACATTAAATGAACCAAAAGTTCCTTTAATAAATCGCCTTGAGGCACTGCATTTGCACCAACGCCTTTACTTTTCACATCAAATTCGCGAAGTAAGGCAATATTAGTACTTACCTTTCTCATAGGATAATTAGAAACCGCTGTTAAATACTCATTTACAAAATAAGGATTAACACCAATAGTTTGAGCTATATTTCTTGGGTTCTTATCAGACAAGCCATGTATTTGTAGTAACTGAGAAAAAAAGCTAAATACTAAAGATACGGTTACTACCATAGGATTATCCTTAGGGTTTTCTGAAAAATACTTCACAATACGTTGTGCCTTTAACACATCTCGAGCTCCAATAGCTTTACGTAATTCAAAATTATTATAATCCTTACTAATCCCAATGTTTTCTTCAATATGCTCGGGCGTTATCTGACTGTCTTTGGGTAAGATTATTTGAAGTTTCTCTAATTCGTTATTAATTTTACTTAAATCATTCCCTAAAAACTCTACTAACATCTGCGAGGCTTTTGGAGTAATCGTATATGATTTTGGAGCCAGTACACGACGAATCCAATCTGCAACCTGATTTTCGTAAAGTTTCTTGCTTTCAAAAATAACACCAGATTTCTTTATAGACTTATATACAGATTTACGCTTGTCTAAAGTTTTATATTTATAATTTAAAACCAATATGGTAGAAGCTTGCGGATGTTTAGCATAATCTGCTAACTTATCTATAGTTCTAACTAAATCTTGAGCTTCTTTAACTATAATAACCTGATATTCGGCCATCATAGGATAACGTTTAGCATGTCCAACAATGTCTTCAATTGTAACATCGCGGCCATACAAAACCATTTGGTTAAATCCTTTTTCTTCTTCACTTAAAACATGGGTTTCAATATAATCTGAAAGTTTATCTATATAATAAGACTCCTCGCCCATTAAAAAATAAATGGGTTTTAACTTTTTCTGCTTTATATCGGCAACTAATTGTTTTATCTCGTCCAAACTGTAAACTATCTAGGATTATTCCAAAAATACACTCTTGGAATTTGGTTTTTAATTTTTGAAATCTACCTTTGAAAATTCAAGACTTAACAATGCAAGAACTAAACTTTCCGAAGTTTTCATTTCGATTCAAAAATAGCGAAAATAAAATTTCTATTTTTGATGATATTCGTAAAAAATTTGTGATTCTTCAACCCGAAGAATGGGTACGCCAACATTGTGTGCACTATTTGATGCAGGTGAAAGGTTACCCAAAATCTTTAATTAATGTTGAAAAAGAATTAATTGTAAACAACTTAAAAAAACGCTACGATATTGTTATTTTTAATACCAACGGAAGTATTCATGTTATTGTAGAATGTAAAGCCCCAAAAATTAAAATTACACAAAGTACATTCGACCAAATTGCACGGTATAATTTAACACTTAATGCCAGTTATTTAATGGTAACCAACGGATTAAATCATTACTATTGCCAAATGGATTTTGAAGCCGAACATTATAATTTCTTAAAAGATATTCCTAATTACAACGCCAATTGTTTATGAAAATTGCTATTGCCATTTTAAACTGGAATGGAGCTAAATTATTACAAGAATTTTTACCCGCAGTTATAACGCATTCCGAAGGAGCAGATTTATACGTTATAGATAATGCATCTACAGATCATTCTATAGATTTAATAAAAACCCAGTTCCCTACCGTAAATATTATTTTAAATTCAGAAAATGGTGGTTATGCTAAAGGTTACAACGACGGGCTTTCACAAATTGCAGCAGATGTATATTGTTTATTAAACAACGATATAGAAGTTACAGCAAATTGGCTAGCTCCTATTTATGCTACTTTTAATGCAGAGCCTAACACAGCCATTATACAACCCAAAATTTTAGATTATAAAAACAAAAAATATTTTGAATACGCTGGAGCTGCAGGTGGATTTATAGATAAATATGGTTATCCGTTTTGTCGTGGCCGTATATTTAATACTATAGAACAAGATAACGGACAATATAATTCTAACCTAGATATTTTTTGGGCAACCGGGGCTTGTTTATTTATTAGAGAAAACACCTTTAAAGCATTAAATGGTTTTGATGAAGCTTTCTTTGCGCATATGGAAGAAATTGATTTATGTTGGCGAGCAAAAAACTTAAATTACAACATTAAATGTATTCCAGAAACAAAAGTTTACCATGTTGGAGGTGCAACTTTACATGCTTCGAATCCTAACAAAACATATTTAAATTTTAGAAACAGTTTATGTATGTTAGTAAAAAATGCAGCAAGAAATATCTTTATCACAATTATAATAAGAATGCTATTAGACGGTTTGGCTGGCGTACAATTTTTATTACAGCTTAAATTTAAGCATTTTTACGCTATACTTCGAGCTCATGCAAGTTTTTATAGCCGATTATCAAGCCTATTAAAACAACGTAAAAAACTAGTACAACAACCTAATTATTTCAAAACAAGGTCTATTGTTTGGGAATATTTTGTAAGAAAAAAACAAAATTTTAAAATTTTATAAAATAGTTAGCAAAAGTTTTGTTAAACGCTATTTTAACATTATTTTTTTGCTATTTTTGATGTGTTTAAATGTAATTTAAAAATTATTATGAAGAAACTAATTTTAAGCAGCGCAGCTGCTCTGCTTTTATTATCATCATGTGTATCTAAAAAAGACTATGCTGCTTTAGAAGCAAAACAAAAAGAAACCCAAGATTTATTAAATACAGCAACTCTTAAACTAAATAGTTGTTTAACTGAAAAAGCTGCCGCTACTGCAAGAGCTGAAGCATTAAAAGATCAGATTACAGATTTAATTGACACTAAAGGTAACTTAACAACACTAACTCAAAAAGGTGCTGAGAACTTAGAGAAATCTCTAGAAAGTTTAAAAGAAAAAGATCTTAAAATCACAAGATTACAAGATGCTTTAACTAGAAAAGACTCTGTTACTTTAGCTGTAGTTACTAGCTTAAAGAAAGAAGTTGGTATTAACGATCCAGACATCGAAATTAATGTTGAAAAAGGTGTTGTATTTATTTCAATCGCAGATAAATTATTATTCAAAAGCGGTAGCTATATCGTAACAGATAAAGCTAAAGAAGTTTTAGCTAAAGTAGCTAAGGTAATAAACAGCAAACCTGACTTTGAAGCAATGGTTGAAGGACATACAGATAACGTACCTTACAAAAAAGGTGGTATCTTAGAAGACAACTGGGACTTAAGTGTTAAACGTGCTACTTCTGTTGTTAGAGTTTTACAAGACTTAGATGTTAACCCTGCACAATTAATAGCAGCTGGTAGAAGCCACTATGTACCATTAGTAGATAATGATACTGCTGAAAACAGAGCTACAAACAGACGTACACGAATTGTTGTACTTCCTAAAATTGACCAATTCTACGAAATGGTAGAAAAAGAAATGAAAAACATGGTAGAAGCTGATAAAAATAAATAATCACTTCACATCATAAATTTAAAAGCCCAATCGAAAGATTGGGCTTTTTTTTTACACCTTTTTTTCAATTTATTATCTTTATCGAAACAAATTAAATCTGTTATACGTTTTACACAGTAAAAGAGTACACATCTTTAACACGGTTTTAAATGTTAGTAGTTAACACATTTGTTTTAAAAGCTTGCTAAAATAAATATAATCTAAAATCCCTTTATAAAACGAGATACATATCCAATATGGTAAAAGAAAAAGACTTAAACACACCACCTGCTTTAATTACAAGAGATTGGTTAGCCATAGAGCGCACCAAACTAGCCAACGAACGTACATTTTTAGCTTATTTTAGAACTTTTATGGTGTTTTTAGGAACGGGATTAACTATTATTAAAATGCATATGTTTGTACAAATGGAATGGTTTGGAATTGTTTTATTAATTATGGCTCCAATAATTTTAGCCATAGGTATATTTAGATTAATAAAAGTTCGTAATATTATACGAGAGCATTACAATGTATAAATGAAAGCAGCAACCGTAAAAGAACTTAAGGTAGAATTAAAAGACCAAACTCAAGCAGAATTAATAGAAATATGCCTGCGTTTGTCTAAGTTTAAAAAAGAAAATAAAGAGCTCCTAACCTACATCTTGTTTGAATCTTATGATGAGAGTGAATATATTAATCAAATTAAAACAGAAGTAACCGATCAGTTTAAAGCCATAAACACCAATAGTTTTTTTTATATAAAAAAAAGTGTTCGAAAAATTTTAAAGCAAATTAAAACTTATGCTAGATATTCTGGAAAAAAAGAAACGGAAGTTGAATTATTACTATTTTTTTGTTCAGAATTAAAAGCCTTAAGACCTTCAATTAAGCATAATGTTATACTCACAAATTTATACAACCGTCAAATTATCAGCATAAAAAAAAGTATTTCAACCTTTCATGAAGACTTGCAATACGATTACTTACAGGAACTCAATCAACTATAAAATTGTAATATTATAATTACTCATTTTTAAAGTTATTTTCCCTGTTTTTGTACCATTTTCTTTTAATTGTGCTTTGTCTATTTTAGTATCTTTTCCCATGTAATTTAGTGGTATTCTAATACGTTCCATCTCAAAATTAACCGTAACACGTTCAGGTAAAATTGCTTTTGCATTTTCATAATTAAAGTCTAAAACATAAGCACCATGTTTTTTTGTAAAGATTTCAGATTCTGCAATTCTAATATGTTTAGTATCTATCAATACAGTTGCAATAGAAAACTCTGCTCTATTGTCTGTTGGTATAACATTTATAGCCTTATAAGTTGCTCCATTGCGTTCTACGTCTCCTCTATGAACAGTTATAAACGGATATTCAAACAATTGTTGTAAAGAAAAATCTAAACCACGTTTTGGAATCATGACAAAATCTGATGATAAAAACTTGGCTTGTTCTCCTTTATTATAAGTCATTTTAGCGTATTTGGTAGGCATATTAATAAAACTTACATCTACATCTAACTGAATATCTACTGTAAAATGTTCTACACGATCCATACGCGCTTTTACAGCCAACAAATCTGAATCTACCTCCTGAGCAAAAACACTTAACCCACAAAAAAACAGAAATAAACATCTAATCATCCTATATCTTTTTTATTAAAAACATAAATACCAAGTCCCATAATTAATATACTATACAGTGTTAAAAACAATGTATTTTGAAGAATAATATCCCATGAAATAGAATGATAAAAGAAATATTGCCAAGTATCATTTAGCTTAGCATAAAATACACTATTAAACCAATGCTCACCTAAATCAACTTTTAATAAAATATTAGAAAGAATAAGAAAAAAAGCAGAAACAATCCATGTCTTAGTGGCTTCTTTAAAAAATACAGCCATAGTTAAACTTGATACTGAAAAGAAAACCATTGAAAAAGCTCCTGAGATAAATGCATAAACTAAACGGTGGCGTGCATCATCATGTTCAAAAAAATTCAACGCATTTAAATATACAATCAAATCGCCTTTACCAAATAGACCATAAGACAACACAAATGCAGAGAGAGCTACAAAAAAAACGACTACAATGGTAAAAACTATAGCTACAATATACTTACTTACTATAAATTTTATTTTATTAATGGGTTGCAACATCACAGCTTGAACTGTTCTATCTTTATATTCTGAAGTTAAAATTCCTGATACAATAATCATTAAAATTAAAGGTAAATGAAACCACAACGTATTTAAAATAAGGTAGACTAACAGGTTGCCATTTAATAATGTACCTTGAAAATAAAAGGTTTGTTTTAAATTATCTAATAAGATATTAATAATATTTGTGCCTTGAAAATAAGCACTACCTAATACAACAGCCTCTATTATAAAAAGCGCTGCTAAAGCATAATATGTTTTACTTTGTTTAAAAAGCTTATAAAATTCTATAGAAATTAGTGCTAACATCTTGAGATTATTGAAACAGTTTTTCCATATCTAATTCAGGTATACAAGATGTAATGTAAATGTGTTCTTCAGATAATTCTTGGATAAGTTTGGGCACTTGATTAGTAGTTATGGTAACATATGCTATTTCTCCTTTAAATATAACATTATATTGATTTAGCGATTTAGACGATTTAATATTAGGTGCACTAAAACTGAAACTCGTTGTATTTTCAAGAATAATATCTTGTGCTAAACCCGATTTTATAATTTCACCTTGTTTCATCACATACATACTGTTACAAATTTTACTAAGTTCTTCAATAATATGAGAAGAAATTAAAATTGCTAGCTGTTCCTTTTCAGCAAGATCAATAATTAATTTACGTAATGCAGAAATTCCTAAAGGATCTAACCCGGAAAAAGGTTCATCTAAAACTAAGCATTTTGGATTGTTTAGTAATGCTATAGCTATACCCAAACGCTGTTTCATACCCATTGAATAATTTCTTACAGGATCTCTTCGATCTGTATTTAAACCAACTTGTTGTAACTTATCACAGAGTTCTGCATAAGAGAGCTTAAGCCCTTGCATTTTTGAAAATATTTTTAAATTCTGAACCGCATTTAAATATTCATATAACGCTGGTTTTTCAATTATACCTCCTATAGGTTTTATGTGGTTTACATCCAGAGATACTAAGCCGGAGTCTGGTTTAACTAAACCTAAAATAATTTTAAACAAGGTTGTTTTTCCTGCACCATTCGCACCTAACACTCCACAAATATCTCCGGCATTACACTGAATATTTACTGCGCTTAACACCTGTAAGCCTCCATACGTTTTAGACACATTTGTAGCAGATATAATCATGAATTTAATTTAAATTGAAGTGCTTTATAATTAAACTTAGAGACATAATTACCTTCTAAAAATGTGCGAGACCAAAATGCTTTTTTAAACAAAAAATAAGGATCTTTTATCATAAAATAAGGCACATAGTGAAACCATTTTACACCACATTGTTTATAGTATGCCATAACTTTGTCTTCTATACCCAATTCCCTGGCAGCAACAATTGCAGCTTCTCGCTGACATTTAGAGGTGATGTAATTAGCAGCAATACGTTTACGAAAACCATACTCGAAAAACTGATCTTTAGCACGTTTGTAGTTTTGATATCGTGACCAACCATCCATTAACACTAAAAAAATGTGTACAAAAGAAAACATGAAGCACCATAACCAAAACGCTTGCACCCACAAGTTAGATTGTAAAAAAGCCGATTTTAATTGCAGCCAATATACCCAAGATTCTAAAATAAATAGGGACAAGGCATAGTACAATAATCTCCCAACTCGTAAATACGATATAAGTGTATTTGGCTGTTTGGGTAAACTATGTACTTCCATTTTACCAAATTAATTAAATCTTTATACAGAGTCAAACTTTTTTAGTTGCAATTAAATAAAAAAGCCTGTAAATAATTACAGGCTTAAGTTATATGGTAAAAAATAAGATTTAAAACATCTCTCTTCCTGCAAAATGGAATGCACCTTCTATAGCTGCATTTTCATCGCTATCACTACCATGTACAGCATTTTCTCCTATAGAAGCAGCATACAATTTACGTATAGTTCCTTCTGCAGCTTCTGCAGGGTTAGTTGCACCAATAAGTGTTCTAAAATCTTCAACTGCATTTTCTTTTTCTAAAATTGCTGCAACGATTGGACCACGAGTCATAAATTCAACTAAATCGTTAAAAAAAGGTCTTTCTTTATGTATTGCATAAAATGCTTGAGCATCAGCAGTGGTCATCTGCGTTAATTTTAAAGCAACGATTCTAAATCCTGAAGCGTTTATTTTTTCTAAAATTGCGCCAATGTGTCCGTTCTCAACCGCATCTGGCTTAAGCATTGTAAATGTTCTATTTGTTGCCATTTGTTTTTTTAAATTTGATGCAAAAGTAATGCATTTCTTAGTAAATACCATATAATCGCACATTAAAAAATTGTATCTTCGTGGCTTATGACAACAGCTGAAATTAAACAAATACAAGCGCTTTTAAGCATACCTAAACAAATTATTATTGTACCTCATAAAAATCCTGATGGCGATGCTATGGGTTCTACCCTAGCGTTATATCATTATTTAAAAGCCAATAATCACAATGTTTATGTAATGGCTCCAAACGATTATCCCCATTTTTTAAAATGGTTACCAGGGGATGATACTGTATTAAAGCACGATACTGAAACTGAACACTGTAATACACTTTTACATGAAGCAGATCTAATTTTTACACTAGATTTTAATGCTTTACATCGTGTAGGCCAAATGGGAGATGTAATTGCAGAAAGCCAAGCGATTAAGGTTATGATAGACCACCACCAACAACCAGAGAACTATGCAGCATATATGTTTTCAGATGTTACAATGAGTTCTACATGCGAAATGGTGTATCGCTTTATAGAAATGTTGGGAGACCAAGACAATATAACTACAGACATTGCAACGTGTTTATATACAGGGATTATGACCGATACGGGATCTTTTAGATTTCCTTCAACCACAAGTGAAACCCATTATATTATTGGAAAACTAATTAATGCAGGAGCCAATAATGCACAAATACATAATAATATATATGATACTAATAGCTACGAAAAACTTCAGCTCTTAGGTTGTGCATTAAGTAATTTAAAAGTTATTCCAGAATTACGCACAGCATACATTACGTTATCTCAAGACGAATTAAACAGATTCGATTTCAAAAAAGGAGATACCGAAGGTTTTGTAAATTATGGACTTTCTTTAAACAACATTATATTTGCAGCCATTTTTATTGAACATAAGCAAGAAAATATAATTAAAATATCGTTGCGATCTAAAGGCGATTTTTCCGTAAATGAATTTTCTAGACAATATTTTGATGGTGGCGGACACACGAATGCCGCTGGCGGAAAAAGTGATTTAAGTTTAAGTGAAACCATTGAAAAATTTATTAGTATATTACCAAACTATAAAAATGAACTAACTTTATGAAAAAACTAGGTTTATGTTGTTTGGTTATTTTCAGTATAATTAGCTGTAAGTCCCCAGAAGCCAGACGTCCAATATCTGTAAAAAGTGGTTCGTATATAGATGAGTCTGTAGCACGAAACAAAAAGCTTTACGAAAACGAAAAATCTCGTTTTAAAGAAATTATGGATGCAAACCCAGATCAAAAATATTTAACATCTCAAAACGGATTTTGGTATACGTATAATACAAAAATAGAATCGGATTCTTTACCTAAACCCATATTTGGAGATGTAGTAAACTTCGATTATAATGTTAAGACCATTAACGGAGAAATTGTATATACCAATGCAGAAACAAAACCCGATACGTATATAATGGATAAACAAGAATTGTTTACCGGTTTACGAGAAGGTCTTAAATTAATGAAAGCAGGAGAAACAGCAACGTTCTTATTTCCCTCTGCTTTAGCTTATGGCTATTACGGCGATCAAAATAAAATTACTACAAATACACCTTTAATTTGTAAAGTAACAATTCATTCAATAATCGAAAATTAATTTCACACAAATGACATTATTAAAACAATCCTTTAAATTTATTGTCCTTGCCCTTGTGGTAAGTTTTACAGCTTGTAACGAAAAATATCCTGATTTAGAAGACGGGATGTACGCTGAAATAATTACAAATAAAGGAACTATGGTTGCCAACCTTGAGTTCGAAAAAACCCCAGTAACCGTTGCCAACTTTGTTTCGTTAGCAGAAGGCACAAATACAATGGTAGACAGTGTTTATAGAGGAAAAAAATTCTATGACGGTATACTATTTCACCGTGTTATTGATGGTTTTATGATACAGGGAGGAGACCCAACAGGGACAGGATCTGGCGGACCAGGATACAGATTTGCTGATGAGTTTAACGATTCTTTAAAACACGATAAGCCAGGTATTTTATCTATGGCAAATGCAGGTCCTGGATCTAATGGAAGTCAGTTTTTTATTACTGAAGTGCCAACACCTAATTTAGATAACAGACATACAGTTTTTGGAGAATTGGTTTTAGGCTTAGATGTACAAGACTCTATTTCTAACGTAAAAAAAGATGGTAGAGACAAACCCGTTGATGACGTTGTAATTGAAACTATAAATATTATTAGAAAAGGATCTGAAGCTAAAAAATTTGATGCAAATGCGGTATTTCTAGATAGCTTTGCTGAAATTGAACGTAAAAGAGAAGAAGCTGAAAAAAAATTAAACGAAGCTAAAGCAGCGTTTTTAGAAAACGATAAAGCCATCAAAGCTAATATGAAAACATTGCCTACAGGTTTAGGAATTTCTGTTATTTCTGAAGGCAATGGTGTTAAGCCAGAATCTACAGATAATGTACTTATTAACTACGCAGGATATTTAGAAGATGGTTCTTTATTCGATTCTAATATTGTAGATATTGCAAAAGCATATGGCATGTATAATGAAGTTCGTGATCAACAAAGAGGTTACCAACCGTTTCCTATGATATATAATGAAACTGCTGGATTAATTCCTGGGTTTAGAGAAGCCATGTTAAATATGAATGTAGGCGATAAAGTAAGAGCTTATATTCCTGCAGCACTTGCCTATGGCGAACGTGGCGCTGGGAATGTAATTAAACCAAACTCTAACTTAATTTTTGATTTAGAAATTGTAGGTATTGCAGAATAAACGCTTAGTTTTAAGTTAATAAAAAAGACCTGATAATGATACTACTTTATCAGGTCTTTTTTTATGTATACTAACAATTTTAATTTATTGTTTTGGAATCTCTTTTAAAATCTCAAGAACAAAATCCCAATATTTCTGTACTGAAGAAACACTAGCACGTTCGTCTGGAGAATGCGCTCCTTTTATAGTTGGTCCAAAACTAATCATTTCCATCTCTGGATAATTAGACCCGATAATACCACATTCAAGTCCGGCGTGACAGGCAGCTACGTGTGCTTTTTCGCCATGTAATCTTTCATAAGTTGTATCTAAAACTTTTAATATAGACGAGTCCATATTTGGCGCCCATCCTGGATAATCACCAGTACATGCTACTTCACACCCTGTTAACTCAAAGGTAGCACGTAACGTATTGGCTAAATCCCATTTAGAACTTTCTACAGAAGATCGTGTTAAACACCCTACTTTTATATGACCACCTTTTACAATAACACGAGCAATATTATTAGACGTTTCTACCAACTCAGGAATATCTGCACTCATACGAAACACACCGTTATGTGCCGCATATAAGGCACGCGTAAAACCTTCTTGCACACCTAAATCCATTATGTTTTCTGGTAATGTAGTGGCTTCAACAGTAATATTTAAATCCGGTTCCATGGTTTTTAATTCCTGCTGAATGGTTTCTGCTTGAAGTTTTATCTCTAATTTAAAAGCCTCCTCATGTATTGCATCAATAGCAACTATAGCTTTACTTTCTCTAGGAATGGCATTACGTAAACTTCCGCCGTCAATTTCAGAGATTCGCAATCCGAAGTTTTCAAACCCATCAAATAACAAACGGTTTATAATTTTATTAGCGTTACCTAATCCTTCATGAATTTGCATCCCAGAATGTCCACCTTGTAAACCGTTAACTGTAATTTTATACCCTAATTTAAATTCAGGAGTTTCTTCTTCTTCATAGGTTCTGGTTGCTGTAACATCTATTCCTCCAGCGCAACCCACACCAATTTCATCATCTTCTTCAGTATCTAAATTCAAAAGAATTTTACCTTCTAAAACACCACCTTTTAATCCTTGAGCTCCTGTCATTCCAGTTTCTTCATCTATTGTAAACAACGCTTCAAGTGCAGGATGTGCAATAGTATCGCTTTCCAGAATAGCCATTATTGTAGCTACACCTAAACCATTGTCGGCACCAAGCGTTGTACCTTTTGCACGTACCCAATCGCCATCTACATACATGTCGATGCCTTGAGTAGCAAAATCGAACACCGTATCGTTATTTTTTTGGTGAACCATATCTAAATGCGATTGCATTACAATGGGTGCTCTATCTTCCATACCGGCAGTGGCAGGCTTTTTTATAATTACATTTCCAACTTCATCTTCAATAGTTTCTAATCCTAAAGATGCGCCAAAATCTTTCATAAAGGCAATCACTTGTGCTTCTTTTTTCGAGGCTCTTGGCACCGCATTTAAATCTGCAAATTTGTTCCAAAGGGCTTTGGGTTCTAGTGCTCTTATTTCTGAATTCATAATTTCGTTTTATAATGTTACACAAAGGTACGTATTAGCATCAACCTATTACAAACATTTACTTATTTTTGAGGCATGCTTAAAAACCCAAAAACATATCTAGCATTTTCGTTGCTTCCAGTATATTTTCTAGTAAAATTCTTATCGAATTATCCTGAAATTATAGAGTATTATTATAGTAATGGGATATACCCTATACTCTCTAAAGCGCTACGCTATGGCTTAGGTTGGATTCCGTTTTCCTTTGGCGATTTGGTGTATGCTTTCGGCGTAATTTATATGGTTAGGTGGATTATTAAAAACCGGAAACGTTTTTTTACAGATACACAATTGTGGCTTATCGATATGTTATCGGCTGTAACCTTAATTTACTTTGCTTTTCATTTATTTTGGGGCATGAATTATTACAGATTACCGCTTCATAAAAACCTAAATTTAGAAGCCGATTACTCTACAGCTCAACTTGTTTCTGTAACCGAAAAACTAATAAATAAAACAAACAGTTTACAGTTAGAAATCACAAAAAATGATACTGTAAAAGTAGAAATGCCTTACAGTAAAACAGACATTATGAAGCGTTCGGGTGATAGTTATAAAAATCTAGAAGCACAATATCCGCATCTCGCTTATCAGCCCCGAAGCATAAAAAAATCTTTATTTAGTGTTCCCTTAACTTATATGGGGTTTAGTGGCTATTTAAATCCGTTAACTAATGAAGCTCAAGTCGATTATTTAATTCCGTCTTATAAATTCGCCACAACTTCTGCACACGAAATGGCTCACCAGTTAGGATATGCCGCCGAAAACGAAGCTAATTTTATAGGGTGTTTAGCAACGATAAATAATGACGATATTTATATGAAATACTCTGGTTATGCGTTTGGACTACGCCATTGCTTAAATGAAATTTACCGCCGCGACCCTGAACAATACGAACGCATCATAGAACATGTTAATATTGGAATTTTAAAAAATTACGAAGAAACACGCCTATTTTGGGACAGTTACCAGAATCCGTTAGAACCGCTATTTAAAGAGAGTTACAACTCGTACCTACAAGCCAACAATCAACAAGGTGGTATGGATAGTTATAGTTATGTTGTGGCCCTTTTAGTAAATTATTTTCAAAAGCACCCACTTTAAACAAAACATGTTAACAAGGTAGCATACACCACGTTGTTAACATATTTGACATATAGAGAAAATCTCTAGATTATTCTATAATTTCGGCACCTTCAGGAGCTTCATAAAATGAAGGCTTTTGTTGTGCTTTAGAGAGTTTTACATCAGAAAACACAACTTCTTTTTTCACATCTACAGGTGTTCCATCTACCACATTATACCATTGAATAGATTTTGGTAATTTTACTCCATTTACAGTTTCCCAATTTCCATATTTAATATAATTGAATGTTTTACTTTTCTCTTTAGCAAAAAACGTCATAGTATAAGCTAACCAAGTCATCTCATTGGTTTTAGCATCATAATAAATAATGTATTCATCATCTGGCGACTCTCCTATTCCTGCTCCATAGGAAATCTGAATTCCAGGATATTCTACGCCGTTAAAAAGTAAAGGTTCTGCATCACTATAAGTAATACCATCATCTGCCAAAACAAAAGGCATGGCATAGAAATAGAACATTAAATTATAATAAAATTTAGGTTTTCCATCGTAAGCTGTAGTATCCTTAGATTCTAACCACACATCTTTCCCATTAAAACCTAACACGTGGTTTGGCATATCTATATGCGCTTTTCTACGTTTTAAATCGGTAGTCGTAATCTCTGTTCCTTCAGGTTTTTGCATGGTAAACTCTAAAGTTTGCATAGTGTTCCAAGTATCTAAACCGCCATGCGCTTCAAATACTTTTGCAATATGCTCTGGGTAACTTTTCGTTGTACTGTTTTGAATCACGGCTTCTTCCGTCGGTGTCTCAGCAGTCGTTTTCTGTTCTGTAGCTTGTTTACAAGATGTAAAGGCGATAATAAATAAAAGTAGTAAGGTGTTTTTCATAGTGTTTAATAATGATTTATGGTCTTTGACGAAATCAAAAGGCATTAATTACATTTAAAACATTTACTTTTGTGTTTTTTAAATTATGAAAGAAATTAGCAGTACCCAAAATAGTTATATTAAACAGTTGGTTCAGTTAAAAGATAAGTCTCGAGACCGCAAAAAATCGGGAAAATTTTTAATTGAAGGCCAACGTGAAATTTCGCTTGCTTTAAAAGGACAGTATACCATAGATACACTTTTATACTGTAACGATTTTACTGATAGTACACACATTGAAACATTAACATCGGCTAACACAGAAATTATTCAAGTCTCTAAAGACGTGTACCAAAAATTAGCCTATCGCGATACTACTGAAGGCGTTATTGGCATTGCGCAATCTAAAACATTAGACTTATCGGACTTAACCTTCGATAAACCTAATCCTTTAATATTAATTGCTGAAGCTCCAGAAAAACCCGGAAATATAGGTGCATTATTAAGAACTGCCGATGCAGCGAATGTAGATGCTTTTATTATAGCAAATCCTAAAACCGATTTATACAATCCGAACATTATCCGTTCTAGTGTAGGATGCGTCTTTACCAATCAGGTTGCTTCCGGAAGTACTCAAGACATTATTACCTTCTTAAAATCAAAAAACATTAATATTTTTTGTGCCGCGTTACAGGCTTCAAAGCCATACCATACGCAAGATTTTACTACAGCTACAGCCTTAATTGTTGGTACCGAAGCTACAGGATTAAGTGAAGATTGGCGTAATCAGGCCACACAAAATATTATAATCCCTATGCAAGGCGAAATCGATTCTATGAACGTTTCTGTAGCTGCAGGTATTTTAGTTTTCGAAGCTAAACGTCAGCGTCAATTCGCTTAACACTTTTAAAATCTATTCATTTTTATGACAGCAACTACGCTTTTCTATATTATAATTGCTTTAATCCTAATCGATTTTATTGTTGATAAAATTCTCGATGCTTTAAATGCTAAACATTTTAACGATACATTACCTAAAGAATTACAAGATGTTTATGATGATGAAGCCTATAAAAAATCGCAACAATATAAGGCTACCAATTACAAATTTGGACTTATAACTTCTGGATTTTCGTTGGTATTAACCTTAACTTTTTTAGCTTTAGATGGGTTTGAATTTGTAGATCATATTGCAAGAGGTTTTAGTGATAATTCAATTATTATAGCCATTATTTTCTTTGGAATTATTATGATGGGTAGCGATATTTTAACCACCCCATTTGCTTATTACCAAACTTTTGTAATAGAAGAACGGTTTGGATTTAACAAAACCACAAAAGCAACGTTTATATTAGACAAAGTAAAAGGTTGGTTAATGCTAGCTTGTATTGGAGGTGGCATACTTGCCCTTATAATTTGGTTTTATGACATTTCTGGAGATTATTTTTGGATGTATGCCTGGGCATTAATGGCTGTTTTTAGTTTATTCTTAAATATGTTTTACGCCAAATTAATTGTGCCTTTATTTAACAAACAAACACCTTTAGAAGACGGGAGTTTAAGAGAAAAAATTTCTAATTATGCCAACACAGTAGGATTTAAACTAGATAATATTTTTGTTATTGATGGTTCTAAGCGCAGCACCAAAGCCAATGCGTATTTCTCTGGATTTGGAAGTGAAAAACGAGTTACTTTATTCGATACTTTAATTAACGATTTAACTGAAGAAGAAATCGTAGCTGTACTTGCTCATGAAGTTGGCCATTATAAAAAGAAACATATTGTCTTCAATTTAATGGCATCCATACTGCTTACGGGTCTAACGCTTTATATCTTATCTTTATTTATATCTAATCCGTTACTATCTCAAGCCATTGGTGTTGAAACGCCAAGTTTTCATGTGGGACTCATTGCTTTTGGATTACTGTATAGCCCAATAAGTGAAGTCACCAGTCTAATTATGAACATTTTCTCTAGAAAATTTGAATATCAAGCAGACGACTATGCAAAACACACATACAATGCAAAGGACTTAATTACATCTTTAAAAAAACTGTCTCAAAGCAGTTTAAGCAATTTAACTCCACATCCGGCCTATGTATTTATGCATTACTCACACCCTACTTTATTAAGTAGAATTAAAAACTTAAAAAAAGAATAAATTGGTTATTGGTTGGAAAATTAAAGTAAAGGTGATAATAACCGAGCTAATTTTTCAAATAACTCATGATACCAAGAGCGGTCTTGCCAACGTTTTAAATCTATTTGGTCTGTACTTTCTAAATCGTCGTAAAAGGCTGCTCTAAGTTGTTCGTTTATTTGTTTATCATATACAACTGCATTGACTTCAAAATTTAAATCAAAACTACGCATATCCATATTTGCAGAACCCACTATAGAAATTTCATGATCTATTGTAACTGTTTTAGCATGTACAAATCCTTTAGTGTATCTATAAATCTCGACTCCTGCTTTTAATAACTCTTCGTAATAAGAGCTTGCTGCAGCGTTAACAATTCTAGAATCTGAAGTGTGTGGTACAATTAGTTTAACGTTAACACCACTCATAGAAGCAATACAAAGTGCATCCATAATACTTTCGTTTGGCACAAAATAAGGTGTTGTAATAAGTATTTCGTCTTCAGCCAGACTTATGGCTTGTAAAAGCGCATACATAATAGTTGGCGTTTCAGAATCTGGTCCACTAGCAGCAATTTGTACAGCCACATTTTGTGTGGTTTTAAAAGATTCTAAATCAGGAAAAAAGTGAGGATCGGGTTCTAACTCGCAATTGGCACAAAAATTCCAGTCGCATAAAAATAAATATTGTAAATACCATACAGCAGGACCATGTATTTTTAAATGGGTATCTCGCCAATACGGAAATGGTTTGGTTTGTATTGTATTAGTATAGGTATCACTAACATTTATTCCACCTACAAATCCAACACGTCCATCTATAACAATAATTTTTCGATGGTTACGATAATTCATTCTATTAGCTAGATAAATTAATTTAATTTTATAGAACGGATACGCTTCAATACCTGCTTCTCGTAAACGATATACCATACTTTTACGAATAGAGCTGCTTCCGTAATCGTCGTACATAAACTTTATTGTAACCCCTTCTTTAGCTTTTCTAACCAAAATTTCTTCAATTTTCCTACCGGTTTCGCCTTCTGTAAACACGTAATATTCAATATGAATATGATGTTTGGCAGCTTCTAAAGCTTTAAAAACTTCAGGGAATTTTGATTCACCATTAATTAATAAATCAACTTCATTTTTATTAGTTAAAGGGCTAGATATATCTTTAAATAGTAAACGAATGAGTTTTTTATTAGACTCTAATAATTCACCTTTATTCTTAATAATTTGTTTAGCGTAATTTTGTAATTGAATTTCTAATTTTTTTTCAAATTGAATATTACTAAAGAGTTTTTTACTATAAATTTTATTATTTCTGTAATTTACTCCAAATGAAAAGTAAAATATAATTCCAAAAAAAGGCACAAAAATTACCAGTAGTAAATAGGATAATGTTTTGGTTATATTATTTGTATCGTAAATAATACGCAAACAAACTATAAGCACTACAATTATATAAATAATCTCAAAAACTGATAATGATGCCATAAGTATTAGAAATTTGTATGCTTATTTTTTTCTTCAATCCATCTCGACATAAACTTAGTACTTTGCATATTGTGATGTTGCAACATACGTCCTGTAAAATTTTGTAAGCGGGCTGCTTTTAAATTTTTATTTAGAGAGTTGATATGAGATATTAAGGCGTGTTGGTGTTTTATTTTATTAAAACGCGTATTAATATTTACAAAACCTTGATGTTGTTTTATATTCCAAAGCGCTTCATTTGTATATAATTCTGAAGCTTTTTCTGCAAAAATTTTAGCATCATCTTCTACAAAACCATTAGGCTCCAACTCAGCAAACATTCCTTCTGCTGCAACTTTAGACATCGCACAAGGTGTACCGTTAGACATCGCATCTATCAATTTTCCTTTTAAACCAGCACCAAAAACCAAAGGCGCAATACATATTTTTGCTTGTTGCATAACAATGTTAGCATCTTCTGCATAGCCTTTAATATAAAAACCATCTTTAGGTTGATGTAACTGATTTACTTTCTGAGACGCATATGCACCATAAATATGTAATTCTGCTTTGGGTAATTTTGCTTTTATTAATGGCCAAAGGGTTTGTTTTAAATATAACACCGTTTGGTAGTTTGGCTCGTGTAAAAAATTACCAATAGTAACAAAATGTTCCCTATCATTAAATGTAGGCAAAAGGTCTTGTGTATGCGCTGGAACCGCATCTAACATAAAAGGAAGATAAAGCAATAAATCTTCCGGAACTTTAAATTTCTGTGTAAGTATCTCTATTTCAACTTCAGAAATCATTAAGGTTAAATCGCACCTATATATACTAGCAATTTCCCGAATAGCGACCTCGTTAAATAAATACGTATCATTAAATTCTACTTGGTTTTTATACGCGTGTTGGCGCCCTTTACGTAAACAATGTAAATCTTCGGTATCTAAAATTTTTAAAGCATCTGGACAATGTTCTGTAACACGCCATCCAAATTGCTCTTCCATCATAAAACGATCGAAAATTACTATTTCTGGTTGTAAGGATGATATAAATGTATCGAAACTTGCATTATTTAATTCTATAGCTACTTGGTCTATTCCTAAACCTTTTAAGTCTGAAGCTTGATTAGATTGACTACTCGGACTAGAAAATGTAATGTGATAGTCTTGCAATTGAAACGCTTCAATAAGTTGCAGCATTCTACTCCCTGCTGCAGAGGATTTTGGCTCTGGCCAAACAAAACCAATAATTAATACGTTTCTCATAAATTATTCTGGCTGTGGCATTAATGTAAATTTTATACGTACAAATTCTGCCCACTCTTTTACAGATGCGATATCGGCATCAGATAATTTTGCATTAGTATGTATTAATGTGTAGGACTCTAAAGGCATTTCTTTAGTTTCTACCATCTCTATAAGCTCTTCAAATTTATGATCTTTTTTCTTTAAAGAATAACTATTCCACTCACTAAAATCTAAATGTTTCTTACCGTCGTCTACATGTTCTGCCATCCAGTAATTAACAGGTGTTATCTGACTGTACCACGGATAACGTGTAAAACTACTATGACAATCGTAACAACTTTCTTCTAAAATTGCCGAAACACGTTCTGGCGGATTGGTCTCCTCTAAAAAGGCATTCACAGACACTACTTCGCCTGTATTTTGTTCTGGGCCAAAAAATTGAGCAATAATAAATACCACTAATAATGCTACAACTATTTTTTTTAGACTTTTCATATCTTTAAATTTATAACATTAAAAATATAACATTTAAGTGACTACAACACAACTTTACAAAGAATTAAATGCCGTAAATCACGCCAGAGCACAACGGTTGTATTATGCTAATTTATTGTTAGATGCTCCGGAGTTAATACCTAGTGTTTTAGATATACTTTTTAAAACAGACGATCCTTTATCTTGTAAAGCAGCATGGATTTTAGAATTTATGTGCGGTAAAAACTTAAACGCTTTACTACCGCATTTAGATGCCTTTACTTTACAAATGCATACGGTACACTTAGATTCTGCCGTACGTCCAGTAGCTAAGATTTGTGAATATTTAGCCAAAGCAAACAATAACACTGCCAATACAACAGTAAGAACGGCATTAACAACCCAACATAAAGAACGCATTGTAACTGTATGTTTTGATTATATGATTAACAATGAAAAAGTAGCTGCAAAAGCATATAGCATGACAACCTTATACCTTTTAGGCAAAGAATTTGATTGGATACATGCCGAATTAGAACAAATTTTAAAACGTGATTTCTTAACACAAAGTGCTGCATATAAAGCACGTGCTAAACACATATTAAAACAAATTAAGAAGCGGTAAAAACAAAAATATTCTGTTTAAATATTTAATTAAATCCTTTCAAAATATCCCATAAATAGGCTACAAAATGCTTATATTAGCGCCTTTAAAAAAAACACAACACATGTCAATATCAACACTTAATGCAATCTCACCAATTGATGGTCGTTATAGATCTAAAACGAGTGATTTAGCCCCTTATTTTTCTGAAGAGGCTTTAATTAAATATCGAGTACAAGTAGAAATCGAATATTTCATTGCTCTTTGTGAAATCCCGTTACCTCAGCTTAAAGATTTCAATACAAATCTTTATGACGATTTAAGAGCAATTTACAAATCATTTTCTACCGAAGATGCATTAGCAATTAAAAATATTGAAAGTGTTACAAATCACGATGTTAAAGCTGTTGAGTATTTTATTAAAGAAAAATTTGATGCTTTAAACATTGCACAATTTAAAGAGTTTATCCATTTTGGATTAACCTCACAGGATATTAATAATACTGCTATTCCGTTAAGTATTAAAGAAGCGATAGATAATGTATACATTCCTAAGTTTTTAGCATTAAAAGATAAATTAGATCATTTGGCTAAAGAATGGAGCGATGTACCAATGCTTGCTAGAACACACGGACAGCCTGCATCTCCTACGCGCTTAGGTAAAGAAATTGACGTTTTTGTAGTGAGATTACAAGAGCAATTTAAATTGTTAAAAACGGTACCTCATGCTGCTAAATTTGGAGGAGCAACAGGAAATTACAACGCTCATAATGTCGCTTATAAAGATATAGATTGGAAACACTTTGGAAACCATTTTGTACAAGATGTTTTAGGTTTACACCATTCGTTTCCTACAACTCAAATAGAACATTACGACCATATGGCTGCGTTATTTGATACTGTTAAACGTATCAATAACATCATTATAGATTTAGATCGTGACATTTGGACTTACGTGTCTATGGATTACTTTAAACAACGCATAAAAGCTGGAGAAGTAGGAAGTTCTGCAATGCCACATAAAGTTAATCCTATAGATTTTGAGAACAGTGAAGGAAATTTAGGAATGGCAAATGCCGTTTTTGAATATCTTGCTGGTAAACTACCAATCTCCAGATTACAACGTGATTTAACAGATAGTACAGTGTTAAGAAATGTTGGTGTACCGTTTGGACATACGCTTATTGGTTTTGAGTCTACGTTAAAAGGATTAAACAAACTACTTCTAAATCAAGATAAATTTGCTTTAGATTTAGAAAACAATTGGCCTGTAGTTGCAGAAGCTATTCAAACCATTTTACGTCGTGAAGGATATCCAAATCCATATGAAGCCTTAAAAGGACTTACGCGTACTAATGAAAAAATTAATCAAGTATCAATCTCTAACTTTATAGATACTTTAGAAGTTAGTGAGGCTATTAAATTAGAGTTAAAAGACATTACGCCAAGTAATTATACCGGAATATAAATATATATTTTCACCAACTATTATGCTTTCAGATAAAACCTCCTTTATACTTACTGTAATAGTCGCATTCGGTTTTGCCTTTATGGGCATTTTAGATTTGCTAGACAACTTTGTTGTGGTAACCCTATTATTGCTAGGCTTTTTATTAGTTGTGGTAAACTTATTTACACATGATAAAGTTCAAATTGACGACTATGAAAGACCTGAAAACAATGAAGAAGATTTTGATATATATTAAAAACTGATACATATTATACAAAAAGCAGCATTTTTTTTACATGCTGCTTTTTTTATTCATTTTCTTCTAACGCTCTATTTATTATAGGTTCTGGTAAAGATTTTTTAGCCTTTGCTCCCATTTTTTTTAATTTCTCTACACTAGTAACCAAATTACCGCGACCATCTATTAATTTATTCATGGCTGCTGCATAGTCTTTTTTAGCATCGTCTATTTTTTTACCAACGCCCGTTAAATCTTTAATTAATCCTTCAAACTTATCGTATAACGAACCTGCAAGTTTAGCTATTTCTAGTGCATTCCGTTGTTGTTTTTCATTATTCCACATACTATCTATAGTACGTAACGTTGCTAATAAGGTTGTAGGTGTAACAATAACGATGTTTTTTTCAAAAGCTTTATTATACAATGCATTATCTTCATTTAAAGCAATGGCAAATGCAGTTTCTATAGGTATAAACATCAAGACAAAATCTGGAGATTCTATATCGTAAAGATCCTGGTAATTCTTAGCCGAAAGTTGTTCTACATGTCGGCGAATAGAATTTACATGTGCTTTTAAAAAAGTAGCTTGATCCAAATCGTCTTGAGCATTCACATAACGTTCGTAATCGGTTAATGAAACTTTAGAATCGATAATCATCTTTTTACTATCTGGAAGATGTAAAACCACGTCTGGTAAAACTCGAGAACCATCGGCTCGTGTAAAATGTTGTTGCAAAAAGTATTCGCGATTTTTTTCTAACCCCGATTTTTCAAGTACACGTTCTAAAACCAATTCGCCCCAATTCCCTTGCATTTTACTATCCCCTTTTAAGGCACGCGTTAAGTTTGTTGTTTCCTTGGTCATTTGCAGGTTTAAATCTTTTAAACCTAGAAGCTGCTCTTTTAAAGCCGAATGCATACTAATACTTTCCTTTTGAGAATCGTCTACTTTTTTCTCAAAACCCTGAATTTTTTCATGTAACGGATGTAAAATGCTTTTGATATTCTCTTTATTTTGAAGCGTAAATTTTTCAGATTTTTCTTCTAAAATTTTATTAGCCAGTAATTCAAAATCTTTACGAAGCTGTTCTTGTTGTTTGACAACATCTTTTTCACGCTGTAAATTTTGTTGTCGAAGGTTTTCATATTCTGAATTTCTGCGTGTCAATTCGGTATTTAAAAATTCTTTTTCTCTACGGATATCTTCACGCTCACTTTCAAGTTTCAAAATGTTTTTCTGAAGAGCTTCTAACTGAAATTTAAAGGCCTCATCTTGTTTTGAACTCTGAGTAGCAGCAGCTTCTTTATAATCTGTAAATTGCTGAAGTAATTGCGAATAGCGTTCTTCTATTCGGCTATATTCACCTTTATTTTTTAG
This sequence comes from Formosa sediminum, assembly GCF_007197735.1. Taxonomy (GTDB): domain Bacteria; phylum Bacteroidota; class Bacteroidia; order Flavobacteriales; family Flavobacteriaceae; genus Formosa; species Formosa sediminum. The sequence continues at coordinate 3,646,390 of NZ_CP041637.1, forward strand.
TTTTGAGATGGTAAAACCAATAAAACCTCCTATAAATGCTGAAATTGCTATAGATAGTAATAATATAATGCTGTCGTTCATGAATATAATTTGATTTCCTTCAAATATAATTGTTTTTATATGAAGGAAAAACGAGTACCTTTAAGAGTTATTTATCATTTATTCACCCGAAAACTTCCTGTAGACGCATCAAACTGAATTAAATCATCCGGAAATAACGTACTAAATACACCTTGTATAATTAAATTACATGGCGCATCTGAAACCACTTGATCTGGAGTCATCACAATCATATAATCACATAGTTGAATAGCCAAATCTATTTCGTGAGACGAGAACAATATGGTTTTCCCCGTTTCCTGAGCTAGTTTTTTAAGCAACTTTAAAGTATACGCTTTATGATACATATCAAGATGCGTTGTGGGCTCGTCTAAAATGATCAAGTCGGTATCTTGAGCTAGCGCACGTGCAATCATTACTTTTTGAAGCTGTCCATCACTTAATTCAAAACATTTTTTGTCTTTTAAGGTTTTAATATTAGTGAGTTCTAAAGCATGGTTTACTTTTTCTAAATCTATATCAGATAATGTACCTATCCAATTGGTATACGGCTGTCGTCCTAATGCAACCAGCTCAAATACCGATACATTTTTAGAGGTTAATTTTTCAGTAAAAACAATACTTAATACTTGTGCCAACTCTAAAGTATCATAAGTTGTTACTGCTTTATCATTTATAAAAACTTGTCCGCTTAAAGCGGGTTGCGTATTTGTAAGCGTACGTAACATGGTAGATTTCCCGATACCGTTACCTCCCACTAATCCGATTAATTCTCCTTTACCAAGAGAGATATTAATATGCTTAGAAAGGATATGCTCGCTTTGTTTAGACCGGTAACCAATCGTTAAATCTTCGGTTTTTAAAATGATTTGTGTGTCTTGTCCTTTCATTTTAAAACATTAAATTTCGTTTTCTAACCAATAACCAAATTACAATGGGAGCACCAACTAAAGAGGTAATCGCATTAATAGGTAACGTATAATCACTATTAGGAATTTGTGCAATAGTATCGCAAATAAGCATAATAACACTTCCAAACAGAATAACAGCTGGAAGTAAAATTTTATGGTTAGAGGTATTAAAAACTAAGCGTGTAAGATGCGGTATTGCTAAGCCTATAAACGCAATTGGACCTGCAAATGCCGTTATAGTTCCGGCTAACAAACTTGTTGCTACAATGATAAATAACCGGCTACGTTTTAAATTTAAACCTAAACTCTTTGCATAATTATCGCCTAATAACAAGGTGTTTAATGCCTTTACAGATGCTATACTCAAAATTAACCCGAGAGTATAAATACCAGAAAATACCAAAATTTCTTGCCAAGATAAATTACCTAAACTTCCAAACCCCCAAAATACGTAGCGCTGTAATTGTGCTGCCGAACTAAAATACGATAACACCCCAACAATTGCGCCTGTAATACTAGCAAACATGAGTCCGATAATTAAAATAGCCATTGTATCGCGTACTCGAGACGAGACTATTAATACCGATAATAATACTAAAAAACTACCTAAACTAGCCGCAATAACAACACTCCATTTTGAAGTTAGTAATACCGCAAAAGCACCACCAAAAAGTCCTGAACCTAAAATAACTAAAGCCACACCTAAACTTGCTCCAGAGCTTATACCTAAAACAAATGGACCAGCTAAAGGATTTCTAAACAAGGTTTGCATTAGTAAACCAGAAACACCTAACCCGGATCCCACTAATACCGCCGTAATTGCTTTTGGTAATCTATAATTCTGGATAATATAGCGCCAGGATTCGTTAGTAGAAGTTCCGAAAAAACTATTAAAAACGCCCTCTAAAGGAATAGATACAGAGCCTAAACTAATGTTAATTATAAAACAACACAGCAAGACTATAAAAAGTAATATAAAAGCCGTTTTATATGTATACTGATTGGTCAATTAATTTAATTTTTTAAAAAAGAACAAGTCGTAATCTTGTAGTAATTCTGGATGACAAATTTTAATAAGGTCTTTAAGTACTAAATCTGGTCGTGCTTGTCCCAATTCATAATATAATACGCCTCCAGTGGCGCCTTTAGTATTAGACATACTATAAATATTTTTATGTTTAAATGCATCAAACTTAGTATAATGTGCATTGGCAGATTCTAATTCTTTATAACTCCTATAAATAGACGGATTAATCCAAATTTTTGCTGCTTTAGCGGTATTGAAAACCGTTTCAAAATTTAGCGCTAAGCTTCCTGCGCCTTTAGTGTTTTTCCAAAGATAATTAGCGTTTGCATCTTTTAAAAGTTGCGCTTCAGAACTTGTACCGTTTGGCATATACCACACATCTTTATACATAGCACCGCTAAAAACACTTGGTTTTTCTTCAACTTGTTCGGCTAAAGTTTTAGCCTTTAAATATTCAGTTTCAATGGAATTATATACAGTCTCAGCTTGAGTTTCTTTATTAAAAAGTACACCAAAGAATTTTATCCATTCAGCTTTGGCTAATGGAGAATCTTCTACCCAATCTCCATTATAAATTACAGGGATATTTGCGTTTTTAATGGTTTCCATGGTGCTATTATTTCCATCGATTCCAAAAGCTATAACCACATCTGGACGTAACTCTAATACAACTTCGGTATTTACACCTTCATTCTTACCTAATTCTCGTACTTCATTATTATCTATTCGGGTTCTAATGTTTTCTGAAGATACATATTGTGTCCCTGGAAAGCCTACTAATTTTTGGTCTTCTTCTAATAATTCTAAACCTGGCAAATGAGTTGTAGATGTTACAACAATACGTTGAATTGGAATAGGAATAACGGCATCAAATTCGTCTGAGTTTAATGTAATATCTTCAAGTTTAGTTCTATCTACTAAAGCATATGTATAAGACTGATCTGCGTTTGGCCACGGACTAAATATTTCTAAAACCTTATAATTCTTAAATGTTTTAACAGCAAAGCCCTTAGCATGCTTTAAATTTAGCGCAACACCTTTTTCTTTTATTTCTTTAGTAGTTTTAGTCTCTTGTTTACAACTAAATGTACAAATAAATAGGACTAACAATAAAGACTTTAACTGAATAATTTTCATTTTACAGGCATTTAAAAAAGTAAAAATTAAGGATAAAAAACATTTATAAAAATCTGAAATTTAACCCCAAAAACAGTTCAAATGTAAGCATATAAAATACAGACAAAATGAAATAAATCATTTTTTTAATCAAATTAATTTTGCTTGATTAACCGAGTATCTAGTATATCATCATCGATATTATCGACAACAAAACTAATTTTCTTTAAAATAATTCCGGTATTTCACAAAAAATGTAGGCTTTAAAATCGAAAATAAGGATGGTGTAAATAAACTAGACTAAGCTTACTAAATATTAATAATATATCTTACTTTTGAATCGATTTTTGGTTCATATCATGTTATGTGATGGATTAAATGGGAATTGAGTGCAAATCTCAAACTGTTCCCGCAACTGTAATCTTAGTTTTGCTTTGCAAAATGCTTGTCATTATACTTCAATATACCACTGATTTTAGTTAAAAATTGGGAAGGTAAATAACAAGACGAAAGTCAGGAGACCTGCCAAATTCTGCTTATTAAATCGACTCTCGGGCAAAGAGTCTTAAGATGTATGAAAAAAAAACTAACTGTTTATATTTTATTTGTGTCATGTTTCCCAGGATTTCTGATTGGGCAAAACGACACTATTCAAAAACTAGACGAAATTTTTATTAGTGCAGATACACAGCTACATAAATTTTCGAATACGCAAACGGTACTGGTTTTAACCGATAGTGTCATCACAATAAATCAGCCCTCACTTACAGCTTTATTAAATTACAACACGCCTATTTATTTTAAAGAAAATGGTTTAGGTATGGTTTCATCGCCTTCATTTCGGGGCACCACAGCACAACAAACAGCAGTGGTTTGGAATGGTATAAATATTAACTCTCAGTTAAATGGACAAACAGATTTTAATACGATAAATACCTCTAATTTTAATGATGTAAGTGTACGTAGTGGTGGCGGAAGCGTTATTTATGGAAGCGGTGCTATTGGCGGAAGTATTCATTTAAATAATACTTTTAATTATACCGAAGGTTTTAAAAACACCATAAAAAGTAGTTATGGAAGTTTTAATACTTTTCAACTTAATTATAACGGAAACATAGCTGTTAAAAATTTAAGTGCAAATATTGGAATTAGCAGAAATAGCTCTGATAACGATTACGATTATGTAGATTCTGATAATTACAACCAAAACGGCGCCTTTTACAATACCAGCTTAAATGCCAATTTAAGTTACAGACTAAATACCAATAATGTATTAAAATTATATAGTTATGCTTTTGATGCTGAACGCCATTTGTCTTTAATACTTCCAAATGAAACGCCTACAAAATATCAGGATTTCAACACTCGGAATTTATTAGAATGGGATGGTTTTTATAACAAAATAACATCAAAATTAAAGGTAGCATACCTGACTGAAAAATATAAATACTTCTCAAACATAAATTCTGACACTTACAGTAACGGAAGTGTAAAATCTATAATAGCTAAATACGATTTTAGCTACACACCTACAGAAAACAGTACGATAAATGCTATTGTAGATGCGACACAAAATAAAGGTAAAGGCTCAAGTATTGACGAAGAAAAACGCAAGATTGCAAGTTTTAATCTGCTATATAAACAACAACTAAACCCTTGGTTTTTGTATGAATTAGGAATTCGTCAAGAAATTACTACTAATTATAATAGTCCGTTTTTATATAATTTAGGACTCCAATTTCAGGTGGCTAATCCCTACTCGATTACCATAAACGGGTCTAAAAACTTCAGAATTCCAACCTTTAACGATTTATATTGGGAAAACAGTGGTAATCCCGATTTAAAACCGGAAAGCTCATACCAGGCAGAATTAGGTAATCATCTCACATTAAAACATACTACACTTTCGGTTACAGCATATTATAACTCCATTACAGATATGATACGTTGGTTACCAAATGGTACGTATTGGCAGCCTGTTAACACAGACCATGTTGTGACGTATGGTTTAGAAGGGGTTTTACAGTATTCTAGAACCATAAATTTACATACGTTTAGTTTTAATAGTACCTATGCGTATACGATTTCAGAAAATCAAGATACCAAAAAACAACTTACATATGTGCCTTACCATAAAGCTACAGCAAGTTTAGGATATCATTTTAAAAATATATCGGCATTTTATCAATGGCTATTTGTTGGAAATGTGTTTACAACAACCGACAATGTTTCGCAATACGAATTAGACCATTATAACCTGTCAAATATTGGTTTAGATTACACATTAAATGACACTTTTACCTTAGGAGGAAAACTCAATAATATTTGGAATGTAAATTACCAAAACGTGTCTAGCCGATACATGCCAGGCAGAAATTACTCATTTTTTTTAAACATTAATATATAATTATTACACCATGAAACAGATAAACAAATTTTTTGCCATTGCTTTTGCAAGTGCTGCGCTTTTTAGTTCTTGTAGCAGCGATAATGATGATGATGCTATTAACATACCAGAAGGAAGCTATACCGAAGGGTATTTTGTATTAAACGAAGGTCAATTTGGTAATATAGGTACTTCAGGAGTTACATTTATTGGAGAAGACGGCACACTAACAAACGATATTTACACTACAGTAAACCCAACATCGCCAGAAATTGGAGATGCTTTACAACATGTGTTTTTTGATGACAATAATGCTTATATTATTTCTGGAGGAACAAATCAAATTACAGTTGTAGACCGTTATACTTTTGAATATATTACAACTATTGAAACAGATCTTACTGCACCTAGATATGGAGCTATAGCTAATGGTAAAGCCTATGTTACAAATTCTAATGGTTGGGACGATGGATCTGACGATTTTGTTACCGTTATAGATTTAGCAGATTATTCTACTTCAACTTTTTCTATGAAAGTTGCTGAACACGTTATTGAAGAAGATGGTATTCTTTATTTTGCTAACGGCTATTATGGAAGTGGACAAACTATTACTGTTTTAAACCCAAGCACAGGAGACACTGTTGAAATTGATTTAGGAGATGGAAATTCTCCAAATTCAATAGTTGAAGAAGACGATGCTATTTATGTATTAACGACCAATTTTGATGGCACGTCACATATTTTTGAAATTAGTGAATCTTCAAATACTATTACAGATTCTATAGAATTAAGTGCTTATGTTTCTAGCCCTAAGCAATTAAATATTGAAGACGACACCTTCTATTTTACTGATGCGACTACAGTATATGCGCTTGACTTAAACGGTACCACTCCAACCGAAGTATTAACGTATACATCCACTTCAGATTATGGTGCTATGTATGGTTTTGCAGTAGAAGACGATACTATTTATATTGCAGACGCTGGAGATTTTGCTTCTACAGGAACAACTTACGAATATACACTAACCGGTACGCTACTTAATACTTACAGTGTTGGTATAGCTCCTAACGGATTTTATTTTAATGATTAATTCCCAAATGTATCATTAACTAAAAAGGCTGCCAATTGGCAGCCTTTTATATTATATATTATTATGTATATATTAAGATACAAATAATGGTCTATCGGCCATAAGTGCATTTACTTTAGTGGCTACAGCAGCTAAAACAGTTTCGTCTTCTAGGTTTAAAATAACCTCATCAACTAAATCTACAATAGTTTGCATATCGCTTTCTTTTAAACCTCTAGTTGTAATTGCCGCAGCTCCAATACGAATTCCCGACGTTACAAATGGCGATTTATCATCAAAAGGCACCATATTTTTGTTTACAGTAATTTCTGCTTTAACTAAAGCTTCTTCAGCTTGTTTTCCAGATACATTTTTATTTCTTAAATCAATAAGCATCATATGGTTATCTGTTCCTCCAGAAATAATATTGTAATCCTTTGCTACAAACGCCTCAGCTAAAGCCGCAGCATTTTTCTTAACCTGTAACATATAAGTTAAGTAGTCGTCTGTAAGTGCTTCACCAAAAGCAATAGCTTTAGCAGCAATAATATGCTCTAAAGGTCCACCTTGGTTTCCTGGAAACACAGCCGAATCAAATAAAGAAGACATTTTTCTTTTGCTTCCGTTTTTAAGCGTAATTCCGAATGGGTTTTCAAAATCTTCGCCCATCATAATCATTCCACCTCTTGGTCCTCTTAATGTTTTATGTGTAGTAGTTGTAACTACATGACAATGCGGAATAGGATCGTTTAAAATACCTTTTGCAATTAAACCTGCAGGGTGAGAAATATCTGCCATTAAAATAGCACCAACACTATCTGCAATAACACGAAAACGCTTAAAATCAATATCACGAGAATATGCAGAAGCACCAGCAATAATTAATTTAGGTTGTTCTTTAGTAGCGATTTCTTGAATTTTATCATAGTTTAAAATCCCTGTCTCTTGGTCTACACCATAAAATGTTGGATTGTATAATTTTCCAGAAAAATTTACAGGAGACCCATGTGTTAGGTGCCCTCCATGTGATAAATCGAAACCTAAAATCTTATCACCAGGATTTAAACATGCTGCAAATACAGCAGTATTAGCCTGACTTCCTGAATGCGGCTGTACATTTACGTAAGCAGCACCAAAAAGGGCTTTTGCACGATCAATCGCGATTTGTTCCACTTCATCAACAACCTCACAACCACCATAGTAGCGTTTTCCTGGGTAACCTTCGGCATATTTATTAGTTAAAACAGAACCTGCAGCTTCCATTACTTGGTCGCTTACAAAGTTTTCTGAAGCAATTAACTCTAAACCATGTAATTGGCGTTGTTTCTCTGCTTCTATTAATTCAAAAATTTGTTCGTCGCGTTGCATCATTATATTTATCGTTAAAAATTCATCAAAAATAACAAATAGATTAGTTAAATACATCAAAAAACATATATTTGAATAGAATTTATTAAACAAACAATTAACAATTATACTATGCAAATATCAGCCAACAATCCAGATCGTAAGACATGGCTGCATGTCGACAAAAATTCGGATTTCCCTATTCAGAATATTCCTTTCGGTGTTTTTCTTACCCGAGACGATATTATTACGATAGGAACTCGAATTGGAGATACCGCGATCGACCTTGGGGCTTTACACCAATTGGGTTATTTTAATGACATTCCTTTAACCGATGATATTTTTCTTCAAGACACACTAAATGACTTTATTGCTGACGGAAGAAAAACTTGGCGTGCTGTTCGAAACAAAATTGCTGATATTTTTGATGCTGAAAACGACACTCTTAAAAATAATAAACAACATAAAGAAATTGTATTATTTCGTTTAGATGAAATAGAAATGCAATTGCCTGTTCAAATTGGCGATTTCACTGATTTTTATTCGAGTAAACAACATGCGACTAACCTTGGGACAATGTTTAGAGATGAAGATCATGCACTTTTACCTAATTGGTTACATATTCCAGTGGGATATCACGGTAGAAGTTCATCTATCATTCCTTCTGGCATCCCAATTCACAGACCACAAGGACAAACGTTACCAATAGATGCCAAAGAGCCTACATTTGGCCCTTCAAAATTTGTAGATTTTGAATTAGAAATGGGATTTATTACCACAGATGCTAATGATTTAGGTGAACCTATTCCAGTAAATGAAGCTGAAGAATACATTTTTGGACTAGTGCTATTTAACGACTGGAGTGCCCGAGATATACAGAGTTGGGAATATGCACCTTTAGGTCCGTTTTTATCTAAAAACTTTGCGTCTTCTATGTCGCCTTGGATTGTAACTTTAGATGCTTTAGAGCCTTATAGAGTACAAGGACCAAAACCTGTTAAAGAGCAAATGCCATACTTACAAACTAAAGGAAAAAAGAGTTTTGATATTAATTTAGAAGTTGCTATACAACCCAAAAAGGCTCAAGAAACAGTAGTTTGTCGTACCAATTTTAAGTATATGTATTGGAACATGTCTCAGCAATTAGCGCACCATACCATTAACGGTTGTCCTGTTAATTCTGGCGATTTAATGGGAAGTGGTACCATTTCTGGACCAACTCCAGATTCTTTAGGATCTATGCTAGAAATTACTTGGAAAGGTACTAAACCTATCACTTTAAAAGATGGTACAGAACGCCAATTTATTAATGATTACGATACTGTGGTGATGCGAGGTCACTGTGAAAACGATGGTATTAGAATTGGATTTGGAGAAGTTAAAACCGAATTACTTCCCGTATTTATTCCGAAGAAAAAATAATTCTTAAATAAAATAGGAATAAAAAAATCCCGATGAAGTATCGGGATTTTTTTATGAATATCTATTTCGTTTTTATAAACTTTCATCTATAATAACTTGTACACATTCTGGATTTAATAATGTACTTGTATCTCCTAAATTACTTAAGTCTTTACTAGCAATTTTTCTTAAGATACGACGCATAATTTTACCCGATCGGGTTTTTGGTAAGCCTTCCGTAAATTGTATTTTATCTAATTTAGCAATTGCTCCTACACGATCTTTAATTAATTGGTTAATTTCATTTCTTAAATTATTCTGATCTCTAGATTCTCCAGTCTCTTTTAACATTACATAACCATAAAGCGCATTGCCTTTTACATCATGTGGGAAACCTACAATTGCAGATTCTGCAACTGCTGGATGTTCATTAATTGCATCTTCAATTGGTGCAGTTCCTAAATTATGTCCAGATACAATAATTACATCATCTACACGACCTGTAATTCTGTAATATCCAACCTCATCTCTTAATGCCCCATCTCCTGTAAAATACATTCCATTAAATGCCGAAAAATACGTATCCTTATACCGTTGATGATCTCCCCATATGGTTCGTGCTATTGATGGCCAAGGAAATTTTATACACAAACGCCCATCTACCTGATTGCCTTTTAACTCTTGGCCCTCCTCATCTAACAAGGCAGGTTGTATCCCCGGGAATGGTAAAGTTGCGTATGTAGGCTTTGTTGGTGTAACATAAGGTATTGGAGTAATCATGATCCCTCCTGTTTCTGTTTGCCACCACGTGTCTACTATAGGGCTTTTATGTTTACCTATATTATCGTTATACCAGTGCCAAGCTTCTTCGTTGATGGGCTCACCTACAGATCCTAAAACTTTTAACGAAGATAAATCACAATTTTCTACAAAAGAAATATTTTGTTTTCCTAAAGCTCTAATTGCTGTTGGTGCTGTGTAAAACTGATTCACTTTATGCTTTTCTACAATCTGCCAAAAACGTCCGAAATCAGGATATTGCGGCACGCCTTCAAACATCACTGTTGTTGCCCCATTCGCTAATGGGCCATAAACAATATAACTATGCCCAGTAATCCATCCTATATCGGCTGTACACCAATATACATCCCCATCTTTGTACTGAAATACATTCTTAAAAGTATAGGCGGTATAAACCATGTATCCGCCAGTAGTATGAACCATACCTTTAGGTTTTCCGGTAGATCCTGAAGTATATAAGATAAATAACGGATCTTCTGCATTCATAATTTCTGGTTCACATATGGTAGAAGCCTTATCAAGTAAAGGTTGCAACCACACATCGCGACCTGATTTCATGGTTATTTCAGAATCTATTCTATTTACTACTAATACATGTTCTACAGTGGTACATAATTCTAAACTTTCATCTACTATCCCTTTTAAATCTATAGTTTTTGAACCTCTGTAAGATCCATCTGAAGTAATTACCATTTTACATGAACTGTCATTAATTCGGGATGCTAAAGCTTTAGACGAAAAACCTGCAAATACGACAGAATGAATTGCACCTATTCTAGCACATGCTAATAATGCTATGGCCAATTCGGGAATCATGGGTAAATAAATACACACGCGATCTCCTTTTTTAATTCCTTTATCTTTTAATACGTTTGCCATTTGGCACACACGATCATGTAATTGCTGATAGGTTATATGTTCGGCTTCATCTTCAGGGCTGTTAGGCTCAAATATTATAGCGGTTTGGTTCCCTTTAGTTCTTAAATGTCTATCTATACAATTTTCAGTAATATTTAATTGTGCACCCTCAAACCATTTTATTTCAGGTTTTTCAAAATCCCAATTTAAAACCGTATTCCATCGTTTTCTCCACATAAAATGTTCTTCGGCAACTTCTGCCCAAAAATTTTCTGGTTCTCTAACAGATTTCCGATAAACTTGATAATATTCTTCTAAATGTTTTATGTGATAATTACTCATTGTGCATTTTGGTTTATAAGTTAATTTGATGTTTTCAATATGTTCTTCTAAATTATAAAAATTTAACTCAAAATGTAAGTTTTTTCTACCGATAACATAAATTTAACTACATATTATTAAAATATCCACACAAACACAATTACAATAGTATAACAATCGCATTTTAAGCGCGCATTTTCCCAATGGATTTAAGCTTTTTTCACATGGATTTGAAGTGTAAAATTGTCATTTTAAAAAGGGTAATAAAAGACAATTTTTCATAAAAATGACAATTTTACATCTCCTAATTATCTTATAATAGATTGCTTTAATTTTGGTATCTAATTTGCTAATAAACTATTAGAAGTCTGAGTAGATTTCAAGATTTGAAATAATGTTTAATTTAAAATTTTGTATTATGAGCAATTTAGTTAGTGTTCCTAAAAACGGAAGTTTAACAAGAAACAATTCAAATGAAAACTTCCCTACATTATCGACTTGGTTAGACGATATATTTAACAGAGATCTTCCATCTGTATTTACTTCTAATTTTAATACAGGAATGACTTTACCAAAAGTAAATATTAAAGAAACTGCAGATGCGTTTATTGTTGAAATGGCTGTTCCAGGTCTTAAAAAATCTGATTTTAATATAGATCTAGACAATCAAATGTTATCTATATCGACTAAAACCGAGGAAAACAAAGAGCATAAAGAAGAAAATTATACACGTAGAGAATTTGGTTACGCTTCTTTTAAAAGATCCTTTAGTTTACCAGAAAGTGTTGATGCCGATAAGATTAAAGCAAAATATACCGATGGTATTTTAAATATACTTTTACCTAAACGTGAAGAGGCTAAACAAAAGCCTGCAAGAACAATAGAAATCTCTTAATGCTATTATTTTAATACGTTATTAATGTTGAGGCTGAAAAAATTTCAGCCTCATTTTATTAAATCTATAGAATTATGAAAAAACATTTTTTAATCGCATGGATTGCTTTATTAAGCATAAGTTGTAATGCCCAAGATCAGACTCCAAAGGCCACAACTGAAAATTCGCCTAAAGGCACTTGGAAAGTAGATAAGGAATTTGATGAACAAGGTAATCTTATAAAATATGACAGTATTTATTCTTGGTCGTCACATAACAGTCATACAAATTTAACCGCGAAAGATGCAGATAGTATTATGCAAGCTTTTAAATCTAAATTCTTTGCTAACCACTCCGGTATTAGTCCCGAATATTTAGACAATATGTTTGCACAAGATTCCATATTCAATTTTTCATTTTTTAAAGACGATTTATTTGCTGATCCGTTTAAAGATGACTTCGTAAATATGGAAGAACTTCGAAAACAAATGATTGCTAGACACCAAAGTTTTTTACAACAACAACAGCCTGCACTTATTAAACCTGAAGCAGATGAATAGTTGCAAAATTAAGCTTCCATTAAAATCATTATATTTAGGAGTAACATCACTTGAACATATTGAGATTATTTAAGTGTAGCAACATAAAGTTTTACGCGTTTTAAAACACGAGGTGCTAAAAGTAATGTTGCCAACATCGTTGGAATAGCCATTAATGCAAAAAAGCCATCTATAAGGTTAATCATCATATTTAAAGACGTTGTTGCTCCTAAAATTATACTTGCAATGTATGCATAGTTATAATAATGTTTTTTATCTGCTCCAAACAAAAAAGACATGCATTTAGAACCGTAATACGAATATGAAAATAGAGATGAAATACTAAATACAAAAATACAAAGAAGTAACAAATAGTTTCCAATACCAGGAATGGCATGGTTAAACGCTGAAGCTGTTAAACTCACTCCATTAGCATCTGAGGTTTGCCAAACTCCTGTAACTAATATAGCCAATGCGGTTAGAGTACAAACCAACAAAGTATCTATTGCAGGTCCTAGCATAGCGACTAAACCCTCACGAATAGGTTCTGCCGTTTTAGCTGCCCCATGAGCCATTGGTGCAGTTCCAATACCTGCCTCGTTTGAAAATGCAGCGCGTCTAATTCCTAATAAAATCAATCCGCCTAAAGCTCCACCTAAGAAATTATCGCCTTTAAAATTCTGAGCTGTAAAAGCATTAGAGAAAATTAATCCAATATATTTTGGCACATCTTGAATATGAATAACTAATATAATTAACACCAAAACAAAATACAATCCTACCATTGCAGGAACTAATTTAGATGCAGTTTTACTTATGCGATCTATACCTCCTAGAATAACAACACTTGTTATAGAGACTAATATTAATCCGATTATTAAACTGGAAGTAAAACCAACTTCTATTTGATTTGGAGCTAGCAAAATATCGTTTATGGCCTGAGTTAATTGATTAACATTAAAAATAGGTAATGCCCCAACTAAACCACATACACTAAACATAACCGCTAATGGTTTCCATTTTTTTCCTAGACCTTCCATAATAAAATACATAGGTCCACCTTGTATTTGGCCGGCACTATCTTTACCACGATACATTACAGCCAAAGAAGATGTAAAAAACTTAGTTGCCATACCTATAATAGCACTAATCCACATCCAGAATACGGCTCCTGGTCCTCCTATTGCAATCGCTACAGCCACGCCTGCTATATTCCCCATACCAACAGTAGCAGATAATGCTGTAGTAAGCGCTTGAAAATGCGAAATTTCACCAGGATCATTAGGGTCGTCGTATTTACCTCTCAAGACTTGTATGGCATGATCAATAAAACGGAAAGGCAAAAATTTTGAAAATGCAAGCAGATATAATCCGCCACCTGTAAGTAATATTAATAAGGGTAAGCCCCAAACAAAAGAAGCAAATTCTGAGAATAATTTATCTAAAAAGACCATGAAACAATAAGAATATTTCGCTAAATATAATTCATTTTAACATTAAAACTTTAACATTATTTTTAAAAAAGCGTACATTATAGGGTGATTTTGAAATAATTTGACATCAATTTTTAAATTTTAAAGAATATAAAATTTAGATAATTTTAAGAATTAAATTTATTGTACTTTTACACCCATTTTTATTATAAGTTACATTGAAAGACAACCGGTTATATTTTCTAGACGCTGTAAGGGCTTTTGCTATATTAATGATGCTACAAGGGCATTTTATTGATGGACTATTAGCGGCTGAGTACAAATCGTCTTCGCACACGATTTTTAACATTTGGGCCGACTTAAGAGGTAATACGGCTCCAACATTTTTTACAATCACCGGATTGGTTGTTATGTTTTTACTAAAAAAGGCAGAAACTAAGCATACAGAACGTTTCAGGGTTAAGAAAAATATGAAGCGTGGCATTTCCTTAATAGCTATAGGATATGCTTTAAGAATCCCCATTTTTCATTGGTTATCTGGACATTTTAATAGTTATTTTTTAGTAATAGATGTCTTACAAATCATAGGTCTATCTTTATTGTTATTAAATGGCTTATACCTTTTATTAAAAACAAAACCTAAAGTATTACCTTTAGTTTTAATTGCTATAGGTACACTTATATTTGTTACAGAACCCTTATATCGCAATCTTACATTACCACATGTTCCAGATATTTTTGTTAATTACTTAACTAAAGAAAATGGTTCTGTATTTAACATTTTTCCTTGGTTTGGCTATGTAGCTTTTGGAGGTGCCGTTGGAATCTTTTTTGAAAAATTTCAAATCAAAGAAAACTTTAAAACCGTTACCATTTATAGTTTATTAGTTGGCGGACTTTTTTTATGTTATTTAAGTTCAATGACGCTAGAGCTGCTCTACATACTAACAGATATTAATTTGTTTTACGATGCAGCAAACTATAATTATTTATTTTCCAGATTAGGGTCTGTTGCCATTACATTTGGTATTTTTTACGCTTGTGAAGCGTATTTAAAACATCCTTTAATTTCTAAACTAGGTAATAATACATTATCTATTTATGTGGTACACTTTATAATTCTTTATGGCAGTTTTACAGGCATAGGTCTTTATAATTATTTACACCAAACATTAGACCCCTTTTCAGCGTTTTTTGGAGCTTTGATCTTTATGGTTATTATATGCAGTATGGTATTACAAGAAGACAAAATAAAAGCCTTTTTAAGTACTAAGACTAAAAAGGCTCTGGGCTTTATTAAATTAAATACAGTAACTCGAATAAGATTACATAGACGCTAAATAATTTTCTACGTTTGTTTTAATGCGTTCCTGTATATTTGTTACATCTGCTTTTACAAATGGCTCACCCATAATATTTTCGTATAATTCAATATAACGTTCGCTAACCGTTTCTATATACTCATCGCTCATGTGTGGTAAAGTTTGTCCTTCTAATCCTTGAAAACCATTAGTAATTAACCATTGACGCACAAATTCTTTAGATAATTGCTTTTGAGGCTCTCCTTTTTCCTGACGTGTTTCATAACCATCTGCATAAAAATAACGTGAAGAATCGGGGGTGTGTATTTCATCTATTAAAACAATTTTTCCCTCTTTAGTTTTACCAAATTCATATTTTGTATCTACTAAAATTAAACCACGTTCTGCTGCGATTTCTGTACCTCGTTTAAACAGTTTACGTGTATAATCTTCTAACACTAAATAATCTGCTTCAGAGACAATCCCTTTTTTTATAATATCTTCTCTAGAAATATCTTCGTCATGATCGCCCATTTCTGCTTTGGTTGCAGGTGTAATAATAGGTTCTGGAAATTTATCATTCTCGTTCATCCCTTCTGGCATAGCCACACCACATAACATACGTTTTCCAGCTTTATATTCGCGAGCAGCATGTCCAGACATATAACCACGAATTACCATTTCTACTTTAAAAGGCTCGCATAAATGTCCTACAGCTACATTAGGATCTGGTGTTGCAATCAACCAATTTGGAACCAAATCTTCGGTTTGAGCCATAAATTTTGTTGCAATCTGATTTAGAATCTGACCTTTATAAGGAATTCCTTTAGGCATCACCACATCAAAAGCACTTAATCTATCGGTAGCTATCATAACCAATAAATCGTTGTTAATATTATAAACTGCTCTTACTTTTCCTTTATACAAACTCTTCTGTCCTGGAAAATTGAAATTAGTATCTGTAATTGTCATGGGTTAAAAATGGCATCTATACTTCCTTTAAGAAGCTTTAATTATTAATAAAATTGAAAACTTTTAAAGTCGTAAAAGTAAACATTATTATATAAATTAGTTTGACCATAGACTTTAAATTTAAGTGGTATTTATCTATTTATAACTGATATGTTATTTATAACTGATATGTTATTTATGTACAGCACCATCTTTTTGTTTTACTTGTTGCATATCATTTTTACGCATAAATTCTAAAATAGCACGTGCTTCTGCTAGTGTAAGATCTTGACTTGGCATGCGTGTTAAACAATCTTCTAATTGCAGGATTGCTTCTTCGTCATGTGCTAGCATTTCATCTGTATTAATAATCATATTTAAGATCCACTCTGGTCGTCTATTATTTGTTATGCCAGCCCAACCAGGACCAACAAGCCGTTGATCTGTTAATTTATGACAATTTATACAATTTGATGTAAAAATAAGTTTTCCTTGATTTGCAAGATTTGGAGAAATAGAATCTGTTAGATCTACATTTTTACATGTCCCACTCCTTTAGATTCTGTGTATTTACCTCGTTCTAAATACAAATCTGGATGAATAAATTCTACAGCTGTTTTCTTTTTAAATCCATCTAAACAACTTGTAAATAAAAGCAAGGCTATTACTCCTGAGATTAGGGACGAAACACATTTGGCCTTCATAGAATCAATTTTACAGTACTAGAGAAGATATATTTTTCTTAATTAGTCATGACTGTAAAGATAGACTTTTAAAATTTCACATCTTAAATCCAATATCGTAAACCTAGAAATATAGCACGTAGACTTAGAGTCTTTTTAATTGATACTTAAGGCACCTAACATATGGTGTACAACTAAAAAAAGGGAGACTTACGCCTACCCTCTATTTTCAATACTTTTATATGCTTCAATTACTTTTTTAACTAATTGATGGCGAATTACATCTTTTTCATCGAGATAAACCATACCAACTCCTTCTACATTTTTAAGCACTAACAACGCTTCTTTTAACCCCGAAGTGGTTCGTCTTGGCAAATCTACTTGTCCAGGATCACCAGTAAGCAAAAATTTAGCATTTTTTCCCATTCGTGTTAAAAACATCTTCATTTGTGCATGTGTTGTATTTTGCCCTTCATCTAAAATAACAAATGCATTATCTAATGTACGTCCGCGCATAAAGGCTAACGGTGCAATTTGTATGGTACCGTTTTCAATATACATGTTTAATTTTTCTGGAGCAATCATATCGCGTAATGCATCGTAAAGAGGTTGCATATAGGGATCTAACTTTTCTTTTAAATCTCCCGGAAGAAAGCCTAAATTTTCTCCTGCTTCTACTGCTGGACGTGTTAAAATTATACGCTTTACTTCTTTGTTTTTTAAAGCTTGTACCGCTAAGGCTACACCTGTATACGTTTTTCCTGTTCCTGCAGGACCAATGGCAAATACCATATCGTTTTTACGCATACTTTCTACCAACCTGCGTTGATTTGCTGTTTGAGCCTTAATTAACTTACCGCTGGCACCATGTACTATAACTTCTCCACTTTGTTTAGACGTTTTATAATCGTCGCTACTCTGACTTGTAAGAACGCGCTCAATAGTATTTTCATCTAACTTATTGTATTTTGCAAAATGATTGAGCAACATAGTTAACCTGCGATCAAATTCCTCTAAAAGTTCTTCGTCTCCAAAAGCTTTGATTTTATTCCCACGGGCAACAATTTTCAACTTAGGAAAATATTTTTTTAAGAGTTCTATATTTACGTTTTGTGCTCCAAAAAATTCTTTTGGAGTGATCTCTTCTAGTTCAATAATTATTTCGTTCAAAAGCTAGGCGATTTAATTAAATTTATCAGTTAAGTTTTATTAGTTTTGTGCTTCTAACAAACTTAAACAATTTTACTTCAGATATGTGAAAAACATATCAACAATTCACGTATGGCAATAATAACTTTAACTACTGATTTTGGGGAAAAAGATCACTTTGCTGGGGCGATTAAAGGGGCTATCTATAGTGAATTATCTGATGTGAGAATTGTTGATATCTCGCATTCTATATCCCCATTTAGCATCTCTGAAGCGGCATATATCATCCAAAATGCATATACAAGTTTCCCAAAAGGGAGTATTCACATTATAGGAATTGATGCTGAATTAAATCCTGAAAACAAACATATAGCAGTGCTTTTAGATGGGCATTATTTTATCTGTGCCAACAATGGTATTATGAGTATGATTTGTACAGAAATTAATCCTGAACGTATTGTACAAATTAACATACACGAAAATATTGTAAGTAGTTTTCCTGTTTTAGATGTATTTGTAAAAGTGGCCTGCCATATTGCTCGCGGCGGAACTTTGGATGTGGTTGGAAAACGCATAGAAGATATTAAACCTATTCAGAATTTAAGACCTTATGTAAATGACGACCAAACACAAATTATTGGTAGCATTATTTATGTAGATAATTATGGGAATGTTATTACTAATATAAAACGTAAGTTTTTTGAAAACACTCAAAAAGGTCGTGCCTATAAAATTCATGCTAGAAATCATAGATTTACTACTATTTACAATAAATACAGTGAGGTAGTAGATTTTACTAAACCTCCAGCAGAACGTCAGTCTGAGGGTAAAGGTTTAGTCGTTTTTAATTCTTCTAATTATTTAGAAATTGCCATGTATAAAAGTAATACCTCTACCGTTGGTGGAGCCTCTACTTTAATGGGATTAAAATTAATGGATACAATAACTGTAGATTTTTTAAAAGATTAAATTCATGTTTGTACGCATTGTTAAGCTAAGCTTTAAACCCACGAAAGTAGATGATTTTATAACTATTTTTGAGACAAACAAAACGTATATTCGTAATTTTGAAGGTTGTATGTTTTTAGAATTATATCGCGATAAAACGCACTCAAATATTTTCTTTACTTACAGTTATTGGAGCGATGAAGCTGCTTTAAACACATATCGCCATTCAAATTTATTTACATCGGTATGGACTGAGACAAAACAATTATTTAACAATAAACCTGAAGCGTGGAGCGTTGACAAATTGGTTAGTTTACCTTAATACATTAACGCAAAACCTATAATCACATACAAATATGTTTGCCATATTAAAAAAAGAGATAAATTCATTTTTCGCATCGCCTATTGGTTACCTGGTAATTTCATTATTTCTATTACTAAACGGATTATTTTTATGGTTTTTTAAAGGCGACTTTAATATTATAGATAATGGCTTTGCCGACTTATCAAGTTTTTTTCTATTAGCACCCTGGATATTAATTTTTCTTATTCCGGCAGTTACTATGCGTAGTTTTGCAGACGAAAAAAAACAAGGTACATTAGAGTTACTACTCACTAAACCAATCTCTAAATTACAAATTGTTTTAGGGAAATATTTTGGCGCTTTTATACTTATACTTATTGCATTGTTACCAACATTATTATATGTATTTACAGTGTATAAATTAGGTGCTCCGGAAGGTAATTTAGATATGGGCAGTACGGTAGGCTCGTATTTTGGATTGCTATTTTTGGTAGCCTCTTATACTGCAATTGGCATTTTTGGATCGTCTTTATCAGACAATCAAATAGTTACTTTTATTATTTCGGTTTTTTTATGTTTCTTTTTTTACATTGGTTTTGAAGGTATAGCAGACGCATTATCGAATAATTTTATTGATAGATTAGGTATGAGTTTTCATTTTAAAAGCATGAGTCGCGGTGTATTAGATACTAGAGACATTATTTACTTTTTAAGCACAGCAGCTTTATTTATAGCTTTAACTCGTTTTAATATAACTAAAAAATAGTATGATTTTTACAGTTCCATTTGCACTAATACTACTCGTGCTGTTTATAGTGCTTTTTATATTTTCAAGAACTATAGATAAACGCATATGGGTCGCGTTACTTATTAGTATAGTCTTAACTCCTATAATATACTTTTATGTTTTATACCCATTAATTAATATTTTTAGCGATTATCACCATGAAAAATATTTTGAAGCTAGTGCGTGGAAAAAGTCGCCTGCATTTCGTTATGAAATGGCAAATAACTTAGAGAACACAAACCTTTTAATAGGAAAAAATAAAACAGAAGTTGCAACACTTTTAGGAGATCCAGAATGGTTTAGTTGGAACGATGCTATTAAGGCAAACGATTCTAATTTCTGGAATTATAATTTAGGAATTAAGCCAGGCGCATTTAATAAAACTCAAGAATGCATAAAAATTACTTTTGTTAATAATATTGCAGAGAGTTTAGAACACTACCAATTAGAACTAGAATTTGATGAGTAAAAATCTTAAACATATAATATTAATAATCGGTGGTATTTTAGCTTTAAATTTAGCAGGAAACACCGTATATAAGCGCTTTGATTTAACACAAGACCAACGTTACACGTTAAGCTCGGCCACACAACAGATTGTAGCCGATGTAAATTCGCCAGTAATTATAGATGTCTTTTTAGAAGGCGAAGGTTTTCCTTCAGAATTTAGACGTCTTCAAACCGAAACCAAACAACTTTTAGAAGAATTTTACGCTCAAAACAGCAATATAAAATTCAATTTTATTAATCCGTTAGAACAAGAAGCTAATCGAGATCAAGTTATACAACAGTTAAATAATCGCGGCCTGACACCTATGCAACTTACCGTCCAGGAAAATGGCAAAAGTAGTCAAGAGATTATTTTTCCCTGGGCCTTAGCAAGTTATAATGATGTTACAGTTAAAATTCCTCTAGTTAAAAATAAATTGGGTGCATCTCAGCAAGAATTAGTAACAAATTCTGTTCAACATTTAGAATATGCATTTGCAGATGGTCTTGGTAAATTGGTACATGGAAAAAGCAAAAAAATTGCCATACTAAAAGGAAACGGAGAGTTAGAAGATCAATATTTAGCCGATTTTTTAACCACAATAAAAGACTACTATTTTCTAGCACCTTTTACTTTAGATAGTGTAGCTAGCCAACCAGAAAATACTTTAAAAAAATTACAAGCTTACGATTTAATTATTGCCGCTAAACCAACTGAAGCTTTTTCAGAAAAAGAAAAATTAGTTTTAGACCAATACACCATGAATGGCGGAAAAAGCTTATGGCTTATAGATGCTGTAGCTATGGAAAAAGATAGTTTGTATAATGAGGAGGGACGGTCTATTGCTTTAGCAAGAGACCTTAATTTAACCGATATGTTTTTTAAATACGGCGTACGTATAAATCCGTATTTGGTTGCCACACCTTATTCTGCTCCTATTACGTTAGCTATAGGCGAAGGAAGTGATTCTCAATTTCAAAATGTACGTTGGCCCTATTCACCATTAGTAAACACAACCAATACACACCCGATTGTTAACAATGTTAATATATTAAAATTCGATTTTGCCAATCCTATAGACACCCTTAAAAATAGTCTAGAAAAAACAATTTTATTAGAAAGTGCAAAGCTTACAAAATTAGAAGGCACACCTAGAGAAATTAGTTTAGACATTGTAACTCAAGAACCTAATCCAAAAGAATTTAATAAAGGCAGTCAGCCTTTGGCGGTGTTGCTTGAAGGTGAATTTACATCGGCTTATAAAAACAGGATTAAACCATTTAAATTAGCATCTAATAAAGATTTAAGTGCCACAACTAAAATGATTGTGATTGCAGACGGAGACCTTATAAAAAACGATGTGATAAAAAATGTACCGCAAGAATTAGGGTTTGATCGTTGGACAGGGCAATTATTTGGAAATAAGGAATTCTTATTAAATTCGGTTAATTATCTCTTAGACGATAATGGACTTATAAACATTCGATCTAAAGAAATTAAAGTGGCTTTTTTAAATCATGAAAAAATTGCAGCATCTAAACTAAGCTGGCAACTACTTAACACCCTAGTTCCTATACTCTTATTAACTCTTTTTGGTTTAACATTTAATTATTTAAGAAAAAATAAATATACATCTTAAATGTTAATAAGTTTGTTTCTTATTTATCTCTATTAAAGATATATTTGTAATTATTAAAATAATCTTATTAGATACAGATGAAATTTATAGTATCAAGTACCTATTTATTAAAGCAATTACAAGTTTTAGGAGGCGTAATTAATAGTTCTAACACGCTACCTATTTTAGATAATTTTCTTTTTGAATTAAGCAGCTCTAAACTTACTGTGTCTGCTAGCGATTTAGAAACAACAATGTCTGCTACTTTAGAAGTAGAAAGTGATAGTGAAGGTAGTGTTGCCATTCCTGCACGTTTACTTTTAGATACTTTAAAAACATTCCCAGAACAGCCGTTAACATTTATAATTGAAGACAATAATACGATTGAAATCAGTTCTAATCACGGTAAATATGCACTTGCATATGCTAACGGAAATGAATTTCCTAAAGCTGTAACTTTAGATAAACCAAGTACTACTACTATTATTGGAGATATTTTAGCAACTGCAATTAGTAAAACTATTTTTGCTGCAGGAAACGACGATTTACGCCCTGTTATGAGTGGAGTATTTTTTCAGTTCTCTACAGAAAGTTTAACATTTGTAGCTACAGACGCACACAAACTTGTAAAATACACAAGAGAAGATGTTGCGGCTTCTGAAGTCGCTGAGTTTATTATGCCAAAAAAACCTTTAAATTTATTAAAAGGAATTTTAGCGGGTAGTGAAGATGAAGTAATTGTTGATTACAACGATTCAAATGCCAAATTTACATTTGATAATGTAGAATTAATTTGCCGTTTAATTGATGGAAAATATCCAAACTACGATGCGGTAATCCCAAAAGAAAACCCTAATAAATTAACTATTGCTAGAAATCAGTTTTTAAGCTCTGTAAAACGTGTTAGTATTTTCTCTAACAAAACAACACACCAAATAAGATTAAAAATTGCTGGAGCAGAATTAAACATTTCTGCAGAAGATATAGATTACAGCAATAAAGCAGAAGAACGTTTAACATGCGATTACCAAGGCGACGATATGCAAATTGGTTTTAACTCACGCTTCTTAACAGAAATGCTAAACAATTTAAATTCAGACGATGTACAACTTGAAATGAGTTTACCTAATCGTGCTGGTATTTTAACTCCAATAGATGGCTTAGACGAAGGCGAGCAAGTAACTATGCTTGTAATGCCGGTAATGCTTAACAGCTAAACATTACAAAACATATAACAGTTAAATAAAGTCATGTAAAAATTTACATGACTTTATTTTTTCCATCCTTTATGTTCTTTATAACAAAAGAACTCTGTATGTGAGACACAATTGTCATTTTAGAAAATCGTTTTAAAATAAATTCCTGATACTCATTCATATCATTTAATAAAATTTTCAGCAACACATCGTAAGTTCCTGCAATATAATTGGCTTCAATAACATCCTCTAACGTATTTACATAAGCTTCAAACTTACGGAAAGGTTCATCTTGGTGCGTTGTTAAAGTTACTTGGCAATAAACAATTAATGTTTTGCCCAATTTACTATAATCTATAATCGCTGTATAACCGTGTATGACACCAGACGATTCTAGCTTTTTAATACGTTCATGAACGGGCGTTATAGATAAATTTACTCCTTCTGCAAGTTGTTTTATAGACTGTTTACTGTCTTTTTGCAAAGCTTCAATCAGCTTAAAATCTATGGCATCTAGCTTTATCATGGTAATAATTTCTAAAAGTGAATTGTTTTACGAAGCAAAAAGTAATAATTTCTACACAAATAAAATATTTAAGTATAATTTTTCAAAAAAACTTTAATTGATAAAATATTTTAATAATAACTTATCTTTGTATAAGAAATAATTTGAACATGAACACACCAGAAATACAAGCCGTTTACGATAGAATTAAAGCACATTCTGAATCTTTTTTAGGATATCCCGTTGCTAAAGATTTCTCGTATCATGAATACGCACCGTTCCTAGATATTTGTATTAATAATGTTGGTGATCCAGAAAATCCTTCAACCTTTGCAATAGACACCAAAGACATTGAACAAAAATGTATTGCCTTCTTTGCAGATATGCTATCTAGCAATACCAAAGATGTATGGGGTTATATTACTAATGGTGGTACAGAAGGTAATTTGTATGGTTTATATGTTGCCAGAGAAAGCTTTCCTAATGCTATGGTATATTACAGTGAAAGCACACACTATAGCGTAAAGAAGAATTTACATTTACTAAATATTCCTAATATCGTTATTCGTTCTCAAAAAAATGGAGAAATGGATTACGAAGATTTAGATCAAACAATTTCATACCGCCGCGACAAACCCGCTATTTTCTTTTTAAATATTGGGACTACAATGACTGAAGCAATAGACAAAATAGATGAAATAAAACGTATTATAAAAAAATACGCGATTAAAGATTATTACATTCATTGCGATGCAGCATTTTTAGGTACAATTGCACCATATATCGATCCGAAACCAAAATTTGATTTTGCTGAAGGTATTGACAGTATTTCAATATCAGGACATAAATTTATAGGAAGTCCTATTCCTTGCGGAGCTGTTTTAGTGAAACGCAAGCACAGAGATCGAATTGCAAATTCTGTGTCTTATGTTGGTACTATGGATACAACTATTACTGGTTCTAGAAACGGATTAACCCCTTTATTTATTTGGGACTTTATACAGAAACATGACCACCAAGGTTTAAAAGCTCGTGTTACAGCCTCTCAAGAAGTAGCAGCCTATACAGAGCATAAATTAAATTTATTAGGGATGAATGCTTGGAGAAACAACGACGGTTTAACAGTTGTTTTCCAAAAGCCAAGTGATGCCTTATGTAAAAAATATCAAATGGCTTCGGAAGAAACCATTGCACACATTATATGTGTTCCTGGAGTGACATTTAGCAAAGTAGATGCTTTTCTTGAAGATTTAAAAATTGAATTAGTCCAAAAATCTTCAAGTGTAGAAGCCCTACATGTGTAACCTAAACACACTTCAAAACATAAAAAAAGCGCCCATGAAAATGGACGCTTTTTGTTTTTATCTCTAAAATTTTTAACTAATAAAATTGAAAGATAAAGGATATGTTGGAGATTCTCCGTTACTTACTTTAATTGCATTTAGTATTGGAAATACTATACTTACTATACCTAATATTATAAAGCCTAAAAGCCCTAATCCAAAAAGTAAAATTAGTGGCACACAGATAATACAGTAGATCACTAAACTTATCTGAAAATTTAAAATTTTCTTACCTTCATTGTCCATCCCAATAACTTTTTCTTTTTGTGTAATCCAAAGTACTAAAGGAATTAATAAACTTCCAAAACCTAAAGCTAATGTGGCTAACTGGCTTAAATGTGTAAGAACTAAAAGTTGTTTATCTTCTCTCATGATTGTATTAATTTTGATTTGATTGATACCTATAAGACGATAAAACCTTAATTTTGTTACACTTTACATATTAATGTGGCAACTTATCTTTTAAAAGGCCGTATACAAATGTACCTAATACAGCAGATAATAATAAAATAAGTATAGGCACAAACCCAGCACCAACCAATACAAAAATAGGTCCAGGACAAGCACCGGCTAAGGCCCAACCTAACCCAAAAATTATTCCGCCAATAAGATATCTTGGCACCGATTTTTCTTTATCTTCTATTACAATAGGTTGCCCGTCGATATCTTTAATTTTAAATTTTTTAATAATTTGCACAAACAAAATCCCAAACGCTAATGCTGTTCCTATAATTCCATACATATGGAACGATTCAAATCGAAACATTTCGTAAATACGAAACCATGAGGCGGCTTCAGATTTATACATAATCACTCCAAAAACTAATCCTAATAATATATAAATTATTTTTTTCATCATTTTAAAATATAAAAGGGAATAATACATGAACCATAAACAACCCACCAATAAAGAAACCTACTACAGCAATTAAAGACGGTAATTGTAAATTACTTAACCCAGAGATGGCATGTCCAGACGTACAACCTCCGGCATATCTTGCACCAAACCCAATAAAAAAACCTCCAACAATTAAAATCGCCCATGTTTTTGCATTAGATAATGCTGCCATAGAAAATAGTTCATAGGGTAAATAGCCGTTTTTAGAAGATATATTTAAATCCTGCAAAGCCAATTTAGTAGATTCGCTAAGATCCGGCATGGTGTTAACAGACAAATAATGAGATGCTATAAAACCTCCTAATATAGCACCTATAACTACAAATAAATTCCAACTCTCTTTTTTCCAATTATAGTTAAAAAAGGAATTAACTTTTCCGCCACCACACATGCTACAAAATGTGCGTAAGTTAGAAGACATCCCAAAACGTTTTCCTAAAAGCAAAAGCCCAAACATAAGTAGTGCAATCAAAAAGCCTGATATAAACCAAGGCCAAGGTTGAAATATAAAATCCATATACTAACTTTAATTTTATATCGGATAATACTATCCGATTTCAACTTACAAATATACTTTATAGTCTAAATTTAAATGTAACCTAAGTTACACCTTTTTTTAAACGTTTAGTTTGAGTTGGCTTTGTAAAAAAATTAGAAGTATTACTAAAATGAAATTATTAACTTGTATTCAAATTTTTTATATGAAAAAGATTCTCAAAGGTATTGGTTTACTTTTCCTAATAGGCATAGTTGTAACTATATATTTAAACTACCCAAAGCTAAACTTTATAACCGGATTTGCTTCTAAAAGCGTATGTTCTTGTACTTTTGTGGCCAATAGAAGTTTAGCGTCTATAGAACGAGGAGACAACGATTTCTCTCCTATTAATTTAGCCACTAATACCATCGATTTTAAAAACCAATCTGTAACATCAACCGTTTTTGGTTTAAAGGCACGAACAGCTATTTATAAAGCAGGATTAGGCTGTATTTTAATTCCTGAAGACTCTGACCATACCTTACTTAATGTTAAACCAAAACGAGATAAATCATCTAAAAACCTACCTTTTCCCTATGGTGATTTACCCCAAAAAGATACTGTATTTACAAATGTAGATTATAGTGTACTTAATCAAGCAGTACAACATGCCTTCGATCTTAATCACGAAAAATTAAAACGTACACGAGCTGTTTTAGTAGTATATAAAGACCATATTATAGCAGAACAATATGCAGATGGTTTTAATAAGGATACAAAAATTTTAGGTTGGTCTATGACCAAAAGTATTACAAGTGCAATTGTTGGTATTTTAGAAAAACAAGGTCGCGTATCCCGAAATCAATCGCATTTATTTAAAGCTTGGGAAAATGATAAACGTGCAACTATCACTTTAAATAATCTTTTACAAATGAATAGTGGTTTAGCTTGGGAAGAAGATTATAATAACATTTCTGATGTCACTAAAATGCTTTTTTTAAGAGAAGATATGCCTAAAATCCCTTTAGAAAAACCACTGGAAGGTACTCCAAATAAAAATTGGAGCTATTCTTCTGGTACCACTAATTTAATTTCTGGTTTTATTAGAAATCAGTTTAAAACCAATCAAGACTATTTAGATTTTTGGTATGCTGCATTAATTGATAAAATAGGTATGCATTCAATGACTTTAGAAACCGATTTAAAAGGTCACTTTGTAGGATCTTCTTACGGATGGGCAACAGCCAGAGATTGGAGTAAATTTGGACTGTTATATTTACACAATGGCCTTTGGAATGGAGAGCAAATATTAACTAAGGATTGGGTAGAATATACTAAAACACCTACCCCTACTTCTAACGGCATTTATGGTGCTCAATTTTGGTTAAATGCCGGTGGGCGCTATCCACATGTACCTAAAGATTTATTTTCGTGCAACGGCTATCAAGGGCAGCAAATAAGTATAATCCCTTCTAAAGATATTGTTATTGTACGTTTTGGATTGGTAGAAGACCCTAAATTTAGTTTTAATACATTTCTATCCGAAATTCTTTCTGCAATAAACTAAAAAACTCTCAACGAAAGTTGAGAGTTTTAAATATTTTAAAGTTTTATAACACTAAGCATTACTACGTAATTCTGCCATTTTTATAGCTGCTATAGCTGCTTCTGTACCTTTATTCCCATGAATACCTCCAGAACGATCTATAGACTGTTGTATATTATTATCTGTTAATACACAGAAAATAACAGGGACATCGTGTATCACATTTAAGTCTTTAATCCCTTGTGTTACGCCTTCACAAACAAAATCGAAATGTTTAGTCTCACCCTGAATTACACTACCTATTGCAATTACAGCATCTACCATTTGTTCTTGCATTTTTTTACAACCGTAAATCAATTCAAAACTTCCTGGCACATTCCAATGTTTAATATTTTCAGGATCTACTCCGTTTTCAATTAAGGTATGATATGCCCCTTTAAAAAGGCCGTCTGTAATGGTATCATTCCATTCAGAAACAACAATCCCAAACCGATAGTTACTCGCGTCTGGGATTGTTGTTTTATCGTAATCTGATAAATTTTTATTAGCTGTTGCCATCTTATTTATTTGCTAACACTTGCGCCTTACCAATAAATACATCTACTGTTGATGCTTCTGTAGAACTTGGATAGTCATTTTTAATAGTTTCAAAATAACCTAAAGCTTCATCTGCCTTACCTAATTCTAAAGCAATCAAACCAGATTTATTTAAATACATAGGCGTAGTAAATTCATTTGTTTTTAAATTCGCCGCTTGCTTATAATAATCTAAAGCATCTTCTAATTGATTTAACTGTACAAAAGCATCTCCAATTGCACCTTTTGCTAAAGGTCCTAATGCTTCATCATCTGCAGAGAAATCACTTAAATATTCTATTGCGTTTTTATAATCTTTTAAATTTAAGTAAGCCATACCTGCATAATACTCTGCTAAATTAGCAGCAGGTGTTCCGCTGTGGTTTTCAATGATATCTAACATACCATATTTACCTTCACCACCATTTAATGCTAAAGTATAAAGTGAATCTTTTTCTGTTCCGTTAACTGCCTGGTTAAAATAAATTTTAGCTTGAGACATATCATTCATTGCTTCACTTTCTTTAGGTTGTGCAACAAATTCGTTGTACCCTAAATAGCCTAACACAACAGCAGCAACTACACCAATTATAATAAAGATGTATTTTTGATTTTCAGCTACCCAGTCTTCTGTTTTAGAAGCTGTTTCGTCTAACGTATTAAAAACTTCAGCAGTCGTTGAATGCTCTTCAACATTGTCAAAATTTTCTATATCGTTTTCTACCTCTTCTGGTTTAGTAGAAGGTTTGTAACCTCTCTTTTTATAAGTTGCCATAAATTCTATATTAATCGGCGCAAAAATAAAATATTTCTGCAGAAATAAAAGGTTATTTATTTGTTATTTTTCAATAATTTGCAAGACTTTATAATCAAAGCTTTAAATTACGCGCACACATTTTTTTTTATGATCTTAAAATCCTTATCTCTAATAAATTACAAAAATTTTGAAAGTGAATCTTTTGAATTCGACAACAAAATTAATTGTTTTGTAGGACAAAATGGAGTTGGGAAAACAAACATATTAGACGCAATTTATCATTTATCTTTCGGAAAAAGCTATTTCAACCCTATTGCATCACAAAATATTAAACATGATGAAGACTTTTTTGTAGTGCAAGGCGATTTTGAAAAGAACGAACAACCCGAAAAAATTGTAGTCAGTTTAAAAAACGGACAAAAAAAAGTTATTAAACGTAATGCTAAAGCTTACGATAAATTTAGTGATCATATTGGTTTTATCCCTTTAGTAATGATTTCTCCAGCAGATCGTGATTTAATTATTGAAGGTAGTGAAACTCGACGCAAATTTATGGATAGCGTAATCTCACAAAGCGACAAAAATTATTTAAACGACTTAATTAATTACAATAAAACGGTATCCCAACGCAACGCTTTATTAAAATATTTTGCACTTAATAACACCTTTAATGCAACAACTTTGGATGTCTATAATTCTCAATTAAATGATTTAGGCACTTCTATTTTTGAAAAACGTAAAGCATTTTTAGATGTTTTTATTCCCATATTTAAATCGCGACATAAGGTTATAAGTAACAACCAAGAGCCCGTAGATTTAAATTACAAAAGCGATTTATTTAAAGGAGATTTAAAAACGCTTTTAGAACAGAATTTAAATAAAGATCGAGCGGTACAGTATACTTCTACTGGTATACATAAAGACGATTTATTGTTTGAAATAGATGGGCATCCTATAAAAAAATTTGGAAGTCAAGGACAACAAAAATCATTTTTAATTGCATTAAAGTTAGCTCAATTCGATTTTATCAAAGGTTTAAGTGGCGTAAATCCTATTTTGTTATTAGATGATATTTTTGACAAGTTAGACGAACAACGTGTAGGGCAAATTATTAAATTAGTAAACGACTCTAATTTCGGACAGTTATTTATAAGCGATACCCATGCAGACCGTACAGAACATGCTATAAAACAAGTACATCAATCATATCAAATTTTCAATATCGGCGCATAAAACATTTATTATATGAAACATTATTTTGCCCTCTTTTGCTTAATTATTTTAAGCAGTTGCTCGAACACCACTAATATTGATGTCTCTAATTTAAATGGATATTGGGAAATTGAGGAAGTCATACAATCAGACGGGACATCTCATGTCTACAAAATCAATGAGACTATAGATTATATTGAAATTAATGATAGTTTAACGGGTTATAGGCAAAAAATGAAAACCGATGCAGATAACAATTACACTCCGGTTACTAATAAAGAACAAATAAAGATTATTACAGAAAATGATAGCTTAAAAATACAATATCACACCCCGTTTTCTGAGTGGAAAGAAACCATTTTAGAATTGAATAACGATAAGTTAAAAGTCGTAAACACACTAAAAAACGTATATATTTACAAACGATATATTCCTTTAAATTTATAACTATGGCTAAACGCAACAACGAAAACCTAAGCATATCAGACGTTTTAAAAGAATTTGTAGAAACTAATAAATTAGATCGCGGTTTAGACAAGGTTAATGTACGTGATGCTTGGACAAAACTTATGGGAAACGGTGTAAACAATTACACTACAGCCATAAGTTTAGAACGCGATACGCTATATGTACAATTAAGTTCTAGTGTATTACGAGAAGAATTAAGTTACGGAAAATCTAAAATTGTAACTATGCTTAATGAAGAATTAGGTAAAGAGTTAGTGCATAAAATTGTATTAAGATAAATAGCAGCTTAACAATACAACACAAAGAAGGGACATTTCAAATTATAGAAATGTCCCTTCTTTGCGTGATAAAACACACTAAAACCTAATATCTTATTTTAGTATTTACTTATTAATTGGTTTTAGGTTTTTTGATGCAAGTTCGTCTGTAAGAAATGGTAAACTCACATGTAAAGCAACATAATTGCTTTTATTATCTCCAGAAGCAAAATCATTTTTTAATACATCTGTAAATCCTTGATAGTATCTTAAATTTAAGATAATCCCTCTGCCTTTATGTGCAGATTTAAGATAATATCCAACGTTAGCAATAACACCATAATCTGTTTTATTTACAAATTTACTTGTGTTTTGTACCAGCTCACCTTCAGGTCCAGAATATGTAGATTCTGACTTTCCAAAAAATGAAACTTGCGGACTTAATCCAAATCTGAAATTAGAATCGCTTAGTTGATACGAAAACAACACGTGAATATCTGTATAATTTAATCGCATTTTAGCAGAAGTATCGCTGTATAAACTATTTAAGTAAGCATCATCAGAAATTAAATTAGTATGCTTTAATATTACCGTTCTTTTAGAAAGAAAATAAACCGTAGGGCTTACATACCAATTTTCTGATAGTTTAAGGTTTCCTGCAATTCCAAAATTTATACCATTTTGTATTTTTAAATCGTCTACATTTGAGAAACTGTTAAAAGGCACTCCCACCTCCATACTTAGATTAAATTTTTCTGAGGCTACTTTATCCCCGAAAATCATTGCCAGAATAGCAGCTTGCGCAGTTGTTAACTGAGGTATCGCAAAAAGTAAATAAAAAATAAAAGCTGAATACTTTTTCATTTGATTGGTTAATTTATTGATTACATATTTTAGGCTAGCAAGGTAATAAAATAAAAGATTGTCTTAACAAAATGTTAAGACTCTACAACAATTTTAAATATGTATATTACAACTTGTATTTTATACATGTTTTTAATAGTTTATGTCTATTATAAAATGTAAACACAGTCAGTTAAAAGAAATAATCAAAAAAATAATATTCAATGAGTTTAGATTTATTTAATGTAGAAAACAAAATTGCTTTAATTACTGGTAGCACACATGGTCTAGGTTTAGCGATGGCCAAAGGTTTAGGTCTGGCAGGGGCAACGATTATTATAAATGGTAATTCGTCTCAAGACAAAATTGATAAAGCAGTAGCCGAATGTAAAGCCGAAGGCATTAATGCAATAGGCTACAAATTTAATGTTGCAGATGAAACCGAAGTTATTGATGCTATTTCTAAAATAGAAACCGAAGTTGGTGCAATAGATATTTTAATTAACAACGCTGGAATTATAAAACGTACTCCTCTTATAGATATGGAAGTTAGCGATTTTAAGGCTGTAGTAAATATAGATTTAGTTAGTCCGTTTATAGTTTCTAAACATGCGGTTAAAAATATGATTTCTCGCAACCAAGGGAAAATTATCAACATCTGTTCTATGATGAGCGAATTAGGACGCAATAACGTAGGTGCATATGCAGCAGCTAAAGGTGGATTAAAAATGTTAACTCAGAATATGGCTACGGAATGGGCAAAACATAATATTCAAGTTAATGGTATTGGTCCGGGGTATTTTGCAACCTCGCAAACAGCTCCTATTCGTGTAGACGGCCATCCATTTAACGACTTTATTATTAGCAGAACACCAGCTGCTCGTTGGGGAAATCCAGAAGATTTACAAGGAGCAACTATTTTTTTAAGTTCTAAAGCTAGTGATTTTGTTAATGGACATGTACTGTATGTAGATGGTGGTATATTAGCAACGATTGGTAAACCTGCCAATGAAGGTTAATCTATTAAACACAAAATAATATACCATAAAAAAGTCTGAATTAAGATTATAACAATCCCTATTCAGACTTTTTTACGCTTTAATAATTCAGCCAATTACTTCTTCACAATTTTATAATTATAATTGTTGGCATTAACATTAATTTTTAAAATATAAATACCTTTAGTTCTTTCAGTTAAATCAATTTTATCTGTTGTTGTTGCAGACATTACGCGTTGTCCCAATATATTATAAAGCTGATAGTGTATTTTGGATTGCGTGGTATTTTGAATATATACATATCCTGTTGTAATTGTAGGATATATTTTAAAATCTGAAACTTCAACCTGATTTACACTCAACGTATTCCAAGTATCAGTAGCTTCAGGACCATTCCAAATTAAAGTTGCCAAATAGGGATTATCTACAAACGGATTTCTATTACCTTGAATACTTTCAAATTCCGTATTTCTATTACGTTCTACTTCAGAAACGGGATCTTCTGCATTCCATTTTAAAAACACGTCTGGCATATCTCCATAGTCTGAATACACAGCGTTCCCGGATCCAACATTTACAGGTAAACATCGGGTTGGATACCGCAAGTACATATACATAATTATTCTTGCCACATCACCTTTCCATTCATCGCCAGGATAAAAAAGGCCGTCAGCAGTTACTGAAGCATTCCCCGTACCATCTGCAAACTTACGATTACTTCTTAAAGAATTCATCTCTGTATCTGCAGGACGTAAATTATAAACATCTGTTCCTGCTCCTGGGTATGAAGTATCTAAATTGGGGTTTGCTAAAGACTTTGGAAACACATGTTCTCTATTCCATTTCCCTGTACATTCAGTAACATGACAGGTTAAATCTTTATCTCGAGTTCTATTAAACATGGTTACAGTACTTGTTTGATTATAACCATAAAACAAAAGTACATCCTCTAAATTATCAGGATCTAAATCACTCGTTTTTAACGCATCCCAAGTATCTAAGGTACTAGATGTGTATGGTATATATGTAGTATGTGTTGTAGAAATTAATTCGGCTAACTCGGTCTTTAACTCCTCTCCTGTTTTAGTAAAATCGATAGAGTTATAATATTCTGGTGTTTGAGCAAAACTTAATGTTGATATTAATAAAAGAAATAAAAATTGTAATTGTTTAACCATATGATTTAAGAGAGATTATTCTATATAAAAGCGTTACACTAATAGCTATCGTAAAGTTTACTACAACTATTTTTAGGTTTTCAAAAATAGAATTTTAAAATGAAAATAAAAGAAATACATCATGCTTATTAGTATGAATTTAAATACTTACTCTTTAGTATTTTTGGTATTCCTATTAAAATAAAAAAAGCTTTCTACCTCTAACTTTCCATGCCAAATTTGGCATGGTAATCGTATAAAAAACCTATAAATCGTAATGCTTCATCGTCCGATACTGCAATGTTTCCTAAGGTTTGATACCCTCATCTCAAACCCAAACACTAATCTATGATACTAAAATATATACAACATCTGAAAATTTGTATAAGCTAATCAGTCAACATAATTCACACCTTTGCTTAAAATTTTTCATTCTAAAACAGCAGATAAAAATGAAGGCAAATCAATTTGGCAAAGACGGTTGGACACCCAACAGAATTAAAAACCTTAAAGGCAAAACATTTGTGATAACAGGTACGACTAGCGGAACAGGTTATGAAGCAGCAAAAATATTACTATCTAAAAATGCAACAGTAGTAATGCTTAACAGAAAGCCTAAAAAAGCAGAAGACTCAATTAAAATATTACAGCAAGAACTAGGAAACCATATAGACGTTATTGCTATAAAAATGGATTTAGAAGTACAAGCTTCTGTTAAAAAAGCTGCTGAAGAAGTTTTAAAAACAGTCTCTCAAATAGACGCGCTTATTTGCAACGCAGCAATTGCTCAAGTACCTAATCAAACACTTACGGTAGATGGTTGGGAAAGTCAAATGGGAACGAATTACTACGGAAACTGGACATTACAAGCTTTATTGTTTCCTCTTATTGAAAAATCTAAAGGACGAATTGTAACTGTAGGCAGTTTGGGATATGATATGGGAATTAAAACCATCAAATTTGACGATTTGAATTGGGATAAAGATTACACACCTAATAACGCATATAGTCAAAGCAAATTAGCTCAAATTATGTCTATTTATGAATTACAAGACA
Source organism: Formosa sediminum (assembly GCF_007197735.1). Lineage (GTDB taxonomy): Bacteria > Bacteroidota > Bacteroidia > Flavobacteriales > Flavobacteriaceae > Formosa > Formosa sediminum. The sequence continues at coordinate 3,682,057 of NZ_CP041637.1, forward strand.
GATTAAAATTAGTAGAAAAAACAGAAGTTAAAGCATACGCTTGTCACCCAGGGTCTTCCCGAACCAACTTAATAAATACAAGCGGTAGTTTTATGATGAAATTCATTTTTAACCTCATGAAATTATCGCCATTAACGCAATCTGCAGAAAAAGGTGCATATCCGCAATTAATGTGTGCTACAAAACCAAATTTAGACCAAAAAGAATTTTATGGTCCAACTGGTAGAAACTTCTGGACTGGCCCTGTTGGTGCGCACAAACTAGAACCACACGCTAAAGATAAAATAGTGGCTAAAAAACTATGGGAACTTTCAGAAAAAGAAACAGGTATAAAATGGAATATATAAATTTGTATTATGCAACATTTTAAAACATTATCGGCTTACTTAGAGTATTTAGAGTTACCTCGACCAGAGCATCCTATGTTTAGTGTATTCAACTCTAAAGGCGATGGCTATTTACCTTGCCCAAGAGAAAGTTCGCCACCAATTACCAATGATTGCTACTCTATTAGTTTTAAAAAATATGTAGAAGGAAACTTAAACTACGGACGTACAAAATACGATTTTACCAACGGTGCATTAATTTTTATAGCCCCAAGACAAGTACTTCAATGGGATAGTAGTGTCGTTTTTGAACAAAAAGGCTTTTCTATAAATTTTCATGAAGATTTCTTAAAAGGAACCGAGTTAGCCCATCAAATTAAAAAATACGGTTTCTTTTCTTATACCGTAAATGAAGCATTACATCTTTCACCAAAAGAAGAAAAACAAATTGAATCAATCGTTGAGAATATTGAAATTGAATATCAAAACAATCAAGATGAATTTAGCAAAGAGATTATTATTTCCCAACTAAATACCTTATTAAAATACGCCAATCGATTTTATGAAAGACAGTTTTTGAATAGAAAAGAAATATCTAACAATTTGCTAGACCAATTTAATCAATATCTAACTCAATATTTTGAATCTGGACAATTGCAAGAAAAAGGTATACCAAGTATAGAGCAAATAGCAACTCAAATGCAAGTCTCCCAGCGTTACCTAAGTGACACCTTAAAAAAAGAAACTGGCAAAACGACTACTGAACATTTGCAATTACACTTAATAGATGAAGCAAAAAATATATTATTACAACCTAATAAAAGTATATCTGAAATAGCTTACGAGTTAGGATTTGAATATCCGCCCTATTTCTCAAGGTTATTTAAAAAGAAAGAAGGTATAAGTCCAACCGAATATAGAGAAAAATATAAATTGAATTAATTATGGATATATTAAAAACAGCAACAGATTGGGCAGAAGACGAACTATTCTCAACTCCGTTTTTTATACTATTCGGAATCGTATTTGCAGTTGCAAGCCTTGGATTTTGGCAATTCGGAAAAACAGACATTGCAAAAGCATACATAATTCCAACTTTGGTAGCAGGCGTTCTACTAGTAACTATTGGTCTTGGTTTATTTTTCACTAATAAATCAAGAGTTAAAGAGTTTGAAACTGCTTACCACGCTAATAAAGCAGAATTTATTACTACAGAACTTGCACGCGCAGAGAGTATATTAAAAGAATATCAAACCATTGTCTTTAAAGCCATCCCAATAATCATTATTACAGCAGCATTATTAATTATATTTATAAACACTCCTACTTGGCGTGCCATAAGCATTACAACTATTGCTATGATGATTGTTATTTTATTAATAGATGGAACTGCACACGCCAGAATTGAAGCTTATAAAGCACAATTAGAACTAGCAAATAAATCGTAATTATTAAAAAGGATATTCGTTGGTTGATTAAACAACACTTACACAACGATGCTAAAATACTAATTTAAAACACATTATATTAAGACATATAAACATAAACGCACACCTAAAATAAATAAACATCAAATTATTTTTCAAAAAACTTACTCTTAAATTTTATTAGAACAAAAGATAATATATTTATATAATTCAAAAAAGACCACCTTTTAAGATGGTCTTTTTACTAATAAACTACTTTCTATTTATATTAAAATGCATTAATTAATCTGCTCAATCAAGACTAAGCTCCAAGGACTCAATACGCGATCTAGAGTTAACTTTCCATTTTTACCTACTGTAACCAATTCCGTTTTAAGACCTTCGGCAGCTTGTTTCATCACTTTAATTTGCTCACGTGTTGGTGGCTCTGGTTTTCCCATTTGCTCCCAATAATTATAAATATTGCCATGATCCTTATCTAAAGTTTCCAATTTAAATTGCGTACCCGGTTTTAAATCGGTGAGCTCCATTTTTAATTGACGTGATTTACCATTATCATATTTATCTATTTTTTTGATGCTTGAAGGCACCGCATTGTAATGGTCTTCTGGATAATTATACGCTAAAGCTACAATTTTTGCATCACCAGATTTACGACTTACAAATAGATAATCATTTTTAAATAATTTTTCATTACCTAAATGATGTAACATTCTATACGCATGATACGAAGGCTTCACTAAACCTTGATAATTTATCATACCGAACCCCCCATGAAAGATACTTTCTCCGCCGCCTTTTTCTTCAAAAATATCTGTAAAGGTCCAAAACGCTAACGAATTTGTTAACCCAATACAATCTAAGTTCACTTTAGCAATATACGCTGCTGGTGGTAAAAAATCGTGCATGGCATCTCTACTATTCGGACTCGTATTCCATTCGGTTAAATGGATTTCGGCATTTGGGTAAGCACTTTTTTTAATGGTTCTGTTTAACCATTCGATATCGTCTTTTGTAGAATTTACATATCTAGAAAAATCTTTTCCTTTTCCTGTAGTTGGATTAAATGGATAATCTGTAGGATATGGATGCGTCGACACAAAATCTACCGGAAGCTTTTCCTTCTCGCAATATGCTAAAAAGTCTTCTATCCAAGAGCCTTTCCATTCCAGATTGTTAATATTATCTGCGGTAAACGTAATTAAATCTCCATCTCTGCTTTCTACTTCGCCATCGTAACGCCCATCGGCTACAAAATTACTGCTTGATGGTCCGCCTACTTTTAAGCGATTATCTACAGATCTTACTGCCAAAACAGATTGTTTATACAACTCGAAATATTGGGATTTGGTACCATCAAAAAATCCATAATATAAATTTGGTTCGTTCCACACTTCAAAATACCAAGTTAACACCTCATCAATGCCATAACGGTCTACGCAGTGTTGCGTAAAGGCTTTTACTAAATTATGCCATTCGCCATACTTGGATTCATCTGGAGTAATATTGGCTTTCCACCAAAATTGCGTTTTACTATTTTCGGCTGCCAATGGTGTTGGAAAAAATGCCAACTCTACAAACGGACGCACATTTAAATCTAACATTCTATCAAACAAATCGTCTATATATTGCCAATTGTAAGTATACTTTCCATCTTTTTCAAATACAGGAAACATATCGTCGTGAAAAATCCCATGAAATCTCACAAACTCGAATCCGCATTCTTCTTGTACCTTTTCTAACTGCGCTAACCAACCGGCACGTAAACCTTCGTTTGCACGACCTGCTCCTACACTTTTGCTCCAAAAATGTTCAAATTTTTCGCCATTAGCCGTAGCATCTACCCGGACTTGCTTCTGGGCAAAGCCCAATTGAGCCATAAGTGCCACCAGCCCTGTAATAAATAGTTTTTTCATTTTTATATTATTTAATTATAGTTGTTTTTCATCTTCAAATACCTGTTCCAACTTCACATAATCTACAGCCAATTGCCCTGAAGAAGGTTTCCAATCTTTTTTAAAAATACGGATCAGATTATCGCCTGCTTTAAGTTCTATAATACCAAAATCGATTTCTGTAAAGGTTTTAGATTGTGGGAATTTAAACTCGCGACACAAATGACTATTGATTAATATATTGTGATTAGACTCGCCTTCTGGTGATGCATATCTCACTTTAAATCTAAATTTAGATGGTTTAGCAACTTGCGCTAACATAGACACATGGTCGTACGGATTATCGAAATTGGTTACATAGCCTTTTCCGCTATAGTCTTTTAAATACGTATCTACAAACACATTGTACAAGTTGCCTCCTGAAGCAAAACCGCTTTCGGCTTCCAATTTCATTATCACTCTAGTTCGTTCAGCTTTTCCTAAACCTTTTTTTGAAGGGATAATTGGGATGATATTACCGGCTTTATCATATTCTAAATAATCTGCCATTGCAGATCGTGTTTCACTCAAACCACCAGACAACCAAGCGCTGTGATAAAACATAATATCTTTCCCTTTATAATTTACCACACCACCGTGATTGGTCCCGCTTTGTCCTTCAAAATCATCTATAAATACACCTTTAAACGTGTATGGTCCTAAAGGTTTATCGGCTACGGCATAAAACATTTTTTCTGGCCAGCGTCTCGGCGTTAAGCCCGGATAAGTTAAATAATAGGTGCCATTACGTTTGTGTACCCAAGGCCCTTCAAATACATGGGTTAACTGCTTGGTTAAATCAACATAGGTATCCGGTTTTATAGACATAAGGTCCTCATTCAATTCTGCGGCATAACACTGTCTATCGTGCCCCCAATACAGATAAGGTGTGCCATCGTCGTCAATAAAAATAGCTGGGTCCTGACCAAACTCTACGCCTTTTACATAACCTAAATCGGTAAAAGGACCTTGTGGGACATCGCTACGTGCAATTCCGGTTCTAAACAATCCAACACCCGCTTCTTTCATACAATACACCAAATAATATTGCCCACGATAAAACGTGGCGTCCATGGCCCATGCATGACTCTCTGCCCACTCTACATTTTCTAAATGAAGAATACGGCCGTGATCTATCCAATTCACCATATCTGTTGTAGAAAAAGCGTGATAACCTGACATGCCGTAATGGTTATTAGACCCTGGCTCGTCGTGTGAGGTGTACACCCATAGTGTATTGGGATCGTCTGGCCAAACATGAGGTGATGGATCTGCTGTAAATACATTTGTGAAAATGGGATTTTGAGAGCCCCCAATTGTCACACTTAAAAGCGCTGTTAACAGTAATAATTTGGTTTTCATTTTAAATTAGTTTTGTTTGTCTGTCAATCTTTTTAAAAGGCTGTTATCTTTTGTTGACTTTTATAAGCGTTCCTTTGTTTTCTATAATCTCACCATTGGTGGTAATAATACTATTACTAGCCTGAACACCTATTTTAATAGGCATTTTGGTTTCGTTTCTTAAATTCAAATTGGTGGTTTGTGCCTCACCGTAAGGAGACATCGCTTCTCCATGCTCTGGATGTGTATACCCCACCAGAATAGGTAAATGTGTTTGACGCGTTTTTCCGTTTTCCGATTTTAGTACTATGGTATTATCAGCCCCTTGAATGGTTGCTAAAGCGTGCACCAGACGGTCTGATTCTGCATCATCTACAATTAAATCGACTTTTACGCCACTACCTTCAACAAATAATAATGGTCCGTAATTGGCATCGCCTTTACAATTTTTAACCACGGAATTATCTCCTATCCAATACCCGCGTTCTGTCCCTATAGTTGTACAATTTTCTACATGCGCTGTGTTAAAACGCAATTCGAATCCGGCTCGTGTGTTTTTAGCGGTACAGTTTTTAAAGCTGATATTTTCGCATGTACCATAGGTTCTAAAACCGTCTTCGCAAAGGGATTTCATATAGCCTGGCGTTACCACATATTCCCCTTCCCGATTTTGTGTCCAGGTTTTAAAATTCACATCGAATGCTGGCCCCGAAGTTTCAGCCAGAATCTCGTCGGTTGAGCGGACTTCGCCTTCGGCATAACAATCTTCAAAATAGACATTCTTAGGATGTTGTTGAATAAAAAAACAATGCCCAAAAGACCGGTTATATACCTTACAACCATACAGTTTTGTCTCATTACCTGTAACCAAAAGACCACTGTGTTTACGGTGTTTTATCGTAGTTTCTTTTTGTTTTCCTTTTCCGAATAAATCACCATAGCCATACGGATAAGACCCTTTAACATATAATGTAATGCCTTTTAGAACATTAGATTCTCCAGCCACTTGAAGCACTGTACCGCCACGTGAGGTACCTTGTCCGATACATCTAATCGTAAGTCCAACAATTGTGTTATGAGTACCTGTAATTAAAAATTCGTCGGTGTGAATAGGCGGATTTAATACGGTTCTAATTTCGGTATCCAATTCTATTTCTACGCCTTCTAAGTTAAACACATTATTGCTCCCACTAAACGTAATGTATTGATAGTCTTGATTATCTTTACGTGTTTTAAGCATGTCAGGAGTTAAATAATCGTTGAGTTTATATACTCCGGGCGCCATAGTAATGGTATTGCCACTTGCTGCTGCGTATTTGGCAAGCTCTTTTAAGGAGCTGATTTTAATATCTTTGGCTTCTACAAACTGACTAACACATAGCAATCCAAAAAAGCATATTTTAAATATCATTTTCATTTATAATTAGCGTTTTGTTCGGTTGGCATTATTTACCACATGTTCTGCCTCGGTGGCGTCTCGTACAGGTCCTACACTCTTTATTTTTGCATTTTTAGTACCTTTAAATTTAATGACCTCAACCTCAGTTTGGTTGTCTAATTTAATATCTGTAGCATGCATCTTCGCATTTTCATTAAAATTGCCATAGCCCTCCCAAACCGATAATTTAATAGCCATAGTTTCAGGGATAAATTTGGGGTCTGCTGTTTTAATAACAACATTGTGACCTGTACCATTTATTTTTGCTAATAAGGTATTCGCTAATCCATTCCGGCTATCTAAAATCGTCATCTCTACTTTCGCATTTTTTGCATTGGTATACGGAATACAAAAGGCCTCGCCATATTTAGCATCGGCACTACTATTTATTACCGTATCTCCATTCCCAATATTATATCCTGTAGCCACACAATCGCGTACCACACAATCCATTATAATATCTCCCGACGTGCTCAAACCAGTACAAATCCCTCTTCGCATTTGGTTTACCGTACAATTTTTAATGGTCGTGTTTTTGGTTTTATGTCCGTTATATTCTGGATACATACGGATGCCGTCTTCACTAAGCGAAATGATTTCTCCTGGTAATATTTTACCATCTGCTGCCACGATGGTACCTTCAATATAATTGCCTTTAGCCGCGTAGAACTTCTTATCGAAACCATAGCCAGAAGTTTCTGCCAACATAGCATCAGTTGTTCGTAACAATCCATCGACTTGGCAGTTTTCAATTAAGGTGTTTTCTGCACCTTGTAAAAAGATAGCGTGCCCCATAGCGCGCATATGCACTTGGCAACCCAATAATTTTACATTTTTAGCAGGATACCCCACACGAATACCGTTCATTTTACGAACATCGCCGCCACCTAAACCATACAAATAGCCGTAGCCCCACGGATTTGACCCTGAGGTTCGGACTTCTACATCCTTTAAAGTTACATGTTCACCAACGATGTTAAACATCTTGTTTTTACTTTGAAGTCCCGGTGTATCACCATAAGTCTCGATATACAAGCCTTCTAGCGTCACGTGATTTCCAGAAATTTCAATGGCACAATACATACTATTGCCATCGTCACTTTTTATTAAATCGGGGCGACTAAATAACTTGGTGTCTACCATAAACCGAGCGCCTCTTAAATCGTAATACGAATTGTTACTGGTGATTTCTATGAATCTTATCTTTTCAGCATCATCAATTTGATAATTTCCTGGACTGAGTTTTACGTGAACATTATCCTGACTGACATAAGTTTTAAAATCCTTAAGTGTGTGTACCTCTATTGCCTGCTTCTCTCCTATATTAGTTTGTGTGTGCACAGTAAAAGTGACACTTAAAAGAAGTACTAAGGTTACAAATTGTTTTATCATTTGATTTTGTTTAGTCTGTTTTAAGTAAAATATTATGATGTAGGATTTACTTATTTCCCGGTATATTTTAGAGAATTATTCGTCCCTAAATCTGTAATTTCACCTTTAGATTCTCCTGAAACTCCAGAGCTTTTATCTGATAAATACACCGGATAGTTTGTAAGATTATGAAGCTCAAAATCGAAACCTTTAAAGTTATTTTGGTTAGGCAGATTCCCATGTAATAACCTGATATTCTTTTTATCGCCACCAACCTGAATTTTTAATCCTTGGGCTGCACCTTGACTAGAACCACGGAATGTAATTTTGTGTTCACTACCTCCAATATAGGCGATATTCCCTGAGCCATTATAATACGGTTCTTTAGAATCTAATAGTGTGATATCTGCATTATACGATTTATCGCGTTCGTAAGTCGATGCATATGCCGGCCCATAAGTAACATCTGCTTTACAATTTACCAATTCGCCCGACCCTAACGAAAAGCCGTTTTCGCAGCCAATAGCCACACAGCCTTCCACGCGTTTTTTTCCTGTAGCATGAGCAATAGTGACCCCTGTTCTCATATATTTTACTGTACAATTTAACACGGTAACATTAGACGTTCCTCGTCTGTAGTTTTTTCCATCAATTACGGTTTCTCCGCCATCGTAAGCACGAATCCCGGCCTCTCCTGTACTAAGCATATAGTCTTTTGGAAGCTTATATCCCCAAACGGTCATAAAGTCTACATCGAATGCTGGCCCTGAAGTTTCTGCCAACATATCGTCGGTTTTACGCATTTCGCCTTCTACAACGCAGCCTTCAATTATCGGGTTATTTGCTGCTTGCATAAAAATGCAATGTCCATAACTTCTATGTGTAAATTTTGAATCTTTTAAATGATTTGATTCTCCACGGACCAAACAAGCACTATGTTTTTTATGTGGAATAACCGATTTTCCGCCTTTCCCAAAAGCATCGCCATAACCATAAGGAAAAGACCCTTTTGTAGTAACATTAAATCCCTCTACACGATTATGTGAACCATCTATTACAATGTTGTTTGCACGATGTGCAGGATGGTCGTGTACAGAACCTACATCGACTAAGGTTAAGTTTTTTAATACATTTTTGTTTCCTATAATTTGAATCTCATAAACCTGAAATTTCCCAAAAGCTTGCAACACTTTTGTATCTACATTTATGGTTACTCCAGTAAAATCGTAAGTGCTATTATTCCCTTCAAAAAGCAATAATACCTTGCTGGTATTTTTAATTATGGTTTCTTTAGTGTATAATCCGTTTTTTACATCGTCGGCCGTAATAGTATACACACCCGGCTTCATCTTTACATGTACATTATCGTCGTCTAGAAACGGTTTTAGCTCTTCTAACGAATTTACCATCGTTTGTGCATTTACCCCTAAACTTGTAAAGGCAAAGATTCCTAGTAGGCAGATGACATAGCATTTTAGTGTGGAATGAAAATTTGTTTTTTTAAGATTGAAAAGAAATGTTGTCATATAAATTTGGCTTGTATTTGTATAATGAAATTATGATTTATAAAAATAGATAACACCTCAGCAATTGAATATAAACTATGGTGCAATCCTTATAAATTATATGCCTAAACAGAACAGGAGACGAAAAAGATTTATAAAACCTTTAATTCATCTCCTGTAGTATAGTAAAAAAGAGACTAATCTCAATTCTTACAATTTCACTGGTGTTTCATCTCCATTAAAGCTAATGGTTTGAACTTGCCCACCAATCATTTCAACTTTAAAGGCCATAGGATTTTCAGAAAAATCTATAAAAGATCCTTTCCCTTTTGTTATTAGAAGCGTTTTATCGGCTTCTGAATAGTTTAAGTTAACCTCAGAGTAAGCGCCGTTTTCATAATCATAAGTTTCACTATCATCAAAATACAAAGTAAATTCCGCATCGGCTCCAGGGTACACCTTAAGAATGATAGGTTCATTCGTTTTCTGTGTAGCATACTGCACTTTTGGTCCGAATGGTATAATAGAGCCTGCTTTAACAAAAAGAGGTGTTTCATCTAAATCGGCTTTTACAGTAATCTCCTGTCCGCCTTCAAGTTTTTCATTCGTCCAGTAGTTGTACCATGTTCCTTTTGGAAAATACATAGTTTTTTCGCGTTGCTCGTATTGGGTAACTATACCAACCATAAAAGATTCTCCAAATAAAAACTGATCACTAATTCCCCAGACCTTTTTATCATTTGGATATTGATATGCTAACGGACTCATGAGTTGTTTACTGTTGGTTGTAATTTGCCAAGCTTGTGAATAAATATATGGCATAAGTTGGTAGCGTAAATCAATAAATTTGCGCGCAGTACTTTCAAATGCTTCATTATAACGCCAAATCTCGGTTTCCGAAACATAACCGTGAATTCTAAATATTGGACTGAAGGTTCCAAACTGAAACCAACGGGTTAATAATTCAATAAATTCTGGATTGGTATATTGGTTATCGAATTCTGGATTAATGGATCTTGAATCTCTAAAAAATCCGCCAATATCATGCGTCCAATATGGAATTCCTGCCATGGTAAAATTAAGACCAGCAGCAATTTGCTCTTCCAATTGTTCCCAAGACGCTTCTACATCTCCAGACCACGAGGTTGCACCATAACGTTGTTGTCCGGCATAAGCTGAACGCGTTAAATTAAACACACGCTCTTTTGGAAATTCCTTACGACGGCCATCGTACATGGCTTTAGTTACAAGAAGTGAATACGGGTTTTGAACTTCTTCAAAACGACCAACAGCAGTTAACTGAGTAGCATCATTAACACCTTCCGGCTCTGTACCATCTAACCAAATAGAACTGACTCCTTTGTGAAACATAGAGTCGCTTAACATACGATAAAACCGTTCGCTTACCCCATTGTCGTAAATATCAATGTAGTTACTACTCTTAATTTTTTTAAGGTTGTATTTTTCCTCTAGCGCTTCATTTTTAACCTCTGGCCAAACAGATACCATTAGTTTTAAATGTAATGATTTTAGGTCTGATAACATTCCATCTGGATCTGGATATTTTGCAGGATCCCATTCCGGACCTTTTGTGCCTTTTGGCCAATAAAACCAGTCTTGTACAATATTATCAAAAGGAATCTTACGAGCTCGCATTTCATGTGCATTAACCAATAATTCTTCTTGGTTATGATACCGTTCTCTACATTGCCAAAATCCATAAGCGCTTTTAGCAAATAAAGGAGCTTTTCCCGTTAATTTCTGATACTGAGAAATTACAGCCTCAAGAGTTTCACCCTGTACCACATAATAATCTATTGCATTCCCATGTGTACTACTAAACACTGTTTTGTTATAATCTGGCTCATTGTAATACAAATTACCAGGAATTTTAGCACCTGTATTTTGAAATACCACGTTATAAGTTTTACCTGCCTCTAAAAACTTTTTACCAGAATATCTGCGAGGCATCCAAATGGTTGAATAGTTAATTACAGGATCACCATCTATACTTACATTAATTTTCCCACGCATGCGACCGTCATGATCACTTAAAGCTAAAAATGTATATTCCCCAGTTTTAGTAGGCGTAAATGTAGTTTCACGGATATTTTTTTCTGCTGCTTCAGATGTATTGATATGTGCAGCAACATCTTCTTTTTCACCATCTACAGTAATAACAGTCTGCTCTGTTGGCGTTGCATTAGACTTAGTGTTTTTAAATTTAATTGCATGCTGAGGCAAGTTAAAATCTGTCAGACTATAATTATGCCAATAAATGCCGTAACCTTTGGTAGATACCACAAACGGAATAGCTATTTCTTGATTATATTGCTGAAGTCGGATGGGTACATGTTTCCAATTCATAATACCACTTTGGTATTGCCCTAAACCATACAGCGCTTCGTCTCCTGCAACAAAACCTTGAGACACTTTATGCTGTTCTCCCTCTGGTTGAATATATGTTAGTTCTTCGGTTTCTGATAGTAACTGATGATTCGCTTTCGTTATATAGCTTATAATGCCATCGCTAGAAATAGTAACCTGTAAAGAATCTGTGCTCAATGTTAACAAGTCTTCGGTTTCTTTTAGCTCCCATGACACTTCCTGAGGTTTTAAAACTGTAACATAATCGGGAAGCTCTGAAGGTTTGTCTCCCAGCAGTGTCTTTTTAACGTGAATTATAGAAGGGCTTATTACTTCTATATGAATACGTGTACTGTCTTTGTGAATGCTTATGCCATGTGCATTTTTTTCAAATTGATTTTTGAATTTAGATTGGCAGCCAATCAGAAAAACAGGAATTACTATAATTAAAATTTTAGTAATTAGTTTTTTAATATAAATCATTGTTTTATTTGTACTTAAATTAATTATAAAAAGCCTTACAGACAATACTATAAAATTCTATTTAAGGATCATATAAATCATGATTCATAAGTTATAAGCTATGATGTATTACTAGCCCTAGCGCGCGCTATAACATAAAATGGTGTTTAGGATAAGTGAAGCATCATAGAAAAGCTAGTTTTCAAATTCTATAATTCCACACAAAAACAACCCAATTTTTTACCACAAAATCCTAACATCTTTTGGCCATTGCTTGATATCTGTATACACTTGATTGCCTGTTTTAAAACTGCTATGTTCAAATTTTACATCGCATTTCAATAAGCCCATATCGATATTTGTATTATCAAAATAACTATTAATCACATACGATGGGCCACGAACAATGCGCCACATAGCGCCCCAAGTGTTATTTACAATTTCGCATTTATTTAAAATAACATGTTGTGGCACCCACTTCAGATCTTCGGTATATTCAAATTTATTATAATAAGATTCGCAAGGAAACCACAGTGCTACACGCTTAAAATTGGACATATACAGCTTATGAAAAAACAGATAACCAGCCATATTATTATCTGCTTGTATGCCATTACCTTTCCCTTCTTTCATCACACAACGTTGGCTTAAAACATATTTAGCCGATGTATATTTATTAGATTTTCCTTCAGAAGGAAAAGACATATCGCAATCGGATTGCAACACATGTCCCACAAATAAAAAGTAAATATTATGATGGAGCCCACCACGTGTCCCATTATGTTGAAATATGCTATTGTCCATTATAATATGGTTTACTCTGCTAATACCCACACCATGAGAACCCATATTTTTAACAGTTACATTTTGCCACATTAATCTCTCGTGCCTGTCATTATCATCGCCTCGTAAATTTAAGCCACTACCTGTATCACTTCCTCCTAAAAATGTTAAGTCTTTAAACACTACATCTGTTAATTTCTTTTTAGGCACTTGATTGATAAAATTGCCAGTGCCAATATGTTTTATGGTCGTTAACTCGCGACCATCACCACACAGTGTAACCCGACTTTTAATAATTAAATCTCCTGTTTCAAAAATGCCTGACTTTAATAGCACGACGCCTCCACCGGCATCATGCATCTTATCGATAGCATCCTGAATATCATCACCAGGGTTTAAAGTTATTACCCGATTTAAATATTGCTTAGGATACTGTACATGCTTAAAATCATCTCCCCATTTATCATGCATCACATTTAAAACCTCCTCCTCTATTTTAACCTTAGTTATAATATAATTGGATTGTGGATTTTGCAATGGCTTCAGTTTAATTTCTAATAAAGTATCTAGCGCATCTTCTACAACAACTTTTTTGCTTTCTGAATAATAACCTGATTTTTCAATTTTAAAGTGTATTGTTTTTGAAGGGGCATCTGTAATTGACCAAATAAATTGACCATTAGATTTTGTTTTAACAGCTTCCTCATTAAAACTAATCTCCACACCATCTAAAGGCGTGTTATTTGTGTCTGTAACTAGTCCACGCATGGCGTTTTGCGCCATAATTATGGGTGTCATTATTAAAAAACAAAAGGAAAATAAAATATACTTCATTAGTGTTTTAAACCATTAATTTTTAAAGAAAATCTTAATTCTGAACAGGTGTTACATAATTATAGTACACAGCACCTTCCATTTCACCTGTTTGATTATAAAACCACGTTTGGATAAATGCTGGTCCTTTTGGTAGATTTTGTAAACTGAATTTTACGCCATCCGCATTAGGGTCTGCGGCTTTTTTTTCATCGACATACACTGTATCACCATTCCAAATTTTTATTCTGGCACTCGCTATATCTAAAGCCTTTCCAAAATCGCCTCCAGAAGTTAAGTCCGTTTGCGTTTCAATTTCTTTTGGCCAACGGCGTAAATCGAAATTATAGGTACCTGTTTTATCAAATTCTACTGCTATAAAACCGCTACCCGAATCTCCTTTTTTCACATTACTTTGATCCCAAATAACGGTACCATGAAAATCGTGTGCATGCAACGTTGTTTTAGGCTCTGCTTTATTGCCTATAATAATTCTGGTGTATTCGTCGGAACGCGCTTCTACCAATTTCCACCAGGCTTCGTATTCTGCTTTTAATTCGGCTACCAAATCATCATATTCTGAATTTGAAATGATGTTATTTTTTTGTTTTTCATCAACTAATACATCGTACAATTCCCAATCAGAGGTACTACTATTTCGTATTAAGCGCCATTTATGAACGATGACATCTCCATCCCAATCATCTTTTTTCACCGATAGTTTTTTATATTTCTCGGGAAATTCTGTCCACATATCGTTTATTATTACCGCTCTATTTTTATATCCAGACGGATCATTTTTAGGATTATCATCTAACATTGGAACAAAACTACGCCCACGAATTTTCAACTTTTCTGGTCTATTTTCTACATCTTTAAGATCTAACAAGTCCATAAACGTAGGTAACCAATCAATATGTGCCGTTAACGGCTCTACATCTTTACCTTTACCAGTACCGCCCAAATGTCCGTTAGGCCATCTTATAAAACATGGCACACGAGTACCACCATCGTAATTAGATCCTTTGCCTCCGCGTAAATACCCGCCATCACCGTTATCTGTAGTAAATACAAGTATGGTATTATCTGCGATACCTTTATCATCTAAAAACTTTAGTAAACTCCCCATATTTTTATCGATATTTTCTATAGTTCCTTTTTTTGCACTTACACCTTCACGCGCATCTGGAGGTAATACATGCGGTGCATGAGCTGTACCTAAAGGGATATAAGCAAAAAATGGTTTATTTTTTTCAATATTATCGCTCATAAAATCCATAGCCCGATTCATAAAGAAGTTGGTCGTAAAAGCACCTGGAATACCATCGTCTTCATCGGTCATTTCTACCAGAGAGTCATTCACCCACATATGTGCTTGGTTATTAGTATTTCCCCAATAATCGGGTTGCTGACCAGTGCCACCACCTTTAATCCAAGCTACATATTCAAATCCACGATCTTTAGGTCTAAACGGATAATTGTCTCCCAAATGCCATTTAAAGAAGAGACCTGTAGCATAGCCATTTGCTTTAAAAATATCGGCCATTGTAATTTCATCTGAACGCATCATATTTCTACCATTAATGGTATGCCAAACTCCTACCACATCGCTTGGTCTTCCTGTAAGTAAAGCCCCTCGTGTAGGCGAACAACTTGGAGAAACATGAAAATCGTTTAGCCTAACAGATTCATCTCCTAATGCATCGATATTGGGTGTGTGTGGTGCATTATTTTTGAAATAAGAAAATGAACTATGACTAATATCGTCAGGCATTACGAAAATTACATTTGGACGATTTTGCATTTGGGCAAAACTGTAGTTAGAATGTGCAAAAAGTATAATTAATAGTAAACCTATTTTTGAAAATTTCATATTTGATTTTTAAGTTTTGAAGTGAGTTATTGAATACTCCAAGATAATTTGAACATCTTTCCAGCTGGTTCTATAGCCAAACCTCTATGATCTGAAAGTCTCTACTATTTTAATAGATTACATGCATACAATAATACCTAAAACCATAATATTATCTTATAAATTATGATTCATTGCATATAACTTATGAATACTTTAGAATAGTTTAACACGTATTTAAACCAAACAGAATCTATTTTACAAACGTTGATTTAAATTCAATATTTAGAAACAAGAAAAGTGCTAATTAAGCTAAGCTCTTAGTAATTACCATAGTAATTTCACATCTCCTGGCCATTGATTCACTGATGAATAGGTTTGGTTTCCAGTAATAAAATCACTATTTTCTATAGTGACATCACAGTGTAACAAACCCATGTCTGTTTTTTTATTATTAAATGTACAATTTATAACATAAGATTCTTTAACACTACGCCACATGGCTCCCCAAGTATTATCGACCACTTTACAACGGTTAAGAATAATATTTTGTGGGGCATATTTAGCGTTTTCTGTATAATTATATTTATCGTAGTAATTTTCGCAAGGAAACCACAAAGCGACACGGCCACAACCAGATATGTCGAATTTATGAAGGAAAATATAACCGGCTTCTTCATGGTCGGCCTGAATCCCATTACCATTTGCATCTCGAATCTTACAGCGTTGAGCCAACACAAACTCGCAAGACGTGTATTTGTTACCTTTACCTTTTATAGGATTAGACATATCGCAATCGGACTGTAAAATATACTTATTATACAAAAAATACACATTGTGGTACAATCCTCCTCCAGAACCATTATATTGAAAATCGCAATGATCCATAATAATATTATCGGTACGTTTTAAATGCACACCTTGTGCCGACCAATCTCTGACTGTAATATTTTGAAACATAATTCGGTTATGACGACTCTCGTTTTTTCCGGACATACGTATACCATTAGCCTTGCCTTTACGAGTGCCTTGAAGGATTAAATCTTTTATTACAAAATCAGTCACTTGATGTTCTGGTTCTACATTTATTCCAGACACCAACATGTCTGGCCCTTGCATAATAATAGTCTCTGCTTGTCGTTCGCCCACAAGTGTTACATTACTCCTTGGTAGCAAGGTGTCTTTTAAATAATGAATCCCCTTTTTTACTACAACAACCCCTCCACCTGCTGCACTAGCCATATCAATAGCTGATTGTATTGATTCTCCAGGACTGACCTCTATAACATAATCTAAAAATTGCTCGGGATAACTAACATGTTTAAATGCATTGTTCCATTTATCTTGCATAATGGTATACACTTCAGACTCTATTTTAACTTTATTAATCTTATAATTCACATGTTTTTGAAAGGATTTAGTGTCATATAAAAAGTAGTGTGTTGTCCACGTTTTTTCACCATTTACAGGAACTGAAATTGCTATACTATTACCTACAGAAATTAAATTACCATTTGCAAAAACCTGTTCTTTACTTAAATTCTGATCTATAGACATGGTTAGTCCTACTCCAGAATTAGGGTTTTCGATTGTTAGTTTAGTATTTGGTGTTATCGTTTCAAATCCTTTTAAATCTAAGTTCACATTTAAATCTCCAAGAGCCTTTGTAAACTGAATGGCATTACCACTAATATTTACATAATCTTCCAATATATTTTCAGTTTTAATTTTATAAGGATAAATAATTTGAAAAGGAAGTTTTACCTTATTGTCTTCTGTTATAAATGTATTCTCTGTATTAAAGTCTAAATGCATGGGTTTTGAGCCTGTGTTTTGAAGAGAATGTTCTACAACAAAACCCTGCTTAGACAATTTAACTGTTTTTTTATAGATATAAGCATAGCCAAAATCACTTGAAATAGTATGAGTAAAATCTATCCAATCTGCCCCATAATTAGTTTTCCATGTGCCATGATCTAGAATTTTGCACTCGGTTTGTCCCGAATTATTTACAACATGCTTAGACTTTTGGAGAATTCCGACACCTAAACGTATAAATTTTTCGCTAGAAGTTGATTCAGAATATCCTAAAGAAGCTGTAAATTTTGGTCCCGAAAAATTTTCAATCGTCTTGGATTTCTGATTTAATGAAGAGGCTTTAAAAATAGATTGCCCTTTATATTTTAAACTGGCTATAAGTCCCGACCAATCCCAATACGATCCCTGATAGTATCCTTTTTTATGATCGGGTAAAAATAAAGACATAGTCACATTATCATTAGAAATTTCGGTATGTGGATATTTTAAATACGTCTCCTTTTGTGCATATCCTTGATTAACGAAACACCCTGCCAAACACAGCATGTATATCAAAATTTTTATATTCATAATCCGTTTTTATTAATTACATATAATTAAACACATGATTTTTCTATTAAAGTTTAAGATAATATTGTGTTCCTTTTACAGTGTTAAATGCAAGTAAATCGGCTTGCTCTGATTTTAAAACTATGGGACTTCCAGTAGAATTTGTTAATGTTGACTTAGCAATATGCGCGTATTTAAGTTTGCAGATTCCACCGCTTCTAGATAGAATTTCTATAGCTTTAGCCTTGCCTTCTTTCCAAACCACCGAAAACTCGAAATTACCCCTAGCCACCAAACCAGAATAAGCACCAGTATTCCAAGCTTTAGGCAGTGCAGGAAGTATTTGAATATAATCTTCATGACTTTGAATTAACATTTCTGCTACCCCAGCCATAGTTCCAAAATTACCATCAATTTGAAATGGCGGATGTGTAGTCCATAAATTTGGTAAAGTACGCTCTTTTATAAATTTTGAATATACATTATGAGCCTTCTCGCCTTCCTTTGTACGTGCACGTGCATTCATACGATGCGCCATTGCCCAACCCGTGGTGATATTACCTCTTAAATCTAAAGTATGCCGAGCGGCTTGTATCCATTCTGGAGTGGTCTCGTTGATTAAAGTTCCAGGATAAAGGGCACATAAATGTGAAATATGCCTGTGGTGCTTTTGTCCGATTTCTCCATAATATTCTTCTTCTCTAAATTCTTTGATCTGACCTGATTTCCCAATTATTATTGGATCTAATTTTGTTAATTGATCTTCAACGGTCTGCTTGAATTTATCCTTAATATCGAGAACTTGGTAAGCTTTTAATAAGTCGTTATGATTTTCCCAAACCAGTTCTTGATCAAAGGTCGTACCGGCAGTAATATAATTATCTCCATTATGTTTTTGCTCTGGTGATGCCGATGGATTTACAAGTAACAAACTATCATTTACCGAGACTAAAGTTTTAGATAAAAACTGACTCATACCCAAAATAGCAGGAAAGCCTGTTTCCTTCAAAAAAGTGGTATCTCTCGTAAAGTCGTAATAATCCCAAAACATTTTAGTTGTTAATGCACCTGTTCCCGGACCAGAATGTCCACCAGGTCCCACAATTTTATAAGGTGTAGTACCCGTTCCTATTGTCCAACCATTTTCTAAGCTATTTTTAGCTAATACTTCTGGGTGGTGTACTTTTAAATATACTGTCGCTAATTGTTTTGCTTTAGGATAATAAGCTTTAAAGAACTCAATATACGGTGTAAATGTTTCAGCTAAATTAGTATTAAACGCCCCCCAATAATTCATTTGCACATTAATATTATGCCAAAATCCACCAGTAAAAGGTGTTACTTCATATTGGCTCCAGACGCCTTGTAAACCACAAGGCAATGTCCCCGGGCGTGAAGTTGAAATTAATAAATAGCGACCATAGTGAAACATGAGTTCTTCTAAATAAGAATTTGAGACTTCTTCCTGATAATCTGTTAACACCTTTTTTGTTGGTTTATTTGGAATATCTGTACTAAACTGAAGCTTTACACGAGAAAATAATGATTGATAATCGTCTATATGTGTTTGCTTTAATTTTTCATAGCCTTTTTTTGATGCCTTTTGTATAATACGGCTAACCTTCTCATGTGTATTAACATTAGTATCTAATTTTTTACTATGATTATCTTCTAAAAACACAGCTTGAGTTAATCTGTAATTTGTTCCCGCACTTACTAATAAAATCACGCTATCTGCATGAGTTACTTTTATTTCAGATTGCTCCCCATTTTGACTAGTGGATAAGGTTCCTCCTGTAGGTATTACTTTTATTTGTCCTTCATAATTCACACTAAAATGCTCTATACATCCAGCCATGGTTATGATATTTTCGTTTACGGTCATGTATCCCGTTCGCGTGTTTTTCTCTGTTGGTTTTCGTAGATATGGAATCTCTGGCTTTAGTACGAAGGAAATCTGTCCGTTTTTACTAGCACTCAATTTAATTACCAACACATTATCAGGATAACTCAAAAAATGTGTTCTGGTATAGCTTACGCCATCTTGTTTATAATTAACATAGGCTATGGCTTCATTTAGATTTATTGAACGTTTGTAGTGAGTTGGATTATTATGATTAAATTCCAAATCAATTTCAGCAAAACTTGTTAAACCACCTATTCCGTATAAACCTTCGTTTGCCAATGTTTTTTCGGTAAGTTGTATACGCTCAACGTCAGTTCTGCCAAAAATATTTGCTCCCATATAACCATTACCTATGGGGTAAGAATGTAACTCCCAATCTTCATCGTACGGATAGCCTCTAGCTTTAGTAATATTGAAATCTCCACCGCGATTGGGAGCAGGTTCACTATCCCAAATACTATAAATACGTTCTGTTAATTTTAAATTAGAATTTGAAGTTAACTGGCTAAAACTAAAGTTACAGCTACATGTAAAACAGATGTATAATATGAGGCTTTGGTAATTACTTAAACTATCTATTTTCATAAAATTATTAATTTTATTCAGTAAAAAATCTGTTTAGTTTTAACGGTCTCTATAGCTAATTTTAAAGTCTATTGTATTAAAAATTAATAACCTAATCTGGTGTAACTAAATCACATTAATATTCTTATTTATTTATACCTCAAAACGATAATCAAAACAGTTACTATACCGTACAAAAAAATGTTGTCTCTCCACTAAAAATAAATCCAAATGCTGGGAACTGTTATATTCCCTGTTAAATTAAAGGCTCGCATATATTATTTTTTTACAAGGATTATTTCCTCTCCAACTTTTGTATCAATATCATACTCAAAAGAAGGTTTTAAAGAAATGCCTTTAAGAGTCGCTTTTTTAGAAATAATAGGCTCTTTAATTTCTGGAACTTGATAAAACGTATTGGGATTATCACCTGAAGCCACATGTAAAACATCTCCATTTGGAGACTTTAATTCACTATACGAGCGTATGCGAAGATTACCTCCTAATGTTGATTTAATTATTGCCTTTATAACTTCTCCATCCTTCCATTCTAAATCTAAAATCTCGAAACCTCCGCGGGCTCTTAAACCTGTAACTTGTCCATCTTTCCATACATCTGGTAAAGCAGGAATTAAATGAATTGCTGCATCGTGACTTTGTACTAACATTTCTGTTAGCCCAGAAGTAAATCCAAAATTACCATCGATTTGAAATGGTGGATGCGCATCAAGCATATTAGCATACGTACCACCACCTTTAGGAGAATCTGCACGGCCGACCAATTTTATTTGATCGCCCATTAATCTATAGGCATGATTACCATCTAACAAACGTGCCCATAGATTAATTTTCCAATTCATAGACCAGCCAGTAGAGGGATCGCCTCGCTGAATTAAAGTATTTTTTGCTCCTTCAAACAATTCTGGAGATCTATATGGTGAAATTAAGTTGGAAGGATATAAACCGTATAAATGAGACACATGACGGTGATCGTCTTCAGGATCGTCTAAATCGTCCATCCATTCTTGTAATTGATTGTGTTGGCCTACTTTAAAAGGAGGAAGTTTTTCAAGAGTCTGCTTCATTTTTTGCACCAAATCTGCATCTTCATTTAATAATTCTGCTGCTGCAATGGTTTTAGTTAGCATATCAAAAACCAATTGGCTATCCATAGATGTACTTTCAACAATATTTACACCTTCAGGGCGTCCTTTAGGAGCATGTTCTGGTGAAATCGTTGGAGATATTACTAAATAGCCATTAGGATCTTCTGTTAAGAAACTTAAACAAAATTCTGAAGCACCTTTCATAGCTGGATACACAGATTTTAAATAATCTATATCTCCATTAAATATATATTTTTCCCACACATGCTGAGTCAGCCACGTTCCACCAGTTGTCCACATACCCCAGGTTGCGCCGTCTACAGGACCTGTTATACGCCATAAATCGGTATTATGATGCGTAACCCAACCGTTTGCATCATACATTTCTTTAGCTGTTTTTTGCCCTACAACAGAAAGTTCTTTTACTAACTCAATTAAAGGTTCATGCATTTCTGTGAGATTAGTAACCTCTGCTGGCCAGTAGTTCATTTCCGTATTAATATTTACCGTATACGCACTTTTCCAAGGTGGTGTTAAATCTTTATTCCAGATTCCTTGGAGGTTTGCAGCCTGTCCTCCGGGCTGTGATGATGAAATTAAAAGATACCGTCCAAACTGAAAATATAACGCTGCCAAACTAGGGTCTGTTACCGAGCTGAAGTTCTTTATTCTAACATCTGTGGGTTTTTCATCATGCTCAGACGAACCTAAATCTAGAGACACTCTATTAAAGAATTTCTTATAATAGTTAGAATGACTTGTTTTTAATTGGTCGTAATCTTTCGTTTCTGCAGCAGTAATATAGTCCGTTGCTTTTTTATGGGCATCTGCACTAAGATCTTGATAATTCACAAAATTTGTAGCAATCGATATATAAATGGTTACACTATTTGCTTTAGAAACTTCTAACGTATTGTTTTTAGCAGCTACACGTCCTCCCTCATTTACAATTTTAACCCGAGATTGAAACTCGACTTCGCCTTTTATGGCTTTGGCATTCTTCAATCTTTTATTTAAATTATCACTTCCTAATCCGACCATTTTTAATACATTATCACCTTCTGTTGTCACGGTAACTTTAGCCGGTTCAGGACGATCCATATCGGCTGTAAAACTTAATTTCCCATCTTTATTTGCCGTTAATCGCAGTACAATTACTTGATCTGTAAACGATGTAAACATCTCACGTTTATATTCTACACCATCAACTGTATATGTAGTAGTATTAATTGCATTTTCAATATCTAACGCTCTGTGATAATTTGAATATGCTTCGTGGTTTAAAAAATCTAATCTTAAATTACCCACCGTTTCATAGGGCATTCCATGGGATGTTTGTGAAATAAATTTGGCATTAGCCAGATTATGAGCTTCTTGAAACTTACCATTAAACAACAATTTTCTAATTTCAGAAAGCGCATCTTTTGCATCTGGATTAGCATTGGTATGTGGACCACCCGCCCAAAGGGTAGCTTCGTTTAATTGAATGTTTTCTTCTGAAGGATGACCATAAACCATAGCCCCTAGTCGTCCATTACCCAGAGGTAAAGCTTCGTTCCAATCGGCTGCAGGAGCATCATACCACAAAAGCAGTTTTGAGGTTTTAAGTTGCATGGAAGACTCTTTTTTATCGGACTCATTACAACTCAATATACTTAAAGACAAACACACTATTAATAATTTAAAAAACTTAGATTTCAGTTCTTCTATAGCACGTTTTTTTGATATCCGTAATACCATTTGTTGAAACAAATACATAAGCGATTATTTTATTGATTGTATTCTCTATTATTAATTAAAATCTTATTTTAAATCGTGTTAAAGCCTTCATCCTATACATCCTAAATCACTAATACTTGTGAGTGTTTAGGAATTAAAAACCTTGAACATACATCCAAGGTTTTTCCGCTTTAAACTCAACTAAAAAACATGAAACATGTATATTTTACTTGGCAACCGTTGGTGCTCCAGAACGCACATCTTGTTCCCATTCTGTTAATATCTTATCCATTTTTTGTACGCGCATAGGGTAAGAACTTGAAAGGTCTTGGGTTTCTGAAAGATCTACTTTTAAATTAAATAAATCCAGAGTAACCACCGTGTCTTCAATAGTTTTTACCAATTTCCAATCGCCTTGCCTTACTGCTTTTTTATTTCTAAACACCCAAAACAAATTACGTTCAGGAGCTGAATCTCCTTGTACTAGATGCTGTTTAAAGCTAACTCCATCTACATGTTTTCCTGTTGGAGTTGCATTTGCAAAATCTAATAATGTTGGTAAAATATCCATCGTTAAGATGGGAGTAGTATTTAGTGTACCCGCTTTAAAATGTCCTGGGTATCGCATAATGGCTGGAACGCGATGCCCGCCTTCGTAAACACTAGCTTTATAATCTCTTAACACTCCATTATCTCCCCTTGATGAAGCAGCTCCGTTATCTGAACAAAAAATAACAATCGTATTTTTTTCTAAACCTTCATTTTTTAAGGTGTTTAATAATTTGCCTATAGTTCCATCAAGTGTTTCTATCATCCCTTCGTATATGGTTTGTATAGAATCTTTAGGGACTTTTCTAATATATTTTTTACTTCCCTTTTCTCTCACAGGTTTATCATGGCGTCCTTGAATTGGATAATGAGGAGCTTCTTGAGCGAGATATAAAAAGAAAGGTTTTCCAGTGGTATTGGAGTTGTGTTTTTTTATAAATTGAATACCATAGTCATTAATAAGATCTGTTGAATATCCCTTTTCATTTTCAATATTATTGTTTTTCCACCAATCTAAATAACCTTCTTGATCTACATGAGCATGATAATCTATATTTCCGCTAACAAATCCAGAAAAAGTATTAAACCCTTGATAAATAGGATTAAAAGATTCTGCATAACCTAAATGCCATTTACCAAACATTGCTGTAGTATATCCTAAACGTTGCAGCTCATCTGCTAAAGTTACTTCATCTAAATTTAATCCTACATCTCTGTGATTAGCCGCGGTAATAACACCTTCTATACCTGTACGTTGTTGGTATTTACCCGTCATTAATGCTGCTCTTGTAGGACTACATAAAGGGCCATTAGCATGAAAATCTAAAAATTTAATACCCTGAGAAGCTAGTTTGTCTAAATTTGGTGTCTGGATTTTTTTACTCCCATATGACGATAATTCTCCATAGCCTAAATCATCTGCCATAATTAAAACAATATTAGGTTTAATATTTTCTGTCTCTACAGACTGCTGAGCGAATGTTGGCAAAAAAGAAAACAATAAAAAACCTTTAATCAAATTACTAAATGACATTAGAAAGGATGTATTCATTTTCATATGGTAACTATTAATTTATATGCTATGTTATTTATAATAACCCTAACCATCTATTACTCCATCAATGTTTAGGGTTATTACTACTCAATTCAACACCACTGCAAGATTGATTTTAATTTAAAAACTTGCTATAAATTATAGTCCAATTGCTATAAATTATGATTGATAATAATAAAAACTGTATCTATTTAATTGACTAAATGTGAAGCAACTATAGTATTAGTATTTATAATTTTAAAAACATGTGATGCCTGATAATATTATAAAATAACATCTCAGCTTTAAATAAAAAAGTTCAGAATACATTCTGAACTTTTTACCAAAAGCAACAACAAATACCAAACTGAATGCGCTTTTATATTTTAATAATGTAGATTTAATCATGAAAAAATTGAATACTTAGTAAATAGAAATAAATCATTTTTGGAGTGATTTATTCCAACCTCCATTGAGTTCTTTACTAGGTACTTTAAATTTAGGGATTTTTGTACTTAATCACTATAAATTATGGATTAACACCTATAAATTATCACCTAATATTAGATTTAACGTATAATTATCTAATAAAAATGTAAGTCTTTTCTATAATTAGTAGTTTTCTAAATAATTTAACTTACTACATTAATAAAACATGCTTTTGAAGCGTAACTAGATATTGCTATTTATTAAACTATATAAGAGTATTAATCTTCAATTTCGGAGACTTCTTTTTTATGGGCTTCAACATATTCACTTGGCGTCATATTATAAAGTTCTTTAAAGGTCTTACCAAAATATGCTGCCGAATTAAATCCGGACATATGTGTAACTTCTTTTATTGTATGCATGCCTTTAAGTAGTAAATCTGATGCATATTTTAAACGAATTGTTCTTATAAAATGACTTGGATTTTGCCCTGTAATGGACTGTATTTTTCTATAAAATTGAGAACGACCAATACCAACTTCTTTTAATAAATGCTCTAATTTAAATTCGGTGTCACTAATATTATCAAGGATAATTTTAGTTGTTTTTTCTAGAAACGCTTCATCTATAGAATTATTTGTAACTTCTTTAGATGGAATTACGGCTCCTAATTTCGAGAATTTTTCACGTAACACACGTTTCGTCTCTAATAAATTAGAGATTCTAGCTTTTAACACACGCATGTTAAATGGTTTACCTAAATACCCATCTGCACCTGTTTTGTACCCTTCAATTCTATCTTCTTCTAAAGCGCGAGCCGTTAATAAAATAACAGGAATATGACATGTTTCAAACTCAGATTTAAGTTGTTTACATAGCTCAAATCCATCCATTTTTGGCATCATAACATCACTAACTACAAGATCGGGATAGTGTTTATGAACCATTTTTAATCCTTCTTCTCCATTTATAGCTTCAATAATCTCATAACGCGCACGCAATTCACTTTTTAAATGTTCACGTAGTTCCTTATTATCTTCTACAACTAAAATTTTACATTTATCCTTAACTTGAGAAACTTCAGTATCGTCTACTAAATCTAAATCTTCAGAAATAAGCATATCGTATTCTACAGACTTCATAGAGTTAATTAAGAATTCATCCTTTACATCTTCTACTACAGCTGTTTCTGCTTTTTTATTATAAGGAATTCTAACAACAAACTTACTTCCTACCCCATATTCACTTTCTACAAAAATTTCTCCACCGTGTAATTCTACTAACCCTTTGCAAAAATTTAATCCTATACCTGTACCTGTCTTATTTACATCTACATTATAAAATCTAGAAAACACTTGATTGAGCTGATCTTTATCTAATCCAATCCCAGTATCTTCAACAATAATCTCGATATAATCTGTTAAACGTTTAGATTGACCTAAAAAATTTCCTTGTTTTTTCTTTTCTAAAACCTTATTAATTGACACTACAATTTCTCCTCCATTATTTGTGAATTTTATAGCGTTTGAAATTAAATTGGTTAATATTTTTTCAATTTTATCAAAATCAAAATAAGAATACAATTGATCTGTAGTAGACGTAAATGTATATCCTATGTTCTTTTTAAGGGCTAAGCCTTTAAACAGAGCAAAAATATCGTTACTAAATTTTACAATATCTCCTTTTTGCAATTGAAGCGGAGCCATTCCTACTTCCATTTTTCTATAATCTAGTAATTGATTTACTAAATACAACAATCTTCTGGCACTACGCTGAATAGATTTAGCAGAAGATTTTACAACTGCAGGATCGTTATAACCTGCCATTAATTTATCTAACGGATTTAAAATTAAAGTTAGAGGTGTTCTAAATTCGTGTGAAACATTTATAAAGAATTCTAGTTTCATTTGGTCGAATTCGTGTTCCTTTTCTTCTTTAATTCTATTTGTAAAATATTTATTTAAATACCATAAAGACACCAAGAAAATAATAGCATAAATAGTATAGGCTGTCCACGTTTTCCATGGTGGTGATTGCAATCTAATATTTAAAGATCTTACAGGTGCATTATCCCAATCGCCATCTACCGTTGCTTTAACTTTAAATGTATACACTCCGGGCTGTAAATTAGAATAGTTTACAAGCCTGTTAGTTCCTGCATATATAAAATCATCGTCTAAGCCTTCCATTTTATATGCATATTTTACTTGCTCTTGATTTTTAAAATGAAGTGCTAAATAATTAAAAGATAAATTGGTTTGCTTATAATCTAATTCTAACTGCTTAGTGTCTGAAATAGTTTCTGTAAGTACGAATTTTTTATTTATGCGTTCGCCCGTCTTAACATATTGATTATTAATTTTTAGGCCAGAAATTCTTGGGTATAATTTCTCTGAAGACGCCATGATAATCTCTGAAGGTTTAAAAATATTAAACCCATTAATTCCTCCAGCTAAAATGCGACCATCTTTAGTTCGGTCTATAGATTTACTTTGGAATTCCATACCTTGAATTCCATCATGTGTATTAAAATTTTTTATGGTATTTGTAGTTGGATTTATAAAAGATAGTCCGCTTCGGGTTGTGACCCAAAAATTATTATTGAAGTCTTCTTTTATTCCTGTAATTAAATTGTTAGGAAGTCCATCTGTAGTAAAGTAAGTTTTTACGAGATTAAGATTAGCATCTAGTTTATAAATACCTATATCTGTACCTAACCAAATATTATGCATTTCATCCTCGGTTATATCGTTTATACGGTTTCCAGAGATCCCGTGTATATTTACTTCTTCAAACGTTATAAATTTTGGAATTTGAGTTCCTATACTATCTAAACTCACATAGTTTAAACCTAAAGACGTCCCGACTAATAAGCGATTATTAGAATCTATAAATAAAGAAAATACAAAATTACTTAGTAATCCTTTTTGTTTGTTTTCCCCTATTTTAAAATGATGAAATGTCTGATCTTGTTTATTAAACACATCTAAACCCTCGTCTCTTAAACCAAGCCAAACTCTATTATTTTTATCTTCAATCCCACTCCATACAGAATTTTGTCCGATTGTAGAATTAGAGTTTTCTAGATGGTAATAACTTTTAAAAGTTTTAGTTTCTGGGTTAAATTTACTTACACCTCGATCTAAAGTACACACCCAAATATCGCCCTCATTACCTTCAAACGTGTACATTATTTTATTTGAACTTAAAGAACTACTATCGTCTGGATCGTGACTATAAGCTGTAAATGTTGCTGTTTCTTCATCAAAATAATTTAAACCACCATTGTAAGCACCTAACCAAATGCGTCCTTTTGAGTCTTGAAGTACAGATTGTACAATTTTTTCATTTAATCCATTTTCTCTACCCTTCTGGTAGTAATAATGTCCGAAACTTGATTTTTTTACATCTAATTTGCTAATGCCTTCGTTATAAGTTGCAATCCAGAAAATACCATCTTTATCTTCAATTACATCTGACACTTGATTTCCAGGTAACGAAAAGGGATCTGATGGATTATTAACAATATTGGTTAACTTGTCTTTATCCTTATCATATAAATATATTCCAGACCCATCGGTCACAATCCAAATAATTCCTGCAGTATCTTCGTATATTGTATAAAATGGAATACTTTCTTGAGTTAGCGCAAGTTCTTTAAAACTATTTTTGGATTTGTCCCAAAGAATAATGTTAGACAAATCGTTTCCAATCCAGAAATCATTATCAGAGTCAATAAATAAACGTTTGGGAATATGATTTAATTCGTAAGGTTTTTTATGCTTTATTAAAACACGTTCAAAACGGTCTGTTAAAGGGTTGTATTTATTTAAATGTTGTCCATTGGTCTCTACCCAAATAAAGCCATCTCTATCTTTTCCAATAGAGTTTATGTTGTTGTTATCTATTGTATATTCATGTTCTAGATTAAACGCATAATGTACTGGTTCTAATTGATCTACCTGACTAGAATCGTCACTTAACACCAATTTAACGAGACCATCACTAGTCCCAACCCAAACAATATTTGCGATATCATCGTATAATAACGTATTAATTATTTTTTTTGGATTATTGAGTTTAAGCGGCTGATTAAACAGCGGAATATGTGTAAAAAGTTGTGTGTCCCGATGATAAAAGTTTAAGCCATTATTTGTACCTATCCATAAATTTTCTTGCTTATCTTCTTGTATGGCATTTATTCGGTTATTACTTATAGAGGTAGAATCGTTTAATAAGGGTCTAAATATCTCAAAATCATATCCATTATATTTATTTAATCCATCAATAGTCCCAAACCACAAAAATCCTTGACTATCTTGAAATAGCTCTAAGCACGTGCTACTAGAGAGTCCTTCTTCTGTATTTAAATTCTCAAATTTAAGGTTAGAATATTGCCCAAAAATATGATTACAACAAAAACATAATACAATTAAACATAAATTCTTATTCATTAGTTAGCTATTTTGTCAATACCGTAAAATTAGCAAAATTTAATAAAAAGTTAACTTTTATTGTGGTTTTATAGTCATTAAAATTGTTATTAACCCGACTTTTCCACTTAAAAAAGCAGCTTACTCATCTTAAAGTTAATCGATTACATTAAGTTTACTATTTTTTATAAATTTCTAAATTTTAAAAGATTTCACATCATAAAACACTAATTATTTAACTCAATTATTGGAGTTTAACACTTCTTGGTTAAAATATTAATTTTTAATGAGATTGTTTATAGAGAAAAAATCTGAATATGATAGTAGCTAAACAAATACTGAAACATAATGTAATAATGATAAAAAAGAGAATTAATATAGTTAAAGACAGTTTATTGATTTGTTACTAAACAAAAAAAGTTGAGTTTTTTACAAAACTCAACTTACCATAAATGTATTACATCTTATAATTAACTTCTAATAATATTATAGCTAATTCCTATACCTACAGAAGCAGGTGAAAACTCCCCTGAAGATATGCCTTGGTAAAATCCATATACATTCCATTTATCATTATGGAATCCCATCTCTGGTCTGTAATAAAACCCATTATCTCCATAGTTATCATCTGTAAAAATCCCATACCCTAGATCTGCACCTAAAAAGAAGTGTTTTGTTGGATAATAGCGAAACAAACCTGCTATAGGAATAATACCAAAATCATCAAATTCATCTTCACCAAAATAATTTGAATATCCTGTAGAAATACCTATAGCGTAACTATTTGTATTTAAAAATTGATATTTTACATCTACTCCCAATACAAAAGACGATGTGTCCGAAGTATCTCCTAATGGTGAGCCTGCATGTACGCCTATTTTAATCCAATCTGACTGGGCATGTGATACCGTAAAACTAGCAAAAGCTAAAAACAATAAAATTAATTTTTTCATTTATTCATTTTTTTACTGCAAAGTTAAGACATCATTTTTATGATTATTCACTAATTCTAAAAATTTAATCATCGTAAATTTAGACATGTTTTGGATGGACATTACAAATAACTATTTCTCAACTCAATGAAGTGAGAACCCCCAAATAAAATTATATTTTTTTAGCACGAAAAAAGTTTTTAGCATATAAATAAACTCTTGTTTGTATTATAATGCTACAGGTATATTAATACAAAAAGCTCTATTTTTTTTAGTGCCTTGTATACTTATTATGTCATCCTTCACCATACTCTAATTCCTCTTAAAAAAATGTGCCCATCGGTATGTTACATTATTTTCTATTACCAGAGAATCTTTATTTTATTAGTAATGATTGGTTAGTTTGAGTTTGTTTCATATAATTGATGTCCTAAACTTATTTTATAATAAATAACCAGCTCCAAACAATAGATTTTATAGTCTACAATAATTTAAATTTATTTTAAGAGAGCTATTAAACCCTGAGCAAAAAATAAAGTTCTAAAACAAAAAAAACACTACGACAAAACAATTTACTCTAATACATATATTTTTATCTTTAATTTATAAAAAATATTTAGCTATTCAAAAAGACAGAAATAAAGAAAGAAAAATCGATTTATAAATATTTTAAACGTAATAACTCGGCACAATAAAACAACACACAATGAAAACCTATAAGTCTAAATTCGGATATAAACTCATGTTATTTTTAACACTCTTATTTGGAAGTATGTTAGTATTTATGATTTATAAAAACGAACCACTTGAAGCAATTCTTTCGGTTGGCGGCATCTTTTTAGCCATCTATCTATTCGTTTTATATATAAATTTTTCAACAATATATACAATTACAGACGCTGGGGTTCTAATTGTAAAATCTGGTTTTGTTTACAACCAACGTTTCGATATACAAAAAATAAAATCTGTTAGAAAGACAACTAACATCATGTCGTCTCCTGCGCCATCTTTAGACCGGCTAGAGCTAACGTATGGTAAATTTGATATTATAGTAATCTCACCAAAAAACAAGATTGATTTTGCTCGAGAATTGAAAAAAATAAATCCAAGAATTAAAAATGACTTAGAGATTTTATCCTCTTAAATACTAAATCCATTTAAAATTAAGGCTACTTTAAATGGAATATTTATTATCTCATATAAACCGCTAAAACTAAATTGAAACAAGTCGTACATTTATACATCAAAAAAATTGAGTGATTGAAACCAAATTATATAAAAGAGAAGTGTGTTAATTGAACAAAATAATTGGGATAGCGTAAGATTTTAAACAAATAAAAGACTAAGACATTTTACATTATAATTAGGGTATAGCCCCATAAATATTATTTAAACACCTAAAAAAACTTAATATGCAACAAAACACATCGTATTTAATTGTAAGACTTGCTATAGGTATAAGTATGTTTGGACACGGTTTAGTACGCCTACCTAAACTACAAGCCTTTAGCGCTGGAATTGTTAAATCTTTTGAAAACTCTATGCTGCCAGAGTTTTTAACGCTCCCTTTTAGTTATGTATTACCTTTTGCAGAATTTACCTTTGGATTACTTTTAATTTTAGGATTATTCACAAGAGTTGCATCTATAGGTATTTCAGTTGTATTAATGTCTTTAATTTTCGGATCAACCTTAGTAGAGAATTGGGGTGTAATCACCGCACAATTAGTTCATGTGGCATTTGCAGTTTACGTTATTCATAATATAAAAGATAACACCTTTGCCTTAGACAATGTTATAAATAAAAAACACTAGAAAACTATATTGCTTATGGTTTTACAACCATCTAAATGTAATCTAATAGTATAAAATTAGCATATGCTCCACAACACTGCCTTATTAATTATTGATATGCAAAAGGGATCGTTTACTCCAAAAACACCTAGATATAACGCTAAAGGCATTATTGATAGCATTACCAAACTCACTACATTATGTCATGCAAGCGAATTACCTGTAATTTATATTCAACATGACGGGACAGGCACAGGTGAATTAGAAAAACACACCCAAAACTGGGAAATTTTAGAAGCCTTCTCCATACATACTACAGATATTATTATACACAAACGTGCCAATGATGCTTTTTATGATACAACTTTAGAAGCTACTTTAAAGGCCCTAAACATAAACAATTTAATAATTACAGGCTGTGCAACAGATTTTTGTGTGGCTTCAACAATTCAATCTGCACTTATAAAAAACTATAATATTACTGTGGTTGAAGATGGGCATACAACAGCAGATAGACCTTATGTAAATGCTGAAAATCTAATTAAACACTACAATTGGATTTGGCAAAACCTTACCCCCACAGAGGGACAAATAACAGTGAAAAATTTTGAACATTTAAAAGGTGATTTTTAAAAACTATATGGTTTAAAACACACTAAAATTTACAATAGCAGCTTAAAGTCATATCGTTTTACTATATAAAAAAAGTAGTCCGACTGTAATTTTTTAATTAGTAATCAGACTTAGTGTTTATGATGTATACTTTTAAAGAATTTTCTACAAACGCTATTTTTAATATTGGTAACGCGCACGATTTACTTGCTTATAAAAGCGCAAAACAATGTGAATATTACACTTTTATTTGGGCTAAATCAGAACCTATAAATTTAGTTATAGACAGTGTACCTTTTAAGCTAAAACCTCATAGCATTCTAGCTTTAACACCTATTCAATACTTGCAGTTTATAGATGGATCTGACATTACTATATATCAATTTAACCAAGAGTTTTACTGTATAAAAGATCATGACCAAGAGGTAAGTTGTGTAGGTATATTATTCTTTGGTAATACAAATATTCCTGTAATTCATTTAAACACTACAGAGCAGCATAAATTTGAAACTTTACATGAGGTTTTTATTGACGAATTGGAAACAGAAGATAATATTCAGGCTGAAATGCTACGCATGTTAATGGCTCGTTTTATTATTAAAAGTACCCGCTTATTAAAGGCTAAAGAAGGGATGATTGAAACCCCAAAAAGTTTAAAAGTAAATTTATTACGCGAATTTAATTTTTTAGTAGAACAACATTTTAAAACAGAACATAGTGTTTCTTTTTATGCCGAAAAACTCTTTAAATCGCCTAAAACGCTATCTAATAATTTTGCAAAATTAAATAGAAGTCCGTTACAGATAATTCACGAGCGTATTGTTCTAGAAGCACAACGTCTATTAATTTACACCGATAAAACAGCTAAAGAAATTGCTTATGATATTGGCTTTGAAGATGCTTCTCATTTAAGCCGATTATTTAAAAAACATACCGGATTATCTCCTTCAGATTACAAAAAACGACTAAATTTAAGTAGTTAGGAAAAATTGACAAGCCTATGGGCAAATTCTTCATTCTTTTATAACTGCTTCTATCTCATCTTTGCATTGTAATATTAAAACAATAATAAGATGAGATTAAAAAACATATCTATATTCAACCTTATAGAAATATTCACTCAGAATAGAAAAGCAGCTGTAAACACTATCAGTCCAAAAACACATTGCGAGCAAAAACATATTCATGATTTCTATTGTGATGCAGAAAAACCATTTATAGGCAATTTTTAAACAAGAGAAAAAACGACATGTGTTAGGGAATAACAAACATTCCTAATCACTTTAATTTCCCACAACTTTGTATCAACAAAAACATCAACACAAATACAATAATAACTGAATCCGTTTCAGAAAAAAAAAGTAAAAACATGAGTACATTTAATATTCCTTTAAAAACAGAAGTAAGCGAAAATAACCAGGTAATTTTCGACAATCTAGAAAAAACTTTAGGATTTGTCCCTAATTTATATGCAACCTATGCACATAGCGATACGGCATTAGAAAACTATTTAACGTTTGCCAATTCTAAAACATCATTAACAGCCAAAGAAAAAGAAGTAGTAAACCTTGTTGTTAGCCAAGTTAACAATTGTATTTACTGCTTATCTGCACACACTGCTATAGGAAAAATGAACGGTTTTACAGATGCACAAATCTTAGAATTAAGAGCTGGATTTTCTTCTGTAAATACCAAACTAGACGCTTTAGCGAAATTAGCTAAAAACATTACAGAAAACAGAGGAAAAACAGACGCTACGGTGTTAGAAAATTACTTTAATGCAGGTTATAGTAAAGCAAATTTAATAGATACTATTTCTTTAGTTGGAGACAAAACAATTTCTAACTACATACATAGTACTACTCAAGTTCCTGTAGATTTTCCAGTAGCACAACCTTTAAATTTAGAAACAGTTTAATACATAATAATCTTTAAAAATTAAAAAAACATGAAAAAATTTATAGCAGTAATCGTATTCGCATTAACCTTTACATTCACAGGAAATGCACAAGAAAAAACAGCAACAGTGGTATCTTTAGAACAAACTAAAGGCGAGTTTACACAAAAAGCTTTAACGCTTAAAGAAGGTAATTATATTTTTGAAATTTCTAATAATAACGTAGGCAAACAAGTAGGTTTTGTTTTAGTACCCAAAGGTGCTGATGCTTCTAAACCAGACAACCACATTAAAAGTGCTTATGTAACTAAAGCTGTAGAAAATAACAGTACAGAATCTAGTAACGTTACAACTTTACAAAAAGGTGAATATGTATATTTTTGCCCATTAAATGCAACACCTCAATACACTTTAACTGTAGAGTAATCAAAACAGCTTTAATGTTTATTATATCATAAATCATTTATAAGAAAAGAGCAATTTAGAGGATTGCTCTTTTTTTATTTTATACTATATTTAATTTAGATTAAGACCTCAACTCATAAAGAACTACATTACGAGTTACAAACCGTTTGTATAAAAAAGACAATTTTACCATGAATAACTATCTCTCGTTAGTGATCTTTATAATATCAATCCAACTATTTGGTCAGACTGAATATGTAATAAAAGGATTTTCTGAAAAATACAGTGGACTTCTAACTATTGAAAAAGGATATGAAAATGACGTTTTTAAGAAAGGAAAAATCAGAATTATAAATTCACAAACTAAGAAAGAACTTATTGTCGTGAATTCAGATGAATTTACGTTTAATTTAGACAGTAATGGCGAGGTAAAAACCAATATTTCAGAATTACCATATGGAGAACAAAGTATTTTAATATATCAAGATTTTAATTTTGATGGTAAAAAAGATTTAGCCATTATGGACGGGCAAAACAGTTGTTATCATGGTCCGTCTTTTAATATTTATATTGAAGGTGAAAAGACGCTAGAGTTTAATGCAGAGTTCACCCGTTTAGCACAAGAATATTGTGGTA
Organism: Formosa sediminum; assembly: GCF_007197735.1. Classification (GTDB taxonomy): domain Bacteria; phylum Bacteroidota; class Bacteroidia; order Flavobacteriales; family Flavobacteriaceae; genus Formosa; species Formosa sediminum. The sequence continues at coordinate 3,718,057 of NZ_CP041637.1, forward strand.
TGTTTCAAACAAATTCAGAAACAAACACCATTACTACCATGACAAAAAGCGGTTGTTGCTGGCATCAATTTTCAACATTTAAAGTGATAGATAATACTCCTAAACTTATGCTACAAATTGAAGAAGATGCTACTAATACACCCTATTACACGACAACTACAACAACTTGGGAAGGCAATAAGTCTCAACAACATATTGAAAAAACTATAGATTTTACAGAAGATGGTATTTCGGAAGTGTTCGCATTTAAACTAAACAAAAATCAAAAAAAAGTTATCGTGTTTAATATAAACAATCGTGTTTTAAACTATGCTTTATTGCGAACCGATGAAACCGTAGAATTCGCTTATCCCATAACATTCGCTTATCAGAATAATGACTTTACACTTAACACCTCTCAAGATACATTAACTTTTAAAAACAACGATGCTACGTATAAGATTTACAATATCAACGCCACAAACTCAGGAATACTTGTAAAAACTAAAGGAAAAACGTATAATCTAAAAGCTAGTAAGCATAGCATTAGCGGGGGAATTTCAGATATTAAAAGTCTGAATCTAGATAATGTAATAAATGAATAAACCAACATATAAGTTTATTAGGACTTAAAAAAATAAGATTATAAATATAAAAAATAATTTAAAGAGTACAGCGACTTCTAAATTCAAGTAAATAAAGAAACGGGGGGGGATACTTGAAGTAAACATATATCAAGCAACACAAGTAGATACTTCCATTAAAGGAAGGGACCAAATGCCAAACGGATTAAAAACCCCATGTAAGTGATTAACAAAACACACATTGCTAATTAAGAAGATTTTCAGATAGTCAATTAGAAATAGGATAAATTTTAATAAAAAAGCTTACAAAAACAATAATTTGATTTTGTAAGCTTTTCATATTTATGTAATCTAATTATAAAAATCGTGAGTTCACATATACGTTTTAGTTTTACTGTTAGTGTTTCAATACAATTTACATAGCGGCTTTATAAATAGCGATAGCATCTTCCAACGTTACCGATCTTGGATTTCCACCAGTACAAACATCTTCTAATGCATGTTGTGACATAAGCTCAAAATCTTCTTCTTTAACACCTAATTCTTTTAAACCACACGGAATACCTACTGCTTTAGAAAGTTTTTCAATAGCTTTTATAGCAGCATTAGCCCCTTCTAAATCATTTTTATTATTCACCTCAACACCCATTGCTCGCGCTACTTTTTTAAGTTTATGTGTACAGGCTGGAATATTAAAACGCTCTACATGTGGTAATAAAATAGCATTCGCCACACCATGTGGCATATCATACATCCCTCCTAGTTGGTGAGCAAGTGAGTGTACAAAGCCTAAACCTGCATTAGAAAAAGATTGTCCAGCGATAAATTGACCCCATGCCATTTTACTACGCGCTTCTAAATTTCCACCATTTTTCACAACCTCTTCTAAACTAGATGCAATCAGTTTAATGGCTTCTAAAGCTAATGCATCAGACCAGTGAAAGGCACCATTACAAACATACGATTCTATAGCATGTGTTAAGGCATCCATTCCTGTTGCTGCCGTTAGTGAAGCAGGTTTACCTAACATTAATTCTGGATCGTTTACGGCAATAGATACTAAACAGTTTTTATCGACCATTACCATTTTAATATGACGATCAACATCAGTAATTACATAATTAATTGTGACTTCACTTGCTGTTCCTGCTGTTGTGTTTATAGCTATGATTGGTAACGATGCTTTTTCTGATTTATTAATACCATCATACTCATTAATCTCCCCTCCGTTTGTTGCTAAAATTCCGATGGCTTTACCACAATCTTGAGGAGACCCTCCTCCAAGGGTAATAATAACATCACAATTATTTTCTTGTAGTAATTTCAATCCGTTATTTACATTCCTAACAGTAGGATTGGGTTGTACATTATCAAAAAGCACATATTCAAGACATGCAGTATCAAAAACATCTATTACGTTTTGTGCTACACCAATATCTACAAGTATTTTATCTGTTACAAAAAGCGCCCTTTTATAGGGTAACTGCTTTAGTTCTTCTCCTAAATCCTGTAATGAACCTGGTCCAATTAAACTTAATGGCGGTAAATAAATTCTTCTACTTTGTAACATAATTTTTTATTTTAGATAATTTTTCATCAGTAAGGCAGCACCTAAAGCACTTTCGTTTTTACAATCCGAAATCTTTATGGAGATACTAGGTTTTAATAATTCTAAAAATTTGATAAATATTTTATTTCTATTAAATCCTCCCGATATGTACACATCTTTTAGTTTAGCATTTTTATCAGAAATTAACTCTATAGCTAGAATAACTTTTTTACTTATTTCAAAAATTAACTGATAATAAGCACTCTCGTAAGTCTGAAATTGAGACAAAAGTTCTGGATGTGCATCAAAATCTGTATCAATACCATCAGACAGAAATACACGAGTATTGCTTTGGATGAGATCTTGACAGAGCGTCTCATTTACTTCTAAATTTTGATGGGTATTAATATCAATTTTAAAATATTCGCTTAATGCTTTTATATATACTTCGTGAATACGTCCTAAAAACTGCATAGACGATTTTACTTGTTGTTTTTCAGGAGTCATAAAACACAAACAGTTATTTTTTAGTTGATGTTGTGTTAAGGTTTCTTTACTAAACGGATTCATGGCTATAATCCAAGTTCCTGTAGATAAGAGAACAAAATTTTTGCGCTTTTCTTTTTCTAACAACGGAATAATTGATGAGGAACTATCGTGTAAACCAGTACCAACAGCTACGCGTTTACCATTTATATCTGCATATACAGCCTCGTTACCCTTACAAGGTTCTGGTAACGAAATTCCTTCTTCTTCTAACCATTTATGATACTGCATCTGGTCGAAATCCCATGTTGCAGTATGTGCACCGACAGATGTAAAATCTGCCGTAATTTTATGAGTAAATAAGTAACTTAAATACTGTGGGTAATGCAAAACCTCATGGACTTGCTTCCAAATTTCAGGTTTATTTCGCTTAAGCGACAACATCTGAATTCCAGTATTAAGCATTCCATAAGCTGGAGATGCTGTTTTTCTAGAGAATTCTTCTACACCTCCTTGAGAAGCATAAAACCCTAAATAATCATCTAAATTTAAAGGTTTTAAATAATTATATAACGGTGTTATACGTTTACCCTCTTTATTTAAATAAACTAACGATGCTCCATGTGTAGAGAAGTTTATAGCTTTAATACGATACAGGCCTTCTTTCTGAATTTGTATGATTCCGTTTTTAATCCAACGTTCAATGGCTTCAATATCATCACAACAAAATCCATCATCATCTTTAATCTCTTCAAACTGAATACTCTTTTCAGATACAACCTGAAAATCTTCATCAAATAAAAAAATCTTTTTATTGGTCTTTCCTATGTCTATAATAGCTATAACATTTTTCATGGGCTCTAGATTTATTGTGTATTATCCCAATCTTGGGAAGTCTTATTAATAAAACATATCACCTATTTTCAATCTTAAAAATGGGTAAAATTCATGTTTTGATTTGGAATATTTTAGATAGATAAAGCCTTCCCTCCAATAGTTATTATGCTATTAGAGGGATAATCTTTATCAATTTTTATAAAAAGTGGTCTTAATATTTAACTGTACAGGTAAACAAAAGTGTAGGTTTGCATACTGTTATAGTTAAATGTTTTTAGTGTTTAAACCCGTATAATGGGCCGTAGTTTTTACATGCTCTATAATCTGCACCTTCTAACTGCTCTCCAAAAGCCGACCATGCACTTGGTCTGAATACATCATTTTCATCTACGTTATGCATATTTACAGGTATACGTAACATAGCCGCTAGCGAAATTAAATCGGCTCCAATATGTCCATGAGTAATAGCTCCGTGGTTTGCGCCCCATTTTGCCATAACTGTATACACATCTTTAAATGCACCTTGACCTGTAGTTCTTGGTACAAACCATGTTGTTGGCCATGTAGGATCTGTACGATCGTCTAATACGGTATGTATATCTTCTGGTAACTCTACGCTCCACCCTTCTGCAATTTGTAATACAGGTCCAATTCCTTTTACAAGATTAACACGACACATAGTTAGCGGCATAGTTCCTTTTGTTAAAAATTGAGACGAAAATCCGCCTCCTCTAAAATATTCTGAAGTTGCAGGCGGCCATTTTGTATTGTCTAAACAACGCTGCACATCTTCTTCGGTAATATCCCAAAATGGTTTCATTGTTGGATTTCCTTCTGCATCTAATTGTTGTGCTGTAGCATCTAATGTTGTAGACCCCGAATTAATTAGGTGAATGATACCATGTTCTGCAAGTCCAGTTAATTTTTTACTTGTTACACGTTCTACAGATTCTGGACTCCAATATGTACGTACATCTGAGAATAATTGTGCTTTATTGGTCAATAAGTGACCAAATAACATAGATATGGCATTTAAACAGTCGTTTTCTGTTGCAAACACATACGCTTGACGAATTCCATTCCAATCGAAGGATGAATTTAAAATAGATTCTGTAAAATCGGCATTAGGTTGGTAGTCTGTCCATTGACGTTGCCCTTGAAAACCTCCCATAATCGCGTTACGTCCTTTAGACTCTTCGCCAAAGCCCATAGCTTTCAACTTCGGATTTCCATTCATTAAATCTTTACAGATTAAAGTCATTTTAACAACTTTTTCCCATTCTGCATCTTTTTGCTCACGCGATTTTTGTTGTTCCGGACTGTTTCTGTCTTCACCTTCCTTGCAATGTTCTTTAGTCCAGGCTAAGGCTTTTTCATACTCATCCTGATCAAAAATATTATTTTCAATACGTCTTAATAACTCTACAGATTCTACAAATTCTGCTCGAACGCCTAAATAATCTTGCAGAAAATTAACATCTACCATAGATCCTGCAATTCCCATAGAACTATAACCTATAGATAAATATGATTTTCCTTTCATTTGAGCTACAGCAAGTGCACCTTTTGTAAAACGTAAAATCTTTTCTGCAACATCGTCTGGGATAGATGTATCTCCACCATCTTGAACTTCTTTACCATAGATGCCAAAAGCTGGTAATCCTTTTTGAGAATACCCTGCTAAAGCAGCCGCCAAATACACTGCACCTGGGCGCTCAGTACCGTTAAATCCCCATACAGCCTTTGGTATTAAAGGATCTGTATCCATAACTTCTGTTCCATAACACCAACAAGGTGTTACAGATAGAGATACTTCTACACCTTCTTTTTTAAATTTATCTGCACAAGCAGCAGCATCTGCCACACCTCCAATAGTGGTATCTGCAATTACACATTCTACTTTTTCACCACTTGGAAAACGCAATGTCTCCTCTATAAGTTTTGCGGCAGCTTTTGCCATATCCATAGTTTGAACCTCTAAAGATTCTCTCACACCTAGTTCTCGCCCATCAATTGTTGGACGAATACCTACTTTTGGTAATCTACCTATTAATCTACTCATTTCTATAATGCTTTTATATTATGTGAATTGCTCTAATTCGGTTAATTGTGCATCTGACAAACCTGCTGGTTTAAAACCTGCAGCCCAACACATCATTAATAATTTTGCGCCTTTATTTGCAACATCTAAAAAGTCCCATGCCTTCATAACATCTGGTGCTGTTGCTGTAGCTCCGTGCTTTTCCCAAAGTGAGATATTTCTAGTTTTAAATGCATCTATAGTTACTTTTGCTAATGCAGCTGTACTAGACAAAGCATAAGGCGTACAGTGAATTCCTTTTGGAACGAATACTTTAACTTCAGGACACATCATCCAAATTTGTCTATTTAATTCTTCTTCATCATTAAATAGTTCATGGTGACTCATACAAATAAGTTCTAAAGGATGCGTGTGTACTACTGCTAAATTTTCTGGATGGTGCTGTGAGTTAAACAAATGAATACTTGCATGAGATATTAATTCGCACGTTGGTCCAAAATTGGGTCTGTTACCTCCCCAAATAATAGAGTATGCTTTTGCCGCTTCATTGATATAAAGTATACAAGATACTTCTTCTAATTTATCAACTAAATCTCGCAGATAACATCCCGTACCAGTAATGTATAAAACAAACCCTCCTGCTTCTTTAGGAAAATCAAAAGGCACCTCTTCCCCTATTCCTTGAACATCTTCTTTAGAAAAAAATGAAGTTAAATTCATAGAAATATTTCCAGCATTCCGTTCTGCCCATTCTCTTTGCCACAAGTAACTTGCTACAGTAGACACTTTTTGTAATTCAGCTTCTACCTCTATTGAAAGTTTTAAAGTTTTCATAGTGTTTGAATAATGTTTATACTACAAAAATAGTGGCCTAACTACTTCAAATAAATATTCAAAATCTGTATTTTCGTATCTAATTCAAACATTATTGAATTATGAAGTTTGTAAAAGACATCGCTTTAGGAGATCCTTCTACTAACAACCAAAATTTTATTGACCTGAGATTAAGGCTCATGTGTTGCAGATATTGGTTGCTAGATTTATGGGATTGTCATGACATGGTATTTCCGTTTTGGAGACTGTATTGGAATAAAAATTCTGGCGGACAGTTAATACACCAAAATACGGTTTATGACATGGATGCAGATCACATCTATATTATTCCTCCATTTACATCCTTTTCATCTCAATTCAAAAAGAATCACAGATATACTACTGGAATTCACGTCTCAGGAAAACAATTTACTAGCAACATAAATGAAAGCGATTATAGTAATGAATCCTTAATACATTTTTTTGTCCATTTTAATTTAGGTGTCCCTTTTGATAGTGTATATCCTGGAATTTTAAAAATAGAAATGACCATATATTTAAAAGAGCGTTTAGAATATTTAACCGAACGTTTAAAAATTGAGAATAAAAATTTTAAACTCACTTTCAATTTAAAACTTCAAGCATTTATAAAAGAAGCCCTTACCAACATAGGACCAGAATTGTGGAAAACGACCATTATAGATGAGCGCGTACTTAAAGTTATTAGGTATGTAGAAGCGAATATTGAAAAGAAATTAAAAAACACAGACATGTCTGATTTAATCAACATGGCCCCAAATTCTTTTGCTCGCTTATTTAAAAGTGAAATGCATGTTACACTACATAACTTTATTCAGAATAGAAAAATTGCCAAATCGTGCGAGCTTTTTGAACATACCAATAAATCAATTGAAGAAGTTGCTTATGTTTTGGGTTTTTCAGACCGTTATCACTTTTCTAGAGTTTTTAAATCGGTTACTGGACTTACACCTGCCGTTTACAAATCTGGACGTTATACTTAATAAACAATACGTCTCCATATTTTTCATATAATTAAATTATTCATAAACAAGACTCTCCTTATTTTCTTTTATTTAGTTTTCAAAATATATCCTAGTAACTCACTCGTTTAAAACAAACACATTTTACAACCTTAAAATTTTACCAATTAAACACGTATACTTTTTATAATTAAGTACAATACTCATCAAAATAAAACCATATTCATAAATAAAAAAATTAGGTGTGGAGATTTTTACTTTTTGTTAAAACACACCGCGAGTTGGATAAAAACTTAAATTTAATCTAAACATTTATAAAAAAGTATAAAACAAAACCCACAAATGTTTAAATTATACATAAAATAGACATTTATGGATAAAAAAAATTAGCGCTTATATTTTTAAGTTTGATAAACACAAACAACTTTCATTCTACACCTATAAATCTATTTCCAAAAATAGATATTAGAAGAAAGTATTTTTCAGGTTAAAAACAAACACTTAAACATGAAATTGCCAAGTTTATTCATGTTTACGACAACTAAATTTAAAAGAAATTATGAAACCATTTAAACAGTTTATTAACGGAGCTTTTGTAGAATCTACTTCTACAGATGTTATTGAGATTTTAAATCCATGTACCGAAGACGTTTTATCGTTAATGCCAGTTGGTAGCGTTAAAGACGCAGATTTAGCACTAGAAGCAGCTCAAGCAGCTCAACACGCTTGGAAATCACTTCCAGCAATTCAGCGTGCTAATTATTTAATTAAAATGGCCGAGGTTATTCGAGAAAATCGTATTGAACTTGCCGAGACTTTAGCAGCAGAACAAGCTAAAGTGATGAGTTTAGCTCAAGTTGAAATAGATGTTACAGCAGATTATTTTGATTATTATGCCGGCTTTGCTAGACGTATAGAAGGTGAAATAATACAAAGTGACCGTAGTAAAGAACATATTTTTTTACATAAAGCGCCTATTGGGGTTGCGGTTGGAATATTACCATGGAATTTTCCATTTTTTGTAATGGCAAGAAAAGTTGCTGGATCTTTAATTACTGGTAATACCTGTGTAATAAATCCAAGTTCTATTGCTCCTAATACGGTAATGGCATTTGCTAAACTCATTGAACAAATTAATCTACCTGCTGGAGTTTTAAACTATGTATGTGGTAAAGGTAGCATAGTAGGAAATGCCCTTTCTAAAAGTCCTATTACAGGAATAATAAGTTTAACAGGAAGCGTGGGTGCCGGACAAATGGTAATGGAAGCCGCTTCTAAAAATATAACTAAAGTATCTCTAGAGTTAGGTGGTAAAGCGCCAGCTATTGTTTGTGCAGATGCTAATTTAGAACTGGCTGTTAATGCAGTAGTAACTTCTAGAATTACGTATAGCGGTCAGGTATGTAATTGTGCAGAACGATTATATATTGAAGAGTCTATTCACGATCAATTTCTAGACATGGTTGCTAAAAAAATGAAATCGCTTAAAGTAGAAGATGCCTTTTCAAAAAACAATCCAGACATGAGTGCTTTAGTATCTAAAGACCAATTAGATAAAGTTACTGAAATGGTAGAATACGCTAAAAAAGAAGGTGCAGAAGTAGTTGTAGGAGGCTCTAAAATGTCTGAATTTGATAAAGGCTATTTTTACCAACCTACATTATTAACAAATGTAAAACAACACATGCAAATCATTCAAGAAGAGGTTTTTGGACCTGTACTTCCTGTAATGAAATTTAGTACTTTAGATGAAGCTATTGCTTTAGCAAATGATTGTGAATTTGGTTTAACGTCTTCAATCTTTTCTGAAAACTTCAATAAAGTGATGCATGCAGCAGAAGAATTACAATATGGAGAAACATATATAAATAGAGAACATTTTGAAGCGATTCAAGGGTTTCATGCTGGTTGGAAAAAATCTGGTATAGGTGGAGCAGATGGAAAACACGGTATGGAGGAATACCTACAAGCCAAAGTGATTTATGCTCAGTATAGATGATAGTAGATAAAAATCATGTTTCATTTTTTTAATCAAGTTGAAATAGATTCTCTCATTTCAACTTGATTTATTTAACTTACAATATCAAACTAAAAAACTGCAGTTTAAATTCATCATTTTAATTGGTATATTTTACTATTTAACCCCACATTACTCGGTAAAATAAAATATAAACAGACTTGTTAAAACAACATAGAATTTACATCTATTATTACACCTAAACTAACCATGAATACAATAGAAAATCCTCCAATTGTTCCTAAGAAAAATCTCATTCCATTTATTCTTATCACATCTTTATTTGCGCTATGGGGTTTTGCAAACGATATTACAAACCCAATGGTTGCTGCCTTTGCAACAGTTATGGAAATATCTACGGCTAAAGCAGCATTAGTACAGTTGGCATTTTACGGAGGATATGCTACTATGGCCATTCCTGCGGCTTTATTTGTAAGAAAATATTCGTATAAAAAAGGTATTCTTTTGGGGTTATCGCTTTATGCATTTGGTGCTTTATTATTTTTTCCTGCTGCAAAATATGAAGTTTTCGGATTCTTTTTAGGGTCCCTCTACATCTTAACATTCGGATTGGCTTTTCTAGAAACTACTGCCAATCCTTACATCTTATCTATGGGAGATGCCAAAACAGCTACACAGCGTTTAAATTTAGCACAATCATTCAATCCTATCGGTTCGCTTTTTGGAATGTTTGTCGCTTCTAAATTTATTTTAGTGGCTCTAGATTCCGATAAAAGAAACGAAATGGGCGAAATAATTTTCACCACTTTATCAGAAACTCAAAAAGCTGTAGTACGTACACACGATTTAGCCATCATTAGAAACCCATATGTTATTTTAGGTTTTGTAGTAATAGCTATGTTAGTTGTTATAGCCGTTACTAAAATGCCACAAACACATAATCAAAATAATTATTCGAGTGCTAAATCGTCTTTTAAAAGATTGTTTAAAAATGGAAAATATAAAGAAGGTGTAATTGCCCAATTATTTTACGTAGCCGCTCAAATTATGTGTTGGACATTTATAATACAATATGCAGGACACCTAGGAATTTCTAAAGCCGATGCCCAAAATTACAACATCTTAGCCATGTCTATATTTTTAGGAAGTCGGTTTATAAGTACGTTTTTAATGAAATACATAAACTCTAGAAAATTACTTCTAATTTTTGCAATATGCGCTATGTTTACAATGTCTGGAGTAATCTTAATTGAAGGTATTACCGGTTTATATTTACTTGTAGCCACATCGGCTTTCATGTCGTTAATGTTTCCAACTATATATGGTATAGCTTTACATGATTTAAGCGAAGAAGATTCTGCATTAGGTGCAGCTGGCTTAGTCATGGCTATTGTTGGTGGTGCTTTAATGCCTATTTTACAAGGTTTACTTATTGATATTGAAAAAATCGGCCCCTTACCAGGAGTTAATTTTTCATTTATTTTACCTTTTATATGCTTTTGCATAATAGCCTTTTATGGTTATAGAACATTAAAAATCCATCACTAATTTTTCCTATTTGAAACTACACTAAAAAAATCTTATTACACAAATCAGTCTATATATTCAAATTCCAATTATAGTCTTTATATGAAACTGTAGCGTCTTTTTCAATTTTAGTTGTACTGTACATATTAAGAAAATTAATTATGCTACCATAAGCCTGAAAATCTTCTGCAAACCATTCAAATATTTTCGAAATTTCAGCAGTATGCTTTGTGAGTGTATTTTTAGAAGTATCATTTATAAATTTAGTTGCAGCCACATCTAATTGTGTTTCTAAAGACGCTGCTCTATAGGCTTTATTCAATAAATTAGGACACGAATATGATGCACAGTTTATAGCAAAATGAATTCTAGGCTCGTTCATTTTACGCAAAATTTTATGTTCAATATCTCCTAAACTATACATGGTATCTGCAATTTCAATAAAAGCTATATCCCATGGATCTTTAATATCTAATATACTGTTTAGCGGATAATTATTTAGAATTAACTGTATGGTAAATGCATTATAGGCATTAATCCAATAGGCTAAAGTTTCTTCTTTAGTCCATGTACTAGTTGGCGCATTATCTTTTAAAATTTTCAAATACGCCTGTAACACATTTTCTTCAGTTTTAAACCCCTTATAATCTACATTTCCTTCTGTAGACACGTATTTAGAAACTAATGCATCCCATAATTCATGATTTACAACTCTAGATAAATCTAAATTATTATTGTAGTGGACTAAACTATCATTATGTTTATTATAAGTAGGCTGCCGATTGGCCCAACCCATTATAGGAATTAGTAATACAATTAAAAAGGAAAGTTTCATCTCTATTATTATCTATTTATAATTTATACTATAAAGACGATTAAAATGTAAAATACTAACATGAACAGCTCTGTTTTTTTCATTGAATTATAAAGTTCTTTAAAAATTTAAGTCTAAATATGGTATAAATATTTTAATAGTGTTAGGTATATAATACACTTACGTCTATAATACAAGCCTTTATTTTAACAGCTGTAAATTGATGATTTAAAATATTAAAATACACCATATAACTTTAATTACTTTATACTTTAAAATTTTAAATACTTTTGATTCGCGCTTATAATTTTAACCCTAAAAAAGGAACAGAAGAAAAATAGTTAAATATGTTTATATTAGATGCTAATGCACCAGAAAAATTAGCGCATTACTTAAAAGATAATCAATGGTTATCTAACGACGATTACATTTTATCTTTAACCAAAGCTGGTGAAGGTAATATGAATTATGTATTACGTGTAACCACTAAGTTAGGCACTTTTATTATAAAACAATCTCGCGGCTATGTTGAAAAATATCCGCAAATAAAAGCTCCAGAAAAACGTGTTTTAACTGAAGCTGAATTTTACACAAAAATTAGCTCAGTTAACGCTTTAAAACAACAAATGCCTAAAATACTAGGGTTAGATGCTTTTAATAATATTTTACTCTTAGAAGATCTCGGTAAAGCCTCAGATTTTAATAGTATGTACACATCAGGTTATATACTTACAAAAGACGAGACTTTGGTTTTGGTAGCCTATTTAAATGTATTACACACTAAATCTAAAAAAGAAGTTAGCGATAATGAACTTGCAAATTTAGAGATGCGTAAATTGAATTACGAACACATTTTTCATTACCCTTTTTTAATAGATAACGGATTTGACTTAGATAGTATTCAAGATGGTTTACAATCTTTAGCCTTAAACTATAAAACAGATGCTCTTTTAAAAAGTAAAGTACAGGAATTAGGCACACACTACATGGCAAAAGGATGCTACCTTTTACACGGCGATTATTACCCAGCAAGCTGGCTATCGACTTCTAATGGCGTTAAAATTATAGATCCTGAATTTTGTTATTATGGTTCTAGAGAATTTGATTTAGGGGTTTTTATTGCTCATTTATATATCTCTAAACAACCCGAATCTATTATAGATTTAGTACAATCAACTTACTCAGATTATAAGTCTTTAAATCAATCACTATTAAATGGTTTTATAGGAATAGAAATTATGAGACGCTTAATTGGTTTAGCCCAGCTCCCTTTACAAATGAATTTAAAAGACAAAGCCAAGCTTTTAGAATTTGCGTATCAATCCATAATACAATAAGAATGAAAATTTACAAATTAATATTACTTATATCATTAACCACTAGCCTTAATGCACAAACAAAAATTTGGTTTGACACAGATATAATGATTGGGATGCCCGATGTGCGTCCGCGTGAAGTTGATGATGGAATTACACTTATAATGGCATTAAAACAACCCAATATTGAAATTGTAGGCATTAGTAATATTACGTATGTAGATTACGGTTACGGTGTTATAAATAAAATTTTAAATTGGCACCACACAGGTAAATCTATCCCAGTTTACAAAGGATCTAACTTAGCCAACGATTTAGGTACAGAAAACGATGCTACAAGAGCGTTATACCAAGCGTTAAAAAAAGAAAAACTAACAATTTTAGCGCTTGGTCCAATGACTAATATTGCGACGTTAATTAAAAATCATCCCGATATTATTCCGCAAATAGAACGCGTTGTTATGTGCGCAGCACGTACTCCAGATTTACCTTTTAATCCCGGACATGGAAAGCTTAATTTATTTGATTATAACTACGAATTAGACACTGCATCTATGACCACATTATTGCAAAGCGAAGTGCCTTTAGAGTTTGCTGGTTACGAACCGAGTTCGTATACCTTTATTGGTAATATAGATTTAGCTAGTTTAGATTTAAATCAAGAAGCAGACCAATGGTTATTTAATATTGTACAGCCATGGATGGAAGTCAACGAAAAACTTTTTGGGATTCGTGGATTTATTCCTTTTGATTGCTCTACATTAGGTATTGTAACTCATCCAGAGTATTTCACATATTACGAAAACATACCCATACAAGAAAATTATAAGAAAAATGATGCGTCAGTAATTCAGCCCGATACACCATATAAAAAGTTTCTAGAGGTTTCTTACGACTTTAAATCTAGTAAAAAAGTGAAATACGCACGTAGAGCGTTATTAGGTTTTGAAGAACAAATTTTAAAAACCTTAAGCGTCACTAACACTAATTAGCGATACTTAAAAGTACCCTTTTTAAACCCATACTAAAACCCGTGATTTGTCATGTATTATGCGCTAATATCTCTTGAGAACTCATGGGTTGATTTTCCTAATATTTTGAATGAAGTAATTTTCTAAATATTGCGAATAGGTGATATATAATTAATACCCACTAAATAAGCTCTAAATCAGTTTGATGCTAAAAAAAAAAAAAATTAAATGCATTTACTGTGTTTGTTCAGAATTCAAAATACAAATCGATAAGCATGTAACTTCAAATTAATAAACGATACTAGTTTATATAATCAAATTTCAGAATATTTGCTTTACCCTTTCTTCCTTCATTAGAAATGTATAAATCTCCATTCGCTTTAAAAAATATACCTTCTGGTTGTTTAAAGTGCGAATAGTTTAAGGAATATTTGTTTATAATTTCACCTTCTAAAGTCATTTCAACCATGAGTTTACCTATAGACGAAATTACAAATAAGGTATTTGTTTTTGGATGAATTGCTAAACCACTAGGTGCAAAATCATGTTTCTTTCCTTTAAATTTAAAATGTTTTTTTGAAATGGTGAATACTGGTGTTTTCTGCAACGTTTGCGTATCTAAATTAAAAGCGTAAATAACGTTATAATCTTCATCGTCAATTTCAACTTCTTCTTTACAAGCAATTAATAATTGGTTATTTAAAGCGTCAAAATATAAACCTTCCGTATCTTGCTTTTCACTTAAAAATGTTTTGTGTTTTTCAACTTTAGGAGCATTTTTAAAATCTGTAATCTCATATATTGCGCCATCAGACCTTAACACATAAACAGTATCATTATTAATAGCAATATCTTCGTAATCACCATCTTTACCAAACTCATAAATTCCTTCTACTTTCCCCGACTCTAAATTATATTCAAACAATTTTCCATCCTCATCATTAATACTTAAAATATGAGGAAAATCTAGCACAGAAATACCAGAAATTTCGACTAGTTTCTTAGACATTTCCCAGGTTTTAGAAGGTTTATCTAACTGATAATTTGAAGAAGTTTCTATATTAGTATTCGGATTTTTACAAGTCCAAAAAAATAAAAGTAGAAAGATATTTTTAAACATACACTTAAGATAATTAATGATAAAGACTGGTGAATTTAGTAATTTCAATTATAAACAAAGAATAATTTTAATGTAAGTTAATCTGACTTCTTTAATAGTTACAGAGTTAAAAGTAGAACATCCCTGAATCATTTATAAAATCACACTATTTTTTTACACTCATGGCTACGCCTATGGCAATACCTAAACTTAACCATAACGCCAAATTATCTGTAGCTACTCCTACAGCTGTACCAATAGCTACTCCTAATCCTATTGTTAATCCTTTCTTCTTCGTATTCATATTAAATATTTTAATTATAGGGTGTTCTATTTTTTAGAGCGATTTCTAGACTTTTCACTAAAATAAAAAAAAGCCGCTTAACACTTAGGTTAAACGGCTTTTTATTTGATATGTAAATAGTATGACGCGTTGTGTTTTAGTTTGCTGTGATTGTAATTTGCAATACAGCATTCACTGCAGGATAAGTAAATCCATCATTGACATCGCTTAATAATTGTACTGGAGCATTTTCATCTATACCAGTATCGGCACCTAACTGATTACCTACAGTATTAGGACCAAAGGCTGGCTGCTCATTTTGTTCTGTACCAGCATCCCAAAGGTATACATACGAAGTAATGTCTCCGCTCATAGGCGTGCCGTTGGCATTAAATAATTCAATACCGGTATCTTCTGTAGCAAATAACACATCGTTTGTAGATGCAAGCATAGATGCAAAAGATAAGGCTTGTCCTGCTTCTGCTGAAAAACTAAATTGATAAGATGCCCCTGGTAATAATGGCCCTGCAGCACTTGAACCTACAGGTGTATTAAATACATCGCCCATAATTTGCCCTTCTAGAGTACCGATTGCACTTGCTAATTCCGAAACATCACCATCTTCAGCTATATGCTCTAATCCTAAACCATAATCAACCGAACCTTCTGTAAATAATGGCATTGTTCCTGTTTCATGCACCACCCAAATTCCTGGTGACGACGGATAAGTAATTCCTGTTTGTTCTGCTGTATAGGTCCCTAAATCTGTGGTATTACCATCTTCTGCAATGGCTTCCACTCCATATCCGTAATCAGATTCACCTTCTTCAAATAACGGATTCATGCCACCGTGTACTACAAATACTCCTGGCGATAACGGTGCTGCTTTCATACCTTCACTTGTATCTAAGCTTGCGGTACTTAAATCTTCAATAGACACTGTAAATTCTGTACCAGCAATATGTGTTACTGTAACTTGAATTAAAGCGCTCACTTCTGGATAATTAAAAGCGACTCCATTAGTTACGTTTTCAATTTTTAAGACTGCTCCATTTTCTTCTTCACCTGTATCCGGACCAGATTGATTTCCTACGGTGTTAGGTCCCACACCAGGTTCTTCGTTAATCTCGGTACCAGCATCCCAAAGATAGACTTGGCTTGTTACATCGCCAGAAATAGCATCGCCATTATCATCGTATAACGCAATACCATCGCCGTCTGGTGCAAAGAATAAATCGTTTGTCGCGGCAAGCATGGTTACAAAAGATAATTTATGACTTCTACCAGCATTAATAGTAAATTCGTAACGTTTTCCTGGTGTCGCTGGTCCAGGACTAGCATCGCCAACAGGAGTATTAAACACACCTGAGCCAGCAAACATATAAGCCGAGCCTACATTTTCTATGGTTACCGTAAAGTCTGATGTCGCCACAGGTTCGATTAAAGTAGAATCATCATCATTATCACAGCTATATACTAGCGTGATCAACATTAAAAGTGTAAAAAGTCTAAAAGTTTTCATTTGTATCTATGTTTTAAATTATATCTACAAATGTGGGATTATAGTATCACCAAATTCTAACAGAGTGATAACTATATCATAAAATATTATAACATTTTATGATATAGCATGGCCGTGAATAGGTAGACTAAAGAAAAATTCTGTGCCCTTATTTTTAATACTTGTTACTTTTATAGAGGCATTATGTAAATCCATTATTTTTTTAACAATGGCTAAACCAAGACCGCTTCCCTTCTCTGCATCAGAATAGAATTTACCTTTACGATACCTTTCAAAAATGTGTGGCAGTTCTTGTGATGCAATACCGCTTCCTGTATCTGCCACTTTAATCATAACGTTTTGGTCTTCTCTTAAAAGTTCTAAAGTTACCACATCGCCAGATTTACAGTGTTTAATGGCATTATCTATTATATTTTGCAATGCGCGGTCTATTAATGCAATGTCTGCGTATACTAAAGGTAGATCTTTAGAATATACTGTATTTATACTGATGCCTTTGTTTTTTGCAATAATTCTATATTTATCGGCTATATCTTGAATAATTTCTGCCATTTGTATGGCTTCTGGTTGTAAGTGTTTTTGTTGTGCCTCCAAAAGACTTAACTCAAAGAGGTCGTCTACTAACTTTTTAAGTCGATCTGAATTTTTCAAAACAATTTCCATATACCTTGTCTTTTCTTCCGCTTTTAAATCATCGCCTTTAATTAATAAAGTTTCTATAAATCCGCGTATCGAAGCAATTGGCGTTCTTAAATCGTGTGAAATATTTGCGATAAGTTCTTTTCGTAAAGTATCTACACTTTGTAATTCTTGTATATTACTTTGAATGGTATCTGCCATATCGTTATACGTACTCGCTAACATCCCCATTTCGCCATGTGTGACACCTACAACTCTCGCATCGTGATTGCCGTGCTTAAACGATTTAAAAGCATCGGTAATTTTGTTGAAATTTCGAGTTAAAAAATAAACGGCAATTAAAGCAATAACTAAAGCTGCAAATAGCGCATATAACATGGTACGCACACTAAGTTTACGAATGTAACTCGCCTCATGTTTGGCTATTAGCGTATCGTAGTCGTTCCCGCCTACTATAGTGTAAATATAGCCTACAGGCTTATTGTTATATATATAAGGTGCCGCCGAAAATATTTTTTTAGTTCCCGGTAATTTGGGGTCATCCCCTTTTATAAACACCTCTCCATCCTTAGCAATAAAAGCTTTAATAGGTTCTAAATTAATGGTTTTAGCTTTTACTTCTTTATTCATAGCGACATGTTTTAAGATGTTGCCGTCTAAATCTAGTAAATACACTTCTGTAGCAGGGTTTGTAGCCATAACGTGATGCATTAAACTACTCATTTTCGCTGCTGCTACAGTATCGCCATCGTAGAGGCCTTGTATTTCCTCTACAATATATTTTGCTACATGTTTATTTAGACCTTGACTAATTTCGTCATGATAATCTTCAGAAAGACTTCTTGAACTTTTAGTGATAAGAAAAGCTAACAGCACAAACAAAAGGGTGAGTACGCCTGCTATTTTAAAAAAAAGGGTGTTTTTAGTTTTCATAAGTATTATAGTTCTGTAAATCTGTAGCCTACACCCCAAGTTGTAAGTATGTATTCTGGTTGTCCTGGGTCTTGTTCAATTTTAGAGCGCAATCTGTTAATATGAGAATTTACGGTATGTTCGTAGCCTTCAAACTCATACCCCCAAATGGTATGTAGTAATTGTGCACGACTGTAGGTTTTACCTGTATTATTTGCCAAAAGACAGAGTAATTCAAACTCTTTAGGCGTTAGGTTTATACGCACTCCGTTAAGTTCTACTTTTCGCATGTCCTGATTAATCATTAAATCTTTTCTATGCAATACAGGAAGGGCTTCTGTTGGGCCTTCGGTTTTAGCATCTAAAAGACGACGTCTCATAATAGCCTTTACCCGTGCTTGTAATTCCCTAACACTAAATGGCTTAGTAATATAATCGTCTGCTCCTGTTTCTAGCCCTAAAATTTTATCAATTTCATCGCTTTTACTCGTTAGCATGACTATAGGCGTATTAATATTTGCAGCGCGTAACTCTCTACAAATATCTAACCCCTTTTTACCCGGAAGCATGATATCTAAAATAATGAGATCGTACTCCTGTTTTGAGGCTTCAATAAATCCTGAATTTCCATCAAAGCAACTGTGTACACGCGTTTGATCATCTTCTAGATTTACCTTTACTAATTCAGCGATATGTATATCGTCTTCAACAACTAAAATTTCAACCATTGTCCTCTAAATTTTGTTAGCAATCTACTTATAAAGTATCAAGAAAGTATCCCGATTATATTTCAATTTATAAAAGAATTGCGTGTTTCGTTTAAAAATAGACGTCTAAACCTTTATTTTCTTTCAAAATTCTTATTTTTTTTAACTTAAGAAAAGGCACCTCTTCTATTCTGTTTTGTTGTCATTAAAACAATGCTTCTTATCAAACATAACATCCTCGTAATAAACCTCCTACACTGTAATTAATCTCTTAAGCATATACTGTTAAATCTTCTCCTTTTTAGACATATGAACCATAATTTATAGAGATTGAATTATGCGTTACAGCCATTATAGGTCTTTATAAATAATTTTAATAATCTTCATTTTCATGTCAATAAACCAGTGAAATAGAATATTAACCAAAATTCAATATTTATGAAAACAAACTTAACTATGCACTCCATGTCACCACATGGAAAACTGGCTTTTATGCCTAAAGTCTTACTCTTATTGCTCGGTCTGTTGACTAGTAGTATATCCTTTGCCCAAGTTACCGTAACTTCTTTAACAGAATTACTGCCTTATTTAAAACAAGATAATGTTAACGTAACCTTAGCTCCTGGCACGTATACAGTGACCTCAGAAGATATTCAAAACGGACTTTTTCCTGATTACACCGAATTCTTAGACCGCAAAAACTACGTTTTATTTTTAGTCTCTGGAAACAATAGTGTATACGATTTTACAGGCGTAACCGTAAATGTAGAAACTGCCGTTTTTAACGCTTACTCTGGATCTTATGATAATTTCTACGAAGTACAAACTACAGGAAATAATAATGTACTTAAAAACTTAACTTTAGTAGACGTTGGTAGTGTAGATGATTATCCTGAAAACGGTGCCTGCAACATTACCATGGACGGTGCAAATAACCGTATTGAAGGCTTTCATATTACCGCAAAAGGATCTTATCCTTATGGCTATGGAGATGCTTTTGGTAAAGGCGGAACTTACACTATTAAACACTATAAGCACAGTGCATTTTTAATCAGAGGAGAATCTAACCACGCTAAAGGTGTAACTATTATTCATAGAAGTTACGGGCATTGTATGTTTATGCAAGCCGCTAACAATCCTATTATAGAAGATTGCTATTTAGAAGGTGAAATGCGATCTACAGACGATATGTTGGCCGAAGAAGGCACAGGTTCTGCTGCAGATTTAATCGACTTTTACACTGTTTGGGGTTACCGCTTACCTCCTGGATATATGAAAAGTACTGGGGAAGCAGGTATTCGTGCCTACAACGCTGGAGAAACTATTATTGATGGTGTAGAATACAGCCGAGGCACCTCAAATGTAACCGTTAAAAATTGTACCATTAAACATTTGCGAACTGGAGTTACCGTTGCGCATGCTACCGGAACAAAGTATGTAGAAGGCACTACAGCCATTGGTTGTGAAAACGGCTTTTCTCTAGGTACAGGTACTGTGGTAGATTGTTATGCCGATGTCGCTTATGGTCCTGTATATACTACGACGTATAATACCGACAAAAATTATAACGCAGACATTACTATTATTCCTGCAGAAGATGCATATTATAATGGTTCTGGGAACGTCGCTTATATTGGTGGAAGCAACCATAATATTACCTTAAAAAGCGCGTCTGGATTGGTAATCGACCAGGATCTAAAAATTAAATTTGGAGGTGAAAGAAACCATATAAGTACGCAAGGCGAAAGTTTAAACAGCCAAGATAATTTTACAGCCTATAACATAACCATTAACAATAACACCAATTTCCCTATTGTTTTAGATACAGAAACATCTTATGTAACAGGAGTTTCTGGTGGAATGGTTACCGATTTAGGAACTGATAATAACATTGTCCACGAGGCGGTTTCTGTTAATAAAATTGAAGCTGAAGCTTATACCAATATGGATGGTGTAACAAAAGCCACTACCACAGACGACGACAACGGCGAACACATCACAACTATCGATGCTAATGATTGGTTAGAATACGACATAGATGTAGCATTAGCAGGAACCTATACCATGAGCTACCGTGTTTCTGGCACAAACGCTGGTGACTTCACCTTAAGTCAAGACGAAACAGATTTAGAGCACGTAACCTTTGAAACAACAGGTTCTCAAGATACATGGACTACCGTAACATCGGCTACACCATTTTATTTAGAAGCGGGAACGCAAACTTTAAGAATCACCGCCCATACTGCACAATGGCAATTAAATTGGTTAGATTTAAAATTAGAATGTGCCTCAGTAGCTATTGTGCCTTTTGTAGAAGAATTAAATCCTTTAGGACTTTCTATTCAAAATCAGCAAACGGCCAATGTGGATATTTTCCCAGGAAACACAGCCCGTTTACAACCGCAACCATTAGTTGGAGGCAGTTGGACTTGGACTGGTCCAAACAATTTTAGTAGTACAAATCGTGAAGTGGTGTTAGAAGCCATTACTTCTGACTTAGCCGGAGCTTACAAAGCAACCTACACCAACGACTGCGGGGTTTCAAGCACGCTTACGTTTAATATAAACCTAGCCGGTTCACAACAAATTGAAGCTGAAACCTATACCACCATGAATGGTATAGAAACGGAAACTACCACCGATACTAGCGGTAATGAGCACGTAACGGCTATAGACCAAAACGATTGGATGGAATACACTATAAACATTCCTGTGTCTGCCACCTACCGTTTTAATTACCGTGTGGCTAGTGCCCAAGATAACACGCAGTTTACAGTCACTCTTAACAATGAAGATTTAGAGACTATGTCCTTTGCTTCTACAGGCAGTGCTAATACATGGGCCACTGTAAAATCGGCACAAACCAAGTATTTACCAGAGGGAACGCACACCTTAAGAATAACCTCTAACTCATCAGACTGGAAATTAAACTGGATACTTCTAGATGGTGAAGATTTTGTCAATCCGTGTGACTTGCCTTTTATCCCAGAAGGTTTCACTATAAAATCAGAACCTGTGACTTGGTCTTCTGGTCTTATCGATATTAGTTGTGTAAATAGTGTGAATGCTTATATTGAATTAGCAGAAACAGGAACTTTAGCAGCTACAGATCAGGTAAAATTGATGTATAAATTAGACGGTGGCGAAGCGATTAGTATTTCAGATTTTCAAGGCATGCTTACAGAACATACAGGCATTATACGAAATCTTTCAGGAAGCACATTAGAATTAATTATTGAAGGACAAACCGCGTCAGACGAGAATTATTATACCATTTCTAAAATTAATATCGTTGAAACTACCGATACGTTTGCAAGAATTGAGGCCGAAGATTTCACAGAAGCCGATGGACCTAAAATAGGAAACACAGGTGATGTTGATGGGGTTCAAAATTTAGGTTCTGTAAAACCTGGTCATTGGAGTATGTATGCTGGATTAGATCTAACCGATGTAAAAAGTATAAATGCACGAGTGTCAAGTACCTATGATGATGCGTTTATTGAAGTGCGTTTAAATGGTGTTGAAGGTGAACTTATCGGAACAATAGATGTGGTTAACACCGGAGCGTGGCAAGTGTACGAAACCGTAAGTGCATATATAAAAGATGTAACTGGTATTTACGATGTGTATATGGTTTACCAAACCAAAAGCAGTGCGAATGTGTGTAATATAAATTGGTTTCAATTTTCAGATGCTTATGTTAAAGCACCTACCGATCCATTTTCAATCTTTCAGGCTGAAGATTATGACTCCGAAAGTGGTACGGAAACCATTGCCACCACAGATAGTGATGGAGTTAGCCAAGTGAGCAGTATTGGCAATGGCGATTGGATTATGTTTGAGGCTTTAGACCTTACAAACGCTTCTAGCTTAGATTTTAGATTTGCAAGTGCTTCTGGGGATGGTACATTAGAAGTGCGTTTAGATTCCACAGATGGTCCAATCATTTCTCTTATAGATTTACCAAGCACAGGGTCTAATACCGACTGGACAACGCTTAATGTTGCCATCGATCCTATAGATACAGAACATGATATCTACTTTATTTTTAAAGGTGAAGCAGACGATATGGTTCAACTCAATTGGATGCAATTCAAAGTGTATACGAATCCATACGATAGAATAGAAGCCGAAGATTTTGATGAGCAATATGGAGATCCAACCGTAGCAGGCTCTACCTCTGATATAGATGGGAATGGAGATTTACGTGGTATTTTCCCTGGCGATTGGGTAAAGTTTAACGCAGTAGATCTTAGCAATGCTCAAAGTATCAGTGCGCGTTTTGGATCTTTATACGACGATGCTTTTATTGAAGTTCGTACCGATGCTCCCGATGGCGACCTTATTGGTACCATTGAATTGCACAATACTGGAGGTTGGCACACTTGGGACACTGCAAGTAACAACCTAACACCTACTTCAGGTGTACACGATGTATATTTCATTTTTAATGCCGTGACAAGTCCAAATGTTTGTAACATCAACTGGTTTCAGTTATCTGAAGAGAAAATTAGCTACCCACGCGATCCTTTGGCAAAAATAGAGGCTGAAGATTATGACTTAGCTCAAGGTACATCAACTAGCACAACCTCTGATGAAGATGGTAATCTAGACGTAAACAACATACAAGATGGTGATTGGACCTTGTATAAAAAAATCGATTTATCAGATTTAGGCAGTATAGATGTACGTGTGGCAAGCGCTTTTGATTCTTCAAGTATAGAAGTGCGTTTAGGCGCTTACGATGGTCAGTTAATTTCAACAATTACCGTACCTAACACAGGTAGCCTAACAACCTGGCAAACCGTTAATGCAGAATTTACAGAATATGTAGAAGGAGAACAAAATGTATATTTGGTATATAAAGGTTCTGAAAACAACTTACTACATATTAATTGGTTACAGTTTTATAGAGAATCGCTAACAGTAGAGGATGCAGAATTAAACACTATAGTACTATACCCAAATCCAGTATCGCAACACTTAAATATTAAGAACGCTGCTGGAGCTAAACTTCAATTTTATGATATAACTGGTAAACAAATTTTAAATACAACAGTTAAATTTAATGATGCGTCTATCAATTTAAATCATGTACCAAGTGGTTTATATTTAGTTAAAATTGAAAAGAATGGTCAGATACAGACCAAGAAAATTATTAAGCAATAATTAATGATTTAGTATAGTTTTTTTATAAGGTGAGATTTAAATCTCACCTTATTTTTTTATTATCACTAGAACATTTAGACTAAAATATTTTATTAATCAAGGATAATTACAATGTTGCATTACAAAACAATCCTGAAATTATGTTAAACGCATTGTTATCCTGATACTCCTATATTTATTACAAAAACAACTTAATTTAGTTTTTAATCAGTTTTTCAAAATCTATTCTAAGGAAGGATTATATTTTTGTGTATTTTCTAAACTTAGAACATGTTTAGACTTAATGATTTTTATTTATTACTCACTTAAAACCAAGATTCAATAATCTCTTTCTCCATGTTAAAGTGGTCTTTATGAATAAATTCATTTTTAACAGTATTATATTCATAATCCATTCCCCAAATAGAAATATGATTTGCAACTTCTTTTATAGCATTACAGATAAACTCTACTTCAGAATTGGTCATAGTTGGATGAATAGATATGCGTATCCATCCTGGACGAGCAATTAAACAACCTTCTAATATATTAACTTCGATAGATTTAGATTTAAACTCATCGACATTCAATAAAAAATGTCCGTAGGTTCCAGCACAAGAACATCCTCCACGTGTTTGTATTCCATACTTATCATTTAAAAGCTTTACAACTAAGTTGTAGTGTGTGTTTTCAATATAAAATGAAAAAACACCCAAACGATCTGTATTTTTAGGTGATAGAAGTTTTAAATTTTTAATTTTTAGTAATTTTTCAAATATAATGGCATTCAATTCCTGTTCTCTCTTTAAAATGTTTTGAACACCCATTTTCTCTTTTAATTGTATAGAAAGAGCTATTTTCATTGCTTGTAAAAAACCTGGTGTTCCGCCGTCTTCACGCGTTTCTATATCCTCTATAAAATCATGATCTCCCCAAGGGTTAGTATAACTAACAGTACCTCCCCCTGGATTATCTGGAACTAAATTTTTATATAGTTTTTTATTAAATATTAAAACCCCTGTTGTCCCTGGTCCTCCTAAAAATTTATGAGGTGAAAATGTTATAGCATCTAAATACTCTTCTGCATCTTCTGGATGCATATCTATTTTAACATATGGTGCTGAACAAGCAAAATCAACAAAGCAGAGTCCGTTGTTTCTGTGCATTATTTTTGCTATAGCATGATAAGGAGTACGTATTCCTGTAACATTAGAACACCCAGTAATTGCAGCTATTTTTATGGGTGTTGATTGGTATTCTTCCAACAGCAATTCAAGACTATCTAAACAAGGTAACCCCTCTGAGGTTGAAGGAATAACCTTAACACGTGAAATCGTTTCTATCCATGACGTTTGATTTGAATGATGCTCCATGTGAGAAACAAAAACTATTGGTCTTTTCTCTTCCGGAATTGAAATATGAGCTTTTAAATGTTCACTAATTCTAAGTCCTAAAATACGCTGAAACTTATTAATTGCACCTGTCATACCTGTTCCTTCTGTTAATAGAACATCATCTGAAGACGCATTTACATGATTTTTAATAATAGATCTTGCCTCTAAATAAGCTTGTGTCATTACACTACCTGTAAAAGAACTCTCTGTGTGGGTATTTGCTACATAAGGTCCTATATTATTTAATAAACGTTCTTCTATAGGTCGGTATAATCTACCACTAGCTGTCCAATCTGCATAGATTATTTTTTGTTCTCCATACGGGGACATAAAAGTCTGATTTAGTCCAATTATATCTTTCCTAAATTCCAAAAAATATGACTCTAAATTTGATTCTGGATTAAATGTTTTTTTTGAATTAAAAATACTTTTTACAAAACTAATCATACTTTTAAATTATATAAGATTATACCAAATTTACTAATTCATTAGAAACATTGTAGTCCCAAAAATCACGATTATATAAATATATTCTATATTTTTTCTTTCACTTCATTTTAAATAAGCTTACTTCATTACAAGTTTTCACGAAAATTTATTAATCTTCTTCTTTATTAGGCACAGTTCTATTTAAGCTTTTTCACTCTAACTTCACCGAAAGTATCTTAAAACATAACCTATCTTGATTACCTTTTAAAATTTATTAACCCCTTCTTCTAACCAAGCATGATATGTGTCTACATCTGGTGTATACCCTACTGGATCGACTAATTTCTCTTCGTTATGGTCGATAATTACGTAAAATGGTTGTGAATTTGATTTGTACTTTATAGTTTGCATCTCACTCCACTTTTGACCTATGTATTTTAACTTTTTCCCAGGTTTTAATTGTGATGCTACAACCTCGTCTGATTCTAGTTCCCGTTTATCATCTACATACAACGATATTAAAACCACATCGTTTTTTAAAATATTTAAAACAGCTGGTTCTGGCCAAACATTTTGTTCCATCTTTCTACAGTTTACACATGCCCAACCTGTAAAATCTAACAGTACTGGCTTTCCTACTTTCTTTGCATACGCTAATCCGGTATCGTAATCATCAAATGCAATGATATCGTGAGGCGCTAATAAATGGGCCCCACCTGGTAAATCTCCGTGTGCAGATGCACTACCTCCTGAACCTAATTTTGAGAAGCCTACTCCATAAGGCGATTCGCTATATTCTTGGGGCGGTGGAAATGCGCTAATTATATTTAATGGTGCGCCCCAAAGTCCGGGAATCATGTAAATGGTAAATGACAACACTATAAGACCTAAACTTAAGCGTCCTACAGATATATATGGTAAGGGGGAATCGTGTGGTAATTGGATCTTTCCGAATAAATAAAAGGCTAAAGTACCAAAAACTGCTATCCAAATTGCTACAAACACTTCGCGCTCTAAAATATGAAGTTGAAGCACTAAATCTGCATTCGATAAAAATTTAAATGCTAAAGCTAATTCTAAAAAGCCTAATACTACTTTTACGGTATTTAACCACCCTCCCGATTTTGGTAACGAATTTAACCAGCCTGGAAAGGCTGCAAATAATGCAAAGGGTAATGCTATGGCTAACGAAAATCCAAACATCCCGATAATGGGTGCTATTCCGCCTTTAGAGGCTGATTCTACCAAAAGCGTTCCCACTATTGGACCTGTACATGAAAAAGATACTATGGCTAAGGCTAAGGCCATAAAGAAAATACCTACTAATCCTCCGCGATCGGCTTGAGAGTCTACTTTATTGGCCCACGAGTTTGGTAATACTATTTCGAATGCGCCTAAAAAAGACACCGCAAAAACGACTAACAACACAAAGAAAATTACGTTAAACCAAACATTAGTTGACAATGCATTTAATGCACTTGCCCCAAAAATTCCGGTTACGGCACTTCCTAATAAAACATAAATAACAATGATACTAACACCGTAGATAATTGCATTTTTAATTCCAGCTGCTTTGTTTTTACTTTGTTTGGTAAAGAAGCTTACCGTCATAGGAATCATCGGGAATACACATGGCGTTAATAAAGCCGCAAAACCTGATAAAAAGGCTATAAAAAAGATAGACAAAAGGCCTGTATTACTTGCCGAATCTGAGGTGTTTTTCACGGCCTTTTCTACTCCTATAGTTGATGTGTCTGACGCTTTACTTGCTGAGGCTGCTGAAGCTGTGTTTTCTTCCAAATGAAATTCTAATTCAATTTCGGTTGGTGGTAAACAACGCGTATCGTCGCAAACCATAAATTCTACAAAACCTAAAAGGGTTGGTGTAGGTTTGCTAACGTTTATTTTTTGAATAAATTTAGCTTCGCCTTCAAAAAACTTAATCTCCATCTCAAACACAGGATCTTCAATGGTATGTCCTGCTTCTTCTATTGTATTCCCTTTTAAAGTAAAAGTCTCTTCAGAATTATCGTAGATAAACGTGGTCGCGATTGGGCCACCTTCTGGTACTGTTTGCGAATATAAATGCCAGCCAGAATCTATCTTTGCGGTTGTGATTAAATTGTATTCTGTATCGGATAGTTTCTCTACAGAAGTACTCCACTTTACCGGATCTAATACTTGGCCATTAAAACACCAAGTGATAAGACATGCGAAAAAAAATAATGTGTGTTTCATTTTATCTTTTATTATGTTGTAAAAAAGACTGCCTTTTTAGACAGCCTTTTGCTTCTTTTACACTCTTAGACTAATTCAAAATAATGTATAAAAACAAGTGTTAAAGAAAGTTGAAATATCATAATATATCTTTATTATTTTATATCCTTTACTGTTTGTAAAACAACATCTAAAGGAATTGCAAAAGAACTCGTTCTATTTTCTTTAGCTATATTTATTCCGATTACATTTCCTTTTATATCTACAACCGGGGTTCCTGTTTCATTAACCTCTATAGGCATATCGTGAGTAAAGGCTTGAGTAAAATCATACTTTCGTTCGCTTGTATCAAGATCATAACCAATATGTCTATTTCGTATTCTCTTTTCGTTCTCCTTTAACAAAGTAACTTCTACTTCCTTTTCCGCTCCCTCTCTTAAAACTGTTACCTTTACCTTTTGATTTACTTGAGTGGTTTTTAAAAATGAAATACGGTCTTCACTACTTTCTATCTTTGTGTCATCAAATTTAACTATGATGTCTCCTCTTTTTAACCCAGCTAACTTTGCTGCTCCATTTTCATAAAGCACAAAAATTTTATTTGAAAATGTTACTGATGCTCCTAAAAAACCTTGAGAAGCTGCCGCTGGTAATATCTGTCTTGCGGGAGCACTAATAACTCCTGAATACTTAATGTCTTCCTTAAAACTTGCTGACCCTATTAATGTTCCGACTCTTGTATCTGTCTTTTTAGGAATATTAATTGCAATTATATCTTTTGATTGGATTTGCAGCACAGCCAAATCGTTAGATTTATCAATCCCAATTAGTCTTGCCGGACTAATTACGCCATTATACTGCTCGCAGCTTAACCCTGATTTACTTAACTCTGAAGCTTTCGCTACTACATAGCCCTTGGAACTTACAATAGTACCGTAAGTGTTTACCTCTGTTTTATCTTCATTAAGGCTTTTTATTTTGACTACCGATTTGTGTAGGTCTTTTACCGTTTTTCCAATGGCTTTAATTATAGCGCCTTTTCCGCCTTCTAAAGAAAAATCTGCCGTGGTCTTTGACGGTGAAATCGTTTCATTATCTTTAGGAAATTGAGGCTCTCTTGGTCCTCTTTTATTAAACCTTTCTCCGTTAATTAACTTTGTCCAATTTGCTTTTACGGGGTCTATTGGCGCGTAAAAATTATCGTCCATTGAACGATCTATATGACTACAAACACCTATTACTTTTCCATTTAAATCTACTAAAGGTCCGCCTGAATCACCTGGCATCATAATACAACTTGTTTTTAAGTACCCTAATGCCTTGGTCCCTTTATAAAATCCTATACGCATTAAAGCTGGTCGATCTGCTTGATATCCGCTAGAATGACCAAACATTAAACAAGCTTCATCTTGTCCTAAATCTGAAGAAGACCCTAACTCTAGATATTCCCATGTCCCTTTATCTACTATTTTCATAAGTGCATAATCCCCTTTCTCATCTAAACCTAAATGAATAGCCTTATAGGTAGTGCCGTCACTCATTGTTATACTACTCTGTTCTTCTCTAACACCTAAAACAACATGAGCTGCTGTTAAAATATAACCGTCAGAAGAGACCAAAACTCCTGTCGCATGTGTATTTATGGTAACAGTACTGGCCAATACTTTTTTATATGTTTTTTGAATTTGATGCTCTAAATCTTTAAGTTTTAAATCTGAATCTTCTAAAGGTGATACTTTAAAATAGGTTTCGTTCTCTTGTTGGGCATTAACATTTAACTGATTGAAAAAAAGAAAAATGAGAAGAATATATGCTTTAATTAAAACTAAATTATTTGTGTTTTGTTTCATGCTAATATGTAAACTATAGGGTTTTAAAATCTTTAACAACTCTTTGTTGCTCTATTACAAATACTATTTCTGAAAAATAAACTCAGAATAGTATTCTTATACTATTTTAAATCTCTAGTGTATTAAATAATTCTAATAACTCAGGATCTGATGGTCTCGGGGCTTTTTTATCTACGATATTCCCTTCTGGATCTAATAATATAAAACGCGGAATAGAAGAAATAAAATAGTCATCTAAAAATTTAGACTTCCCGCCCTTATCTGCAAGTACTTGAATCCCGCCTAGCTCTTTTGTTTTAACCATGTTTTTCCACTTGTCATAATCTTTTGATTCATCTATGGAGATACTTAAAAAAACAATATTCTTTCCATGATATGCTTTTTCAACTCGCTTTAAATCTGGTATTTCTTTTAGACAGGGTACGCACCAAGTAGCCCAAACATCTATATAAACATATTGTCCTTTAAGTTCCGCTAATGACAAAGTGCCTCCTGAATACTTTTCGTAATTTGTGAAGGTTGGTGAGGGTTTACCTTTGTTAACACTTATTAACTTATTATAAGTTGCGGTAATTTTAGCATTGTTCGCTGCATCTGTGGATGCATTTATAAAGGTTTTATAATACGCTTCAACATCTGTCGCTTTCATCAATCCATATTCTGCTCCTGTAAATAACAACTCATTCTTAATGGTTTCATTCGCAATAGTCGCATGAACCTTAAGCTTTGCTAGCATATAAGGTATTGATTCCTTTTTAGATAACGCTTTAATTTCATCATTATAATGCGCTATCACTAATTGTTTATAAGTATTAATTGATACAAAATCGGCCTCATTATTGACATCTAAAGTATCTAAATCTGATAAAAATTCTGCTGTGGGTTTATAATAGGCTTGTTTTGACCAATACACGTGTTTTCCTGTTGCGTATTTTGATAACTCTAATAAATAATTGTAATTAAGCTTACGCTTTTCTAAAGCTTTAAAAGCTGGATCTACGCCCTCTAGAGTGTCTAAGGCTTTAGAGAGTAATAAGGTGCTTTTTTTGATGTTATTTTTAAACTCTACTTCATCTAATGCATAAAATAAGGACTCCTCTAATTTCTGAGAGTCTGTTTTACTTTTTAATAATAGATAATTGGTCGTTCCCGAACCTTCTCCTGAAATTTTAAGTGAATGATTAAAATCTTTTGAATTGGCTGTAAGTGTAATATCATTTCCGTTATTTAAATAAATACTAACACTGTTTTTTCCTGCTGTTAGCAAATAAAGTCCTGATCCCGCTCTTATAGTGTCTGAAAAAACACCGTTTGAAGCTACAGAAATTTTCTTTTTAAAAGTTTTGTTTAACTTAATTAAGGTGAGTTCTTCTGCTTCTAAATTTTCAATCTTTCCTGAAAATAGAGCATAGTCTACTGCTGTTTCTTTATTGAAAACCATGAGGCTTAAAATCAATCCGAAACTAAATATTAGTGTTTTCATTTAATAAAATAGTGTAAAATAGAGGATAATGGTATTTACCAATACATCTAGTAATTTTAAGTGTTTATTGGTTCTTGTATGTGAACTCATCTCAAACAAAATCCTTTTTGTAACAAACTGATTTTGAAGTTAACTTTTTATACAAACACGTTATGATGAGAAAGATTTATTCTTCCTTCTTTTAAAACCTCATTATGTACATAATGAGGTTTTAAGTAGATAAATAGTATTAAAACTATAATGTAATTGTTTTAATATTTTTAAAAAGTATTACTTGGCTAGTAATTCTTTTATTTTTGATTCTAGCTCTTCTCCTTGAAGGCCTCGTGCTACTATGACTCCTTCTTTGTCTATTAAGATCGTTTCTGGTATCATGGTTATGGCAAATGTTTTTGCTGATGGGCAATTCCATTCTAGTAATGAAGAGGCCTGATCCCAAACAACATATTCGTTTTGCTTTAAAAAATTACGCCATTTACTCTCGTCTCTATCGTAAGATATTCCTAAAACCTCCAATCCTTGTGGATGAAATTCTTCGTAAATCTCTCCTACATGAGGCATTGCCTTTAGACATGGACCACACCAGGTTGCCCAAAAATCTATAAGTAAAACTTTACCTCGGTATTGATACAAACTCGTTTCGCCTCCATCTAATGACGGGATGGTAAAGTTCTCTGGCGTGCCTCCTACAAAAGACCTTTTTAACTCTTTTACCTCATCTTTAAAAACGGTAGCTTCTTTTGAGTTTTTTATACGATCTGATAAGTTTGCAAAGGCTTGCTCTACTACAGGTAAAGGATCATATCTTAACATATAATTTTTTATATAAAAATAAGTCCCATAACTATCTGGATAATTGCTTAAAATATTAAGCGTTTCATCAATAAAATCTGCATCTAATTTTGCTCGCGTTTTTTCTAAGTCTTCATCACTAAGTTCTCCCGCTTCATTGGCTTTAACTACTCGATTACTTTTACCTCCCCAAACGGTTCGTCTTTCCTTATAATTAGACTTTAACTTAGCATAAACTGCGTCTTCTTTTCCGCGTTCTAATTCAAAAAGATATTTGGTGTATTTCTCTGTAACTACTTTTGTTATAATATTTACATTAATAACCGTATCTTCTAGTATAAAATTTTCTTTAAATCGAGTTCCTACAATAGATAATCTGACTTCTTTTATTTCTCCAAAAGCATCCCCTGTAAAGGTAAATTTACCATTAGAATCTACTTGTGTAGAACCTAAGCGCTTTACAACGCGCATATTGGAAAGTTCTTCTAAAACGATTTCTTGTCCTTCTCCCCCTTTAAAAACCCCATTAATTACATAATGAGGGTTTTCTGAAGTAGATAGGAATAATGTTGTTATTAAAATTATAATTATATTTTTCATAAGCTGGTTATCTATCGTATTGTGGCATATCTGGATTAAATTGTATAACATCATTAGAAAGTGGTAAAATCCATCTTGGATCGTTTGGTGGTAATGTATAATCTACACCTTCTACAGTATGCGTTATTGTTTTAGCAAAAGCAGATTCTTTATTCAATCTTTTAAGATCTTGAAATCTAAAATCAGAAAGGAAACTAAGTTCTCTTCTTCTTTCTTCTAAAACAATGTTTAAAGCGTCTTCGTTAGAGGCTGCTGTTAAAGGGACATTGTTGGTAATTCTATAATCTCTAAGATAGTTTATATACTCCATGGCTTGATCTTTACTACCTATCCTTGCTTCTAATTCTGCTAAAATAAGATATAAATCGGGCAACAAAATTCCGGCATTTCTAGTTACAAAAGCACCATAAATTGTTCTACCAGGGAAAAAAATTGGGCTACCAAGATTAAACTCTGCTTGATCAGTTTCAAAATACAAATCTCTACGCTTATCTATTGAGCCTTCTGGTAAATCTTTTTCATATACAGCTACTAACTCTTCTGTGGCTAAAGCAGTAC
The DNA here is from genome assembly GCF_007197735.1 of Formosa sediminum. Classification (GTDB taxonomy): domain Bacteria; phylum Bacteroidota; class Bacteroidia; order Flavobacteriales; family Flavobacteriaceae; genus Formosa; species Formosa sediminum. The sequence goes on from NZ_CP041637.1 coordinate 3,751,586, forward strand.
CATTAAAATTAGTTAGCGAATTTTTAATATACATATTTTCTGAAACGTCATACATTTCTTCCATTGCTTCATATGTTGTGTTATTAAAGATTCTTCCGCCCCAGCCTCCTTCAAAAGCTATATAATTTTTTAAATCTTGTAACTCAAAAGACCCTTTATTCTCTATGGCTAAATTTGCATATGTAAGAGCTTGCTCAAATTCGCCTCTAAATAAATATACTTTAGCTAATAGAAAATAGCCGGCTGATAGTGTTGGGTGATAGTTACTAGAAGCATTTAAATTAAGATTAGGAATCGCTTCCAACAAATCACTAATTATCTGACTATAAACTTCTTCAACTGTATTCCTACCATATTCTGCATAAATATTATCATCTAAAATTAAAGGTACTCCGTAATCTGTACTAGCTGTATCAGGATCGTAAGCTTTTGCATAAAGATTTACTAATTTAAAAAAATTGTATGCTCTACAAAATAAGGCTTCTGCTTTAACAGCTAATTTTTCTTCTTCAGTTGCGTCTGTTACCTCCATAATACCATTTGCCACAAAATCATACGTATAAATTTGTGAGTAAGCTGATGAGAAAAAAGCATCATTAGTATCTAAAGGATAAGTAGGTCCAGGATTAAAATAATAATAATTTATGCCAAACTCTGGAAGTGATGAAAAACCAACTTCATCAGGCATATCATCGTCTAAAGACTTTTCTAAATCATCTGTAAAAAGATTAACATAACCAATTTCAGACTGATATATAAGAGCATCACTATTCAACAAATACACATAATCATTGTATGTAGAAGGTATGGTTTGTCCTAGTGGTGTTATTTCTAAGAAATCATCACAAGAAAAATTTAAAATAATTAGTAATCCTAATACTATTTTATAATTATATTTCATATTTTTTAAAAGTTTAAATTAATTGCAAAAGTATATGTTGGCATAATTGCTGTACCTCTACTACCATCTTCTGTCCAAACTTCAGGATCTAGATTATTTCTATTATTCGCCCATCTAAATGGGTTTCTTACATCTAAAGTTAGTCTTAAACTAGATAAATTAACTTTATCTAAGATTATTTTAGGTACAGTATAAGCTAATGTTATATTTCTTAACTTAACATAATCTGCTTTTTGAACATTTACATCTGCATATGTCCAAATATTTCTTTGAGAACTTAGAACTTGATTAGGGTTTGAAGCATTATCCCAATTTATTCCTGGAGATTTGTTTATATCGGCCTCATCACCTGGCTGTTTCCAATAATTTAAATGTACTTTATCTATATTACGAGTTAATTCATATGGATATCTAAATGTTGGATAGTACCCTGCGGCTACATCTCTCTGAACGTGTCCTCCATAATAGATAAATAAAAATGAAAGATTAAATTGTTTATAAGTAATATTATTAGATAAAGATGCGTGATATGGTGGGTCGTAAGTTCCTTTATCTACTAAATCTTCCGGACTTAAATCTAGGTAACTATTAACAAGAGTACCATCTGCCTTATAAGCTGTTGGAGCTCCTTTGTCATTTAGGCCAGCATAACGTATAGCATAAAGTGTATTTAATTCTTGCCCTTCTCTTAGTTGATTTTCAGAAACATAATCATATACATATGTAGTTCTTTCTTCTACGAACTCTGTAACTTTATTTCTATTATAACTAAGTATTAAATTACCACTCCATCTAAAATCATCGGTAGTTATAAATTTTGGACTAATTTGCAATTCAATACCTCTGTTGTTTAATGAAGCATAATTTTTAGGAAGGCTTGTCCAACCTAAAATAGGGTCTGAGTCTACATAAGCTACAGCGTCTACGGTTCTCTTATTATAAAATTCTATACTACCTGATAATTTTTTAGAAAATAACTCGTAATCTATACCTATATTGGTTATGTATGTTTGTTCCCATCTTAAATCTTCATTTGGGGGAGAAGTTATATTTGCTTGTGTTTCTCCAGCCTCATTAAGAATAGTAGAAATTGATGCTATGGCAAATGGCCCACTATTATCAAAAACATTACCACTTATTCCATATGTAGCTCTAACTTTTAATCTATTAAGCCATGGTAAAGATAAAGATTCTGTATCTACAATATAGTTAGATCCAAAAGACCAAAGTGGTCTATATGTATATTTAGGGTTTTTACCAAATAAATTAGATTCATCCATTCTTGCACTTACATTAAATCCTAATTTATCATCATACATGTAAGAAACATTTGCATAACCAGATATATATCTACTATCTGTATTTTGGTAAATAGTTTGTCCTCCTAAAGTAAAAGTCCCTAGAACAGATTGTGTTGTCTGAATCCCTGCCACTAAGGTAGCCTCATCTACATCTGTAAAACTTAAACTTTCTGGATCATAACCATAACGTTTAAATCCATATGATTCTGTAACTGCTTTGCTTCTCTCTCCCCCTAAAATTACATTTACATCATGTTTTTCTTTAAATGTTTTAGAGTAATTAAGTTGTGCTCGTAAAGTATATGAATTTCTATCGTAAAAGGTTTCTGTAATCTGACCACCGTAAGGAATATTATTAATAACCTCACCATTAATTATTTGAGTAGCATCGTTTATCATATTACGAACATTATAACTATCTTCTGATGCATAAATCTCACTATGGGTTTTACCGTACCCTAACTGACCTCTTAATTCCAAGCCTAAAGATTCTGAAAGTTTAATTTCTGTTCCAACATTTATAACAGCAGAAGGACTTTTACTTGATGTTTTTACTTCCTTCAATTGATTAAGCGGATAATACGATTGATCTAATAATCCTAACGAAATAAGCCTCTCAATCTCGCTATCACTTTTAATGTAATTCCATTCTGCTGGATTTCCATTTTCATCTCTAAGCACTTCATAAGGAAGTCGTGAAGCTCCTAATAAAGCAATACCTGAAACCCCTGAATAATAATCTGAAAAACCATAGCTACCTAAAAGAGAAATATCAAATTTAAACCAGTCATTAAATTTAAAATAGTTTTTTACGTTTAGCCCTAATTGCTCAACAGGTCTATCTTTTTCAAAAGAACCTCTACTCGAATAATTAAGAGATAATGCATATTGATGCTTTTCAGTACCACCTCTTAATGCAAGGTTATGTTGTTGTGTAATTTTTGGAGTTAACAACTCATCTACAACTTGATCATAACCATCTAAGTTTCTTAGTTTATCTAATTCTGAATTTAAATATTCTGTTGAAATTAAACCATCTTCATGTGCATATAATAATGTATTAACTTCGTCTAAAGCTAAGGTTGAAGTCTTTCGTGTATCGGACACTGTTGCATTAAAAACATCTATCTGATAATCAACAAATTCTGGAGAAGACATTAAGTTTTGATATGATCTACTTGGTAATGGCTCTATTTGAAATGATGATGAGTAA